>CAWFUF010000034.1:0-152173 GCA_963818775.1 uncultured Alphaproteobacteria bacterium | reverse complement strand
CCGGAGAAACGCAGCTCGCCGGCCACGAACGCCGCCTGCAATCGTGCGAGGAACAATGTTCGGAACCGTCGCGAGAGGACGCGCACCGGCAGGAAGAACCCCGGTCTGCACGCCACCCATCGAGTTTGATCCGGCGAAAGGCCACCGCCTGGGACAATGCAGTGCAGATGCGGGTGGTGCTGCAGGGTCTGCCCCCAAGTGTGCAGCACCGCGACTGCACCGATCTCTGCACCGAGGTGACGTGGCTCGGCGGCGATGTCGCGCATCGCTTCGGCCGCAGCGTGGAACAGGATGGCGTAGACCGCACGCTTGTTCTGGAACGCGATCTCCGCCACCGGCGGTGGTAGGGTGAAGACCACGTGGTAGTACGGCACCGGCAGCAACTCGGCCTGACGCGCCTCGAGCCACTCGGCGCGCGCCAGACCCTGGCACTTCGGACAATGTCGGTTGCGGCAGGAGTTGTAGGCGCAGCGAACCAGCCCGCAGTCGCCGCACTGCTCGACGTGCCCTCCGAGCGCAGGCGTTCGGCACAGCTCGATCGCTGCCATGACACGTCGCTCGATCCTGCCGAGGTGAGCGCCATGGCTGCGACGGAACGCTTCGCCGTGGCGGCGGAAGATATCCGCCACCTCCAGCGTGGGACGCATCGTCCCGTCTCAGGGCGGCGGTGTTACCTCGAGGCGTAGTCGGTCGAGTGGGCTTGGAGTACCGCGAATGGTGCTGGTCGCGACCTGGGCATAGCGCGCCGTGGTGTTTACGTTGCGATGGCCGAGCAGCGCCTGGATGATGCGGATATCGGTGCCACCCTCCAGCAGGTGGGTGGCGAAGCTGTGGCGCAGTGTGTGAACGGTGACGCGCTTGCCGAGACCCGACGCGGCACACGCCGAGCGGCAGGCGGCATGCAGCACGACAGGGTGGATCGGATGCTCGGGATCGCGTCCGGGAAACAGCCAGTGCGCGGGTCGCGCCAGTCGCCAATATGAACGAAGGATGCCGAGCAGTTGCGGTGACAGCATGACGTAGCGGTCGCGGCCTCCCTTGCCCTGCTCGACGTGGATCACCATGCGGCCGCTGTCGATATTGGCGACCTTGAGGCACGCTGCTTCGGAAGCACGCAATCCGGCCGCATATGCCGTGGTCAGCGCGGCACGAGACTTCAGGCTCGGCACCGCTTCGAGGAAGCGCACAACTTCATCGGCCCCCAGCACCACCGGCAACTTCTGCGGCTCACGCGCATACGGGATCCGCTCCGGCAGATCAGACTGCCTGAGCGTTACCCCGTACAGAAAACGAAGCGCGCAGACCGTCTGGTTCAGCGCCGGCCACGATATCCCGCCAGCAACCAGATGAACCTGAAAGGTCCGGACGTCCTCCAGACCAAGCTTGTCAGGCGAGCGGCCGAAGAAGCGGCCGAACTTGGCAACCGCATGCACATACGATCGTTGGGTCGCAGGCGACGGATTGCGGACTGTCATATCCTCGATCATGCGCCGACGCAGCGGGCTCATCTCGGTCATCGGGGCCTCCCGTTCCAGGGTTGGGGTGAAGCACCCAAACCCTGGCAGACCGAACGCCTCGAACACTCCGCCACCGCGCACCGCTTCCCGCCTCAGCGGGTTAGTTCAATCCCCCCGCACCGGAACCCCAAGCCAGAAGGCGCGCGCTAACGCACACCTCCCCCAATCCTCACCAGTCGCTGACGCAGCGCAACCAACAAACGCCGGATGCACCCCCCCACTACGATTGTGACACCACAACGCTCCAGGCCCTTTGCCATGCTCCAGGATGCCCGATATCTGCACGCCCACGGCACTCGATTCCAGTACCCCGACTAACCAGACACTCCGTACCCCGCCCACGGCCGCGCCCCACGCCAACCGCTCCTTAAATACCATCGAGCAACTCACAGCTACATATCCCCACGAAACCTCGTCACGGCAAACTCGCTAGCGGCGCTCACCCAACCTACTGCCCGACATTACCGATCTCGACCCGTAGCAAACCCTCACACGAGAAGCGCGCCGACAAACCTCCTCCGACGATAGCGCCACAGCGCCCGCAAGCA
The DNA here is from genome assembly GCA_963818775.1 of uncultured Alphaproteobacteria bacterium. Taxonomy (GTDB): domain Bacteria; phylum Pseudomonadota; class Alphaproteobacteria; order Acetobacterales; family Acetobacteraceae; genus JAMXLO01. The sequence goes on along the minus strand of CAWFUF010000034.1, from coordinate 150,108 downwards.
TCCTCTGCCAGATCGATCTGCGGTCGGGCGATGTGTCGCTGCCTGGGCGACCGTGCTCCGGCGACGGGAAGATCGATGCCATTATCACCCAGATAGATCGCCGCGGAAAGCGACAGACTCATTGACAGACTCGCGCTCACGAGCGCGTACAGGATACGGCGCACTCAGCCGTAGACGACATCGGCCAACGCACGGCACACTGCAGCTACTCAGCCATTCGCTCGGGCGATCCAGGTGTGCGTGGGAATCGTATGGAATCCGTACGATTGGCATGACATACGATCGGCATCGCTACGTACAGCCTGCGGCAGGAACAGCCGGTCCACCAATCGGTACTTGCGTGACAGACCGAGAACGCTGTATGGCAATTCGCGTCTTTGCCAACATAGAGGCTGTATTGCGAGAGATCCACACCAGCTTGGAAGGATGGCTTCTTGGCAACGCGTGTCGCGATTACCAAACATGCGCCTCTCTACAAGCGTCCACCTTGGATAAGCAGTTCCGCCTGCTGTAACTCGCAACAGAGGCCTGAACGAGATTGCAAGTTCTCAGGCTCAGAACCAACCTGCTCCAGGCTTACTTGCGCTCGCTCAGCCGATCAGTCCCAAAATATACAGTGGATATATATCACCGCCAGGTCTTGTGCCCTATAAACAATTGAGGAAAGTCTCTAAGCCAGCACTCAAGCTCAGCTATTCAATCTAGTCTCATTTAACCCGCCATGATCTGGCCTCCAACAAGCCGATGCTGCAGGATAAATTCACCAATAAACCACAATTCGGGAATCCCATCAAACACGATCCAAATGAGGACAGGCCCTAGCACCCGGCTTGGCACGAGCCTCTCCTCCTGGTCGTCGTCCCAGAAACACTTTCGTAGCCGCCCACACGCCCTTCAAATCGTACTGCCCCTGGTAGACATCCGGAGGGGCGGGACCGCGCTTGAGCAGGCGATAGTCGCTTCCCAGGCCGTGCGTGTGGAGTATTCAAACGTGAACGCGATGTCTCGTTCAAGCTCGACGTACTGACCCATGAGGCCAAGATTGGTCACGCCCTCCGGAACCACGGGCGGCCGGTCGCCACGCTTGCGGGGCAGCCAGATGTTGTTCACGTAGGGCATGTTGGAGGGAATGCAGATCGACGTGCGTACGATCTCTTCCGTTTTCGACTCCCCTTTTCTTCAGACCGAGATGTCGCAGCAATTCCCTCAATATCTCCTCGCCTGTGCATTGATACATGGGTTTTGGATAGAGGTTGCCTTCATTCTCCGGAAGGAGCCCATAGCCCCACCAGCACAAATGTACCTGGCGGCTGGCTGAGCACTTCAGGCTGCTCGAAGATCGACAGCGAGATCACCCAGTTCGAATCTTTTACAGTAAAGTCAGGAGCCCGCCGCTTCCCGGGTTGCTGTGGGTCAAGTTGGTGATCTCATCGAGGAATTCCGTGCCGGTCGTGGTCACGGTGAACGTCACCCAGCGCGAATTGGCGATCCGGTCGTCGCCAAAGAATGCATCTGGATTGCCGAAGCCTTTGTGCTTCCCGGCCAACTTCTTCCACAGCGCCCATGACCGCCCGGGGTTAGGCGGCGGCCCCGGTGGCGTGCCCATCGTTCCAGCCGAGAGATCGGCGGCTTGCGAGCCGGTGGTCACGAACACGATGTCGTTCGAGGCGACGTCGACCGACATCGAAGCGCCTCCGCGTTCGTATTTAAGTCGATTGACGGCCATGCGGCCAGGTGATTCGGTGAACTCGATGTCGCTGACGAAGGCGCCCTTCAAGAAGTTCACCTGCTTCCTTTCAAGCCAAGCGACCCAGCGGTTCGACGAAGGCTTCATGCTGGTTCGATTGCGATATCAGAACATTAGCCATGGTCGACAGGTCGGGAAACAAATAGACGAAGCGGTTCAGGTATCGCCGGAACTCGATGATGGTGTGCTGTGGCAGCGAACCCATCAGCGTCGACCAGAGCAACCAAAATTCCGTTGCGAAGAACCTTGGGGAAAACCAGTCTTTACAGTAATGCGCTGACCGTCCAACGCGCGCTTCGCGGGCGAGCGAAAGCTGCGCGAGACGGAGGCCGTCGCTAAGGTTCAGCCCATACCGCGGGTCATGCATGCGGCGGAGGTTCCGATCGACGATATGGGTTTGGTCGACAAGCGGGTGTTCTTTATTGAAAGTGAGGAATTACTCTGCAACATTGATATTGGAATAAGCTTGAGTGGGGATCTTTGCGAGCAGATCCAAAGCGCAGCGGAACTCCCTATCGAAGATCGAGCCAGGCAGGTTGTAGCCGCTTTTCGCATCGCCAGCCAAAAAGAACCCGCCGCCAAGCTTCTCGTCTGCCTCGTAAATCGTAATGTCCGGACCGGCATGTCAGCGTTCTGAATGAGTAACGCCGCCGCCGCCAAGCCCCCGAATCCGCCGCCGACAATATGCGCCTTCATTTGTCCCCTCCCAGGAACTCCGGGTTGGGAGCTTCTCCCGACCCGAGCCCGCTCAAGCAAATCAACGACCGCCCCACTGCCCGATAGTCAGTCGTATTTGAACTGCAACGTGCCGAGGAAGTCGCCAACGGCGCGTTGCGTGCCTGTCGACGGCTGCCCGGCACGGCGGCAAGAGCGGGAGCAAACATCAGGTTCGGTGGAAACCGACTCTCACCGTCCTACACACTTCTAGGCTCTTCCAGAAGTTTAGCGCTCCTGCACTGTCCTGGTGACGTAGAAAGTTCCCCACTTTCGTCCTCGCCGCATGAAGCCGGACTTTCAGAACCTCGGCAACGGGGACTGGCGGCTTCGGATGTGCAATGCTGAATGGCTGACACTGACCCATCGTCGAGGCGACCCTGGTCGGGACAACTCGTAGGCTGCGCTTCGCCAATGTGCGATAATGCCGCGCCGACGCGCCCGTCACCGTCGGTCGGTTGCACGGGCGCTAAAGCTACTGTGGGAGGCATTGACGCCAGATGAACGCCATCAAAGACTCCATCAAGTCAGGTAGAACCGTTGTTGGGACCGCCGGGGCTCCGAACGTCGACGTGTCGATCCTGGCCGACGCCGGGTACGACTTCCTGCTGTTCGACACCCAGCACTCCCCCTGGGAGATCAAGCAGCTGCAGCCGTCGATTCAGGCGATGCGCGGCAAGCAGGCGGCGCCGCTGGTGCGCGTCGCCGCCAACGAGGCGTATCAGATCTGCTTCGCGCTTGACGCCGGGGCGCGGGGCATCATTGCGCCGATGGTCAACACCCGCGCGGAGGCGGAGGCAATGGTGCGCGCCTGCCGCTACTATCCCCTTGGCACCCGCAGCAACGCCGGGGTACGCGGCGAGTGGGGCGAGTTCAAGAATTACCGCGATTACCTCGATACCGTGAACAACGGGCTCGTTATCGTGCCGATGATCGAGACCAACCAGTCGCTGGAGAATCTCGATGCCATCGCCTCGGTCCCGGGTGTCGACGTCCTGCTGATCGGCCCGTCCGACCTTTCGATCGAGCTGGGGGTGCCGCTCGACTACCCTTGCGACACCTATCAGCGAGCGCTCGATAAAATCGCGGCAGCCGCCGCGAAGCGCGGCATCACCGCCGGGATGTATTTCATCCCGCCCGAGATGGACCCGAACTTCTTCGTCCAGAAGGGGTTCAAGTTCTTCACCATGCCGTGGGGCCCCTGGGCGAAGGCCGGGATCCAGAACGGCCTGGCCGGGATCAAGCGCTAACGACGGTCGACGCGGACCGTCCGGCGAACGGCAGATCACCCAGCTGGGCCGCTGATCAGTCGTTCCGCCACGCCGACGCGGGATGCGCCATTAGAACATCAACATCGAGGTCGTGCGAGCCCGGCACGCCCCGATAGTGCAGTGTTCGGGAAAATGAGTAACTCTCGCGGGCCGGACCTGTAAACACCGTTGCGTGTATGCGATCCGCTACCGCAGCTAAAGACGGTCCCAATCGGCCATGTAGATCACGACCCGGGCGGCGCGGCTCCGCGGCCGCGGAGAAGAGGATCAGATAGAGCACACTATGTTCTGCTGTCGATTGGATGTGGCCGCGGCCCGAACGTTCGACTGGGGCGCTGAGCCGCCAACAGACAGCTCGGCGGACGACCGCTTCCGGGATGGGCGGCGTTGTTCTTCTATGACCTGGTAGGTGAAGGTTTTCGTACGCCTGACGGCATCCGAAAACCTTCACCATGGCTGTCGCACTGATAAGCGGCGCCGCATCTAGGATGCGGACATTACCTCCGCCGACCGTTTGGCCGCGAAGGGTGGAAAACGGGCCCCGTACGACATTGCGTCAATGACCGAACATTGATCCATCAGAAAATTCGAAGTTCGGGACGATAACTCGGACGCGACGGGGCCATATTGGATCGCATCGCATTGGCTTGCTGTGGTGGCTCGAGTCGGTCATCGTCCAGAAGTCTCGCAATCGAGCGGGATCGTGTGACCAGAAAAAAGCGGGAGAAGATCTTGTCCAAGCGAGACCGATCATCCGCGACCGGCGGCGCACTGCTCGTTGCGGGGAACGGATTACTCGACCGACGAACGCTATTTCGGGCGGGCGCTGCCGTTGCGGCGGCTGGGGGCTACGCAGCTTCGGCCCAGGCGGTCCCGCTCAAGGTCAAGGTCGAGACCTGGATGCGGGAGCCTGGCGAGGCGTTCCAGCCGTACGGACAACCATCACGGTTCGAGAGCAAGATCGTGAGATCGATCACCTCCGCGCCGGGCACGACCGGCACCGGTGTGGCACGCACCCCGCTGCAAGCCCTGGAAGGCACCATCACGCCCAGTGGTTTGCATTTCGAGCGGTCGCATGACGGAATTCCCGACATCGATCCGGATGTTCATCAGCTCGTCATCCATGGCATGGTGAAGCGTGCCTTGAGTTTTACGGTCGAGTCATTGTCCCGCTATCCCATGGTATCGCGCGTGGCCTTCGTCGAATGCGCCGGCAACGGTGGCGCACTTTATCAGAAGACGCCCGCCCAATTGCCGCTTCAGGGGTTACACGGATTGGTGTCCTGCGCGGAGTGGACGGGCGTTCCACTGGCCGTTCTGCTCGATGAGGCTGGGATCGATCCGGCGACCAAGTGGGTGCTGGCGGAAGGCGCGGACGCGGCGAGTATGAGCCGTAGCGTGCCGCTAGCGAAGGCGATGGATGACGCTGTTGTTGCGCTGTATCAGAACGGAGAACGCATCCGGCCCAGCAACGGCTATCCGATGCGCCTGTTGCTCCCGGGCTTCGAGGGCAACATGAACGTTAAATGGCTGCGCCGGTTGAAACTGGTGGCGGCGCCGCTGATGACCAAGGATGAGACCTCAAAATGTACGATTACGCTGCCGGACGGAAAGTCGCTGCAGTTCGTCTTCGCGATCGAGCCGAAATCGGTCATCACCCGCCCATCGCCCGGTTACAAGCTGGACGGTGCCGGCATTTACGAGATTTCCGGTCTGGCGTGGTCCGGTTATGGCAAGGTCGCCAAGGTCGATGTCTCCGCCGATGGCGGCAAGAGCTGGGCGCCGGCGGCGTTGCAGGAACCAGTACTGCCCAAGGCGCTGACCCGGTTCCGGCTGCCGTGGCGCTGGGATGGAGGACCGACCATGCTGCAAAGCCGGGTGACCGACGACACCGGCTATGTGCAGCCCAGCCGCGAGGAGTTGCTCGCGCGGCGCGGTGCGCGAACCTTCTATCACTACAACGGATTCACCAGTTGGCGTGTGGCTCCTTCCGGACAATTGACCCATGCTTACGCGTAGACTGTTGGCCGGCGCAGTGCTGCTATGCTCGGTGGCTCACGCTTGGCCGGAGACCCCCAATCTTGGTCGTCCCGTCGCACCGGACGATGTTGCCCCCTGGGACATAAGCATCGGGCCAGATGGTGTGGGACTGCCTCCGGGCAGTGGCACGGTGGCGCGCAAGGCGGGGCGGTCTTTGCTGCGAACTGCCAAGGCTGCCATGGCGAAAAGGGCGGGGGCAATCCACTCGATCGACTGGTGGATGGTCAGGGGACCTTGGCGGGCGAGGCCATGCCTGTGAAGACCGTGGGAAGTTTCTGGCCGTATGCGACGACGCTGTTCGACTATGTCCGGCGCGCGATGCCGCTTCAGGCGCCGAAGTCGCTGACAGACGACCAAGTCTATGCCGTTAGCGCCTACATCCTACATCCTGCGTCTGAACGGAATCATTGGTGAGAACGACGTGATGAACGCGACGACACTGCCGGCTGTGCGAATGCCTAATCGGGACGGGTTCATTTTGTCTACCCGCGGCAACTAACACAGATCAATGGGCACCTGCACCACTTCGTGCAGCAGTGCGTGAACGATGGAAGGCGCCGATCGCGCAGAGCGCCTGAGGTGCTCGGGTGCCGAACGACTGCAACGGGTGGAACCGGACATAGAAGGTTAGCACCGGAAACTGCTGCCTCGCACCTACCTTCCGCTCTATCCAAGTTGGTCGTATCCCGAGACCGGACATCATGTCGGTGGCTCTCCGGCAGCGGCTATAGGGGAGCGGGCCTTCAGGCCGAACCACGAACCGTGAAATTCTCATTGAGTTCAAGAGCATTATACAACAGCCAAAGTGCCCGATAACATCTCCAACAGTCTGCATTCGTACGGAAGAGGCCTCGTCAGTTTCTCAGCTCTCCGCGTCGTCCCTTTTGAAACACTTGTCGAAGCCGTTGGTTTCCGTTGTTTTCCAGCCGGATTCGACTTCCCCGGCAGTGACTTTGATCCGGTGATCACCACAGTGAGGAAACTCCGAGGGGAAGGGAGCACCTCGTGAACGTCCTCTGCTAGACGTTTAAGGAAGCGCTCAGTTCAGGCTCGTGCCGTGCCCGTCCTTGAGGCAAGTTTCTAACTGCCGGAACATCTGTTCGACGAGTAATCGTCCAAGGTCTGCCGGGCTGATTGTCGTGGCGCCGTAATGGTTATTGGTGCCACCGGCGAGGATGGGGTGTTGCTCGCGATCCGGCGGCACGCCGAAATCGGCATCTTCATCCACGCAGTCCCGATGCCCGGCAAAAAGGGCGAGGCACTTCCTGGGACACCTCGATCTGCGCTGCTGCCGCGTGATCACGCGTTGCGTGTGGCGCAGCGGGGGGCGGTAGGTTCGCGTGGTCGTGTCCGTTGCTCTTCCGGATCGCAGGACGTGATCAACAGAAGGAACGTCCATGTCTGTTGAGATTATCCCGACCAATGCCGTGCTCGGCGAGATCCGTGGCATCGATCTGGCTCGGCCCCTTGACGAGGCAACGTTCTGCGAGATCGAGCGGGCCTTTCATACTCACCCTGTCATCTTCTTCCGCGACCAGCGAATTACGCCCCCACAGCAGGTTGCCTTCACCCGCCGCTTTGGTGAGATCGAATTCAACGTCTTCGGCGAGCGGTGGAGCGTGCCCGGCAGCCCAGAGATTGTAGTGGTTTCCAACGCAACAGAGCACGGCCGCCCAATCGGCGTCCGTCGCGCCGGCGAGAATTGGCATAGCGACCTGTGCTACACGGCTCGGCCGCCACGCGGGACCATGCTCTACGCTCTGGAAATCCCCGACCTGTTCGGCCTTGCCCTCGGTGACACCGAATTCGGCAGCGCCGCCGAGGCATGGGACGCCTTGCCCCAGCCAATCAAACAGCGGATCGACGGGCGACGCGCGGTATTTGATTTCAGTGGCCGCAAGCGCGCCTTTCCACCCGCCCGAGCGGAAACCGACCGCTTTCCGCCGGTCAGGCACCCGATCGTCCGGATGCATCCCCATACCGGGCGCAAATGCCTGTACGTGATGCGTGACGATTGCACTGGCATTGAGGGGATGGAAGCTGAGGCGCTGATCGCGGCACTTGCGGATCATATCGTCAAGCCCGCCTTCGTCTATCGGCACCAGTGGCGCCCCGGGGACCTGTTGATGTGGGACAATTGCACGGTGCAGCACCGGGCCGTCCAGGATTACGACCTGCCGCGACGGCGGCTGATGCACCGCACGACGATGGGCGGCGCGGTTCCGATCTAGGGGTACCTGACGCAACGGACGGTGAGAGGGTAAGCGGACGATCGGATGAGATATTTTCACCGCGCAGATCGTGGCTCTGGCCTGGGCTGGGCATCTCGACCCCACGGGTAGTACGATCGCGCAGGGTACTTACGGCCGCGTTCCGGTACAATTCGTTGGCGGGCGGCCGAGCCCGGGAGTTGGGATTGGTCCGATTGAACGGTTAGCCGAAAGACGGCGCTCGAGGAGGGACAATGGCAATTGAGCGGTCCGGTCAAGGCCACGGCGTCGGGGCGTCGGTGCCGCCAAGGAGGACGACCGGCACCTGCGCGGCCGCGGTCAGTTCGTCGCTGACATTCCGCTGCGCGGTACCCACGAGGTCGTATTTTTGCGCAGCCCCCACGCGCACGCCGTTATACGCTCAATTTCTGTGCCACCCGCCGCTAGAGGCCGGGTCTTCACCGCCGCCGACTTGCCACGGATCAAGCCGATCCGGGTGGTGACGCAGGCGGTTGGCGCGCGCTCGCCGCCTTGGCCCCCGCTTGCGACTGACAAAGTGCGGTATGTCGGCGAAGCGATCGCCGCCTGCGTCGCGCGAACGCGTGCAGAAGCTGAGGATCTCGCCGCCACGGTCGCTGTTCATTTTCAACCACTCGACGCGGTGGTCGCTGCAACGGCTGCGCGCACGGGAAGCCCCAGCCTTGTGCACGAATACTTCGGCGACAACCTGTTCCAGGAGCGGACGCTCGAGGGCGGCGACCTCGAATCCGCCGTGCGGGCCGCGGACGTCACGGTTAGCCGCGAATACCGGATGAACCGACAGTCCGGAGCTCCGATGGAGTGTCGCGGCGTTCTCGCCTATCGCGATCACCGGCTCGATGAGGTCGTGGTTTATGCCTCGACGCAGACGCCGCACACGCTGCGTGTCGCGCTCGGTGAAATTCTCGGGCTCGAGGAGCGTTGTATCCGAGTCGTCGCGCCCGATGTGGGTGGTGGATTTGGACCAAAGGCCCGGCTCTATCCCGAGGAAATCGTACTCGCGGCGCTGGCGCTTGAGCTCGATCACCCGGTGCGCTGGATTGAGGAGCGCAACGAACATCTGCTGACCAGCGCTCACACTCGCGATCATCATTATCGGGTGACGGCCTACGCCGATCGGCAGGGCAAGGTCCTCGGCATCGATTGCGAGATCACCGTTGATGCCGGCGCCTATGGTCTGTGGCCGCAAGGCCCCTATCAGGAAGCCAACATGGCGGCGCGTTCCCTGCCAGGCCCCTATGCGATCCCGCATTATCGAGCCCGCACCTATACGGTTGCGACGAACAAGGCGCCAGTGCGGGCCGGATCATGTTCTCGATCCGCACCGTCACAGGGTCACGGCCAACCGCGCGCGCAACCTCGTCGATCGTCCGCTCGATTGCGAAGCAGGCGCCGGGCCGACCAACCCCACGATAGGGACCGAGTGGCACCGATCTGCTGAAGCTGCCACAGATCCGTGAAAACAGCGACAGGGTGAGCCAGATGGGCGCCTCCTGGGCATCGGCTTCGCCAGCTTCACCGAGCAGACCGCGCACGGCGCCGCCGAATTCGCCTCACGCGGCGCCACGATCATTCCCGGATTTGAGAGTTGCACGGCGCGTATCCTGACCGATGGCAGTATGGTGCTGATGGTTGGCATCCAGTCGCATGGTCAGGGGCTGGAGACGGCTTTGTCGCAGATCGCCTGCGAGGAATTGGGCATCGATCCAGCGCGGATCTCGGTCCGGCACGGCGACACCGAGGGCACCGCCTTTGGGTTCGGCACCTTTGCCTCGCGCAGCATGGTCATGTCAGGAGGAGCGGTGGCGCGCGCGAGCCGCATTCTGCATGACAAGCTATGCCGGATCGGCGCCCATCTGTTGCAGTGCGATCTTGCTGACCTGCGGTGCGGGGGAGGCGCCGTGCACGGGCCCAAGGGCTCGGTGACCGTTGCCGAGATCTCGAAGATCGCGCATCTGCGGATGCACGAATTGCCGCCTGGCGTCGAGCCGCTACTCGATGCGACCGCAACTTATGAGCCGGGCATCAGCACGGGGGTCTATTCTTACGCCACACACGGCGCTGTCGTTGCCGTCGACACGGAGACAGGCGCGGTCGAACTGCTCGACTTCGCTGTTGCCGAGGATTGCGGAACGATGGTCAACCCGATGCTCGTCGAGGGACAGATCCGTGGCGGGGTTGTGCAGGGCATCGGCACGGCCCTCCACGAAGAGATCCCTTACGACGCGCAGGGCCAGCCACTCGCCGCGACGTTTCTCGATTACCATGTGCCGGGCGCGCAGGAGCTGCCGGGGATCCGGATCGGGCACCTGCATACGCCGGCGACATCGACCGAATACGGCATGAAGGGGATGGGCGAAGGGGGTGCGGTTGCCCCTCCCGCGGCCATTGCCAACGCGGTGCGCGACGCGCTCGCGCCATTGGGCGTGGAGATCAACGAGACGCCGCTGACGCCGCAGCGGGGGCTGGCGGCGATCAGGAAGGCGCGGGTATAAAGGGCGGCTCGGTCATGCGGCACAACAGCACGCGTAGCGATGACAATCTCGGGGCCCTTCGGTCAAACCCGAACAGCGAAACGTCTCCGCGATCGAGCCGCGTCGGCACTGAACGCACCGGCTCCGAACGCGGCGACGTACGCAAACCCACCGGCCATCGCGACGTTCTTCCAGAAGTGGATCTCCATGTTGCGATCGGCCCAGTGGGTATGCGCTACCAATGCCGTCGCGATACACCAAACGCCAAGCGCCACGGCTACCGGCTGGGTAAAAAGCCCAATCAGCAGCAGCGCTCCCCCGCCGAGCTCAATGGCTATCGCCAGGATCGTAACAAGGGACGGGAGTGGCGTCCCCATCTTAGCCATCATCGCCACGGTGACGGCGGGGTTAACGGCCTTGTTATAGCCGCCGATAACGAAAAGCGCACACATCAGTACGCGGCCCAGGGCCTGTAAAAGGCTCTGTGTGCTGTTGGTCATTTGGCGCCTCCCAGATTTGTCACAGCCGACTGTACAGGCATTTTGATAATGCGCGCCGCCCGCGGCAACCCGTCCTTAAGCTCAACGTAGGCACGTCGAGACAGTGTGTCGCCCTCGATAAGTTCCGAAATTCATGCTGCCGCAACCTGAGTAGTGGTCAAGTAGTTGTGAACCGGCGTTTACGCAGCAACGCGCGAAGGCGACGCTTGCGCGGGCACACTCGTTGACATCCTTATACACCCAGGTGTGGACGAACTTGTTGAGCGCGCCGAGCTCGATGGTCCAGCGGGCCGCCGAAACCCAGAGCTGGCCAAGCAGCTCGGAAGCCGGGCTAGGCGTCCTTGCTCTCAATCGGCGTCGAACTTTGACCCTACATCGGCGTGCAAAATTGACCCTCCATGTGTCGGCCTGTGCCGGTAGTCCTTGCGGGGACGCAGCCGCGGCACCGGGCACGGATGAGCTGACAACGGCATCCACCGGGCGATGCTCTGGGCGCATTCCCGCGCCTTCGTGTTGTCAGTGATCCCCGGAAACCGGCGGCGCAACTCAGGCGCGACTCAATAGCAGCCGACAGCTCTTCCTCCTGACCGAAGGTGGCGCGGATCGCGGCGGCATCGTGACCGGAGAACTACTCCAGCGCGAACCCGACCTTCAGAGTGACCTGATAGCGTTGAACCTTGCCGTCCTTGATTGCGCCGCGCATCTGCGCGACTTCAAACCAGCCGAGATTTCGTAACGTTCCAGAGGCCTTGTTGATCGCATTGTCGATTGCTTTGGAGATGCTCTGCTCCGATGTTCCTACAACTTCAACGATCTTGTAGATGGGATCGGCCATCGTCTCCTCCCTGTTCGGCACGGCCATACGCGCGACAAGAATATTATGCGCCGTTGTGTCTGGCCCATTCGAGTGGTGGGCTGTCCGGGTGTCAAGCCGCACGGCAACCGCGCAGCCAAGCGCTGCATGAGGGGCCGGGAGAACGGTCACTCGCGCCAGCGCGTTTCCGCTTCCTGCGCGCCTTACAGTAGCTGCGGCTGATGACGTTGATGCGGCGCTGGCGTCGTTGTCCCGAGAGCGTCGTTGTCAAGGCCGACTCTTCGCGCGGCTGGCGCTCGGCATCAGGTTTTCGGTCTGTGTTGCGGTGAGCGCGGAGACGCTCAGGTTTCTGGCGGGCGCGGCGGTAAGGCGTTTCGCGCCGTCGACGATTTCCTTGGCCGAGATTGCTGCGGCCGGAATGTCTTTGCCTGGATCGCCGCGTAACGGGACCTCTCTTGTGATCAAACCGCCCGGCGTCTGGATGATCAGCCGCTCCGCGCCCTTGGGTCCTCGCATAATGCGCATCGCTTCCGCGCCGGCCTCGGTCACCGCTTTTTCAAACTGCTCCACATTCGACATTGTGGCCTCCCTCCGGATTTTTGCGTGTTGTGCGCCCCTGCGTGCTGCTCTGTCAAAGCCGCAAAGATAAGGCCCTTTCGGGGAGACGGACGCACACAGACCGTGGCGGCTAGATCAGCCGCAAAAGGCCGGAACGGCTGGTGCTGGGTGCTGCCGGCGGCGCTCGTTCCGCCAGGCCGCTCAACACAAGCGGCACGATGGAAGCGATGGCGGGGTAGCGACTGTTTATCGAACGAAGCCGCTCAGCTCCTCTTCCGCCCAGGAAATTACCTCCGGGATCGGCTGCCCATTGAACAGCTGCGCCAGCATCGCCGGCTGGGTGCCACGGCTATAGATTTGCATCGCGATTTCCGGGCTCGCCGGGACGCCTGCCACGTGCGGTCGAGCATGGTGCGACGGACGAATTGGATAATGATACACCGTCCCACGCGGCGGCTCGACCTCGTTCCACACCGTGAAGTCTAGCATGCTGTCGAACGGCGGGATGTCGAAGCCGGAAACCGCTCTGGTGCGCTCTTCGACCTGCTCGCGCTGGCACAGGTATTCCAGCAGGTCCTTCGCTGCGGCCTTGTTACGACTGAATGACCAGATCGCCCAGAAATATGGGTTATAGGCGACGAACCGGCCCTTGGGCCCGCGCGGGCCAGAGATCGTCCAACAGTCTCGTGCCACCTGCGGCTGGTCGCGCTTCGCCACCGCCCAGGCGGACGGCGGATTGAAGATCAGTGCGCTGTGTCCGGAAATAAGCGCGCGATTGTTGGAGGCGCTGTCATAGCTCAGCACGTCGCGCGGCAGGAACTTCACCAGTTGCTGCCCGTATTCCAATACCTGCCGCACTTCGTCTGAGCGCACATTAATTTTGCCCTTCGCATCGATCAGTTCCGCGCCGTACGAAGCGAACAATGCGCCGCAGAAATCGACGCAGTCGCCCGCGTTCGACAGCCCGAGCGCGAATGGCATGCCAGCCTTCTGGCAGGCATCGGCCGCCTTCAGATGCGCATCCCATGTCCATGCATCGGCGCCTGACGTGTATTCGTTGTTCACCGGATACATCGATAACAGATCGAGCCCAGCTTTTTCTCGCAGCACGCCTATCCGAGCCACCGGCGGTTGATTCTGCGAACCCGAGTTGCTCGGCACCGCCATCCAGATACCGTTCACCTTGGCGAGGTACTCGTTCACCTCGTTGGTTGGGCCGTATCTAGCGATTAGACGCTGCACGACGTCATCGACGGGCTCCAGGGAGTGCGCATGGTTTTGGACCTCCCACACGGCCATCGCCATCGCATCGTGACCCGTCTTCGCCTGCTCCTCGGCGGCGGCTGTGATCACCAGCTTGTTGCCGGCGCTCATATAGTCGGTGGTGACCTCTACCTGGTTCTTCCTCGCCCAGATGTTAATCTGCTGAGTCATCACGTCGTTGCCACCCGGGACCCAATGGTCCCAGAACGCTAGAGCCAGCTTTCCGGCCGCATGGCCGGACCGAACATGCACCAGGGGTAGGGCGAGAGCACCGAGACGGAGGGCGCGTCGACGGGTGATGCATGTCGTCATTGTCGTTTCTCCTTTCGTTGCGCAGATCACAACTCTCACTCAGTTTGCGACAAGGAGCATCTGTAGTGTGCTGCGAGCATACAACCTGGGACGGCTGCAGCCACTGGCCAAGGGGATAATACGGAACATCATCCTACGCATCGAGCTAGATCTGCTCGGCTACCCTCTTCTGTGGCTCGAAATCGGCGGCATCGAACCAGGAAGAGCGCAACGCCTCCATTTTCGCGCTGCTGAACCGGCCGAGCCAGCCTTTCTCGCCAGGACCGGCGATGGGATAGTGCGCCCCGGATCGACTAGATTCAGGCCTTCCCAGCCGGTACAGAAGGCGCTCCAGCCGCGTCGACTGCATCCTTGCTGTTGCGCCGCTGGACCATGGATCGCGCCCACTTTGGTCGTTCAGACGCGCGGCAGGTCATTTCTCGAAAGCGGACATAAACATCAGCTGCCCTCCCGCCGCTCAGGGGTGGAAAGCCGACCATCGTTCATGCCTGATCGTTTTCCGACGGGTGCAGTTTGACTCCGCATGACGGCGTCATTGTTTCACACTGGATAGATGAAACTATTCGGAATCATCTCGGAATCGAACACCACGATTCGTTTCCCGCAGACGCGGCTGCCCAGCGTCGGAAACCAACACGTCATGGCACGCCGCCGACAGCACGATTTCTGTCTTGCGGTCGATCAGGGTCTGCACGACCAGCAAATTCTGCCTGATACGGACGCTATCGCCGTGGCGCGAAACGAACCGGATCGGACCAGGAAAGCGGCGATAATAACGCGGCGTGAACATCTGCGTCCGGGTCATGCCCATGACCCGATCGATCAGCATGCCGCGGCTTTCGCCGTACGGCAAAATTCCTCACGCGGTGAATCGGGCTAGACCTGCATAAACTCATGGCTGGCAGACATCCCTCCCCCAACCAGCCGTCCCCCAATATTCCCTGCTGACCGACAACCCCAGCAATTGCCAGGATTTATCCCAGCTGACTATCTCTTCATGCTCCCCGTTGTTCCAACCCTGGCTCGTGTGATGGAATGTGGAGTTGGGCTGACACATGGCGCGAGGAACCGACAAGCTATCGGCCGCCCAGGTGCTCAGGCTGAAGAACTCCGGTCTGTATGGTGACGGCGGCGGACAATGGCTGAACGTCGGGCCAAAGGCCGCCTGCCGCCCACGACCGCGTGCATGATGTGGCCTCGGACCTCTGGCACCCTCAGCCTCATCGAGGCACACCAGGACGGCGTGGATCCCGCTGGAACAGAAGCGCGCCCCCAGCGCCAGGCTGCGCCGGAGGACGCGCGGTCGAGGCGGCCCTGTGGACGCTCCCAGGCGAGCGAGTGAAGGGCGGGCAAAAATCGTGTGCCGCTGTCGGCCGCTGCCCCGCGCGTCCTGGCGGCTCTGGCGCCGCTGCCCTGGCCGTGACCGAGGCAAGGGCCTCTCAAACATGACGACGCATGGCCTCCGCCGCACGTTTCGCGAGCGCGCGGTAGCCGTCGGCATCACCCCACAGGTCTTATTCGACTGGCTCCGAAGAGGGCGGCTGACCGGGAAGCAACTCGCCAAGGCGATGCCTTGGCAGATTACGCTAACGCCAGAGCAGGCCATTGAGCTCCGTGCGAAGGTCCGACGCACCAACCGATCCAGGAGGAGGCATCTTGAAAGCGCCGCGTCGCCGAAAACGCTCGGCCATTCGCCGAAGCCGAGATTGGAGGTAAGGATCATCGCGCCTCGCTCGTAGCGGGCGTTGGCCCGCTGGAAGAAAAGATTGCCGGCGACGGCGCCGCCTTGGCGAGCGAGTCGATGATGTCGGCGAGCGGTGAGAAGCGAACACTGCGGCAACCGGGACGGCCTCGCGTCTTGATGGTGGCCAGTCGTGCCATCTGCAGCGCCGCCCTGACCCGGCGGCTCTCACGAATGGTGACCTCCTCGGCCAGCAACGTCTCGATCGCCTCGATTGCGCCCAACTCGCCACGCTCGAGTTGCTGGACCACATGCTCGAGCGTCTCCAGGGCACGTGGCATGCGCAGGCCAACCAGGTGACTGTGGTCGCTCGCCCATCCTGGCGCAGTATGTTGCTCAGGATGAGCAGGAACTGGACAAGCAGGAGCTGTTGGCGAACCTGCTGACACTGAAGTATCACACGATCAGCGATGCCGCCGAGCAATTGGGCGGGGTGGCCGCGACAGGATGCAATTATTGGCCTCCAGCCGCAGCTTTCGATAACGCATTGACACGCCAAGGCAGCTGAATTCGAGTTGCGGGTTGCCTGCTGGTGAGGACGGTCCCAGTGTCAGTCTCATGCGCACCATCAACATCCTTGCGATCCAACGCCTTAATTCCGCCGATCGCGCCAGGATCGAGGCCGTCGATCCAGCGGTCTGCCTCACCGACGCCGGCGGCTGGTTTGATGGCGAGATCCGCGACACCTGGTCGGCCTATGCGGGGTCGCGCTACCTCGCACCGGGCGCCACCGGGGCGAGCACTCGCGCCGAGCGCGACAGGATGCTCGCCGAGGCAGAGGTAATCCTCGGCGGCTTTCCGTTCCCGCTGGATCTGCACGCGCGGGCGCCGCGACTGAAGTGGTTCCACCAGCGTCCCGCGGGTGCGTCCAACCTACGCATCGGCGACCTTTGGGGCAGCGACGTGACGGTGACGACGTCGCGCGGCGTCGGCAGCATCCTCGCCATGGCGGAATACGCGATCGCCGGCATCCTGCACTTCGCCAAGGAGTTCGATCGCGCCACCAGCGATCGCGCGACGGGCAAGTTCGACCATCGCGCCTATCGACCGCTGCTGCTGGAAGGCAAGACCATGTGCGTGGTCGGCGCCGGCGGGATCGGTCGCGAGGTCGGTCGGCTGGCTGCCGCCCTCGGCATGCGCGTCATCGGCACGCGGCGCCGGCCGGAGCCTGACGCGCCGTTGCCGACGGGGTTCGCGGTACTCGGCGGCACTGATGATCTCGACCGGTTTCTCGGCGAGAGCGACTTCGTGGTGATCTGCTGTCAGTGGACGCCGGAGACCACCAATCTGATCAACGTGGCGCGGCTTGCAGCGATGAAGCCGGGGGTCGTGCTGGTCAACGTCGCCCGCGGCGAGATCGTGGACGAGGCGGCGCTGGCCGAGGCGCTGGCGCGCGGGCATCTGCGCGGTGTGGTACTGGATGTATATGTGGGCGAGTTTGAACACCTGCCGCCGGAGACGCTGTGGCGCGATCCGCGCGTGCTGATCACGCCGCACACGTCCGGCCACAGCGACGAGAACCGGCACGGGGCGATCGATCTGTTCTGCGAGAACCTGCATGCGTATCTCGACGGCGCGCCGCTGCGGAATGTGATCGACTGGGAGCGGGGGTATTAAACTGGGGCGCTGCGAATGGATTGAGAAGCGCCAGAACTGCATCGCGCTTGGGCCATCCGGTACCGGTAAGACCTACATCGGCCTCGCGCTGGGGCTTGTTGCATCAGGCTTGAGTTCGTTGATAGGCTGCGTTTTGAATGGGCGAACGCAAGCCCAATCGACGCAGGTAGGCCATAAACTGGGAGCTCAAATCGATGTCTGGATACGCCGGAAACGCGGCAAACGTTCCGTGGTGGAAAGAACCCACCAAGGACCAATGGTACGCCTTTTGCGCCGCCTGGATGGGTTGGACCCTCGACGCCTTCGACTTCACCGTGTTCCTTCTGATCATGGCGCCGATCGCGCAGGAGTTCGGGGTTCCGCTGATCGACGTGACCGCGATCTTCTCAGTCACGCTGGTCATGCGCCTGAGCGGAGCGACAGCGTCCGGCTGGTTGGCCGATCGGCTGGGGCGCCGGGCTCCTCTGATGATCTCCATTCTTTGGTATTCCATCTGCAATTTCCTGGCAGGCTTCTCGCCCAGCTTTACCTTCCTGTTCGTGATCCGGGCGATATTGGGCATCGGGATGGGAGCGGAATGGCCAGCCGGCTCCGCGCTGGCGATGGAATCCTGGCCGGCGCGGTCTCGCGGGTTGATGTCCGGGGTCCTGCAAGGGTCCTGGGGGTTGGGCTTCGCACTGTCCGGCCTGGCCTACGGCTTTTTGTATGGACCTTTGGAAGCTTGGCATAAGGGCTACGGGTGGCGCGGGATGCTGATCCTGGGCGTGCTACCGGCCTTGGCCTGCGTCTGGATCCGCATGTACGTGAAAGAGCCCGAGGTCTGGACTGAGAACAAGAAGATCCAGAACGCGACGCAAAAGCAGGTCACCCTGCCACTGTTCGCCATCTTCAAGCCAAAATATCTGTACAACACCTTTACTGCTTGCCTATGGATGGCCGCGAACTTCTGCGTCTACTACGCGATCTGGGCCATGCTCGGCACCTATCTGACAAAGGAACTGGGCTGGACACCGGCTCAGGTGGCGGTCCCGGTGTTCTGGGGCAACATCCTCACGTTCGCCGCGTGCGCCTTCTGGGGCGCGGTGTCGGAACGCGTCGGACGGCGCTGGGCGCTGATGATCCCTACGATCATCGCCTTGTTCCTCATCCCGCTGTTTATCACGCAGGTCGATCCGACCTTGTTCCTCGGGTTCTTCCTGCTGTTCATCTGCTTCTTCAGCGGCAAGGATGCCCTGAACCCGGGCTGGTTGTCGGAACGCTTCCCGACCGAGGTACGAGCCACCGCCGCCGGTTTCGTCTATCACCAGGGCGCGGTTTGGGGCGCGGCCGTCGCGCCGATCCTGACCTACTTCGCAGTGAACCAGGGCATGGGTTTCGCCAAACCGATGATGTACGGATCGATCGGTTCGCTGATCGTGTATATCGTCGCGGTGTACCTGGGGCCGGAAACCAAGGGCAAGGTCCTGACCGCCGACCTGGAAGTGATCGAGGCCGAGGTCACGCTCGGATAGTCCGCAACGGCGCGGCCGGGGCGCGAGTCCTGGCCGTTTCCGCTTGGGCAAGAACCGAGTGAAGCAGCTCTGCAGCAGGATCGCAGAATGCACAGGCGATCCAGACCTTCAGGACCGCATTCTGATGCGCTGAATGATCTGGCGTCGCGTTGGGCGCTTGGCGTGGGCTTGCCTTCTTGAGAGGATGCCAGCGAATCAAGGGGGCCCGCGGATGTCAGACAGCAGGACGAAATTGATCACGCACACCAGACGCAATGTGCTTGCAGGGGCCGCCGCCGCGCTGCCATTGCTCGGCCGTCGTGCCCGCGCGGCCGAACCGATCTCGATCGGCTGGGTCGGTCCGTTGTCGCCACCCGGCGGCTACGCCGAAGGCACCAACATGAAGAACGCCGCGGAGATCGCCGCGACGGAGATCAACGCGCAGGGCGGCATACTCGGCCGTCAGGTGGAGATCACCTACGCCGACACGCGCGGTATGCCGGCGGAAGGTCGCACTGCGGCGGAGCGTCTTGTTCAGCAGAACAAGGTGGTCGCCGTGTTCGGCGAGTTCCACAGCCCGGTGGCGCTCGCCGAGATGGAAGTCTACCACAAATACGGCGTCCCGTTCATGGCTTGCGACGTATGGTCCGATCAGATCACCGCCAAGGGTTATCCCGAAGTATTCCGCAATGCACCGGCAGTGTCGCTGATTGACGTCACGATCGGCCAGTGGATTGCTGCGGCGGGGTTCAAGAACGTGGCAATCATCGCCGAGAAAGATGACGTGGGCCTGGCCGCGCGCACGCTGGTGCAGCAGGAACTCACCAAGGCCGGAATCAAGTTCACAGCGGTAGATGCCGATCCTAACCTGACCGACTTCACCGCGCAGATCCTGCGGTTCAAGAGCGAGACGCCGCCGTATGACTTCTTCTTCAGCGTCTACGCCGAGGCAGGAGCCTATCCGATGATTCGGCAGGCGCATGATCTCGGCTTCGCGCCGACTGCCCATTGCGGGATCTACAATTCCGGCGGTGAGGCGGTCGATCCAACCTTCTGGGAGAACGTCGGCGAAGCTGGTCAGTGGCTCGTCACCGAAAACGTCGGCCTGCCCAAGGCGGGATGGAATGACAAGACCAAGACCTTCGTCGCCAAATACCGCGCGATGCACAACGCCGATCCGTCCGGCGCTGTGATGGAGAGCTACGACGGCGCATGGCTGCTGTTCGATGCGATCAAGCGGGCAGGGGGCACTGACGCGAAGGCGATCATCCACGCGCTGGAGACCAGCAGCTATGTCGGCGTGCGCGGCAAGTACTCTTTCTCGACCAGTAAGGAACCAGCGTGGCACTATCACCAGTTCCTCGAGGCACCGCTGAGCCTGCTGCAATACTCCGAGGTGAAGCAGGGTCAGGCTGACGCGCCGATCGTCTGGCCGAAGCAGTTCGCCACAGCGCCTTACCTGTACAAGAAGCCGGGGAGCTGATGCATTCCCCGACCTCATGACCAACTATCTGCTGATCCAGGCGCTCAACGGGCTCGTCATCGGCATCATCTACGCGGTCATCGCAGCCGGCCTGACGGTGATCTTCTCTATCCTGAAGATCGTCAACTTCGCACACGGCGAAGTCTACATGATGGGTGGCTATTTCGCATATTTTGCCATTGCTCTCGCCGGGATCCCGCCGCTGCCCGCGGTGCTGGTGGCGATGACGCTGTCGTTCGCGCTGTCGATCCTGGTCGAAC
This sequence comes from uncultured Alphaproteobacteria bacterium, assembly GCA_963818775.1. Classification (GTDB taxonomy): domain Bacteria; phylum Pseudomonadota; class Alphaproteobacteria; order Acetobacterales; family Acetobacteraceae; genus JAMXLO01. The sequence continues at coordinate 129,575 of CAWFUF010000034.1, read as the reverse complement.
GCGCTCTGCTGACGCCGCTCTACAGTCCTACCACCGAACGCAAGGGCGATTACGGCATTCTGGTCACCTTCGGCATCTCGATCTTTCTGCGCGCGCTGGCGCTGATCATCTACGGTCCTTACCCGCTGCGGCCGCCGTCGTTCTGGCCTGGTGTTGCGGTGGTCGGCGACCTGGTGATGGCCTGGGACCGCGTGTTCGCCGGCGGCGCAGGTATCGCGATGCTGATCGGACTGGTGTGGTTCATGAACCGCTCACCCTGGGGCGAGGCCCTGAACGCCGTCAGCCAATCGCGCGAGTCGGCTGCCATCGTCGGCATCAACGACCAGCGCTTCTACATGCTGGCCTTCGGTCTCGGTGGCGCACTGGCGGGCGGTGCTGGCGCGTTGGTGGGGCCGATCTACTCGCTGTCGCCGTCGATGGGGCTGCTGCCAGATACGCAGGCATTCGCCATTGTCATCCTCGGCGGTATGGGCTCTGTCGCTGGTTCGATCCTTGCCGGACTGATGATCGGCGTCTCGGAATCGATGTTCGTCGCGCTGTTCCCTGATCCGAGCCGCAGCCTCACGTACGCACAGGCTTTCAGCCTGTTGATACTCATGCTGGTGCTGCTCATCCGCCCTACCGGCCTGTTCGGACGCACGCATGTCGCGATGGAGTAGTGCTTGCGTGCTTGTGGCGGCAGCGCTCGCACTGGCGTTTCCGTTCATGGTGAACGCCTATTGGCTTTCGGTCGGCGTGTTGGCGATGTTCTACGCCATTGTGGCCGCAAGCTGGGCGCTCCTCGCCGGCTATGCCGGGCAGTTCTCGTTCGGCCACATGGCCTTTGTATCACTCGGCGCCTATACGTCGGGCTTGCTGGTGATGACATTCGGCGTGCCGATACCATTCGGCATGGTCGCCGGTGTGTTGATGTGTGCCATCGTGGGCAGCGGCATCGGCTTTGTCTGCCTGCGCATGCGCGGTCCTTACCTCGCGCTGTTCACCGTCGCGTTCTCCGAAGTGCTGCGCATCGTGATTGTGTCGGAGAATGAGGTGACGGGTGGTTCCGGCGGCCTCGAAGTGACGCCGCTGTTCCACGGCCGCACCGACGCGCCGTACTATTACCTGGGACTGATACTGCTGGTCGCCTCGCTGGCGATCATGCTGTTCCTGGTGACGTCGCGCTGGGGCCTGTTCTTTCGTGCGATCCGCGAGAATGAGGACGCGGCGGCGGCGGCAGGCGTGAAGGTGGTGCGGTTCCGCATCCTTGCCTTTGCCATCACGTCGAGTTTCGCAGGGCTCGCTGGTGGTTTCTACGGCCACTACATCGGGATACTGACGCCCGACATCGGTTCCGTCGATCAGATGGGCCTGGTGGTCGCGATGGCGGTGATCGGTGGCGCCGAGAGCATTGTCGCAGCGATGATCGGCGCGCTCGGTCTGGAGTTCCTGGTAGAGGCGCTGCGCAGCTACGGCCAGTGGCGACTTGTGCTTTTCGGTGCGCTGCTGCTGCTGACCATGCGTTTTGCGCGCAACGGACTGCTGGCGCTGGCGTGGCAACAGTTCAACGCAATTCTTCCCCTCCCCCTGCGGGATGTGGTTGGGGGGAAGGGACAGTTGGGCACTGGCACCGCCTCCTCCCCCCAACCCCCTACCGCAAGAGGAGGGGGAGTCTCATAGCAACAACAATGTCCCCCCTCATCGAAGCCTGCGACCTTACCAAGCGCTTCGGCGGCATTGTTGCTGTGAGCGGCCTAAATCTTGCTGTGCGGCACGGCGAACTCGTCGGCCTGATCGGCCCCAACGGTTCCGGCAAGACCACCGCGATCAACATGCTAACGGGCCATCTGGCACCTGCCGGCGGGCACATATTTCTCCGCGGCACGCGCGCCGATGGTCACTCGCCAAGTGAATTCGCCGCATGGCGTGTCGGCCGTACCTTCCAGATCACGCAACTGTTCAGCCGCATGACCGTGCTCGAGAACATGCTGGTGCCCGGCCTCGCGCGTCCGCATTCCCACAAGGTCGCGGTTACACGCACCGCGCGGCGGCATCTCGAATTCCTCGGCCTCGCCGCGCTGGAGACGCTCCAGGCGAAGAATCTTTCTGGCGGCCAGCAGAAGCTTCTGGAACTCGGCCGCGCGCTGATGCTGGACCCCGAGATACTGTTCCTCGATGAGCCGTTTGCCGGCGTGAACCCATTCCTGCGAGACCGGATCATCGAGCTGGTGCGTACGCTCCACGCCGACGGCCGCACCTTTGTCATTGTCGATCACGACATCGAGGCATTGCAGCGTCTGGTCCAGCGCATGGTGGTGATGTCACGTGGCGAAAAGATCGCAGACGGAACCGTTGCCGAGGTTCGCGAGGACCAGGAGGTATTACGGGCCTATGCCGGCGTCTGATACCGCACCCGTACTGACCGCGCGCAATCTGGTGGCGGGCTACCAGCCGGGCATCAACATCCTCAACGGCATGTCGGTGGACGTGCTGCGCGGTCAGGTCCGCTGCGTGCTTGGCCCCAACGGCACCGGCAAATCGACGCTGCTGAAGGTGCTGTTCGGCTTCCTGCCGGCGCAGAAGGGCGACATGTATCTTGGCGCGGCTTCGCTGCACGGTGTCGCCTCGCACGATATGGCAAATCGCGGCATCACTTATCTGCCGCAGCGGCCGAGCGTGTTTCCGTTCCTGTCGGTCGAAGTCAATCTGCGACTTGGCACGTGGTCGTTCCGCCGAAACCGTACTCTGGCGCGCGAGCGGGTTGAGCGCGCCTACGCGCAGTTCCCGATCCTGGCCGAACGTCGGCGTCAGGCGGCCGGCACGCTGTCGGGCGGCCAGCAGCGCCAGCTCGAGATCGCGCGTGCCTTGATGACCGATCCCATCGTAATGCTGATCGACGAGCCGACCGCCAGCATCGAACCGCGCATCGCCGCGCAGATCTATGCGCTGATTGCCGGTCTGGCACGCGATGGCAAGGCGATCCTGCTGGTGGACCAGAACATCAAGGGCGCACTTGGCATCGCCGACTACGTCTATGTCATGCGCACCGGCACGCTGTTCGCGGAAGGTCCGCGCGACGAGTTCACCGATGACGTGGAGACACTGGTCAGCCGCTGGCTGTACACGACCTGAGAATTGACGGCTACGGTCGTGGGCCAGCATCATCGATTTCACGAACCAGGGGAGATGCCGGATGCCAAGGGCGATGGCGCGTCGGTTGTTGTTGGCTACGGTTGCAGCGTCTGGCATCTCCGGCGCGGCGCAGGCGGAAAAATTTCAGTGCGGCCGCACGGGCGGCGACTTCACCTATGGGCTAGAGGCGAACGTCGCGGGGCTGGACATGCAGGCGAACGCTGCCGCATCGGTCCGCGATATCGCGATGAATACCTATGAGACGCTGGTTACCCGCGACGAGAACATGAAGCCGCTGCTGCAGCTCGCCCAGTCGGTGGAAGTCAGTCCGGACAGCAAGGTGTACACCTTCAGGCTGCGGCAGGGCGTGCATTTCCACAACGGCAAGCCGTTTACGTCGGCGGATGCGCGCGCCTCGTTCGAACGCTACGCCCGTGTCGGCATTGATCGCTCGATTCTTGCGCCGGTGGATCACTATGACACCCCGGACCCGAGCACCTTCGTCATCGCGATGAAGGATCCGCGGCCGAGCTTCATCGAGGCGATGTCGTCGATCACCGTGCCGATCATCATCATACCGGAGGAGAACAAGGACGCGCCGCCGCAGCAGTTGCCATCGATGGGGACGGGGCCCTGGCAGCTCGACCAGTTCGTCGCCGACAGCTACGTGAAGCTCAAGCGCTTCGAAGGCTACACGCCGGATACGCGCTACGACGACCTGTCGGGTTTTGGCGGCTACAAGGTCGCCTGCCTGAACACTGTAACGTTCCGCATGGTTCCAGAGCCGGGCGCGCGTGTCGCGGGGCTGGAGACCGGCGAACTCCAAGGCGTCCAGGATGTGCCGACCATCGCGCAGAAGCGGATCGCGGCGAACAAGGACATCCGCCTGCTGAAGCTGGAAAATTTCTGGCTCAATGTCACCTATGGCAACTGGTCGGCGCCGCCGACCAATAATCTCAAGTTCCGTCAGGCAGTGCTGGCAGCTCTGGACTTTGACGAGGTGATGGATGCGGCGAGCGACGGGGACTTCAAGCCCAACCCGTCATTCCAATATCCAGGCACGAATTACTATACCGAGGTCGACAAGGGGCTGCTCAATCAGCACAATCCGGAGAAGGCAAAGCAGCTTCTGAAGGAGGCTGGGTACAACGGTGAAAAGGTCGTGCTGCTGACCAACAAAGACTACCCCAGCCTGTACAACTCCGGTCTCGTCGTATCGCAGCAACTAAAGGCGGTCGGAATCAATGCGGAGCTTCTGGTGCTCGACTGGCCGACGGCGCTGCAGAAATCGATGAAGGGCACACAAGACTGGAATTTCTTTTTCACCGGCTGGATCACCTATGTTGCCGTGGGTGGCGTTCAGACGCTGCGGCCGATGGCGGAGCCCAATCCAGTCTACACGCCGCCCGATGGCAAGACCGATCCGGAATTCATGAAGGCCTTCGAGGAAGTCGCCAACGGTGCGACACTGGAAGCGCGGCAGGCCGCCTTTGGCCGGGCACAGAAGATCGCATTGGACGATGTGATGGTGATCCCGATGGGTGTGATGCCAAAGGTGCAGGCTGTGCGTGCCAACGTTCAGCACTATGTCCCCTTCTACAATCCGCGCATGTACAACGTTTGGGTGAAGAACTGATGACACGCATCGTTGTGATTGGCGCCGGCGTGATGGGCGCCTCGGTTGCCTATCGGATGACGCTGGCCGGCGCCTCAATCACCGTGCTGGAGGCAGGGCGGATCGGCGGTGGCACCTCGAGTTGCAGCTTCGCGTGGACCAATTCGAACTCCAAGACGCCGCGTGCCTATCACGAGCTGAACGTCGCGGGCATGAAGGCCCACGCGGCGTTGGCCGACGAGTTGGGCGCCACACCCTGGTGGCATGGCGGTGGCAACGTCGAATGGACTCTGCCCGAGCAACGCGCGACGCAGCAGGCGAACGTCGAGCGTTTGCAATCCTGGGGCTATGCGGCCGAATGGATCACGCCTGCACAACTGCTCGAACTCGAGCCCGATATCGATCCAGCACTGATCGGCGATGCACCGATTGCATATTTTCCCGAAGAGGGCTGGCTCGACCCGGTGGTGTATGTGGCTGCGATGCTCGGCGCGGCGCGATCGCATGGCGCGTCGGTGATCTCCGGCGTCAGCGTTTCCGAATCGGTCGTGCGTGGTGGCCGGGTCACGGGGGTAAAGACCGCGGACGGCCGGCTGTTCGAAGCCGACATGGTGGTGAACTGCGCCGGCCGGTGGGCGAACGATCCGGTGTCGGATGCCGGCTTGCATTTGCCTCTGGCGCCGACCGTCGGTTTCCTCGTGTTCACTCCGCCGGTTGCCGCCCGCATCAGGCGCGTCGTGCATTCGCCGATCGTCCAGGCAAGGCCGGATGGTGCCGGGCGCCTCGTGCTGCACTGGAATGCGACGGATGCGACGCTCGCCTTTGATCCGCGACCGAGCCCCGCGATGCCGGAAGCGCGCGACCTCGTACAGCGCCTCCGCCGGCTGATGCCGGTGATCGGCAACGTGGAGCCGGAGGCAGCACGCATGGCAATCCGTCCGATCCCCGCGGACTCGTATTCCGCCGTCGGTCCGGTGCCGCGGGTGGACGGCTACTATCTCGCCATCACGCATAGCGGGGTCACAATGTCGCCGTTCCTCGGCGCGGCGGTGGCGGATGAGATCATTCATGGCCGTCAATGTGAGGCGCTGGCCGATTTTCGCCCGGCGCGATTCTTCAACTGAGCGGACAGGCGCGCCAAACTCACAGGCTTCTGGCACCGCCGCGAACAAGGCGGCGATGCGATCTATTAACCGAGCATATACGAGGCCCGGGCGATGCGCCTGGGCACCAATCCGGCGGTGATCATCTGAATCTGCGCCATCCCGATCTGGGCGCCATTACCTTCATTGTCCCTGCCGTGCTGAGTTCCAATGCCGATCCTCAGGCCGCGCTGAGCAGTGCGGTTTCAGTCGTCTCGCCATCGAGCACCGCGGCGGCGGCACGCACACCGCGCCGCGGTCGCGAGCTGCGCAGTCCTCGATTGGCGGGGAACGGCCGCGATATGGCGGTGATCGGTTTTCTGTGTCAATGAATTAAATCGACGGCTTTGATCGAGCAAGACGATGACGATCCTGCCCAGCCCACAGCAGCTCCGTTACCTGACCGCGCTCGCAGAATGCCGCCATTTCGGCCGCGCCGCACTGGCCTGTTCGGTAACCCAGTCCACTCTCTCGGCCGGCATTCTGACGCTGGAGCGCCAGCTCGACGCGGCGATTCTTGACCGTGGCGCCGGCAAGCACGTGGTGTTCACGCCGCTGGGCTGCGATCTGGTCGCACGCGCCGGCGCCGCGCTGGCCGCGCTGGAGGCGGTCGTGGAGGCTGCGGAAGCGGCTCGTGCGCCGATGGGTGGCCCGCTTCGGCTCGGCGTGATCCCAACCATCGGGCCGTTCCTGCTGCCACGCCTCATGCCGATGCTGCGCAACGCCTTTCCGCAGTTGCGGCTCTATCTGCGCGAGGACACCACCGCACATCTTGTCGAGCGGCTCGAGGCGACCCGGCTGGACGTGCTGCTGCTGGCGCTCCCGTGCGACTGCGGCGGCGCCGATACAGCACCGGTGGCCCGCGACGAGTTTCTGGTTGCATTGCCCCCCGGTCACAGGCTGGCGGCCCAGGACAAGGTGCCGGTAGCGGCGCTGGCAGGCGAACGGCTGCTGCTGCTGGAGGACGGCCACTGCCTGCGAGATCAGGCACTCGCGGTATGCGGCCTGCTGGCTGGTGACCGCGACGGTCAGGATGGCTTCGCCGCCACCAGTCTCTATACCCTGGTGCAGATGGTGGCCGGCGGACTGGGCGTCACCTTGCTGCCCAGGATTGCCATCGCGGCCGGCGTGACGGAGGGAACCGCGATTGAGTTGCGTCCTCTGGCCGGTGCCGGTGCCTGGCGAACCCTCGGGCTCGCCTGGCGCCCGAATGCGCCGCGGGCCTCGGAGTATCGGGCGCTGGTGCCGCTGCTGACGGACACCTGCCGCGATGCCCTGACTTCACCCGGGCCAGCAGGGGGCGCAAAATGAGCAGATGAGCCAAAGTCCCTACCTGTTTCCCGCCGCGGCCCACCCGCTGCAGGCGGTCAACGAAAGGCTGAAGGTGCGCGAGGCGGTATCCGGCTTTGGCATCGCGCTGCGCTACCAGGAGCGGGCGCCGGATCCGCCGGGAGCGGCCGAGCCCGCGTGGTGCGAAACCGGCCATTCCATCTTCATCCTGGCCGGCCGCATCCGCTACACCTTCGATGACCACAGCGTCGAGGCTGGCCCGGGCGACATGCTCCACATCCCCGCAGGCCCGGTGCACCGTCACAAGCCCAAAGTGGTGGGTGATGAGGTTGTGCGCTACGTACTGACCGAATTCGATTAAGGTCTCAACGGTTCCTCAATCGTCTGGTGACACGCTTCCGTGCGGAGGTGTGGCACCATGCTGCTCGACAGCGTGTGGACCCTGCTGGGGTGGCGTTCGCCTCCGGCCGACATTCCCGCCGAACCGGCGCCCTCGCTGGTCCCCGACGTCGCGCTGGCGGAAGACGACGATCCGGTCTGGCCGAGCGCCCGGATCAGTGTAGCGGAGGCGTTGTGGGGCGAGGGCTTCCTGTTTCCAGGGGGCGGCCCCGAGGTGGTGCGTCTCGCCAAGCCGCTTGGTCTGACGGCGGCCTCCAGCCTGTTGCTGATCGGTGCCGGCACTGGTGGTCCGCCTCGCCGCATCGCGGCGGAGTTCGGCGTCTGGGTCACCGGCTATGAGGCCAATCAGCGCCTCACGGCGCTCGCCAACGAGCGCAGCCAGCGCGCCGGGCAGGGCCGTCGTGCGCAGGTGGAGCACTGGGATCCGCTGGCGCCAAAGTTTCCGCGCCGCTACTTCCATCATGGGATGGCGATCGAGCCACTGCGTGGCGCAAATCCCGAACCGTTCCTGGCCGCTGCGGCCCAGGCGCTCAAGCCGGAAGGCCAGTTCGTGCTGCTGGAGATGGTGGCGGACCGGCCGCTCGATCCGCTCGATCCGATGGTCGCAAGCTGGTCGCGGCTGGAACACCGTCCCGCCATGGTGCCCAGCGAACTGGAGATCACCAACATTCTGGCGCGCCTCCGGTTCGATGTGCGGATTGTCGAGGACGTGTCACACAGGCACATGGAGAGCGCGATCCACGGCTGGCGTGTCGCAGTCCAGGCCTTGGCGGGCGCCCACCCGTCCTTGCGTCAGATCGCCGTGGTGGTGCATGAAGCCGAGCCATGGCTGGCGCGATTCCGGCTGATGCGTGTGGGCCGGCTGCGGCTGGTGCGCTGGCACGCCATCGGCGGCGGGTGACGGCCGGCGGCTTTGCCGGGGCGGGTCCAGGTTGACACGCCCGCTCGCCGCCCTTATCCAGCGCCGCTCTTCACGAGGCGCCGAGATGAAAATTCGCAACAGCCTGAAGGCCGCGAAGGTCCGCGACAAGAATTGCCGCGTGGTGCGCCGGCGCGGGCGCGTCTACGTGATCAACAAGAAGAACCCGCGGATGAAGGCGCGCCAGGGCTGACCATCACGGCGTTTTGCCGCGCAGGCAGCAAGGGCAGCACCGCATGATCCCGCCCAGCCAAGAGATCGTCATCTGCTTCGCGCATGCTGCCTATCAGATGAAGGCCTGCTTCGACGCGCTGAACACCGGCATCGCCAACTTCGAATTGCGCGAACCAGATGCCTTGGAGAAGCGGGCGCGTGAGGCCGATGTGATCGTCGTGTCGGGTATGTGGCACAACGGGCTGATCCCGTTGGCGACAAGGCTGCGCTTTGTCCAGTCGATCGGCTCGGGCACCGATCAGTTCGACAAGGCAGCCCTGGCGGCACGCGGCGTCCGGCTGGCGAGCGCGGCCGGCGTCAATGCGCGCGCGGTGTCGGAGCACGCAATGTCGCTGATCCTGTCTCTCGCACGGCGGCTGCCGGAGGCACGCGACAACCAGGCGCGGGGCGTCTGGCGCGGCATGATCGGCGACCTCACCCAGCGCGAGGATGAACTGACCGGCAAGACGGTGCTGATCATCGGCCTCGGCCGCATCGGCGGCAGGCTGGCGCAGTTGGCCAAGGCGTTCGAGATGAATGTCATCGGCTTCCGTCGCGATCCAGCGGCCGGCCGAGGGGCGGCCGATTCCGTGCATACGCTGGCGGAGCTGTCGAGGTTCCTGCCTGCGGCGGACTTCGTTGTGCTCACCTGTCCGCTGGTGCCGGAAACGCGCGGCGTGATCGATGCAGGCGCGCTCGGGCTGATGCCGCCCGCGGCGTTTCTGGTCAATGTCGGGCGCGGGCCGTGCGTCGTGGAAAGCGCGCTGATCGAGGCATTGAATGCAGGCCGGATCGCGGGCGCCGCACTGGATTGCACTGATCCCGAACCGCCCGAGCAGGACTCGGCGCTCTGGGCGATGCCAAACGTGTTCATCACGCCGCATACCGGTGGCGAGACGCGTAAGTATGAGGCGAACGTCATCGAGATTCTGATGGAGAACCTCGAGCGCATGTGGCGTGGGGAAGCGTCGCTGCGCAATCAGGTGGTTTGACGGGCGGACCGGCGCGGCAGGCTCGGCCCGACTGCTTGCCTTGCCCGAAATGGGGGACCATTTTCCCCACATGATCAGACAGCCTGAACCGAAGGCGGACGTCTTGGCGCGCCGCGACGCTATCGTTGACGGACTGCGCGCTCTGCTGTCCGCCGAGGCGGTGATCGCCGAACCGCTGCTCCTGAAGCCCTATGAGACCGATGGTCTGTCAGCCTACCGCCAGCCGCCGCTCGCGGTCGTGCTGCCCGACACGACCGAACAGGTCGCCGGTGTGATGCGCTTCTGTCACCAGCAGGGCGTGCGCGTCGTGCCGCGCGGCGCCGGCACATCGCTGTCCGGTGGAGCCTTGCCGATGGCGGATGCGGTGGTCATCGGGCTGATGCGGATGAACCGCATCCTCGACATCGACTATGCCGATCGCTGCGCCACGGTGCAGGCCGGTGTCACCAATATCGGCATCACCAACGCGGTGCAGGGCAGGGGATTCTTCTACGCGCCGGACCCGTCGAGCCAGCTCGCCTGCATGATCGGCGGCAACGTCAACATGAACTCGGGCGGCGCGCACTGCCTGAAATACGGCGTGACCGCCAACAACCTTTTAGGATTGAAGATCGTCACGGTGGACGGCGAGATCCTCTCGATCGGAGGCGAGCATCTCGACGCTGCCGGCTACGACTGGTTGGGCCTGCTCACCGGCAGCGAGGGGCAGTTGGCTGTCGTCACCGAGGTCACCGTGCGCATCCTGCGGTCGCCTGAAGGTGCGCGCGCGATGCTCGCCGCGTTTCGCTCGAACGAAGTCGCGGGTGCCTGCGTCGACTCGATCATCTCGTCGGGCATCATTCCCGTGGCTCTCGAATTCATGGACCGCCCGGCGATCCATGCCTGCGAGCAGTTCGCCCATGCCGGCTATCCACTGGATGCCGAGGCGATGCTGATCATCGAGGTGGAGGGCAGCCCCGCCGAACAGGACGATCTGCTGTGGCGCATCCGGGAGATCTGCCAGCTTCACGATCCGATCAGCCTGAAGGTGTCGCAGTCGGCCGAAGAGTCGCTGGCGATCTGGAAGGGCCGCAAGGGAGCGTTTGGCGCGGTCGGGCGCATCAGCCCCGATTACCTGTGCATGGATGGCGTGATCCCAACATCGCGCCTGCCTGACGTGCTGCGTCGTATCGGCGAGATGAGCGACGATTATGCCCTGAAGGTCGCCAATATCTTCCACGCGGGCGACGGCAATTTGCATCCGCTGATCATGTTCGATGCCAACGACCCGGAGAGCTTCCACAAGGCGGAGCAGTTCGGCGCCGACATCCTGAAGCTGTGCGTCGAAGTGGGTGGCTGTCTCACCGGCGAGCACGGTGTCGGCGTGGAGAAGCGCGAGCTGATGCCGGTGCAGTTCACCACGCAGGAACTGGACCAGCAGCGCCGCATCAAGTCGGCGTTCGATCCCGGCTGGTTGCTCAACGCCAACAAAGTTTTCCCATTGGCAGAGACCATTGAGCGATCCGCTCCTGCCAGCTGACGAGAAAGCGCTTGCGGCTGCGATTGGCGAGGCTGCGACGGCACGGGAGCCTCTTGCCATCGTTGGCAATGCTACCAAGGCCGGCATGCTGCGGCCGGTGCAGGCCGCGCGCTCACTCTCCACCCGCAATCTCACCGGCATCACGCTCTATTCGCCGAATGAGCTGATCATCTCGGCGCGTGCCGGAACCCCACTCGCCGATATCGAAGCCACGCTCGCCGAGCATGGTCAGCACATCATCGCGGAGCCGGCGGACCTCGCGGCGATCACCGGCGCGCGCGAACAACAGACGCTCGGCGGCGTTATCGCCACCAACCTCTCGGGTCCGCGCCGTGTCGCCTGGGGTGCGATGCGCGATCATGTACTCGGCATTCGGGCGGTCACCGGACACGGCGAAACAATCCGCTCCGGCGGACGCGTGCTGAAGAATGTCACCGGGCTGGACCTGTGCAAGCTGCTCACCGGCAGTCATGGCACGCTCGCTGTCATCACCGAAGTGACCTTGAAGGTTCTCCCGGCGCCGGAGGCTGTCGGCACCGTCGTGTTTCCTGGGCTGGACGCGACGGCGGGGGCGGCGGCGCTGTCCGCCGCGCTTGGTTCGCCGTACAGCGTATCGGCCGCCGCCTGGCTGCCGGCCGATGCCGCTGCCCGCATCCCGGCGCTCGCAGGTTTCGGCCAGCCTGTTGCCTTGGCCCGCATCGAAGAGTTCGCTGCGTCCGTGGTGTATCGCACGGACAAACTGCGCGCCGACCTCAGGCACGACAGTACCGAAATTCTCGACGATGCGTCATCGCGTATCGTGTGGCGTGCGATGCGCGACCTCACGCCGTTGACGGCGGAACCGGCCGACGCGGTCTGGCGCGTTTCCGTGCGCCCGTCAGCCGGACCTGTTGTGCTGCGGACATTGGCCGACGCGTTTGGTGGACGAGGCTATCTCGACTGGGGAGGTGGCCTGGTGTGGATCGCCGGACCAGCAACCACGGCGGCGCATGAGGCGGTAGAAGCGGCCGCAAAGGCTGCCCGCGGCACGTGGATGCTGCTGCGCGCACCCGAGTCATTGCGCGCCGCGGTAAATGTCATCCCACCGGAACCGGAGCCACTCGCGCGCATCACACGGCGCGTCAAGGCGGCGCTCGATCCGAATGGCATTCTGAATCCCGGTCGCATGTACGCCGGCCTGTAGGTGCACATGAGGATTCCCGTCAGCGCCATCGTTCCGTTCTACATCGTGAGCTTCGTTCTGCTCGCCTTCCAGTATTTCCGTGTCAATCCGGAGAAGCGCCTGGCAAACCTGCACTTCGGCCTGATGGCGGGAGCGGTTGTGCTAATGCTCGCGACTATCTTCCTGACCGAGCGGTTCCTCGCGCTGATCTTCTTCACGCTGGCGCTGGTTTGGCTGGGCCTGTCGGTTTATCTGTTGCGTTCTCCTCTGCAGCCTCCCGGGCACTGAGCCATGCAGACCAACTTCACCGCCGAGCAGTTGCGCGATCCCGATACCGCCGTCTCGAACAAGATACTGCGTAGCTGCGTCCACTGTGGTCTTTGCACCGCGACCTGTCCGACCTTTCTGCTGCTCGGCGATGAGCTCGACAGTCCGCGCGGGCGTATCTACCTGATCAAGGACATGCTCGAGACGGGGCGACCCGCGACCAAGGACGTGGTGCGCCATGTCGATCGCTGTCTGTCCTGCCTCGCCTGCATGACCACGTGTCCATCCGGTGTGAACTACATGCACTTGGTGGATCACGCACGCAGCTACATCGAGCAGACCTACCGTCGGCCCTGGCACGAACGGGCATTGCGCGCCGTGTTGGGCATCGTGCTGCCGCGGCCGACGCTGTTCCGCATGGCTCTGCGCAGCGCCCAAGTGGTGCGGCCGTTCACGCGGCTGATCCCTGGCTCCGGAACTTTCGGGCGACGCCTGCGGGCGATGCTCGATCTGGTCCCCAACAGATTGCCGCCACCCAGTGCGATGCGGCAGGTCCATCGTGCACAGGGCGAGCGCCGCGCCCGCGTGGCACTGCTTGCCGGCTGCGCCCAGCAGGTGCTCGCGCCTCAGATCAACGGAGCCACCATCCGCCTGCTGACGCGGATCGGCGTCGATGTCGTCGTGGCAGAGCGTGCCGGTTGCTGTGGTGCGCTGACGCACCACATGGGTCAGCATAAATCCGCCATGGCGAGCGCACGTGCCAACATTGCGGCCTGGAGCCGCGAGATCGAAGGTGAAGGGCTCGATGCAATCGTCATCAATGCCTCGGGCTGTGGCACCACGGTCAAGGACTACGGCTTCATGTTCCGCTCCGAGCCGGAGCCATGGCGCAGCAGGGCGGAGAAGGTTTCGGCGCTGGCATGTGATATCAGCGAATTCGTCTCCCGTCTCGATTATGCGCCTACGCGCGAGAGGCCTGCTCTGACGGTCGCCTATCATTCAGCCTGTAGCCTGCAGCATGGCCAACAGATCACCGCCGAACCGAAGTCGCTGTTGCAGCGCGCCGGCTTCACGGTGGTCGAGCCGGCCGAGCCGCACATCTGCTGCGGCTCGGCCGGAACCTACAACATACTACAGCCGGAGATCGCGGCGCGGCTGCGAGACCGCAAGCTCGGCAATCTGCGCGCGACCGATGCCGACCTGATCGCCGCTGGCAATATCGGTTGCATCACACAACTTGCCGCCCACGGCATTCCGGTAGTTCATACCGTCGAACTGCTCGACTGGATGTCCGGTGGTCCGGCGCCGTCGGGCCTGCGAGTGAGCGATGCCTGATGGCCAATAGGTCCGTCCTGCTTGTCACCTTTCTATGCGCGGCGCTGCCTGCTGCCGCACAGAATGCGACCCAACCAGGCAACGATCGGCGCGCCGCCATCGACAAACTGCTGGGTGCGCTGAAGACAGCGCCGAGTGAGGAAATTGCCGCGCCGCTGGAGCAGCAGATCAGGCAGCTCTGGCTGAATGCGGGAACGCCGGCCGTTACCCTGCTGATGAGCCGCGGCCTGCGGGAGATGAAGGCTGATGCCAGACAGGATGCGATCGAGGATTTTTCCGACGCGATCACGCTCGATCCCAATCTGGCCGAAGCTTACCACCAGCGCGCGATCGCTCGTTTCACCGCCGGCGATACACCGGGGGCGATCTCTGACATCCAAGCGACGCTGCAGCACGAACCACGCAGCTTTGCCGCATTCCAGACGCTTGCCGCGATCGCCGAGGCGCGCAAGGACTGGAAAGGCGCCTACGCCGCGTGGCAGAAGGTGATGGAGATCGACCCGAAGACCCCTGGTGGCGAGGAGCGCCTGAAGGACCTGCGCCGTCACGCGCTGGGCGAGGAGGCGTAGCGCTACCGATCGGTCAGTCGCAGCTCGATGCGCCGGTTCTTCGCGTACGCCTCTGGCGTATTGGCGGGATCGAGCGGCTGGTTGTCGCCGAACGCCGTCGCCGCCAGATGCTCGGCTGGCACGCCGTCAGCGATCAGCAACTTCACCACGGTGATCGCGCGCTCCGCGGACAGTTCCCAGTTGGAAGCGAACTGACCACCCACACCCTTGATCGGTTGCCGGTCGGTGTGCCCGTCGACGCGAAGGATCCATGCGATGTCCGGCGGGATCTCCGCGGCGATGTCCTTGATGGTGATGGCAAGCGCCGTAATCCCGCTCACGCCCGCCGGTGTCAATTCGGCGCTGCCGACCGGGAACAGCACCTCGCTCTGGAACACGAACCGATCGCCGACGATCTGTATCCCAGGCCGGTTCGCCAGCACATCACGAAGCTTGCCGAAGAACTCGCTGCGATAGCGCTGCAGCTCCTCGACCTTGGTCGCCAACGCCATGTTCAGCTTCTGGCCAAGGTTGGCGATCTGCGTGTCCTTTTCCTGCCCCTGGGTCTTGGCCAGATCGAGTGCATTGGCCACCGTGGTAAGCTGTGCCTTCAGCTCGTCCACCTGCTGATTGAGCAGCGCGATCTGCGCCTTCGCCGAATTGCCGAGCTGCTTCTCGCTGGCAAGCTGCGTCTCGACCGCGGCACGGCGCTGCGCATCCGTCATCGCACGACCCGCCGCGTCCTGCGCCTGCTTCTCCAGCGAGTCACGCAATGCCGCAAGCGCGCGGTTCTGCTCGGCCAGCTTCGCCAGATCGGACAGCTTAGCCGCCAGCGTGTCCTTGTTGACCTGCACCGTCTTGTCCAGCTCGGCCATCTGGCGCTGCATCTCGGCAAGCTGCGACTGCGCAGCGGCGAGCTTGGCGTTGGTGTCGCCAAGCTGCTGGCGCGCATCGGCAAGCTGCGTCGCGACCGTCGCTGTATCCTGCTTCGCCGCGTCCGTGCGTTGCGCCGAAGCAGTCAGGTCATTCTGCAACTGCTGCACTTGTGCAGCACCGGAGCGCGCCTGCAAATTGGCATCGGTGAGCTGTTGCGCCAGCCGGTCGCGTTCCGCCCGCAGCGTGTCGCGATCGGTGCTGGCGCGCTCGGCCTGATC
This sequence comes from uncultured Alphaproteobacteria bacterium, assembly GCA_963818775.1. Classification (GTDB taxonomy): domain Bacteria; phylum Pseudomonadota; class Alphaproteobacteria; order Acetobacterales; family Acetobacteraceae; genus JAMXLO01. Next base: position 113,909 of record CAWFUF010000034.1, on the reverse strand, counting down.
CTTCAGCGCCGCAAGCTGCTGCGTCAGGGTGTCGCGAGCGCCGGTGGCCGCGGCAAGCTCGCGATTGAGCTGCGTGATCGATTGCTGCAGGTCCGTGCTGTGCCCACGCTCCAGCGACAGCATGTCGCTGACCTCCGCAAGCTGCCGGTTCACCCGGTCGAGCTGCTTGTCGCGCCCGGTCAACACCACCGACAGGAATGCTTGCGCCAGCACGAACACCAGCAACACGAAGATGATGACCATCAACAGCGTGGACAGCGCGTCCACGTACCCAGGCCAAGCGGAAAGCCCGTTATCGCCGCGCCGTCGCACGGTCAGCGGCATGGCTACTTTTGATCCTCGGCCAGAGCGGCGACAGTCCTGGTCAGGATGCGCAGGTCATTGCGCAGCTCGGCGGTGCTCTGCGCCCGCCCCTGCTCGGAATCCGCCAGCAGGCGCTGCAAATAGAGTTCGATGTTGCGCAGATGGCCGCGCGCGACATCGTCGAGCACGAAGTCCCGCCGGTCGCCGAGTTGTTGCAGCGCTGGTGTCAGCGATGCCTGCGCCTCGGCGATGCGCAGCATGAGCTGCTGGCTGGTACGCATCGAGTCGGACAGCGTCGCGACGTGCTCGGTCAGCGCCATCACTGCCTGGTTCGCATGCGCGCGGCCATCTTCGCCACGCTGCAGAATGCGCTGCAGATTCTCCATGTTCTCAGCGGTCTGCTCCAGCAGCGCCTGCACATAGACCGGCACCGAGCCCTCGCCTTCCGCGAGCACGCCCGACGATAGCCGGGTCAGGCCCGCCAGCCATTCCTCCAGCTCATTGAAAAAGCGATTCTGCGCCTGGCCGGCCGTCAGGTCGAGGAACCCCAGAACAAGCGCGCCCGACAGGCCGAACATCGAGGCGGAGAACGCGGTGCCCATGCCGGCGAGCGGCCTCGCCAGCCCGGATTTGAGCTGCTCGAACAGCGCGTTGAGATCGCCGGAACCCACCGACATCGAGGCGATGACGTCGGACACCGCGCCGATCGTCTTTAAAAGACCCCAGAACGTGCCCAGCAGGCCGAGAAAGATCATCAGGCCCGTCATGTAGCGCGACAGCTCGCGACTTTCGTCGAGCCGCGAGGCGATGCCGTCGAGTACGCTGCGCATCGCCGTGGCGGAGAGGGTGAAGCGCGCCTGGTCGGTACGGCTATGCGCCTCGCGCGAGGCCAGCATGCTGGCCATCGGTGCCAGCAGCTTCGGCGAGGGCAGTGATGCGATGCGAGGGCGCGCGTTCTGGAAAGTCTCCACCCAGGCGACCTCCGGCGACAGGCGCAGTACCTGGCGCAGGTTCCAGGCGATGCCGATCAGCAGCACCAGCAAGATGAAGCTGTTGAGGATCGGGTTGTTGGCATAGGCGCCCAGCAGGACCGGCGAGAGCATGGCGGCCACGACGAGGACCGCCACAAGGAATATCGCCATGCGGATCAGATAGGTGTTCGGTCGGGTCACGGCGATTGGCTCTTGGCGCCGGCATCCGCCGCCGGTGCGTTGCCGCCCATCACCGCCAGGTCAACTCGGTCCGGCGCTTCGGCGCCACCGGCGGCTCCGAGTGCGCGAACGTAGATGCGAGACGAGTCCACGCCGTCTGCGACCAGTGCGCTGCGCACTGCGAGGGCGCGCGACAGCGAAAGACGGCGTGCGGTGGAGGGATCCTCCGGCGTGCCGGCGGCATACGCCACCACGTTGAAGCTGGTGTTGCCGCCGCTGGGGGCGGATCCGACGACATTCTTGATGGCCGCGGCGCTGGCCGGGCTGAGGTTGGCGTCTCCCGCGCCGAAGGTGACGCGCAGGCCCGAGCCGGTGCTCGTCGCCGCGCTGGCCGCGCTGTCGGAGATCGGTGGTGGTGGTGGCGGACCCACCTGCGCGACTTGCGGGGCTGTCGTCACCGGTGCGAGCGCAGCGGTGGGTGGAGGCGCGGTTGGCAGCGTGGCCGGCGGTGGCGTCGCGGTCGCAGGGGGCGCCGCTGTCGGTGCGGGCGAGGCCGTCGCGACCTTCTGTGTGGCGGCAGGAGCCTCTGTCGCCGGCTCGGGCGTTGGCTTCGCTGACGTGGTTGTTGCAGCGCGTCGTTGAGCGGACTTCAGTGCGGGATGCTGGACCGCGTGCTCCTTTCCCGCAGGCTTGGCACCTGGCAGCGCGTCCAGCGCATGTAGATCGACGGTGACCTGCGCCAGGGCAGGCATCGCCGTGCCGAACAGAGCCGCGAGCACAACACAGAATTGCCGCATGTGCGTCAGATTACCGGGGACAGCCGCGATAAGACAGTAACTGGAACTTTCATCTTGTTCACGTGCTGAGGTGGCTTCGCGCAACGCCTTCAACCACCGCCTCGCTCAGTACCGGGTGCAGATGCGGGTTGGCGGCGATCACCTCACCAGTGTCACGCGGGTCCTGGCCGTTTGGATCGGTGACAAAGCCGCCCGCCTCGCGCACCAGCAACACGCCGGCCGCCAGGTCCCAACGCTTCAGCCCGAGCTCCCAGTATCCGTCGTAGCGGCCGGCGGCGACCCAGGCGAGATCGAGCGCCGCCGCCCCGAAGCGGCGGATGCCGGCGACCTGCGGCATCAGCATCCCGAGGGTGCGGGCGAAGGCCAAACGCCGCTGCGGGGCGACCGCGGCGAACGGGATGCCGGTGGCGAAGACTGCGTCCTTCAGGTCGCGCCGTGCCGAGACGCGGAGGCGCCGCTCATTGACGAAGGCGCCGCCGCCTTTCTCCGCCCAAAACAGCTCGTCGACCGCCGGCGCATAGATCAGGCCGGCTGCCAACTCGCATCCGCCGTCGGAGAGGCGGCGCTCCAGAGCAATACTGATCGCCCAGTGCGGGATGCCGTGCAAAAAGTTGGTGGTGCCGTCGAGCGGATCGACCACCCAGCGCCATGACCAGTTTCGTGCCCCCGAAGCGCCCGACTCCTCCATCAGGAACGCGTAGCCGGGCCGCGCCTTGTTCAACTCCTCCCTCAGCGTGCTTTCTGCACGCAGATCGGCTTGCGAGACGAAGTCCGACGGTCCCTTCACCGAGACTTGCAGCTGCTCGACCTCGTTGAAGTCGCGCAGCAGGCGCTTCGAGGCCTTCTGAGCCGCGTTGGCCATCACGGTCAGGTGCGGGGACAGGCGGAGCGCCACAGCGCGAGCTCCGCTCAGCCCTTGGCACGCTCCACGTAGCTGCCGTCCTCGGTCTTCACCACGATGCGCTCTCCGGTCTCGACGAACGGCGGCACCGAGGTCTTCACGCCGTTGGATAGTTTCGCCGGCTTGTACGATGACGCGGCAGTCTGGCCCCTTACCACGGGATCGGCCTCGACAACCTCCAGCACGACGGTGGGCGGCAGGTGGATGCCGACCGGATCGCCTTCCACCAGATCGACCGTCACGTGCATGTTGTCCTGCAGGAAGGGTGCGGCGTCGCCCAGCAGGTCGCGGGGGATATGGGCCTCCTCGTAGTTCTCGGTATCCATCAGCACCAGGTTGGCGCCGTCGGTGTAGGAGTAGGTGAACTCCTTCTCCTCAGTCATCAGACGTTCTACCGTATCGGCGGTGCGCCAGCGTTCGTTTGTCTTGTTGCCTGACTTGAGGTCGCGCATTTCCACCTGGATGAAGGCGCCCCCCTTGCCGGGGGTGATGATCTGCTGCTTGAGCACCGTCCAGCGACGACCGTCATGCTCGATGACCTGTCCCGCGCGGATCAGGTTCGCCTGCTGCTTCATCGGAATACTCTTTTTCGGACTGGGATTAGGTTGGCGCTTCTAAACCGGCGTGGCAGGCGCGGGCAAGTTCCGCCCGCCGATCGTGCAGTCCGCCGGGGATTGCCCGGTGTCGCCAGGCAGCTTGTGACGGTTGCCGGATGGATCGCGCACATGATCATCGCGATCCAGGTAAAGCGGCCCGATAGGCACCTTTCCGTGTCCGCCAGGTATGTCGAGCACATAGGTCGGCCACGCCAGCCCAGTGACCCGGCCGCGCAGTTGGGCGAGCAATTGCCGGCCCTCCTCGATTGGCACGTGAAAGCGTGAGGTGCCCGGGGCGGGGTCAAGCTGGTGCAGGTAATAGGGCTTCACGCGCGCGGCCAGCATCGCCCGGAACAGCGCCTCCAACACCGCGGCATCGTCGTTCACGCCGCGCAGCAGCACCGATTGGCCGAGTATAGGAATCCCGTGCGCCTGGATCAGACGGATCGCGGTACGCGCCTGGGGAGTGAATTCGCGAGCGTGGTTTGCGTGCAGGACGACCCACATCGACTTCGGCGTGTCCAGCGTATCAGCCAGCGTCTCGGTGACCCGCTCCGGATCGGCCACCGGCACGCGCGTGTGGATGCGCAGGATATCGATATGAGGGATTGCCGACAGTGCCTGCACGATCGAGGCGAGCCTTCGGGGCGACAGCATGAACGGATCGCCGCCCGTCAGGATGACCTCGCGGATCGTCGGACGTGCGGCGAACCAGTCATACGCTGCCTCCAGCTCCGCCTCGGTCAGCAATCCTCCGCCAGAACCGACATGCTCGCGGCGGAAGCAGAACCGGCAATAGACCGGGCAGATCAGCAGTGGCTTCAGCAGTGCGCGATCCGGGTAGCGGTGTACCACTCCTTTGATCGGCGACAGCGCATCATCCGCGATTGGATCGGCGCGCTCGTGCGACGCGGTTTCCAGCTCCGTGTGATCGGGGATGAACTGCAGCCCGATCGGATCACCGGGCTCCTGAATCAGGCTCTGCATCGCCGGCGTGATGGCTACCGCATAGCGGCGCTCGACGGTCGCAACCGCATCGCGCACGCCCGGCGGAATCAGCCCAGCTTCGACCAGATCGTCAGCATTGCGCAGCGTCATCGCCCGGAGATAGGCCGATAGGACTTGGATCGCCAGTCAGGCGCGGCCCGCTCGGCTCAGACTGCTGCCGCACCGCCGCCTCGGAACACGCCGAACAGGCCCAACAGGCTCAGTTCGGCCTGCGCAACCAGTAGCGGCAGGCCATGCACGTTGTTCAGCAGCGTGTCAGCGGCATAGGCGGCTGCCTTGTCGGTATGGACCGAGCCGCGCCCAAGCGCGCCAAGCACCACGTCCGCGATGGTGGCGTAACCGGGTATCGTCGGATGCATATTGTCGAGGCCGGCGAACCCACCATAGTAGTCGAGAAGGATTGCGGTGATCGGCTTGTTGTTGAGGGACCTTCCGGTGCCCGGGATGTCCAGCCCGCGCCCCATAAAATGTTTGCCGTCGAACGGCGGACTTGCTGCGTAGATATCGGCAAATGCTACACGATTGCCGAGCGCAGTCTTCAGCATGTCCTCTGACCGCGCGTTGACATCGGCGATGAGAGCGTCGAATTCCTCGAGCTGCGTGCCGGTGATCGGCGTCTCCGTGCTGCCGATGCGCGGCCCATACGCGAAATAATATTCTTCGCCCGGGTAATCGTTCTCGTGCTCAGGGCTGGGCATCATGTTGGGTATGAACCGCGGACGGATCAGACCGTTGAAGACAATGCGCTCGACCCGCGCCGGCAGCGCCTTCAGCCGATCGGCAACCGGCTTGAGCAGCTCCGGGATATCCGCCACGCGTGCCATCGTCTGGTTGCTGAAATCACCTGCGAAACCCGCCGTGAACAGCCCTTCGTTGCTGCCGATGTTGATCAGCAATATCTGAGGCTGACGGTCCGCGACCTGGTCGAGCTGGGTCTTCCCACGTTGCTCGTCCCTATGGCGCGGATTGAGCATGTAGCAATTGTTCAATGCGAACCACAGATCGCCGATCGTGGTGGCAAGTTCGGTGATCGACAGATTCGGACCAGCGAGTGTCGCGCTCAGGTCACGCACCTGGTCGATGTAGTTCTCGTAGGTGTCCTGGAACAGCGAGGCGATCTGCGCGCCACCAATGGCGACATTGTCGAAGGCCTCGTGTTGCGACCATGGCTGATCGAGTGGCCATGCCTTCAGGTTGTCGAGGCAGACGCCGCGCAGGTACTCGACCAGATGCAGCAGTCCGCCGCGACGCAGCTCTGCCTCAAGGTCGAACAAAAGCGGCTGCCGGAGGTCGGGAACCGTCATCGACATACCGATCGCGTCGGCCACCTGTTTTGGCGTCGAGTGGTTCACCATGGCGGGAAGGAAGCTGATCGAGCGAATGCCTTGGTACATCGAGTCACCGATGGCCATGATGTCTGGCTGCTCGTTGTATGTGGTCATTTTGTTTCCCCTTCCCGTTCGCGAAGCCCCGCCGAAACACGAATGGCCGGCACGAGGCCGGCCATTCGCGCATCAGGGATCGGCCGTCACGACGTTAGTAGTGCCAGTATCCGCCGCCGCCGAACAGCAGAACCAAGACTACGATCAGCAGCACCAAGCCGAGGCCGCCGCCGTAATGAGCGCCACCATAGTAGCCGGAGCGGTAGCCATAGTAGCCACCGCCGCCGAACAGAAACAGGACGATCAGGATCAGTAGAATCAGGCCCATACTACCCGCCTTTCATTCGTGAGGCGGTTCAGATTGGTGTCAAGCAGGGTCGCCGTGTGGCCCAATTGTGGCAACGGAGCGGCCAGAGGCGTTCCGGAGTAACATTGGCGACATGTCGCTCCCTCAATGGCACCCCGAGAGTCTGGCCGCGCGCATGCCGTTCCTGCGGCGTCGGTCATTGCTGGCGCAGGCTACGCGCGCGTTCTTCGCCGGGCACGGCTACACCGAGGTGGAGACGCCTTACGCCGTTCCCACCCCTGGCGAGGAGGTCCATCTGCGAGCCTTCCGCACTGAACGCGAATTTCCCGGTGGCGGCAGCGAGCCGCTTTGGCTGCACACCAGCCCGGAGTTCGCCATGAAGAAGCTCCTCGTCGCAGGAGTTGGACCGATCTTTCAGCTCGCACGGGTATGGCGGAACGCCGAGGGCAGCGATCTCCATGCGTCCGAGTTCACCATGCTGGAATGGTACCATCCCGACGCGGGCATGGATGCGCTGATCGAGGAGGCCACCGCGTATCTGCGCGCCGTGCTGCCGCCCGTCGTTGCGTGCCGCGGCGTCACCACGGATCTCTCACGTATCGAGCGCCTCACCGTCGCCGAGGCTTTCGCGCGTTTTGTCGGCGCCGATGTGCTGGCTACCGCCGAGGATGCGCCAGCGCTCGCCGCCGCCGCCGGAACAGCGCTGCGCCAGAGCGAAAGTTGGGAGGATCTGTTCTTTCGGCTCCTTCTTGAGCGGATTGAGCCGCAACTCGGCCGCGCGCATCCAACCTTCCTGACCCATTGGCCCGCCGCTCAGGCGGCATTGGCGCGCCGCGATCCAACCGATCCGCGCGTCGCCGAAAGGTTCGAATTGTTCGTTTGTGGCATCGAGTTGGCGAACGCCTTCGTCGAACTCACCGACGCCGCGGAACAGCGTGGCCGGTTCGTGGCTGATCGGGCGAGGCGTCATGCGGCAACCGGCCCGGATTGGCCGCTCGATGAGGACTTCCTGGCCGCGCTTGCCTTTGGCATGCCGCCATCCGCGGGAATCGCACTCGGTTTCGATCGGCTCGCGATGATCGCTGCCGGCGCGCAAAATATCGATCAGATGCGGTGGATCCTTCACAATTCTGCAACCGGTTCCGGCGCATGACTTGCGATCCACTGAAAGGGAGGCCGCCGATGTATCCGGTTGCCGACGACTTCGCTGCGATCGCACAACGGCTAAAGGAAATCCAGGCGGAGGTGGCGGAGGAACGCGCCGCCGCCGACGCGCGAATTCAAACTGAGGGCGAACTTCGGCCCGAATCACCCTACATGTACGGCGAAACCAGCACCTGCGCCTGAAACAGGCTCAGTGGCGCGCCAGCACCGGGAATTGCAGGCACAACGCCTCGGCGCCGCTGTCGCCCGCCACCACTGTCAGTGGCCCATCATCCGGCCCGACAAAAACACAGGAATTGGGCGGCAATAACGCCGCCCCGCCAGCCGAGGCGGAACCGGACAACACGATCCAGAATTGCCCGCCGCCCTCCCGTGGGTCGGGTCCGCTGACGCTCGAAGCCGGCGGGAGGCGGTAACGCCACGTCGCCATGCCGTCCGGCGTCTGCTCCACGAGCGTGGCGCAGGACGGACGGTCGATCTGTGCCAGGCGCTCGGCCGGGGCAACCGGCATCGGCGGCGCAGTCACCTCGCGATGCTGGAAGTTCTGGACGCGCGCGGCGCGCAACTGTTCGCGCGCGGCCGGCATGTAGCGCGCGCCCGAATCCCAGGTATTGCGCAGGGTGAACCAGGATATGCCTTCATCGGCTGCAACGATCGGGCCGTAGGCCGACCATGCATCGGTGTAGTGCACCGCCACGGTGCCGACGGCGTGCGTGCCAAGTCGGCCGCCTCCCTGCACGATTACCTGATACTGATCAGCCTCATGGAAGTGCGGCTTCGTCACCGCATGCGGTTCCTTCTCCACCAGGAAGGCCATTGGATACAGCGCGCCGGCTTCCGGCGGCGTCTGGCCCGGCTTAAGCGTGTTGCGGTTCTCACCCATGAAGGTGGTGACCCAGCCGTTGCCCGTCTTGCGCCGCACTTGCCGCACGACTTCGCTGTTCGCTGTCAGGATCATCGTCTTGCCTCGTCCACTGCTCCCGTGCAGCCTACGCCGCGAACCGCTGCCGCGCCAAGGCCGCGCCGGCTCCGAGTGCCGCCAGCTTCGCCTCCGCCACCTCGCGCCGCATCGGCGCCATGCCGCAGTTGGTGCAGGGAAACAGCCGCTCCGCCGGCACGAACGACAGTGCGTCCGCGATGGTGTCAGCGACCTCCTCGGGCGTCTCCACGCGATCGGTCGCGACATCGATCACGCCAACCAGCACGTCCTTTCCGGCAAGCAATCGCATCAACGCCATCGGCACGTGCGAGTTGCGGCACTCGAGCGAGATCTGGTCGATCCGGCTGTTCGCCAGCACGGGGAATATCTCCTCGGTACTGGCGCCACTCGGCGCCCAACGTGCCCTTCCAGTCGATGTTTGCCTGAATGCCGTAGCCGTAGCAGATATGCACCGCAGTCTTGCAGCGGAGTCCTTCCGCCGCGCGCTCCACCGCCGCCACGCCCCATTCGCTGACCGCGTTCATGTAGACGTTGAACGCCGGCTCATCGAACTGGATGACATCGACGCCGTCCGCTTCGAGCGCGCGCGCCTCGTCGTTCAGCAGCACCGCGAATGCCATGGCAAGCGCCACGCGGTTGCCGTAGTGCGCATCGGCGATCGTATCCACGATCGTCATTGGCCCCGGCAGGGTGAACTTCAGCTTGCGCGACGTGTGCGCCCGCGCCAGCCGTGCCTCCACCGCGTGCACCCGACCGCGCAGGCGCAATGGGCCGGTCACCGTCGGCACCATCGCCTTGTAGCGGTCGTTGCGGATGCCGATTTCGACGCGCCGCCCGAAGTCGATACCGTCGACGTTTTCCAGGAAGCCGTGCACGAAGTGCTGGCGCGACTGTTCGCCGTCGCACACGATGTCGATGCCGGCATCCTCCTGCTGCTTGATGGCGAGCAGCGTCGCGTCGCGCCTGGCCGCGGCCAGTTCATCGCCGGCGAGCTTCCACGGCGGCCAGAGCATGTTCGGCTCGGCAAGCCAGGAAGGCTTGGGCAGGCTGCCGGCTATGCTGGTCTCGAACATTGGCATTCCCTGACAGGAAAACCGTTATGCCTCTGGCGTCCGGAACAGCAGCGGGAACGCGCTGTGCACGTGCGGCGCGGTGACGGGTGGTACGCCGAAATGCAGGAACGACCGATTCAGCTCGGCCAGGCTGCGTGCACCCGACAGCGCCATCGCCACCATCACCTCCTGCTCGAGGATCTCCAGCAACCGATGGACGCCGACATCGCCCTCGGCCGCCAGCGCATAGCAATACAGTCGCCCAACCGCGACCGCGTCGGCGCCGAGCGCAATAGCCTTCACCACGTCGGTGCCCCTCGAGAAACTGCCGTCGATCAAAACCCGTGCTCGGCCGCGCACCGCGTCCATCACCTCGGGCAGCACGTCCATCGAGCCGCGGCCATAGTCGAGCTGTCGCCCGCCGTGGTTCGACACGTACACCACTTCGACCCCGTGCTCGCAGGCGATCGCCGCATCCTCGGCCGTGGCGATGCCCTTCAGGATCAACGGGATGCGGTGCTTGTCCTTGAACCGCTTCACGTTGTCCCAGGAGAAGCTCGCCTGGTGATTGTGCCCGGTCGCCGCCGCGCGCCATGGCTTGACGAAGCGTCCCGCTATATCGCGTTCGCGTCGCGAATACGCAGCGGTGTCGATCGTGATGCAGAACGCATTGTAGCCTGCATCAACCGCGCGGCGCGCCACGTCATCCACCCAGGCATCGTCGCCGCGCACGTAGAGCTGGAAGATCTTTGGGCCCGTTACGGCCTTCGCAGTCTCCTCGAGCCCTGGTTTCGTCACCGAGCTCACGATGATCGGTACGCCGAACTCGGTGGCCCCGCGGCCGGCCGTCGCCGCTCCGCCCGGATTGAACGATTCCAGTGAACCGACGGGCGCCAGCATCACTGGGAGCCGCAGCTTCATCCCAAGGAAAGTTGTCGTCGCATCAACCTTGGAAACGTCGCGCAGCACGCGCGGTCGTAACGCGATCGCGTCCAGTGCCGCGCGATTGCGACGCAGCGTCGTCTCGCTTTCCGCGGCGCCGATCAGGTAACCCCAGATATTGCTGTCGAGCTTGGCCCGCGCCGCGGGGATGAATTCGTGCAGGCACTGGTAGTCACCCGTGAGTTCGGTCAGGTGTGGCGCTTCCGGCATCGGTCTGTCCCCTCTTCGAGACGCCATCAGGCCCACACCCGGCGCCGTTCGCAAGGGGCGCCTTACGCCGTCACGACCGCCGGCCTGCCGGTGAACGGCGTGCCAGGCCGCGTCTCAGGCATCAGGCGCCACACCATCGCCAGTGCTACCAGTCCAACCAACGCCAGCCCGAAAAATGCGGCCGGCGCCCCAAGAGTGTCGGCGATCAACCCGGCGGCGGTGGTGCTGGCGGTGGCACCCAGACCGCCGGCGAGGCCGAGCGAGCCGATCGCCAGGTTGAGGTAGCCGGTCCGTCGCGTCAGATCGGCAGCGATCAGCGGCATGGCCAAACCGATGACGGTGGCGCTCACGCCGTCCAGCACCTGGATCGCCACCAGCGGAACCGCGTCGGGACTGGCGACGAACAGCAGCCCACGCAGCGGCAGCGCAGCAAAGCCGAACAGCAGGATGGGCTTGCGTCCAAGACTTTGCGCCAGACGGCCGGCCCAGGGCGAACATGCCGCCACCACGATCTGCGGCACGATGACCGCCGCCGACACGACGAAGTCGGAATTGCCGACCCGCTTCGACAGTTCGTTGAGCGCCAGCGGCAGCATCGCAGCGTTGGCGAACTGGAACAGGACGATGCAGACCGCGAAGATGTGCAGGATCGGGTCGTTGAAAATATGCCAGGGACGATGCTCGCTATTCTTTCGTTCCCGGGGATGACGCGTGGCCGGATGGTCATCCGCGATCAGGTCCGTATCGCGGAATATCGCCAGCGCGGCCAGGGCCGGGATGATCAGCAGGGCCGTAAAGGTGAATATGGCGCCTTGCGAAAAATAGAACGCAACGCCGCCGAGTGCTGCCGCGGTCAACCCGTTGCCCAGCGAGGCATAGCGGCCGTTGCTGCCTAACCGCTCGCTGAACCCGTCATGGCCGCAGAGCTTCAACGTAAGCGCTGCGATCGCCGGCGTGAGCAGGCACCCCGCGAACGCCTGTAGCACCCGCGAAATGAGGACCGGCACCTGCGTCGGCGTCGCCACCACCAGTATGGCGCTCAGGCCGGTCAGCAGCAGCGCAACAGCGACAGCTAACCGTTTGAGATGAATAGCATCCACCAGCGCGCCGGCCGGCAGCTGAAAAAGCAGCGCCGACCCGGTACCGACGCTGAGGGCGAAGCCGATATCAACCTGGCTCCAGCCCTTCCGGGTCAGATAGACGGTGAAGAAAGGTCCGAAGGCCGTCTGAAGGGCGCCGACAAAGAAATTGAGGCCGCTCAGTCCACCTTGGGCGCGTAGCGATGTCATGGCTCAACCGTAACCTCGCTGCGAGCCCGAAAGAGTAAAGGCCGGGCAGACACGCTGCCCCGCCCTCATCCTATTCCCCGGTTGCCGCGATGTCAGCCGATAACGGCACGCAGCCGCGGCGCCTGCGGCATGCACAGCTCCTCATAGAGGTCGAGATAGTCCTCGGCCATGCGCCGGGCGGTGAAGCGGTGCTCGAACTGCCTCCGCACCAGGGTGCGGTCCAACTCGCCCAGCCGCTCCACCGCCGCGATCGCTGTCGCCTCGTCGTGCACGATGAAGCCGGTGAGGCTGTCGTCGATTACCTCGGGCACCGAGCCGCGGTTGAAGGCGATCACCGGCGTGCCGCATGCCATGCTCTCGATCATCACGAGGCCGAACGGTTCCGGCCAGTCGATCGGGAACAGCAGTGCATGCGCGCCTGACAGGAAGACCGGCTTCTGGGCGTCGTTGATCTCGCCGATGAACTCGACCCACGGGCTGGCGTCGATCAGCGGCTTGATCTCGCTCTCGTAGTATTTCTTGTCGGCATTATCGACCTTGGCGGCGATCCTCAGCTTCATGCCCGCGGCCCCGGCGATGCGGATCGCCTTGTCCACACCCTTCTCCGGCGAGATACGGCCAAGGAACGCGAGGTACTCCTGCTTCACCGGCTGCGGCGTCAGCAAATGGGCCGGCATGCCGTGGTGCACCGTGCCGATCCAGTTCAGGTTGGGGATCGGTCGCCGCTGGCTGTTCGAGATCGACACGAACGGCGCATCGAACAGCTCGTAGACATCCTTGAATTCCGGGATGTCGAGCCGGCCGTGCAGCGTGGTCAGAAACGGCGTGCGCTGGCGGCTGAACAGCGACAGCGGGAAATAGTCGGTATGAAAGTGCAGCACGTCGAATTCGTTGGCGCGGCGATAGATCCGCTCCATCATCCGCATGTAGATTGCGATCCAGTCGACCACGGATGGATCGAGCCGCAGTGCCTGGTCGCGCATCGACGCGAGCTTTGCCGACGTGATCGAATCACCGCTGGCGAACAGGGTCACGTCGTGACCCATGGCGACCAGTTCCTCAGTGAGGGAGTAAACCACGCGCTCGGTGCCACCGTACAGCTTGGGCGGCACCGCTTCGAAAAGCGGAGAAATTTGAGCGATACGCATCAATGCAGGCCCCAGGGTTTTTCTTCGGTTCACCAGTAACCAGCTCGGCTTTTACTGACGGTTGACTTGATCAGAGGGGCCGTGCTTGATCACTATGTTGTTATAGAATGTGAATGTGGCGAAAAATCGGCGCCTTCCATGCCGTAAATCCCGCCTTAATTCAGCCATCCGCGCCGATCACACTCCCGACATTGAGTTGATTGCGGCGAAAATGAGGCTCGTTCGATGAACCTACCGCGCTTGCGTGCGCATCCCATCGGGTTCCTGTGGCACTATGTGCGTCGTCACCCCTGGGGACACGCCACCGTTTTCTTGTCCGTGCTGATCGCGGTGGTTTGCGCTGTTTCCGTACAGTACGGCCTGAAGCACCTGATCGACATCATCGCCGCGGGTCCCGCCAAGGCGACGGGACTTTGGCTGGCATTCGCGGTGCTTTGCTCGCTGGTTGCCGCCGACAGCCTGCTGTGGCGCCTCGCAGGCTGGGCAGCGGCTTACACATTTGTGGCGGTGACCGGCGACATCCGACGTGACCTGTTCGGCCATCTCTCCGGTCACTCGCCGAGCTATTTCGCCGAGCGCCTGCCTGGCGCGCTGGCCAGCCGCATCACTGCGACGTCCAATGCCGTGTTCACCACCGAGAATACCGGGTCGTGGAACGTTCTGCCACCAGTGGTGGCAGTCGTCTGCTCGATCGCATTCATCGGTTCGGTGAACCTGACCATGGCCGGCGCGCTGGTCGGCGCTGCCGCGTGCCTGGGCGCGATGGTGTACTACCTGGCCCGCCGCGGCACGCCCTTGCATCGCAGCTTCGCCTCGAAGGCCGCCGCGGTCGACGGCGAGCTGGTCGACGTGATCGGCAACATGTCTGTCGTGCGCGCATTCGGTGCGATGTTCCGCGAGCAGAAGCGTATCGCTGGCACGATCGGCTTCGAATTGGCTGCACGCCGCACCAGTCTGATCTATCTCGAACGGCTGCGCCTGATCCATGCGGTGATCACCGCGACGTTGATCGCTGGTATCGTCGCATGGGGTCTGCTGCTGTGGCAGCACGGCGAGGCGACGGTCGGCGATCTGGTGCTGATCACCTCGCTGTCCATCGGCATCCTGCACTGCACGCGTGACCTCGCGGTGGCGCTGGTCGATCTGACTCAGCATGTCGCGCGGCTCGAGGAGGCCATTGGAGCGCTGCTGATCGAGCACGAATTGCCGGACCGGCCGAACGCGAGGCCGCTGCGGGTGGGGGCAGGGGAGGTGACGTTCGATCAGGTGCGCTTCGCGTATCCCGGCCGCGCGCCGGTGCTGCGGGACTTCGACCTGACGATCGAGCCTGGTCAGCGGGTCGGGCTGGTCGGCTATTCGGGCGCCGGCAAGTCCACCGTGCTGGCGCTGCTCCAGCGCTTCTATGACGTGGGCAGCGGCCGCATCCTGATCGATGGCCAGGACATCCGCGACGTCAAGCAGGAGAGCCTGCGCACGACGATGGCGATCGTGCCACAGGATATCAGCCTGTTCCACCGCACGGTGCTGGAGAACATCCGCTATGCCCGTCCCGACGCGTCCGAGGAGGATGTGCTGGCGGCGGCTGACATGGCGAACTGCCGCGAGTTCATCGAAGCGTTGCCCGACGGCTTTGCCACCATGGTGGGCGATCGCGGGGTGAAGCTATCGGGCGGCCAGCGGCAACGCCTGGCGATCGCGCGGGCACTCCTGAAGGACGCGCCGATCCTGCTGCTGGACGAGGCCACCAGTGCGCTCGACAGCGAGAGCGAGCGGGCGATCCAGGACGCGCTCGACGTGTTGATGCAGGGCCGCACTGTCGTCGCCATTGCGCACCGGTTGGCGACGCTCAAGAGCTTCGACCGGATCATCGTGATGGATCGCGGGCGCATCGTCGACGACGGCCCACCGCGGGTGCTTGCGTTACGGCCGGGTCCGTATCGTGACATGCTGCGCAGGCAGCAACTGGTCGAGCCGTTGCCCGAAGCTGCATAGCCTCACCGACATCAAAGCGTCACGTGCGATGACCCAAGTTTTGTGCCCCAATCAGAACGCCGTCGCGCCGTCAGCCTGACCATCGAGGTCAGGCGGTGGCGGTTCTCGCCACGGTGACTGACAGGGGATAGGTCGCCAATGGACGTCGCCGAGCGTGCGATGCCCGCCGTCGCGCGCGCAAAATCTGTGCAGGACTATATCGACGAGTTGCCTGGCTGGCTGACGGCACCAGGCTGAAATCAGCGCCGATGACCGGCATGCAATGGCGCATCTGGTCGCTGGCCGCCGCCGGAAAGTTCTTCGAGGGTTTCGTCGTCTTCATGACCGGCGTCGCGTTGCCGCTCATCGTTCGCGAATTCCACAGCCTGCCTGCTGAGAAGGCATCATCAGCGCCGCCAGCCTCGCCGGCATCCTGTTCGGCGCAGTGTTGCTAGGCGGCCTATCGGACTATTTCGGCCGCAAGCGCATGTTCATTGCGGAGATGATCATCTTCGTGGCCTTCCTGGCGCTGCTGATCCTCTGCAACGACTTTCTCTCGCTCGCCATCTGCCTGTTCGGACTGGGCCTGGCACTCGGCTGCGACTATCCGACCGCCCACATGATCATCTCGGAGAACATCCCCAGCGCCAACCGCGGCAAACTGGTGCTTGGTGCGTTCGGTTTCCAGGCGCTGGGTGCGCACGCCGGCACCGGTGTCGGCTGCGTCGTTCTCATTCTCGTACCGGACCTGTCGGCAGGGCGCTGGATGTACGCGACTGCGCTCATTCCAGCCCTCGCCGCCAAAGGTGCAGCGCTGATCAACGTCCTGTTGATCGTCGGAATCCTGTTCGCTGTGGTCCTCGCCGACCGTGCTGGCCGCATCAGGCTGCAGATCATCGGCTTCATCGGCTGTGCCGTCGGATTGTTCCTCGCCACACTCTCCGACGACGCCACGGGATCGACCAGGATCGCTCTCATCTTCGCTGGCTTCATGCTGTTCAACTTCATGACCAATATCGGCCCGAACGCGCAGACCTACCTGCTCGCGGGCGAGGTGTTCCCGACCGAGGTGCGCGGCATGGGCGCGGGCTTCGCCGCGGCGTTCGCGAAGATCGGCGCGGTCGCCACCGCCTTCCTGTTCCCGATCCTGCTCGCCAGCATAGGAACCGCTGCGCTGCTCTGGGGTCTGATTGTCACTTCGGTTCTGGGCGCGGTGGTCCCCTGGATGTACCGCATCGAGACAACGGGCCTGAATCTCGATCAGATAGGCCGGTAGCACCGCCATGACGAGACGCACTGACCTCGGCCGGTGGTTCCGGCGCAGCCTGATTGCCGCATCGCTTTCGCTGGCACTGGTCTCGCTGTCGGCGTGGGCCGAGGGACCAACACTGAACGAAACCGGTTCCACGCTGCTCTATCCGCTTTTTCAGCGCTGGATCCCCGACTACACGCGCCTTGTGCCCGGCATCACGATCACCGCCGCCGCCACCGGTTCGGGCACCGGCATTGCCGCCGCCATCTCCGGCGACGCGCATATCGGTGCGTCGGATGCCTACATGTCGGACGAACAGGCCGAGCAGAACACCGGTATCGTCAATATTCCCCTCGCCATCTCCGCGCAGACGGTCAACTACAACGTTCCGGGCCTGAACGATGCCGGACTGAAACTGGATGGCCCGACGCTCGCCAGCATTTGTGACGGCCGCATCAAGGAATGGGACGCGGCACCGATTGCCGAACTGAATCCTCATGTCGAACTGCCGCACCAGCCGATCGTGCCGATCCGCCGATCGGATGCCGCGGGCGATACCTTCATCTTTACGCAATTCCTCGATTTCTCAACCCAGAGTTGGGAGAACCGCATCGGTTACGGCACCAGCATCGCCTGGCCCGGGGTAGCTGGAGAAAGAACCGCCAGCGGCAATGAGGGCATGGTGCAGGCGCTGGCCGCGACCCCGTATTCGGTCGGCTATGCCGGCGTCAGCTACCACGACGCGATCGCGAAGGCCGGGTTGGGCACTGCGCCACTCGGGAATCAGAGTGGCAAGTTTGTTCTCCCGAATGCCGAAACCATCAGTGCCGCAGCCTCGGTGCTCGACCCTCGCACGCCGGCCGACGAGCGTCTGAGCCTGGTGTTCGCGCCAGGCGATGACTCATATCCATTGGTCAACTACGAGTACGCGGTGGTTTCCATCGGGCAGGCCAATCCCGAGACTGCCGCGGCGTTGCGCCGCTTCCTGCTCTGGGCGGTCTCGATAGACGGTGGCAACGCCGAGCAATATCTCAGCCCAGTCGGCTTCATTCCGCTGCCCAACTGCATACGCGCACTGAGCGAGAACCAGATCAACCACATCAAGTAGGCAAGGTTTCTGCCACGTATCGGACACACTGCTGTGGCCTGATCCGCTCGCATCATCGAGGCCATGCAGGATGTCCCGGCTTGTCGTCGTCTCCAATCGGGTGGCGCCGATCACGGAAGGTGAACCGACCGCGGGTGGACTGGCGGCCGGCGTGCTGGATGCGCTGAAGCAGCAGGGCGGCATCTGGTTCGGCTGGAGCGGCGAAATCACTGACGATGCCGTTGCTGCCGCGCATGTCGAGCGAACGGTCGGATCGATCACGCTCTACACTGTCGATCTCTGCCGGCGCGACTACGACGAGTTCTACCGTGGCTTCGCCAACGGTACGCTGTGGCCGACGCTGCACTATCAGGTCGGCCATGCGCATTTCGATCGGGCGGAGTTCGCAGGATATCGACGGGTGAACGCGCTGTTCGCCCGGGCGCTCGCTCGTCTGGTGCAGCCGGATGATCTGATCTGGGTGCACGACTATCACCTGCTTTGCCTGGCGGATGCCCTGCGCGAAGCGGGGCTGCGCAACCGCATGGGCTTGTTCCTGCACACGCCATTTCCGGCGCCTTCGGTCTTCATGACCGATCCGGTGCACGCAGAGCTGATCCGCGCGATGTGTCAGTTCGACCTTGTCGGCTTCCAGACAGAGGATGATCGCAGCGCGTTCGCCGATTATGTTTTGCGACACGCAGGTGGCAGCGCGCCGGATGGCGGATGGCTGAAGGCGTTCGACCGCACCGTGAAGACCGGGGTGTATCCGATCGGTGTGCATGTCGACGAAGTGCGACACGAGGCAGAGGCGCCGGCCAATCAGCATTATGCGTCGCGGCTGCGCGCCAGCCTGCTTGGGCGGTCACTGATCCTGAGTGTCGATCGGTTGGACTATTCCAAGGGACTGCGCCCGCGGTTCATCGCGTTCGAGCAGTTCCTCGAGCGGTTTCCGCAGCGCCAGGGCAACGTGGTGTTCATGCAGATCGCACCGCCATCGCGCGGCGACATAGAGACGTACCGCGAGATCCGCCGCGAGCTGGAAGCGGAGGCCGGCCGCATCAACGGGCGCTTCGCCGAAGTGGACTGGATGCCGCTGCGCTATCTGAACCGAGGATTCGCGCGCAGTGCTCTGATGCCGCTCTATGCCGAGGCGCAGGTGGGACTGGTGACGCCGCTGCGGGATGGGATGAACCTCGTGGCGAAGGAGTATGTCGCTGCGCAGGATCCAGACAATCCAGGTGTCCTGGTGCTGTCGCAGTTCGCCGGCGCGGCCCGGGAATTGGATGCAGCGATGATCGTCAATCCGTACGATGAGGTTGGGGTAGCGGCGGCGCTCGATCGCGCCCTTGCGATGGGGCGCGATGAGCGGCGCGACCGGCATGTCGCCATGATGGCGGTGATGCGGCGCAACAGCCTGGATGCGTGGCGCGATCGCTTCGAAGCCGATTTGCGGGCCTGACGCCGGCATCTATAATGCCCGCAGGATTCAAGTAGGAGCGTTCCGTAATGGGCATCAGCATCGATCCGGTCCATCCGGTGTTCGCGGGCGAGGTCTCCGGCATCGATATCGCGCAGCCGCTGATCCGGGACGAGGTCGCCGCCATCGAAGCCGGCATGGACCGCTATGCCGTCCTGATATTCCGAGACCAGCCGCTCACCGACGACCAGCAGCTCGAGTTCAGTCGCAATTTCGGCGAGTTGGAGGTGACGCTGGCCGGACAGATGGCCAAGCCTGAGGACCGCCGTCTCGGCGACCGGCTGGAGCTCGGCGACATTTCCAACCTCACCGCGCGCAACCAGCTTCGCGCGCGCGACGATCGCAGCAGGATGTACGCACTGGCCAACCGCCTGTGGCACTCAGATGCGTCGTTCCGTGCGGTGGGGGCCGGCTATACGCTGCTGCACGGCCGTGTGATCCCGGGCAAGGGCGGCAACACCGAGTTCGCCGATATGCGCGCCGCCTACGACGCGCTGGACGATGCGACCAAGGCCGAGGTCGAGGACGTGGTCACCGAACACTCGATCGTCTTTTCGCGCGAGCAGATCGGCTTTGCCGACTACGCCGCCGGCAACGAGGAACGGCTACGCCCCGTTCAGCATCGGCTGGTGATCACGCATCCGGTGAGCGGTCGGAAGTCGCTGTATCTTTCATCGCATATCGGCGGGATCGTCGGCTGGCCGGTGCCTGAGGCGCGCGCCTTCATCCGTGATCTGATGGAGCACGCCACGCAGCGCACGTTCGTCTATGCGCACGAGTGGCGGGTGAATGACCTGGTGATGTGGGACAACCGTACGGTGATGCACCGCGCGCGCCGCTTCGATGATATGAAGGAGGTGCGCGACCTGCGCCGTACCTCGATCAAGGGCACCGGCCTGATCGTCGAGCAGGCCCGGGCCGCCTGACGCTTTGCTGCTACGTTCCGCACCAGCCCGACAGACTGCGGGCTGTGATGCGGGTCAGGATTTCAGTGCGGCCGAACAGTGAGATGCCTTTGTAGATGCGCGCGGAAATGAGGTCGCGGTTCTCCACCTGGGCCGATACGTTATAGGTGGTGCCATTATCGGGGTCGAAGAACCAGCCGCCGCTCCATTGCGACGGACCGTCCTGGTTGAGACCCCAGATGATGGTTCGACCGCACATCTCGGCGGTGCGCAGCGCCGGATTGCGCAACCATACGATCCGGCCGCACAGACTATCCTTGCACGCAAATATGTCGAACGCGACGCGCTGGCCGACCAGCCAGGTGCCGTCCGGGACAGCGGTCTGTGCACTGGCCGTGGAACAGTGCATCGAGGCGAGAACGGCAAGCAGCAATATCGCAAAGCGCCACATGATATTATGGTCGTGTCCGTCGAACAGGAATCTTCATGATGACACTCAGCATTCGCCCGCTCAATCCCGAGTTCGCCGGCGAGGTGTCCGGTGTGGACATCACGCGGCCTCTGTCGCGTGATGAAGTCGACGCGATCGAGGCCGGCATGGACCGCTACGCCGTACTGGTGTTCCACGATCACCGCCTGACCGACGATGAACAACGCGCATTTACCCGCAACTTTGGTTCGCTCAAGTCCTCTCCCGGCGGCCATATTGCAACCGCGGCCGAGCGCCGGCTGCCGCTCGACATGCAGGATGCGTCCAATCTCGACAAGGACCAGAAACCGCTCGGGCGTGACGATCGCCGCCGGATGTTCAATCTCGGCAACCGGCTGTGGCACTCCGACAGCTCGTACCGCGCGATGCCGGCGAAGTACTCGCTGCTGTCCGGCCGTATCGTCGTCGAGCGGGGAGGGCACACTGAATTTGCTGACATGCGCGCCGCATATGATGCGCTGGACGCCGCGACGAGGGCCGAGATCGAAGACTTGATCTGCGAACATTCGCTGATGTTCTCGCGCGGCGCCCTCGGCTTCAGTGAGTTGAGCGATGCAGAACGGGAGATGTTCCGGCCGGTGCGGCAGCGCCTGGTGCGCACGCATCCGGTGAGCGGGCGCAGGTCGCTGTTCCTGTCGGCTCATGCTGGCGCCATCGTCGGCTGGCCGGTGCCGGAGGCGCGCGCCTTCCTGCGCGACCTCGTGGAGCACGCGACGCAGCCTCGGTTCGTGTATTCGCACAAATGGTGCCAGTGGGACCTGGTGATGTGGGACAACCGTCAGACCATGCACCGCGTGACCCGGTTCGATGAAACGCAGGTGCGCGACATGCGACGCACCACGGTCACTGGGGATGCGATGACGGTGGCGCAGGCCGCCTGACCCTAGCGTCGGGCGAACCACGCCCAGCCATCCGCGAGCTCGTTCACTCTGGCGATCGTGCTGTCGAACTGGGCTGGGGACGCAACGTTGGCCGCGGCCTAGTCTAGGGCGGCAGCACCGACGGGTCGATCGGGCTGGGGTGGTTCACCGGCGTAGACGAGCGGCGCTGCAAGCATCGCGCTCAGCGTCATTGGGCGAAGCACGGTAACATGCATCGGGAACGGCATGCCGCTGCTACTCCTTGCCCCAGGTCAGCGTCACCTTGAATTCCGCCTCGCCGTCGCCCGACACGATCCACAGGTCGCATTCGCCGCTGATGGAGGCACGGAATTCCATCTCAACCTTCTCGGGCCGATGCGGCATGCGCCCGATCTTTTCCTCCATCATCGCGACGAGATCACCGAGGGTGCCCAAGGCTGACTTGAAGCCATCGGCTGTGGCTTTGGCGACATCGCCGATGAGCGAGACCTCGGAGAGGCCGGTGACGGCAACGCTGCGGCCGAGGATGACTTTGTTGCCACTGGCGAATTCCACTACCATCGGTGCGGGCATCATGATCTCCTGCGCGTCATGGTCGAAACGTCGCTGGTATACATCCATCGGACAAGACCGACGAAGGCGTTCGTTGGCTGCGGTGTGGTGCTGAGCGGGGATTGCATTGCGACGTGCCGGCACGTCTGGTTGGCGGCGACGGCGTCGTCCGACGACGCGGGGGAAGGCGAGAAGCGAGCAGAGGTCGAGTACGCCCATGCGTGGCAGGATGGCGCGCATGTGACGAGCGGTGTGTCGCTGGCGGATCCTTGCCGCGCGGAACCGAACGGACCGGAGCCGGATCTGGTGCTGCTGCAGCCCGACGCGATCCCCGATGGCGTGACCCCGGTGAGCCCGGCCAGCCTGGAGCGGTACGAGACCGGCGACAGTTACGTTTATGCCGGGCTGCCGGGACGCGATGCAGCAAATCCCTCGCTGTTGCAGGAGGTCAACGTGCCTGGTGTGATCGCCAGCACGTTGCGCAGTGATCGGCGTCGCCAGTTCACCGGCGCGAGCCAGCAAGGCTATTGGACGGATCGCGGTTCGAGCGGCTCGCCCGTGTTCCTTGACGCGGGCGAGCAACTGGCCGGGATCATCAGCCTGTCGGAGACCGGCAAGCGGTCCGGCGAAAGCCCGATCCACGAGGCGTTCGTTGTCCCCGGAACGGTCATTCGGCGCTATCTAGACGCGTTGGCGGAAGTCAGGCGTGTCGCGGAGCGCGAGAAGGTTCCAGCCGCCCGGTTGCAGCCGATCCTCGATATGATCGGCGCCGCTGACGTGCCGATTTCGGAGTATCCGGAGCGCCTGCTTCAGTTCGTCGAGGCCGCGCGGGCGCGCGGGGCGGAGCAGGTCCGGCCTTCAGACGAAGGCTTGGATGTTGATGCGGTGATCGGTGCGGCGCGGGACAAGATCGGTGCGCTTGACGTCGCCGGAGCGCGCAGCGTGCTGCAGGCGAAGATCGACGAGGAAGAGGCGGCGCGTCGCGCGCGACTGCTGCCGCTGCTGAAGGAGCGTGGGGCGATCGAGCGCCTGGCGTTCGACCATGCTGCGGCGATGGTGACTTTTGGCGAAATCACCCGGCTTGCGCCTGACGATATGTGGCCGTGGATCGAACTCGGCGAGGAGTGGCTCACCACCGGATCGCTGGCCAACGCCCTCGACTGTTTCTTATCGGCTCAGGCGGCGGCAGATCGCAACGGCGACCAGCGCGACCTGTCGACCAGCCACAACAAGATCGGCAATGTGCTGGAGGCGCAGGGCGACCTGGTGGGCGCGCTGGCGGCGTACCGCACGTGCCTCGCGATCAGGGACACGCTGGCTTCGCGCGATGCCGACAACACGCAGTGGCAGCGCGATCTGTATGTGAGCCAAGTGAACATCGGCGATGTTCTGGTGGCGCAGGGTGATCTGCCGGGCGCGCTGGCGGCGTATCACACGGGCCTCGCGATCATGGAGCCGCTGGCGGCGCGCGACGCCAGCAACACGTTGTGGCAGCGCGACCTGTGCATCAGCAATGTCAAGCTCGGCGATGTTCTGGTGGCGCAGGGTGATCTGCCGGGCGCGCTGGCGGCGTATCACACGGGCCTCGCGATCATGGAGCCGCTGGCGGCGCGCGACGCCGGCAACACGCAGTGGCAGCGCGACCTGTCGGTCAGCCAGGAGAAGATCGGCAATGTGCTGGTGGCGCAGGGCGATCTGCCGGGCGCGCTGGCGGCGTATCGCACGGGCCTCGGGATTATGGAGACGCTGGCGGCGCGCGATGCCGGCAACACGCAGTGGCAGCGCGACCTGTCGGTCAGCCAGGAGAAGATCGGCAATGTGCTGGTGGCGCAGGGCGATCTGCCGGGCGCGCTGGCGGCGTATCGCACGGGCCTCGGGATCATGGAGACGCTGGCGGCGCGCGATGCCGGCAACATGGGCTGGCAGCGCGACCTGTCGGTCAGCCACGAGAAGATCGGCGATGTGCTGGTGGCGCAGGGCGATCTGCCGGGCGCGCTGAGCGCGTTTCGCAAGGACCTTGAGATCGCGGAGACGCTGGCGGCGCGCGATGCCGGCAACACGGACTGGCAGCGCGACCGGTCGATCAGTCTCGGACGCGTCGCTGATATTCTGATACAGGAACAAAAATCCAAGGAAGCGCGTCCGCTCGCGGAGCGGGCGCTGACGCTGGTCCGCGCCGCCATCGCCCGCTTCTCGGATGACCCACGGCTCGCTCGGGATCTGCCGTATTACGAGAACCTGCTGCGCCGTGCTGGCGGCGACCCGGCTCGACAATAACGCCGTATCGCCGCACCGTCCGGTGAGACAACCGGAAGGAAACGCACATGGCAGACAACCAACGCTGGACCCGTCGTCCCGCCGGTTCAACCTGGGGCGATTTCGGCGCCGATGATGAACGCGGCCGCCTCAATCTCCTCACGCCGCAAAAGGTCCTGCAAGGGATCGCCGAGGTGAAGGTCGGAAAAACATTCTGCCTGTCGCTGCCGCTCGACTATCCCGGCGGCGCCATCCTCTCGCCGCGCCGCTTTCCGCCGGTGCTGAAACCCACCATGCGCGGCGACAAACCCAACATGAACTACCCGTTGCGCTGCGATGATCCGACCGCCACCGATATCGTCTGCGACGACCAGGTGGTCCTGACACTGCAATACTCGACGCAGTGGGACAGCCTCGCGCATGTCGGTCAGATGTTCGACGTCGATGGCGATGGCCGTGCGGAGGACGTGTTCTACAATGGCTACCGCGCCGGCCGTGACATCATCGGTCCCGCCTACTACGACGCGCAGGGCAACATGACGCCGTGCGACGAACCGCAGGGCGCGCGGCATCTCGGCGTGCAGAACATGGCGGAAGCCTGCATGCAGGGTCGAGGCGTGCTGATCGACCTGGAGGCGCATTTCGGCCGCACCGGCCACATCGTCAGCTATGACGAGCTGATGGAAGTGATGCGCAAGGACAACGTCATCGTGGAGCAGGGTGACTTCGTGCTGTTCCGCACCGGTTTCGCCGAGATGCTGCTGGAGATGAACAAGCAGCCTGACCGCGAGAAGCTGATGGCCGGCACCGTGGGCCTCGACGGTCGTGATCCGAAGCTGCAGCAATGGGTGACCGAGAGCGGCGCCGTCGCGCTGATCTCTGACAACTTCGCGGTCGAGAGCATGCCCGCACGGCCGTGTATGGACGATGTCTGCGCCACACTACCGCTGCACGCGCATTGCCTGTTCAAACTCGGCTGCTATCTCGGCGAGATGTTCTACCTGACCGAGCTCGCCGACTGGCTGCGCGCCAATAACCGCAGCCGCTTTCTGTTCACCGGGCCGCCGCTGCGCCTGCCCGGCGCGGTCGGCTCGCCCGCGACGCCGGTGGCCACCGTATGATGGACCAGGCCACAGCAGCAGCTCGCATAACACGCTGGCGCTAAGTCAGAGCGCCGCCGGAAAGATCCGCCGTCTTCTGGTTCAGGCTCTCGATCAGCGCCTGGGCGCCCCCGCGTGAGACCAGCCGGCGGAAGTCGGAGCGCTGCACCGCGACCCGACTGATCGAGCCGTCCGCCAGCACATCCACGGCCTTCCAGGCATTGCCCCCCCGGCGCATGACGTAATCCAGTTCGTGCGAATTGCCGGATGACGAGATGATCTTCGTCTGCGCCAGCTGCTCGCCGTTCGGCAGGCTCTTGGTGTCCGGCGACACGTCAAAGCGCTGGCCTTTGTAATTGTCGAAGCTGTTGACGTAGTTGGCCACCGTGTAGCGGCGGAACGCTGTCAG
Organism: uncultured Alphaproteobacteria bacterium; assembly: GCA_963818775.1. GTDB lineage: Bacteria > Pseudomonadota > Alphaproteobacteria > Acetobacterales > Acetobacteraceae > JAMXLO01. The sequence goes on along the minus strand of CAWFUF010000034.1, from coordinate 88,357 downwards.
CAGGTTGGCCTGCTGATCTGGGGCCAGGCTGGACCAGGACGGACCGACCGACAGTTGCAGGATAGCAGGCAGATCGAAGGTGCGGTCAATCACCGGGGCCAGCGTTGCGAACCGCTGTGGGAACGGCGTGCCCTGGCCGGCCCGCATAACGTCAAGGAGGTGGTCGCAGAGTTCCCGGATCGGTGCTACCGCCGCAGGATCGGCCTTCGCTCGCGGCAGCGCGACCGCTATGCCGGCCGTGGCCAAGGCCCCCCGTAACCAGGGCCGGCGGCCAATCAAGGCAAACGACATGGTATGTTCCTCATCCGATCGTTGTGCGAAGAATGCCCGCAGCGCCGGTTACGGGAGCGGATGTCCACGCCCCGGACCGACACTGCGGTCAGGCTAGCCGCATAGATGGTTCAAATGGGTTACCGCCAAACCCGGATGCACAGGGGGACGGCCCTTCGGCGGGTCACGATCTTGTGCCCTGGCTTGCGCCCCTTATCGTGCCGCAAGGAGAGACTGCGTTTGTTGCTGCAAGATTCGATTCTCTCCCTCGCTGACGGTGTGGCGGATACGCTCGGGTTGCTGCGGCGACCGCTGGAGGCGGAGCCGTTGCTGGCGGCCGCCCGCCGGCGCAGCGGGCTCAGCGACTTTGGCGACGCCTCGTTCGTTGACCCACTGCGCCGCCTGCTCTCCGCGTGCATGGATGAGGCATCGCTCAGTCTCGTCGGACGCATGGCGACGCGGTGGGATGTTCTGCGCTTCCTGACCAATCTACTGCGCTTCCAGGACGCCGAAGCGCGCGATGCCGGCATTCAGCGGCAGCAGATTGAACGGCCGATCTTCATCACCGGCCTGCCGCGCAGCGGAACCACCTTCCTGCACCGGCTGTTGCTGAACGATCCCGACAACCGGGCGCCGCTTGTCTGGCAGACGATCTATCCTTATCCGCCGGCCCAGGGGCGTGATACCCGGCCGGCGCGCGTCGCGCGGCAGTTGCGTGCCTTCGAACGGCTGGCCCCCGAGTTCCGTGCGCTGCACCCGCTCGATGCCACCTCTCCACAGGAGTGCAGCGAGATCACCGCGCATGTCTTCCGCAGTCTGCGTTTCGACACGACCTACCAGATCCCGACCTACCGGCAATGGCTGGACCGGGCGAGCCACGCGTCGGCCTATCGATTCCACCGTCGTTTTTTGCAACACTTGCAGCACCAGGCGCCTGGCGGGCGTTGGGTGGTAAAATGCCCCGACCATCTGTTCGCGCTGGATGCGATCAGGACCGAATATCCCGATGCGCGGCTCGTGTTCGTGCATCGCAATCCCGTGAAGGTGCTGCTGTCGGTGGCGAAGCTCACCGAGGTGGTGCGCCGGCCGTTCACCCGGCGGCTGGACCCGCGCGAGATCGGCCGGCAGGAGAGCGCCCGCTGGCTGGAGGGCACCCAGCAGATGGTGGCGGTCGGCGACGACGCTGGCCTTCCGGAGCCGATCCATCACGTCCACCACAACGCGCTGGTGTCGGACCCGGTGGGCACTGTGGCGGTGTTGTATCGGCATTTCGGGCTGCCGCTGGCGCCCGGCGTGGCTGCTGCGGTCGGGAAATACGCCAGGGAGCGGCCACAGGGCGGCTATGGCCCACGAGACTACCGCTTCGAGGATCACGGCCTCGACACCGACACCGAGCGACAGAAGTTCCGTGGCTACACGGAGCGGTTCGGGATCGCGGTCTGACCCGCCCACTGTCGACAAGAAAAGGCGGTGCCCGGAGGCACCGCCAAGTTTAGGGAGGAAACGTCCAAGAAAGCAGACAGCGCAACTCTCGTTGCATTGCTGCGATGCACAACCTAGCAAGCCGGTTGTTCGTATGCAAGTGGGGTTTCGCAGTGCAGCATCGTATTGGCTGGACAGCCCGGCGCGAGGCGATTACCAGACGCCCCACAAGCCAAGTTTAGAGAGAAATGTCCGCACCCCGCCAGCAAGAGCGGGGTGTTTTTTTGGACCGGGCAATCGCCCAGTCCAGCAGCTTCAGCTTGCACGCCATGCGCCCCGGGTCACCATGCGCCGCGATTGCCTGCCTGATCGTCTCGTAGGAGACCTTGCAGTCGAACACGCCCTCAGCCTCCGCCAGGAGATGACGCGGAGCCGTCAGTACGATGGCGAATTCAAGCCAACAACCGCTGGCTATGCCTGCCTGTCCCCGAGTGCGCTGGCGCTCCGGGCGGGGCTGAGCGAACGCTGCGCCGAATTTGTTGTCGATCAGGAGTGCCCTGCTTCCTGCGGCAGTAGCGTGCACAACCAAGAAGTCGGTTTCGCCATCATCGGTGCTGTCGGATTGCAGAAGACGGAGCAGTTCGAGCGTTCCGGGTCCGGTATGCCCAGTCTTCTCCAGGAACCACCGCCCGAACGACGGCGAGCACGCCAATTCCTCCAGGATGAGGAAATCCATTTGCCGCTTTTTCGCGTGGAGCCTGTCGTCGCGCCGTTCCATGCGGACAGCATGGAGTGCTGACATTTCAACGCGGTATCATAACGTTGCCTCGGACCCCGGGTACGCGGATTACCCCTCTACTCTTGCCAGAACGGCTTGTTGGCCTCCGCCTCTGCTTCGGCGAAGCTGACGCCAATATCCTTCAGCAGATGGCCGTCGAGATCCGCAATGCGCTGGCGCGACCGGTAGCGCTGCCACGCCGCACGGATCCCCGCCCGAGCGGACAAGGTCGGCGCCCTGAACAGCGCGTCCGGCCGCACCCGGATGGGCTGGTGAAAGAGCAGTCGATTGGACATCGCGGCCTCCTGCATTCCACCGCATGCTGACTCAGCCTGCGCAATCAGAAAAACGAATTGCCTTGATAAGCCTGATGAATTAGGCTGATGACCATGGCGCTCCCCCATGCCCTGGATACCGACCTGCTGCGAGCCTTCGTGCTGATCGCCGAGGGCCATAGCTTCACTCAAGCGGCGGTCAGGGTTGGGCGGACACAGTCGGCCATTTCCATGCAGGTCAAACGGCTGGAGGATGCGCTCGGTCAGCCAGTGCTCAGCCGCAGCAAGGGCGGCGCCGTGGACCTGACGCCGCACGGTCACTATCTGTTGACCCGTGCCCGCCAGATCCTGGCCCTGAATGATGAGGTGCTGACCACCTTCCGGACGCCGGAGATCGCCGGCACCGTGAGGCTGGGTTCGCCGGATGACTATGCGTTCGCCTATCTGCCGCCGATCCTGAAGCGCTTCGCCGAGACGCATCCGGCGGTGCAGGTGGACGTGGTCTGCTCGCCGTCCACCGAACTGATGCACCGGATCAAGGCGAACGAACTGGATCTGACGCTGATCTCGAACGGGCATCACCCGCGGGACTGGCAGACGGTGCCGCTGTGGCGAGCTCCGCTCGTTTGGGTGACCTCGAACCGCTACGCGCCGCATCGGCAGGACCCGCTGCCGCTGGCGCTTGCGGACCGCAAACCGTTTCTTGCTCGTGGGCAGGATTGCGAGTGGGCCGGCGCCGCGGTTCGTGCGCTGGAGCAGGCCGGTCGGCGCTACCGGATCGCCTACACGTCGGCTTCGCATATCGGCACGCACGCACCTGTGTTGGCGGGTCTTGCTGTCACTGTTTCGACGCTGTCGTGGCTGCCGGATGGGCTGCGGGCGATGCGGCCCGAGGAAGGCCTGCCACGGCTACCGGACTTCGGCATCCTGCTGCTGAAGGCAAAGCGTCCGCTCCAACCGGTGACCGACGCGTTGGCAGCGCATATCGAGGAGAGCTTCGCGGCCGACGCAGGCCGCGTGGCGGCGGAGTAGCTAGACTAGCGAGCGGTCAGCCGGAATATCGGGGGATGGTTCGGCTGTGTCGTCACGATCGCCACCGGCAATACCGGCACTGGATCTTCCAGTCTCACTTCGAATTCCTGGATCATCATCGCCAGTACCAGCGTCGCCTCGGCGAGTGCGAACTGCGCGCCGACGCACACACGGGGGCCGGCGCCGAATGGCAGATAGGCGAACCGCGGTGGCGGAGGCATATCAGGCAGGAAGCGCGACGGATCGAATGCGTCTGGATCGCGCCACAGATGACGATGGCGGTGCAGCACCCAGGGCGCGATCATCAGCACCGAACCGCGCGCGATGTCGATCGTGCCGGCCCGATCCGGCCCGATCGCCTCGCGTACCAGGGTGAACCCTGGCGGATACAGCCGCAAAGCCTCACTGATCACGGCGCGCGTGCGGACCAGACGCGGCATCACATCCATCGCGTTGTCCGGCGTGATCTCGATGCCGTGAACCTCGTCGGCAACGCGCTGCTGCTCGTCGCGTGAGCCGTCCAGCAGCAGCAGTGACCAGAACAGCGTCACCGCCGTCGTCTCATGTCCTGCCAGGATCATAGTAGCGATCTGATCGCGCAGTTGGTCGTGCGAGAAACCCTCGCCCGATTCCGGATCGCGTGCGGCGAGCAGCAGATCGAACAGATCGCGCGGCGCATCGGTCGCAGGCGCTGACATGCGCTCCCGCATGATCTCATCGATCAGCGCCATCCAGCGCCTCTGGAACCGGCGACGCCCAATGTCGCGCAGCGTCGGGATCGACGGCGGCAGCACCATGTCGAACAGATGCGGGCGCGCATACCGCATGCCGAACTCCGTCAGCAGGCGGCGCATCGCCGGGCCGAACTGCCGTGTCTCCAGTGAGAACATCGAGCGCCCCGCTATCTCTAGGGCCAGATTCTGCATCGCCGCCAGCAGATTGAGCGGCTCGCTGGTCTGCGCGGCGAGCAGCGCGATGGCCTCCTGGGCGCACGCCACGATATGGCGCGCCAACAGTGGCAAGGTCCGTGGCGACAGCGCCGGAGCAATGGTGCGCCGCTGCAGCCGCCAGTCATCGCCCGAGCTGAGCAGCAGGCCATTGCCCATGATCGGCCGCAGGATACGAATTGAAGCCGGCGATCGGCGGTAGTTCGCGGCGTTCTCCACCAGCACGCGGTGGATCGCATCCGGTGCGTTGATCAGCATCGTGCTGCGCCCGAGCACCCGGCGGACCAGCATGTCCTCCTGATACGCGGCCTCGGTCCACATCCCGAGAGCATTGGTGCGAATGGCGCGCAGAAACTGAAGGAACGAGAGTTCCTGGGCCGGCATCGCCGGACGCGGCGGAATGAACACGTCGGGTTGCACGGCGTCCATGGCGCGAACCTAGTGCGGCGATCGCCTGTGTGAAAGCGTCACGGACCCGCCCGCGGCGAACGCGCCGTTATTTGCTGATAGGGACGTCGTCCACCGGCTCTGCTTCAGGCATCAGAAGCGAAATCTGCGTCACCGACTCAGGAGGGGCGGTGAATTTGGCCCACAGGATACGCTTGCCGGGCTCGGAGGAATTGAACGGGTTCAGTGAGGTGCAGAGACAGGCACCATCGGATGTGCGCAGGACGCTATATTTCCGCTTGTTCGGGAAATCGACCAACTGGAAGTTTTCGACGTTCCCACTGCCCGGAAGGGCCGTGTTCTTGACCTCTCCGCCGGATTCGTTTTCGTAGACTATCCGCAATGTGAGCAGACCGCCCTCCGTACGCCTCAGACTCAGGATCTCCGCGCGAACGCCGGACTCGCTGCCCTCAATTGTCTTTACCGCCGCATTGGTCTCTTGAGCATGTCCGCCCCAATTCGGGATTCCTGACAGGAGCAAGGCTGCGAGTGCGATACCGCTGCGCAGTCCGCCACGTTCCAACATATTGTACCTCCCGTTTTTTGCGGGCGACGAATGCCGCCGACTCTTCCGAACAGGAAGCCAAAGCAGGACAATCAAGTCTGTGAATTACGTCACAAGGATAGCCTGAACCAGACGCTGTTCACCTCACCGCCGTACGCGCGCTGCAAAGACAATACCTGCATCAGGGAGCGAAGATCAGGAAGACATAGGCCGCGAGCAGGACTAGGTGGACGAATCCAGACAGCAGGTTGGTGCGCCCCTGACCGTAGGTGAGCATGGCCACCAGAAACGACAGCACCAGCAGCACAGTCGATTCGTTGTCGATGCCGAGGGCAAGTGGCTGGCCCAGAAACAACGCGATGACCGTTACCGCCGGAACGGTCAACCCGATGCAAGCGACCGCGCTTCCTAGTGCCAGGTTGATGCTGGTCTGCAGCTGATTGCGCCGCGCCGCCTTCAATGCGGCGAAGAACTCCGGCATCAGCACGATCGCAGCGACCAGAACGCCCGCGAGCTTGAAGGGAGCACCGGCCGCCACGATTCCCCGCTCGATGAACGGCGCAAGCAGCTTGGCCAGCAAGATGACGGCGGCGAGCGACAACACCAGCAATCCCGCGCTGATCGCACCGATGCGCGCCTGAGGGGCGGCATGAAGCGCGACCTCCATTGCGTTCGAAGGCACGAAGTAATTCTGGTGGCGCACGGTCTGCACGAACAGGAACACGAGGTAGAGCGAAAGGCAGGCGGTTCCGACAAAGATCAGTTGCCACGTGGAGTAATAGGGACCTGGCGTGGCCAGCGTGTAGTTGGGCATGACCAGAACCAGCACTGCCATCGGCATCAGCACTGCCAGGAATGCGTTCGCCCCGAGCGTCTGGAATTCCTGCTCGCGGTGACGCAGCGTTCCGGCCACGATACAAATGCCCGCAAGGCCGTTGATCACGAGCATGACCACCGCATGAACCGCGTCGCGGGCGAGCCCGGGATCGGATTTTCCGGTCAGAATCAAAGAGACGATCAGCGACAGTTCGATAATTGTCACGGCCAGCGTCAGCACCAGGGTGCCGTAAGGTTCCCGCAGCCAGAGCGCGACCAGCTCGGCGTGGTGGACGGCAACCATCACTGACCCGATCAGCAGCACGGCAAGCGCCGCACCGGCGGACCAGTTGCCATTCTTCCCCAGCAGGAATCCGGCCGCGACCGCTACAAGCGGCAGGAGCCAGCCCCGGACAGGAATACGGTGTTCGTTCGTTGCACCCATGTCTGCTCCATTTGCGCCGTCTGGCCCCCGAGATACCGATCAGTATAATCGCGCCGTCCGAACCGGACCGAGCGAGGGCGCGAAGGGAGTGAAGCATGAGTTTGAAGGGAGCTGGCTACATCGTCGGGGCATATGAGCACCCGACAAGGAAGGCACCGGACAAGTCGGTGACGTTGCTGCATGCCGAATGCGCCAAAGGGGCGCTGGAGGACGCCGGCCTGACCAAGGATGACGTGGACGGCTACTTCTGCGCCGGCGACGCGCCCGGCCTCGGCCCGTTGTCGATGGTGGACTACATGAACCTGAAGTGTCGGCACGTCGATTCCACCGATGTGGGCGGTTCATCGTATCAGGTCGCCGTCGGCCACGCGCTGGAATCGATTGCCGCCGGTCGGTGCAGCATCGCGCTGATCACTCTGGCCGGCCGGCCGCGCAGTGAGGGCATGGCCACCGGGACCGCTCCGCGGGCCGGCAGTCCGGCGCAGCCCGAGGTCCAGTTCGAATTCCCCTACGGCCCGGCCACCGCGAATATGTACGCCATGTGTGCAACGCGCCACATGTACCAATACGGCACGACGAGCGAGCAGCTCGCTTGGATCAAGGTGGCTGCGTCGCATCACGCTCAGCACAACCCGCATGCCATGCTGCGTGACGTGGTGACGGTCGAGGATGTGGTGAAGTCCCCGATGGTTGCCTCGCCTCTGCACCGGCTCGACTGTTGCGTCATCAGCGATGGCGGTGGTGCGCTGATCGTTACCAAGCCGGAGATCGCCAAGAGCCTCAAGCGGCCGCTGGTGAAGGTGATCGGCGTCGGTGAGGCGCCGAAGCACCAGGCAGGTGGCGATATCGACCTGACCTACTCCGCTGCCCGTTGGTCCGGTCCGCCAGCTTGGGAAATGGCGGGCATCAAGCCATCAGATATCAAGTACGCGTCGATCTACGACAGCTTCACCATCACGGTGCTGATGCAGATTGAGGACCTTGGCTTCTGCGAGAAAGGGCAGGGGGGAAAGTTCGTCTCCGACGGCAATCTGATCTCAGGCGTCGGCAAGCTGCCATTCAACACCGACGGCGGCGGATTGTGCAGCAACCATCCGGCCAACCGCGGTGGCATTACCAAGATCATCGAAGCCGTGCGCCAGTTGCGCGGAGAGGCACATCCGGCGGTGCAGGTGAAGAATTGCGATCTGGCGCTCGCCCACGGCACGGGCGGATCGCTCGGCACGCGGCATTGCGGCAGCACTGTCATTCTGGAGCGGGAGTGATCGACATGGCCTATGTTCAGCGCAAGATCGAGTTCGTCGGCACGCCCGATAGCAACCCGGAGACCAAGCCGTACTGGGACGGCTGCGCCGCAGGGAAATTCCTGCTGAGCCGTTGCACCAAGTGCAGGAAGGCACATTGGTATCCTCGTCCTATCTGCCCGTTTTGCTTCGGCGACTGCGAATGGGTGGAGGCGTCAGGGAAAGGCAAGATCTATACGTTCAGCGTGATGACGCGCGCTCCGACGCCGTATGCGATCGGCTACGTCACGTTGGAGGAAGGCCCATCCATGATGACCAACCTCGTGGACTGCGACCTTGCCACGTTGAAGATCGGCCAAGCGGTGAAGCTGAAATTCGTGCCGAGCGAAGGCGGGCCGCCGATCCCGATGTTCACCCCGGCATAAGTCGGGGTTCGCATCTTGCCTCATGGCCGAGTGTCACTTGGCCATGAGGGCTTTGCGTGATGCGCGCAGCGAAGACCCTGCGCAATTAAACCGGGTTACCGCTCGCGATTGGTCGGCGCCGCGCCAAACCGCTCGACCCACTGCCGCCCAAGGTCGGCCGCTTCGTCGGTTGTGAGGTAAGACCACTCGGCACCCCGAGCGCGGATGGCGACCCACCGTGTCTCGCCTTCCACCAGACGCTCCTCCACCTGGTACGGTGCCACGCCATCAGACATGATGCGACAGCGCCTGCAGGAGGAAACCCGCGCTGTACAGCACCGTGGAAAGACCAGCGCAGGCAACACCGAACGTTGCAAACAGGATGCCGACGCGGTCCCAGTCGAGGTGCAGAGCGAGTGTAATCGTTCCGATTCTTGGCGTTTCCACGGTCACTTCTCCTGACCTGGGGTAACGGGACGAGTTATGCTGCTTCCCATAGCGTTTTCGAATTGGTCGAAACTATGAAGTCCCGCACACCTATTAGCGCCCAATTTTGGCCACAATGCAAGTACAATTTTGACGCTTTCGTACAAATTACGAGAAATCCAGCGGCGCCCCGCCCTCAGGCGTCTGCCGCATGACCGTGAACTCGGTTCGGGCTGACGGCGGTCGGCCAACGGGTATAATCCGGGCGGTAATGCGACATCGGGAGGTAGAAGGTCAGAAATCATGCTGACAATTGATGCCCAAGTGCACGCCTACGAACGAAATCACCCGGGCAGGCCGTGGGCCGGCGTGCTTCACGGACCGCCCCAGGTGACAGGCAAAGACATGGTGGCCGCAATGGACGCCGTCGGCGTCGACGGCGCTGTGCTGGTATCGCCATTCTCCATGTACCGCTACGATGCCAGCTACGCCCTCGAGGTTTACGCCGCGCATCCCGGTCGCTTCGGTCTGGTCAAGCCGGTCGATCCGGCCGATCCTGCAGTGGCCGATACGATCGCCGACTGGGCCGCCACCGACGGCACCGTCGGCATCCGAATCATGCTAAATCGCGAAGGGGTCTCGACCGACCCTGGCGATCCCGGCCTCAATCGCGTACTCGCCGCCGCGGCGCACCACACCCTGCCGGTCAATCTCATGGCTACCGGGCGACTGGAGCAGGCCGGACAACTGGCAGCGCGCAACCCCAATACGTCGTTGGTGATCGATCATCTCGGGCTGCCACAGCCGTCCCAGCCGCCAGCTCCCGCGGCGCCGTTCGCCGATCTCCCCAGGCTGCTGGCGCTGGCGCCGCACGATAACATCGCGGTGAAGATCAGTGGCGCGTGCACCTTGTCGCACGAACCGTTCCCTTACAGCGACATCTGGGATCCACTCTGGCGGATCTTCGACGCCTTCGGGCTCAATCGCTGTATGTGGGGCACCGACTGGACCCGCGCGGTTGGCGTGTTGACCTACCAGCAGGGTGTCGAGCCGTTTCGCGTCACCGACCGTCTGTCCGACAGCGATAGGGTGGCGCTCATGGGAGAGACTCTCGGGCAGGTCTACGACTGGTCACCGTCGAACGCCTGATCAGGACGCGTCGCGGAAGAACTTCGGCCGCACGCGCACCGGGTCAACGACCAGCGATCGCATGACGCGGTCATCCGACTTAGCATTGCAGGAAGATAGCGTTTCGGTTGCCATCTCAGTCGAACAAGGTGGCGAGGCGCTGCTTGATGCTGTCCGCGACGTAGAGCGCCAGTGCCTGGATGGTCCGCGTGGGGTTCACGCCAGCCGAGGTGACGAAGATGCTGCCGTCGACGATGAACAGGTTCTTCACGTCGTGACTGCGCCCCCATTCGTTCACCACCGACCGCGCCGGGTCAGTGCCCATGCGCGCGGTTCCCATCAGATGCCAACCGCCGTCAGTGAGCGGCGCCTCGGACCAGACGTCGTGCGCGCCCGCGGCACGCAGGATCTCGCTGGCCCGCGCCACCGCATGATCAAGCATGCGGCGGCTGTTCTCGCTCAGTGTATAGCTGATCTTCGGCGCGGGAATTTTATTGGAATCCTTCAGCACCGGATCGAGCGTCACCGTGTTGTGCTCTTCCGGCAGGTCCTCGCAGATCGCCACCATGCCGGTGCGGTGGCAGAACAGCCTGCGATAGGCGCGGTGGTGATCGGCACCCCAGGGCAGGCGCCCGATCTGCATGCCGTGCACCGCGGCCATCACTGGTCCCTGGCCACGCGAGAACTCAAACGTGTAGCCGCGCACGAATCCACGCGAGCGATCCGTCTCGTAGAACTCCTGGCTCCAGATGCAGTTTCCTGGGCCGCGATAGCCATCCAGCGTCTCGTCGAAATACCCGGCGATCCGTGCGTACGGGTGGAACATCAGGTTCTTGCCGACCTGGCCGGAGGAATTGGCGAGACCGTTGGAGTTCAGCAGGATGCGCGCCGTGCCGATCGCGTTGCAGGCAAGGATCACCACCTCGGCTGGCTGAAAATGCTCGACACCGTCGGCGTCGTAATACACCACGCCGGACGCCATGCCGTGCTCGTTCCTGGTGATCTCGCGCACCCGGCACCGCGTGCGCAGCTCGACGCCGGCGCGGATGGCGGAAGGCCAGTAGGTGATGTCGGTGCTCGCCTTGGCGCCCTGCGCACAGCCCGAGGTGCAGTGCGCGAGGTTGATGCACTTGGCGCGGCCTTCGTAATCCTCCGAGGCGATCGCGCTGTCGGACGGCCACCAGTGCCAGCCAAACTTGTTCAGTCCGCGCGCCAGCGTGGCTCCCGATTTGCCCAGCGGCAGCGGTGGCATCATGGGTTCATGCGGCGGATAGGCGGGATCGCCCGCCAGCCCGGACACTCCCATCATCCGGTCGTTCTCGGCGTAGAAAGGCTCCAGCGTCGCATAGTCGATCGGCCAGTCGTCAGCGACCCCATCCAGCGTCCGCACACGGAAGTCCGACGGATGAAAGCGCGGGAAGTGACCTGCATATAATACCGTCCCGCCGCCGACGCCGTTGAAGTTGGCGATCTTGATCGGCGAGTTGTCCTCGTTGATCGGATAGTCGGTGTCGCGCGCGCGGCGGTTCGGGCTGTAGTGGAAGTCGCTGAGCTGACGTGCCTCCCAGTCGCGACCTGCGCTGGGGTATTCGGATGGCTTCATCCAATCGCCCTGCTCGAGACACAGGATGTGCATCTTCGTCTCGGCCAAACTCCACGCTACGGCCGCGCCCGAGGCGCCGGCACCAATGATCAGTACGTCAACCGGTGTCGTCATTGTCGGAAGTCCCGTCAGGAGTGAGCCATTGCCAGTCCATGGGGTCGCGGTGGGGTTGTCAACCACCTCGTAGGCGGCGTCTGGAGAGCAGGCGACGCGCTGAAGGCACGCTTCGTCTTATACCATTCTGAAAGGAATCCCCTCGTAGAGGGACGGCCGGCCGACACTGATAGTTCGGCCGCCGCTTTCCGGCATCGGTCAGGAGCGTCGGATCGTTACTCGATCGCTAACGCCACGTTATTGCAAGAACTCATAGGTTCGATGCACAGATTTTCGTCATCCCACACGACTGCCTGGACCGGCATGGCGGCACCGCGCCGCTCCACTGGGCCATGCCAGGCATAATGAAAGTTCTCTCCGTCTTCGGCACGCGGCCCGAGGCCATCAAGATGGCGCCGCTGATCAAAGCGATGCAGCGTAATGCGGCAATCAGGTCTGTCGTGTGTGTCACCGGTCAACATCGGCAGATGCTCGACCAGGTGCTCAGGCTGTTCGATATCGTGCCGGACTACGATCTGGGCCTGATGACGCAGAACCAGACGTTGAATGCCTTGGCCGGGCGCGCGCTTATGGCGCTCGATGATGTACTGGAAAAGGTCGGGCCCGATCGCGCGCTGGTGCATGGCGACACGACAACCGCGATGGCGGCGGCACTGGCCGCCTTTCACCGTCGCATTCCGATCGGCCATGTCGAGGCAGGCCTCCGGACGCGTGATCTGGCGCGGCCTTGGCCTGAGGAAATGAACCGACGCGTCGTTGACGTCGTAAGTGATCTGCTGTTCGCGCCTACATCTGGTGCAAAAGCCAATCTGGTTGAGGAGCGACTGGGCGGTCGTATTGTCGTCACGGGCAATACGGTGGTCGATGCTCTTCTGGCGACAGTCGCACGCATAAAGGATGATACCGGCCTGCAGGCACAACTGGACGCGCAGTTCTCATATCTTGCGGCTGACCGCAAGCTTCTGCTCGTGACCGGCCATCGCCGCGAGAGTTTCGGTGCGGGGTTCAACAAGATCTGTGTAGCACTTCGCCGGCTGTCAGGGCGGCCGGATATCGAGATGGTTTACCCGGTCCATCTCAATCCGAATGTCCGCGGTCCCGTTCTGGGCACACTCTCGGGGCGGCCGAACATCCATCTTATCGAACCCCTCGAATACGTGCCGTTCGTATATCTGATGCAGCGGGCCCACGTCGTGCTGACCGATTCGGGTGGCGTTCAGGAAGAGGCGCCCTCGTTGGGCAAGCCTGTCCTGGTGATGCGCGGCGTTACCGAGCGACCCGAAGCCGTTGAGGCAGGAACCGTCCACCTTGTCGGCACCGATCCGAGCCGCATCATCACGGCCGTCAACAAGCTGTTTGACGACGACGATGCATACCGCCGTTTTGCGCGCCGGCTAAATCCCTACGGCGACGGCGCGGCCTCTGACCGGATCGTTGCCGCGTTGACCGGCGTTGCAGTTCATGAGTTCACCAACGAGGCGTCTAGCGATATCTCCCACGGCCGAATCGGATCCGATCGTGTCTTGGTGGAATGAGGTGCCATTGACCTCGGTGGTCGTTGACGTGCGACCGTAGTGAAGTTTGCCAAAGATGTCGCCCGACCCATCGCAGCTCGTCGTCGGCTATCAAGACGCATTGGCATTCCTTACGGCGGCGATAGCCCTCGTAATGCTCGTTCTCGGCCTGGACGATCTGTTTGTTGATATCTGGTACTGGTGCCGTGAGCTCTATCGGACGCTGACGGTGCGGCGCCACTACAAACCGTTGACCAGCGCTCAGTTGTACGAACGCGACGAGCAGCCTATTGCAATCATGATTCCGGCATGGCTGGAGCATGATGTGATCGCGCCAATGCTCGAGAACATGGTCGTCACACTTGATTATCGAGAATACGCGATCTTCGTCGGAACCTACGTGAATGATCAAGCAACAATCGACGAAGTGGAAAGGATGCGCCGGCGGTTCCGGCAGCTGATCCGGGTCGAGGTGCCGCATGCTGGGCCAACCTGCAAAGCAGACTGTCTGAACTGGGTGGTGCAGGCCATCTTCTCGCATGAACGGACGCACGGCATCGAATTCGCCGGTGTCGTCCTGCACGACTGTGAAGACGTGCTGCATCCAATGGAACTCAAGCTGTTCAATTACATTCTGCCAAGGAAGGACTTGATTCAAATACCGGTCGCCTCGCTCGAGCGCAATTGGCACGAGTTTGTCGCGGGGACCTACATGGATGAATTTGCCGAGTGGCATGCCCGCGATCTGGTGGTCCGCGAGAGTTTGTCCGGCATGGTGCCGTCCGCAGGTGTCGGCACATGCTTTTCCCGCTACGCGCTGATGACGCTTGCCGCGGAGACGGACAATCAGCCGTTCAATACAGACACATTGACGGAAGACTATGATATCGGTGCACGGCTGATGCAGCACGGGATGAAGCTGATCTTCTGTCTCTTCCCAGTGGATTTCATCGTGCAGCGCAAATCCTGGTTCGGACTCGGCCGCCTCCGCGAGGTCCGCGTGAGAATGCCGCTCTGTGTGCGAGAGTACTTCCCCAGCACATTCAAGACAGCGTACCGGCAGAAGGCCCGTTGGACCCTCGGCATTTGTTTTCAGGGCTGGCAGCAGGTTGGCTGGTCCGGTTCGCTTGCCACCAAGTATCTGCTGTTCCGTGATCGCAAGGGCGCAGTCACACCGTTCATCAACATCTTTGGATACTTGCTCACCGCGCAGCTTCTGCCGCTCTACATCATTGCCACCGGCGGGTTCTGGGGGAACCGCCTTTCTGCGCCGATTTGGCGCGATTGGATCGTCTGGCTGCTGTACGCCAACGGCGCCCTGCTGCTTTGGCGTGCCTCCCAACGCATCTACTTCGTGCGGCGGATTTATGGTTGGGAGCATGCCCTGTTGTCGTTGCCACGGTTGGTGGTAGCGAACTTCGTCAACTTTGCCGCTGTAGTTCGCGCCTGGAAGCTATTCCTGGTCCACCTGATGTTCCACACTCGGATTACGTGGGACAAGACAGCGCACAACTTCCCTTCGAGTGCAATTCTCTCGCGCCGACGTCAGCGACTTGGTGAATTGCTTCTGGCGTGGCGTGCCGTCGACGATGCAAAGCTCGCCAGCGCTCTGGACCTGCAGCGCAACCGTGGTGCGCCACTCGGCCGCATTCTGATCTCTGAAGGCTTGCTGGACGAGGAGACCGTCGCCGAAGCGATCGCCTTTCAGGCGGCTTGGCCAAGGGCGCACCCGAGTGCGGAGCAAATAGCGCAGGCAGCCGGGATGCTGCCGATCAATCTCTGTGTGCGGTGGCGGATTGTGCCCTTTGGCGTCGATGCCAGCGGGCGGCTGATGGTGGCGACAGCAGGCCCGGTCGCGGAAGAAGCGCGTCAGGCCATGGCCGCGCTGCTGCCGCAGCAGCCGAGCTGGCACATCGTGCGGGAGAGCGAGATTGCTGCCGCGATGCGGCTTATGCGGCGCCACGGGGTGGCAGCGGACGTCTTCACGGTCGAGGTGCCGTTGCTGGGCGACATTCTGCTCGAAATGGATCTCGTTCACCGCGACGCCCTTGCGACAATGCTCGCGCGATATCATCCAGACCGAGACGGCCGCATTGGTGACTTCCTGGTCGCACATGGCGTGGTAACGCAAGAGGCTGTCCAGACGGCCGCTGATGTACAACAGCGACTGGCAATTGCTGCCGAAGCCTCGGCTGACCGCGGTAAATGATCCGGCGGTGCGCAACTGGATTGCTGACCGCTCTGCTGTCTCAGAGCCTCGGAGCGCATCATTCCTCCGCCGCCGAATTGGCGCCGGGCACGACACCTTCCGTGGTTGTGCATCCGGCGGCTCCGGCGCTCGCTTATACCGCGGCGGATGCAGCGTACAAGGCCTATGCCCGTGGTGACTATGCGGAAGCGGTACAGCGGGCAAGGGAGGCGGTAACTCTCGCACCCGACAATGCTGATTATCGCCGCCTGTTGGAGACGGCGGAGGCTGCCGTGCGCAACACCGAGCGTGAGCGGGCATTCAGCGCTGCCGATGCGGCCTACAAGGCCTACGGTCGCGGCGATTACCCTGAGGCCGTTCGACAGGCGCGTACGGCGGTCGCTCTTGCGCCGGATAATGCAGATTACCAAAAGTTGCTGCGCACTGCCGAAACCGCGGTTGCCTCGTCAATTCGCGAGCGGGCGTACCGAGCGGCAGACAGCGCTTATAAGGCGGAGGCCCACGGTGACTACCCCCTTGCCGTAGCGGACGCGCAGGAGGCCGTCCGGCTGGCACCGCAGAATGCTGACTATAAGCGGCTGCTTGTCGACGCGATGGCGAACGCGGGCCATCTGTCCGAGGCGGATCAGCTCGCAACCGACGCACTCGCGCAGTCCCCAAGAGATGCGGCGATGCTGGCGCAGCGTGGCTACGTCCGCCAGCGACTGGGAAAATTCGCCGCGGCGGCGGACGACTTCGCGGCTGCGCTGCAGGCCGACGAAGCCAAGACGCTTGACCGTCGGAACATAGCGCTCGGGCTGGCGGATGCCGCGCTGGCCGCCAAGCAGGATCAGCGTGCGCTTGACGCATTGCAGCCCTACGCCAGCGAACAGAACTATGCGATCGCCTCTCGCCGAGCATTTGCGTTGCTTGCACTTGGGCGAAAAGACGAGGCGCTTGCTGCATTCAACCTTGCCGCGCAGCTCGCGAAAACCTCGCAGGAGAGGGCAACAATGGTGAAGGCCCAAATCGGCCTCCTCGCCGATTTGGGACGCACCACTGAGGCGAAGACGCGGTTCGCGCAGGCTCTGTCCGATGGCTCGCTCGACGCAGCATCAAATCTCGACGTGGCCTACCTCGGAGCGCGTCTTGGCGACGATACGGCGGCGACTTCACGATTCGAGCGCGCGAGGCAGAGAGGTGAGCTTACCGGGTCTGCGATTCTCGACGCTGCGTATGCCGAAAAGCGCTCGGCACACAACGCGGAAGCGATAGACTTCTTCAAGACCGCGATCGACGAAAACGCCGCTGGCAGCCTGCCGCTGCAGCCGCAAGCACTGTACGATGCACGTCGCGAAGTGGCTGAACTCGAGCGAACCTGGGGAGCCTTCGTGACATTGTCCTACGGGGCCATTGGCGTGATGCCGAGTTCGCCTCTCGCCCCGCCGCTTGTGGGCGGCGACCTGCTTCAGGCCGGCAGCGAAATTTATTGGCGCCCGCCGGTGATAGGTAATCGCAACGGCAGCATCTTCGAAGTGTTCGAAAGAACTTTTGAGACATTGTCGGACGGCACAGGAGGCCCAACGGGCGCACCGACGCTGCAAGGCGCTATTGGTGCGCGCTGGAAGCCATTTTCGGCAATCAACCTGGTGTTTGAGGGCGCACGGCTATTTGCGATCGGCAGTGATGCACGTAACGACTGGTTGGGGCGCGTGGCATTTTCCGATGGGCAAGGCACAGATCTGCGTGTAGACGCCGAGAATTGGACGATGTGGCAGATCTATGCGGAATACGACAAGTTCTTTGTGATTCCACAGACGGTCGTGTCGTTTGAGGGGCGGCTAGGCCGAAGCTTTCGGCTCGATCCGATCAGCGATCGTGTCGTCGTCACGCCATTTTTGGCGCTGGGTGGCGGCTACAATAACCTGCTTGCCACGCCGGATGCTCTTGGAGCCGGCCCAGGTGTTGCATTCCGCTGGTGGTTCCGTGAAAGCACCTACGCCGCCCCGAAATCATACATGGATCTGAACCTTCAGTACCGCATCAAGCTCGCAGGTGACGATCGTGCCCGAGGCGTATTCGTCGGTCTCACTTTTGCCTATTAGGCAAGCATGCCGCGCGTCGCAGAACGACCGCCCTCAATTGCAATGCTGCAATGCAGCATGCAAGGCCTGCGCGCCGCTGTATTCATGCATAATCCTGTCGTCGACATCGACATGCACAACTGGAATGAGCGATGGCCCAGTCATCGGACCCCGGACTTACGATCGATCCCACGCCGTCAGGATCAGGTCGGCAACCGACAGCCCTGAACGGCGCAGGTGATCGTGCCGGACACTGGGGCGCAATCGATCTCAATTTGTTGATCGTCTTCGACGCACTCATGCAGGAGCACAATCTGACACGAGCCGGCCGGCGGCTCGGTCTCAGCCAGCCGGCGACCAGTCACGCCCTCGCGCGGCTCCGCCACATGCTGAACGACGAGTTGTTTGTCCGCGCACCGGACGGCATGCAGCCTACGCCGAGGGCCCAGCAGATGGCCGAACCCATCCGTGACGCGCTGCGCGTGCTCCGTCTCGCGCTGGAGCCCGAGAACTTCGATCCGGCACAATCGTCCCGCGGCTTCACACTCACCGTTAACAACTACGCGGCCCGTGCGGTGGTGCCGACACTGGCCCGCCGGGTCGCCGAGGCTGCGCCCAACGTCACGTTGGACATCAAGCCGGTCGGCCTGATCAATGTCCTCGACCAGTTGGATGCGGGCGGCGTCGACGTTGCGCTCAGCCGGCTGGTCGATGGCGGGGAACGCTTCAAGTGCGTGCGGATTACCGATGACGATTATGTTGCACTGCTCGACCGCGAGCATCCCGCCGCTCGTCAGGCCGCCTTATCCGCAGAGAGACTGGCGAGTATTCCCCATGTCGTCATTACCTCCAGCGGCGATGACACGAGCTTCGTGGACGCGGCACTGGAAGAGCGTGGCCTGGCGCGCCGGATCGCGACGCGCGTACCGTTCCTGTCGATCGTCCTGATGCTGGTCGGATCGGATCGACTGGCGATCGTACCGCGCCGCGCGGCCAATGATCTGACAGTGATCTGTCCGCTTGTGGTGAAAGAGCTGCCGTTCCCTTCGCCGCGCATCGGGTTGTCGATGATCTGGCACCGCCGGCTCGACAGTCATCCGGCCCAGCGTTGGCTACGCAGCATGATCCGGGCCTCGGTCGAGGCCTAGCTCCCACCGCCAACGCGACCGGCATTCCCCTCCTGCATGTCCCCATGCGCCGCGTCGAGCCTTCAGCCCGGCGCATCCGCTTCGATATTGCGCTGCAGCATGGCGGAGAAGGAGCAGAAAAATGCGTGGACGAAGGGGGCGGGTCGCTCTGCGGCTGGGGGCAGTTGCGGTTTGTGCGGCGGCAGCAGTCGCGTTTGAGATGCGGAGTTCGTCCGCTCAGCATGCGGCGGCGCAACAGGATGTAACAGAGTCCGCCAGCGTTCCCGCAGTGGTCGCAAAGGCCAGCCGACAGGACGTTCCGATCTATGAGACAGGCGTGGGCTCCGTCGAGGCCTATCAATCCGTGCTGGTCCGCGCCCGCGTCGATGGAACGCTGATGAGCGTTCCCGTGACCGAGGGGCAGGAGGTCAAGCAGGGTGATCTCATCGCCGTGATCGATCCGCGCCCCTATCAGGCCGCGCTCGATCAGGCCACCGCGAAGAAGGCGCAGGACGAAGCGCAACTCGTCAATGCCCGATTAGACCTGGCGCGCTTCCAGTCGTTATCAACCCAGGACTTCGCGTCGCGCCAACAGGTGGACACGCAACAGGCGCTGGTCGGAACGGACGCCGCCGCCGTGGCTGGTGATCAGGCAGCGATCGAGGCGGCACAGCTCAACGTGGCCTATTGTTACATCACATCGCCGGTGAACGGCCGCGTCGGGCTGCGATTGGTTGATCCTGGCAACCTGATCCAGGCCGCCAATGCGACCGGCATCATCACCGTCACTCAGATCCACCCGATCTCGGCCACGTTCACCTTGCCCCAGGATGAACTGCCTGGTGTTCAGGCAGACATGCGCCGTGGACCGCTGGCGGTATTGGCATATTCCAGCGACGATAGCACCGAACTCGATCAGGGAACTCTGCTGACACCGGACAACACGATCGACGCCACCACCGGGACAATCCGACTGAAGGCAACCTTCCCGAACCTACAGAACAAACTCTGGCCAGGCCAGTTCATCAACGCTCATTTACAGACCGGCACCGCGCACGATGCCGTCACCGTCCCGCCCAGCGCAATCCAACACGGTCCTGACGGCCTCTACGTTTATACCGTCGGCCCCAATTCCATGGTGACGCGCGATCCGGTCAGCGTCGGGTATCAAACTGCGCAACTCGCCATCGTCACGAAGGGCCTTGGCGGCGGTGAAGACGTTGTGGTCAGCGGTCAGTCGCGTCTCCAATCGGGCACGAGGATCGCCGCGCGATGAGCATCTCGGAACCCTTCATCCGTCGTCCCATCGCGACATCACTGCTGATGGCGGCAATCCTCCTCGTCGGCCTCGCCGCATATCCACTGCTGCCGGTGGCGCCGCTGCCGCAGGTCGATTTTCCAACCATCACCGTCACTGCACAGGACCCCGGCGCAAGCCCCGACACCATGGCGTCCAGTGTGGCGCAACCGCTCGAGACGCAGTTCAGCCAGATCAACGGCCTGGCACAGATGACCTCGATGAACGTGCTGAGCACCAGCACGATCACCCTGCAGTTCGATTTGGACCGCAACATCGACGCGGCGCAGACCGATGTGCTGGCGGCGATCAATGCCGCGCAAGGTCAGTTGCCAAAGGACCTGCCCAGTCAGCCAACCACCCGCAAGATCAACCCGGCGGATGCGCCGATCTTCGTGCTGGCCGTGCAATCGGACGCATTGCCTCTGACGGCGGTGGATGACTACGCCGAGAACGTCCTGGCGCAGCACCTGTCGAAGATCTCCGGCGTCTCGGAGGTGTTGGTTGGCGGGCAGCAGAAGCCGGCCATCCGTGTCCAGATAGATCCTGCCAAACTCGCAGCCATGGGCCTGACGCTGGAAGACGTGCGCAGCGCGCTGACCAACGCCACCGTCAACAGCCCGAAGGGCAGTATCGACGGTCCGGACAGCTCCTACACGGTGCTGGACAACGACCAGCTTATTCACGCCGCGCCCTACAACGACATCGTTATCGCCTGGCGCAATGGCGCGCCGGTGCATATCGGCGATGTCGGCCGGGCGATACGAGGACCGCAGAACCGCGAATTGGCCGCCTGGCAGAACGGCAAGCGCGGCATCCTGCTGCTCGCCTTCAAACAGCCCGGTGCCAACGTCATCAACACGGTCGAGCGCATCAAGGCGGCGCTGCCGGCGCTCGAGGCGTCGATCCCTCCGTCCGTGCATGTCAGCACGATCGTCGACCGAACCCAGACCATCCGGGCTTCGGTCGACGACGTCGAATTCACCCTGGCCCTGTCGATCGGTTTGGTGGTGATGGTGATCTTCCTGTTCCTGCGCAACGTCTGGGCCACCATCATCCCCAGCGTGACCGTGCCATTGGCCCTGGTCGGCACACTCGGTGCGATGTACCTGCTGGGTTTCAGCCTCGACAATCTGTCATTGATGGGCCTGACGATCGCGGTCGGGTTCGTCGTCGATGACGCAATCGTCATGCTGGAGAACATTTACCGACACATCGAAGATGGCATGTCGCCACTCGACGCCGCAATCAAGGGCGCCGGCGAAATCGGCTTCACCATCGTCTCGATCAGTCTGTCGCTCGTCGCCGTGTTCATCCCGCTGCTGCTGATGGGTGGCATCGTCGGCCGTCTGTTCCGCGAATTCGCGATGACCGTGTCGATCACCGTGTTGGTATCCGCGATTGTCTCGTTGACCTTGACGCCGATGATGTGCTCGCGGTTCCTGACAAACCATCACACGCAACACGGCCGACTCTATCGGCTCGTCGAGGCCATGTTCGACGGCATGCTCGCGTTCTACCGCACCACACTCGACGTTGCACTCCGCTTTCGCTTTTGCACGTTGCTGGTGTTTCTCGCCACCGTCTCTCTCACCGCGGCATTGTTCGTGGCGATCCCAAAGGGCTTCTTTCCCACGCAGGACGTCGGCCTGATCATCGGCATCTCCGAAGGCGCGCAGGACGCCTCATTCGCGCAGATGGTCCGGCTTCAGGAGCAGCTCAACGACATCGTCTCGCATGATCCGGCGGTTGCTTCCTTCGCGTCGCAGGTCGGTGCGGGAACTGCGGGTCAGCAGGGCAATGACGGCCGCATGTACATTAATCTAAAGCCCTGGAGCCAACGCCAGAATGACGGCGTGATGCGGGTGATCGCCCGCCTCTCAGCCAAGGCGCAGACAATTCCCGGTGTGCAACTCTACATGCAGCCCGCGCAGGACATCACCGTGGGCGGCCGGCTGACGCGCACCTTGTATCAATACACGCTGGAGGATTCGGACCCTGCCGAATTGAACACCTGGGCGCCTAAAGTGCTGCAGCAGATGCAGGCGCTGCCCATGCTTCGCGACGTTGCCACGGATCAGCAGATTGCCGGCACCACCGCGACGCTGAGTATCGACCGCAATGCGGCCCAACGCTTCGGCATCCAGCCCCAGCAGATCGACGACACCCTGTACGATGCCTTCGGCCAGCGCGAGGTGACGCAGTATTTCACGCAGCTCAACTCATACTTCGTCATCCTGGAGGTGCCGCCGCAACTGGAAGGCGACGTCGCGACACTGCGCAAGCTCTACGTTCACGCGCCCAGTGGCCAGGCGGTGCCACTCGCCACTCTGGTCCGCGTGGATACCAGCCCGGTAACGCCACTCGCGATCAACCACGAGAGCCAATTCCCGGCAGTGACGATCTCGTTCAACCTGGCGCCCGGTGCGTCACTCGGTGATGCGGTCACCGCGATCAGCCACATTCGTGAAACGCTGCACGCACCTCTGTCCCTGCAAGGCAGCTTCGAGGGCTCGGCCCAGGCGTTCCAGACTTCGCTCAGTACGGAGCCCTACCTGATCGCGGCCGCCTTGGCTTCCGTCTACATCATCCTGGGTGTTCTCTACGAAAGCTACATACTCCCGCTGACAATCCTTTCCACGCTGCCGTCTGCCGGCGTCGGTGCCCTGCTGATGCTCATGCTCGCGCACACGGACCTGTCGGTCATCGCCATGATCGGCATCATCCTGCTGATCGGCATCGTGAAGAAGAACGGCATCATGATGGTGGACTTCGCCATCCATGCCGAGAGACAGGATGGTGCATTGCCTGCCGATGCGATTCGTCAGGCCTGTCTTCTGCGCTTCCGCCCCATTCTGATGACGACGATGGCTGCCCTGTTGTCGGGTTTGCCCCTGATGCTCGAGAACGGCGCCGGATCCGAACTGCGTAAGCCTCTGGGTTACGCCATGGTGGGTGGACTCCTGTTGAGCCAGGTCCTTACGCTCTACACGACGCCAGTGATCTATCTTTATCTCGACCGGTTGCAGCACTTGCTGGCGCCGCGCCGCCGCCCGCGCCTGTCGACCCTGTCGGCCAAACTCGGTGAAGCCAGCGCGAACTGACGACATGCCCGGATGCAGAGCATGCATAGACAGAGGTGTTGGTCGCGCATGTAGATCGCCTATCTCTTGACCCGCAGTGCAGCATCGCCTTTCTCGACATCCCTAGTGACCAAAGGACCGCACGATGCCGAACCTCACTGTCAATGGCGTTTGCCACAGCGTGGATGCCGCCCCCGAGACGCTCTATGGATCCACAGGCGAGCTCAGCCAGGGCTTGGTGGACATGCCATTCGATAACCGCATGTGCGGTGCGAGAACGGCGAAGCCGAGGCGCATGTGCACATCGGCGAGTATCGCTCCGTTTACAACATCCCGCATGCTCGCACCGTCGGTTCATTCGTGGATGAGCTCGCGGCCGCGGCCGGCAAGGACCCGCTTCAATACAAGCTTGCGATGCTGGGCAGCCCGCGCAAGCTGGATCCGCTGGTGTTCGGTCCCAGGTATGGCAACTACGGCGCCTCGCTTGAGCAGTATCCATTGACGTCGGTCGCCTGCGCAATGTGGTGCGGGTGGCGGCTGCGCGCTCCGGCTGGGTTCGCTGCTCCCTGCGCGAGTTTCCTGCCCTATGTTGCGGCGGTCGCGCATGTTGCGGTGGCAGACTATGGCAGCGTGACCGTCCCGCGCATAGACCTCGCGGTAGATTGTGGGTGGTGAATCCAGATCGCGTAATTCGAAGGTGCCGCGATCATGAGCCTCGGAAACGCATTGCTCAGCAGTCTGACGTTCAAGGATGGTCGCGCCCCACAGAGCGATTTCGACCGCTACCAGGTGCCGCGGATGGTTGCCACGCCGGAGACGCACGTTTACATCGCGCGCAGCGACGCGCTTCCGGGCGGTGTTGGCGAACCAGGTGTGCCGCCAGTATCTGCGGCCATCGGCAACGGCATCTTCAGTGCAGTCGGACAGTGCGTTGTGCCTTGCCAGTGGATCCAACTCAGCTCAAGTCAGCCTGACCGGCAACGCACGCTGGCCATTAGGAGATTCGAACGCATGCCAGGTTCAAAGATTCGAAAGACCCGATGAGCAGGATTGGCTCTAGCATGATCCAGTGGGCGGCCTGGTCGTGGCTGGTCGTGTACATCTTCGCAGGTTCGGTCCCAATAACCTGCGAACTTAGGGTAATGGACAACAGCACCCGGAATGTGGCCATCACCTACACGATTGCATCAATGACAGGAGGCCTGCTCGCGCGATACGCCCAGCTCGACGAGCGATTTGCCACAGCGTCGGTAAGGAGCACGGAACATGAAGATCGGCTTCATTGGACTCGGGCGGTGCGGCTCGATGCGGCAGCATGTCGGTAACCGTCTCGCGGCTTGACCGATCAGACGGGCCGACCCAATCGCAGCGAGCTTCCCAGGTGTCCAAGCGGTGATCAGCTTGCGTCCTTCCGCTCGAAACGCTAGGAGATCAGCCAGTCTCGCCTCGGCGCTGCTGTAGCTCAGTGGTAGAGCACCCCCTTGGTAAGGGGGAGGTCGTCAGTTCAATCCTGACCAGCAGCATAATGAATTCAGTAACTTACCTCGCCACATAGGTAACAGGGGCAAAAGCCCGGGCGAGGGTTACGCTGGCTGTCCGCGGCAATGGATGATGTCTGCCAGGCTCGGGACGATTGGTTGACCTGGGATGGCGAGCCTGCTGCCGAGATAATCCCAGAAAGCGATGCCCATCTTGGCGCAAGTCTTGGCCAGCCCGAGGAAGGCGTCGCGGCAGTCGCGACCGATGTCGCTGCGGGTGCCACCGCTGACTTTGCGTTTGGTCACCTGACAGCGGATGTCGTTCTCCGAGCCGTTCGTGTGCAACGGAATGTGCGGATGGTCGAGCACGGCCAACAACTCGGTGTGATTGGCGTGCAACCGCTGCAGCAGGCGATCAAGAGTGACGAAGCCGGTGTGGCGGCAGAAGATATAGTCGAACCGTGCGCTGAGCTGGCCACGCCGCCGCGTAGAGCTGCCAGATCAGCGAGCGCACAAGCTGCTGGGCGGCACGCTGGTGGTCGGTGAACGTGTCAAGCTTGTGTACCAGTCTCTCCGCATGGATCCAGCACAGCGCATGTTTGCCGACAGAGAATTGGCCGGCGTCGTCGCTGACAATCACTCCCTCTTGCAGAAAACCGTGCCCCTGAATGCTGCCCCACAGCGCGCCTTCGGTCGCGATCCGCATCGGGTTGGGTGTCACCGCCAGCTGCGTAATCCCAAGCTGCTCAAGATGCGCTTGCCAAGCCGCGGGATCGGCAAACTGCTTGTCCGTGTGTGCTGCGAGGCGGCCGATGACGGGCTCGGAGAGCGCTCGCTCGCGCATATAGCTCAGCGCGGCATCGTTGATCACGTAATCAGTGTGTCCGGCACGCAGCAACGCGAGGAAATTCAATCGGCTCTTACTGTTGGTCGTGCCGAACCAGGCAAAGTTGTCGTTGCCGATCTGCCTGCAGAAGCCATTGCCGGCCTTATGCCGTGCGCCGGTATCGTCCACGGTGATCCAGCTGGCGGTCCGCAACCCGGCACGCAACACATCCTGCGCCTCCGCGAGGAATTCGTCCTGCCCAGCGATCAGCAGCCGCATCACCTGCCGCTTCGAAATGGCAACGCCGATCGTCCGCAGTTGCTCCACCAACCGGGGCACCGTGACCTGCCCCTGGTGGTATTGCGCCAGCACGAAACGGCGCAGCTCCGGCCCGAAATGGCCCGTCACACCAGGTGGCAACGGCGCAATCACCGTCCATCCATCCGGCGTAACCCAGCGCTCGCGGCGATAGCGGATGGTCCGAACCCGCAGCACAACATCCTGCACCACGAAATCCTCGTATCCCTTGAAGCGGGAACCCGGCGGGACCTCCAACGAAAGCAGCGTCTCCTCGACGCTGACCCATGGCGTCACCTTGCCGCGGCCGCGCCGGCCGGCACGCATGTCCCTCCGCTCAGGCGTCGTTCCCTGCTCCATGCCACTCGGCTTGATATCGGGGCGACCTTTCAAGCCCTTCAGTTGCGCAATCTCCTCGCGCAACTCCACGATAGCTCGCTTCTGTTCCGTGTTCTCGCCCAGCAGCTTCAGCACAAGCTGCTGAAGCTCCGCGTTCGACAGGCCAGAAATCTCGGCTGGGGCGGTCACAACCAGCTTGAATCAAACTGCCCCGTGTCGCCGCAACCCAAAAAATCAACCCTTGCCCGGGCTTTTGCCCCTGTTACACCACATCGGCTAAGCTCGGCTTTCTGCAATTCAGGCGGCGAGACATAAAGTCTCGACGAATCGATTTAGCAAGGTGACCGGAATTTCTGTGCGCTCGGAGCCCGACCGGGAAATGGAAAAACTCGGCGGTGACCACAAGACGCGCCGGACGGCGGCGATCGCGTCGCTCAAGGTCGGTTGGCGTTTGTTGTACCAGGCGGGGTGGGGGCGGACAACGGTGCTGGGATACTGCGTTAAACCCTGCGCCCAGACGGTCACCAGAGAGTAGAGGCCGAGCAGCGCGGGTGTGGTGCGCAGGATAGCCAGGTCCGACCATTGCCGCTGCGTCTCAACGCCCAGATGTTCGCGTGCCTCTTGAAAGGTTGTCTCGATCTGCCAACGGCACACGAAGCACTTGAGGATCGCGGTGGGTTCGAGGCCGAGGTCGGTGCAAAGAAACGCCTGCGGGTCACGCTGGCCGGACGGATCGCGCACCAACACCCAACGGATCGCAGCCGGGGGCATGCCGTTGTGATACCAGACGGCGGTTCCGCAGACATACTCGAGCTTGCGGGTCTGACCACCGTACCATTCAGTCAGCAAGACGGATGTCCATACAGTTTTTGGGTCAGTGAGTACAGCGTTGAGCTTGGGCCGGCGTTTGCCTTTCAGTGCAGGCCGTCCCATTTGACCTTTCCGGCGTTTTGGTGCCGGCTCGAACAAACTGGCGTCAAGACGCAGCCTGGTGATGAAGCAGACGTACCGACGTACAGCGGCGATGAGTTCCAAGGCCGAGAAACCGCTGTCGGCGACCACCACCACACGGCGATCCGACAGCCAGCGTTTGGTTTGCAGGATCGCCTGCTTTGCCCAGTCGGTCAGGGCTTTGTGCCGCTTCCCTTGTGCCTCGCTCCAGCGCGCCGACGGCGCCAGCACCGTCAGGAACGGTAAGGCCCAGCGCCGGCCGGCAAACGGGACCGGCAACATCACCGCCAGTGACAACCAGCGTAGACCGCTGGTCTTGACGAAGTGGCCATGCGACGATCGCACCGCGTCGCGATAGATGCCGCGTGCCTTGATTTTGCTCCCCCAACGCCGCTCGATGGTATCGTCGATGCCGATGACCACCTCGCCGCTGGGCGACAGCGTCGCCAGGAGATGGAGTAATAACCGGCGTGCAACGTCGCGGGCGTCTCAACGCGCCCGGTTGAGCACTTCGTGGTAGCGGCCGAAACCAGGATGATCCGCCAACCCCATGACGCGCAGCGTCTGGGTGACGGTGCGCTTGCCGGGTGCCAGCACGGCGCCGCTGACCAGCACCAGGATATGGTTCCAGACCGGTGCGGTGAAGCACGGTCGGAAAACCGCCAGCCACGATACAAGGATTGTCGGCACTGTTGGATGGGCGGTCGCCGATTCGATGCGGTGGTGTCTCATCGAATCCGTAGAATCGAGTCACCCCGGTCGTGCAAGAGTCACAGCACGCACGGACGCATTCGGCTTCGTCGCCTATGTGGATGTCTTCCGGGCTATGACCTGACCGGCCAGTCCGATGAAATTGCGGAAAGTCGAGCTTAGGCGCAGTGGGTAGCAGCCGCACAGCTACCAACCCGCCGGCAGAGGGCTTGTCAGCAGCAAACTGTAGGCTGACCATGACGGGCAGGGAGAGATGCCATGACAAACGCGATCGAAAGTGAACAGCTCACGCGGGTCGGTCCAGGCACCATGATGGGCGACCTGATGCGGCAGTACTGGTTGCCTGCCGCGAAGTCCTCGGAGCTTGTCGCGGGCGGCGATCCGCTGCGGCTGATGCTGCTGGGCGAGAAGCTGATCGCGTTCCGCGACCACACGGGTCGCGTGGGTGTCATGGACCATCGCTGCCCGCATCGCTGCGCATCGCTGTTCTACGGGAGGAACGAGCAGGGCGGCATTCGCTGTGTCTACCACGGCTGGAAGTTCGACGCCGAGGGCAACTGCATCGACATGCCGAACCTGCCGCCGGAGCAGGATTTTCGCGAAAAGGTGCACGCGAAGGCCTACAAGGTG
The DNA here is from genome assembly GCA_963818775.1 of uncultured Alphaproteobacteria bacterium. Classification (GTDB taxonomy): domain Bacteria; phylum Pseudomonadota; class Alphaproteobacteria; order Acetobacterales; family Acetobacteraceae; genus JAMXLO01. The sequence goes on along the minus strand of CAWFUF010000034.1, from coordinate 59,976 downwards.
GTCGAGCGGGCCGGCGTGATCTGGGTCTATATGGGCGCGCGCGAAGCTGCGCCGCCGATGCCGGAGATCGAGGCGACGCTGCTGCCGGAGAGCGACCTTTCCATCACGTTCACTCAGCGCGAATGCAACTGGCTGCAGGCGCTCGAAGGCGACATCGACACCTCGCATTTCAGTTGGCTGCATGTCGGCTCCGTGCAGCCCGAGCAGGTCGATCCGGACAACTGGCTGATGTACCAGGTCAGCAATCGCGCCCCGGACTATCATGTAACCGACACTGACTGGGGCACGATGTACTGTGCCTATCGTGCGGCCGAGGACGACAGGACCTATTGGCGGTTTGCACATTTCGCCTTCCCGTTCTGGACCTTCATCCCACAGGGCGACTTCATGGATCGCGTGATCGCGCGTGCCTGGGTGCCGATGGACGACACGCATGTGATGTTCGTCGGCTTCTCGTGGAAGCAGGCGTCGCGCTCGGCGGCATTGGCGGGCGGCGCTTCGATCCCAGGCTCGACGCCGGCGCCGGAGCTTCAGGCGAACAGCACCGACTGGTACGGCCGCTGGCGTCCGGTGCAGAATGCGGCGAACGATTACTTGATCGATCGCGAGGCGCAGCGCAGCGACGTGATCTATACCGGCATTACGCATATCGCGATGCAGGACCAGGCGATCACCGAGAGCATGGGCGAGATCATCGATCATTCGTTCGAGCACCTGGCGCCGAGTGATCAGATGATCACGCGCACGCGGCGTCGGCTGCTGATGGCGGCGCGGGCGTTGCATGAGAAGAGCGCTGCGCCGCCCTGTGTGGATCAGCCGGAAATCTTCCGGCAGGTGCGCAGCGGTGAGGCGGTGCTGGCGGCGGACGACTGGCAGGCGGCCTATCGCGACCGGATGCAGCATGTGCAGCGGTCGGCGGGCTGGCGAGATGCGGCGGAGTAGTCGCCGGCGCGCTGGCCAACCGCTGTGGGACCGACCTGTTTCGCCATGTGGGCGAAAACAGCGTAAGGCACGCAGCTGCCCGTAATTCGCAACCGGACGCTCGTGTTCGCGGGCATGACGGGGTTGCCCCAACCATGAGAACACGCTGACGACTACAACCGCCGCAAGGGTCGGATCAAATGTACTCTCGGCCGTTTGGCGAATGACAGCCGCCGCCACAATGATAACGGCCTGTGCTCACTGGCCGGGATGTCTACCGATGCAGTGCGAGTAACGCGACGATTGTGGCCGACATAGATGCGGGTGTGGATTTCATTCATGGCGGCATGCCGCGCAGTTGTTGCCCAGGTTTATTGAATGGCTGTACTTTCCCACGCCGGGAGCGCATAGAGCAATGGCCAAACTGACAGAAAAGCAGATCAGGGAATTGGCGCGGACCATCGTGCTTGCTAGCCCTGGAGGAATCCGATTCACACCGCTCTGGAAGCAGATCCATCAGAAAAACCCAGCAACTCCTGAAAAAGACATCCAATGGAAGATGTGGAATCTCGAAGAGATCTTTCCGGACGAGGTCACCAAACCGGCCGCGGCCTCTTTATGCCAGCCGCAAAAGCTGGCGCCGAACCGGCCATTAGCGCGATCACAGAGCAAACCACACAGACGGGCGTGAAGATTAAGGAATCAGACTTCTATCAACCGTTCGCTGATTGGCTGAGAGAAGACATCAATGAGGTCAATGCGGCAGTTTCACTCGGCGGCGCCGCCCTGAAGTCAAAATGGGGAACGCCAGACGTCGTCGGGATCTATAAGCCAACTGCGGCAATCTGATCAAGTTTGACATTGAGATTGTGTCGGCAGAAATCACGATTGACCCGCTAGCGCCGGTCGTAGCGGAGTGACTCGTCCGCCACGAATTTTTGCACAACCCCTCGGATATCGTTGCCATCTGATCAGTCAAAGCGCTGACTCGACCAGGCTCACCAGAAAACGCGACGCAACGAGCAGCAGGAAGAGACCGAACGCAATTTCGAGATTGCGCTTCGGTAGTCGGTGGGCAAGGCGGGCGCCAAACGGCGCGACCCAGCTTGAGAGCGGAGCGACCAGGACGACGCCGATCAAGGAGACGAAGCCGAGCGACAATGGCGGCAGCAGTGCCTGGTGCGGCAGTCCGGCGATGACATACCCGATGGTGCCCGCGAGTGTGATCGGGACACCAAGGCCCGCGGCAGTTGCCACTGCGCTGTGGATCGGTGTGCGGTAAAGCGTCAGAGTCATCGTCACCAGCGAACCGCCGGATATTCCCATCAGCGAGGAGCCGAGGCCGATCGCGAAGCCGTAGCAAGTCATCGCGGCGGGCCCCGGCAGCTCGTTGCCCAGGACCAAGCCCTCGCTCCCTATCAGAAATTTTGCCGCGATCAGGCATGCGATCAGCACGAATGCCAGCTTGAACGCGTCGGGTGGCGCGACCGCTGCAAGGGCCGACCCGACGACGACACCCGCCACCGAGGGCAGCGCCCAGCGGCGCATGACCTCCGGAAGCACGAGCCCGCGCTCCTTGTGCGCGCGGTAGGAGCGCACCGCCGTCGGCACGATGATCGCCATCGAGGTGCCGATGCAGAGCTGCATGCGAACGGCCTCAGGTACGCCGAGAACACGGAACACTTCAAACAGCACTGGAACGATAACCGCGCCGCCGCCGATGCCGAACAACCCGGCAAGGATGCCGGTCACGATGCCAGCGAACATGACGCTTGCCGCCAGCCATGTAAGCTCGCCAATCATTTCGTGTCCAAAGGCCTGACCTCAGCGCGAGCCATTGTCATTGCGAGGAGCAAGGCGACGAAGCAATCCCCATTGATTACGCACCTCGCTGGAGATTGCTTCGTCGCTGTGCTCCTCGCAATGACAGCACCCAACTAGGCCTGCAGCATCTTCCGTAGCTCTGCAGTGCCCATCATGTCGCGCATCCACGCGAAGGAGCCTTGCTGCCGCATGGCTTGCGCTGCCTTGACGAACGTCGCCAGTGCGAGGCGAGAGAGCGCGCCACCGACGCTGATCCGCTTGGCGCCAGCCTCGCTGAGCCGTGCCAGCGTGATGTCCGGATCAAGCCAGCCGGTGACCACGTTGACCGGGCGGTTCACAGCGCGCACGACCTCGCGCACTTCGTCGAGGGTGCGGAGCCCCGGCGCGTACAGCACATCCGCGCCGGCCGCCGCAAAAGCCTGCAAACGGCGTATGGTATCGGCCAGGTCGTCGCGACCATGAATCAGGTTCTCGGCCCGCGCAGTGAGAAGGAACGGTACCGGCAGGGCGTGCGCAACCTGAGCCGCCGCGCGTACGCGTGCGACCGCCAGGTCAAAATCGTAGATAGGACTGGTCCGATCGCCGCTGTAGTCCTCAATCGAGCCACCGACCATGCCAGCCTCGGCGGCAAGTCGGATCGTCTCGGCCGCTGCCTCGGGTTCGTGCGCGAAACAGTTCTCGAGATCGGCGTTGACAGGAAGTTCCGTCGCCTCCGCGATCACCCGGCAATTGGTGATGACTTCGGCTCGGCTCACAGCGCTGTCGGCGCGGCCGAGCATGTTGGCCAGTCCCAGACTTGTGGTGGCGAGCGCCTCGAACCCCGCCGCTGCTAGCAATCTTGCCGTGCCGGCATCCCACGGATTGGGAATGATGAACGCGCCGGGCCGCTCGTGCAGTGCGCGGAACGCGGCGGCCTTCTCTGCCTGAGTGCGCATGTCGGTGTTTCCTTCATCGGCTGAATTCCAGCGATTTTGCAATCTCGGCCCGACCATGCTCATTGTCCAATGCATAGTACGAGCGAGTTGCATCAGGAAAACTGATCCATGAACATCGCTGATATCCAAACCTTCGTGGCCATCACTGAACTCGGCGGTTTCACCCACGCGGCGCGGCGGCTGCACCGTTCGCAGCCTGCAATCAGTCGTCGCCTCGGCATCCTCGAGCACGAACTGGGCGCGCCCTTGTTCGAGCGTCTGCGCGGCCACGCGCGACTGACCGAGGCGGGCCGCGTCTTTCTCCCGCACGCGGAGGCGGCCCTGGCGTCGCTCAGGGACGGGCGCGATGCGGTGCGCGGTTTGCAAACAGGCATGGAGGGCGTGATCTCGCTTGCTCTGGTCGGCACGCTCGCCGACACGCGCATAGTCGATGCTCTCCGCCAATTCGCGAAGCGCGCCAAGGATGTGCGGCTCGAACTCCAGACAGCCTCGAGCCGCGAGGTCACCGACCTGGTCCGGCGCGGCGATGCCACGCTGGGCTTGCGCTATTATGCCAGTGACCGGCCGGAGCTCGTATCATTGGATGCGGGGAGCGAAGCCATGGTGGTGGTCGCGGCATCGGGGCATCGCCTGGCCGGCCGTCGGGTCAGCCAGGCGCGGCTACTCGCTGGCGAGCGATGGGTCGGTTTTCCACCGGCAGTCGGTGAGCAGGATTCCGGCCATACCCTGGCGCGCCAACTGGTCCGGGCCGGGCTCGACGGCGCCGACGTCACCTTGATCGACAGCCTCACCGCACAAAAGCGCCTGGCGCAGGCCGGCTTCGGCTTGGCGCTGGTCCCCGAGAGCAGCGTACGGGATGAGCTTCGGCAGGGCGCGCTTGTCGCGCTCGACATCCCGGCAATGCAGACCGCGATTCCAATCACCGCCATTCATCGCCGCAACGGCTATCTCAGTCCCGCCGCCAAGCGATTGCTGGCACTACTGACGAGTGGAACGCTGCAGCCGAAGGTGCGGCGTCCAGTGCGGGCTCAGTCAAGGATTGCTGACTAAGCGTCGCCACGGTGGCGCATCACGGCGGCGGCGAAGGCACCGAGTCCGAAGTTGATTGCAATGCCGGCCAGCGACAGCAGCACCAGTGCCGCGAACATGCGCGGGATCTGGAGTCGATAGCCAGCCTCCAGGATGCGATACGCCAATCCTGACGCGAACCCGCCTGACCCCGCGACGAACTCCGCCACCACCGCGCCGACCAACGCCAATCCACCGGATATGCGTAGGCCGGCGAGAAAGTAGGGCAGGGCTGCGGGCAGTCGCAGCAGCCACAGTGTTACGAACCGACCTGCGCCGTAAAGCCGGAACAGGTCGGCAAGTTCCGCCGGCGCTGATGCCAGTCCCGCGGCGGTGTTGGCGAACACCGGAAAGAACGCGACGATCGTCGCGCATACCACCAGTGAGGCGAACGGATTGCCGACCCACACGATGATCAGCGGCGCGATCGCAACGATCGGCGTGACCTGCAACACGACCGCCCAGGGCTGAATGGCTGCCGCCAGCAATCTGCTCGATGCGATCGCCACCGCAAGCACGACGCCCAGGGTGGCCGCGACCAGCAATGCGGCGAAAGTCACCAGCAGTGTCGATCCGAGTGACCACAGCAGTCCCGCCGGATCGGCCACGAACGCCGCGATGATCGCTGATGGCCCAGGCACCAAATAGGACGGCACGTCCGTAATCCGGACGGTTGCCTCCCAGACCAGCAATGCGGCGGCGCCAAACAGGGCAGGGGCGTATTTCATGCCGCAAGCGCGCGCTGCATCTCGCGCGTCACCTGCGCCACCAGCGCGGCATATGCCGGATCCAGTCGCGCCGCCGCGCCGGGATGCAGCGGCGAGGCGATCTCGTGATCGATCCGCCCCGGACGCGGGCTCATCAGCACGATACGCCGCGCGAGGAACGCCGCCTCATAGATCGAGTGAGTCACGAAGATGACGGTGCAGCCGAGTTCCTGCCAGAGCGACAGCAGATCTTCCTGCAGTTTGTGGCGGGTGAATTCGTCGAGTGCGGCGAACGGTTCGTCCATCAGCAGCAGGCGCGGGCGCGTCACCAAAGCGCGTGCGATTGACACGCGCATGCGCATCCCGCCGGAGAGTTGCCGCGGACGCGCAGCTTCGAAGCCGTCGAGGCCGACGCGGTGCAGCGCCTGATTCACTTGCGGCATTGCCTGGTCGCGCGAGATGCCGGCAATGCGCAGCGGCAGGAACACGTTGTCGGCGGCACTTGCCCAGGGCAGCAGCGTGGCATCCTGGAAGACGAAGCCGATCTCGCCCGGCTTCGGCTGGGGGCCTGCATCCCGGATCATGCGGCCCGTGTCCGGCTGATCCAATCCCGCGATCAATCGCAGCAGCGTCGATTTGCCGCAGCCTGATGGTCCGAGCAACGCCACGAAGTCGCCGGCGCCGATCATCAGCGAGACGTCACGCAATGCCTCCACTGCGCCAAAGCGCCGGCCTACCGATGCGAGTTGTAGCATGACCAATGACAGGAGAACTCCATCCCGACACGCTTGTCGACAAACCGCAGCGTGTACGCCTTCGTGACGTCGAGCCCCCTGGGATACACGCCGACATCAGCCATCGATCGATAGAACTCCGCCCAGCGAGCATCGGTCATCGCGCCGATGCCAAGTTTCAATGCGTCGCCGGAGTCGACGATGTCGCGTGTCTTCATCACGTCATGGCCATAGGCCAGCAGCGCGTCTGGCATCTCCGGGTTATCCTGCTTGATCAGCCGGTTTGCCGGCGCGGGGTCGCCATACAGGTAGGAATACCATCCCTCGATCGACGCATCGATGAAGCGCTGCACCACGTCGGGCTTTTCGGTCACGAGCTTCGTGCTGGTGGTGACGATGTTGCCATAGCCTGCATAGCCTGCATCGGCGAGCATCAGCACCACCGGCTTGAAATGCGCGGCCTGCTCGATCGCGAATGGCTCGGAGCCAAGGTAGCCCTGCTGCACCAGTGTCTTGTCGGCGAGAAAGGGCTGAAGGTTGAAGGTATATGGGCGGATCTGTGCGTCGGTGTAGCCGAACTCGCCGGCGAGGAAGCGCCACCAACTCGCCCGCGTATCGGCACCGATCAGGATCGGCTTGCCCTTCAATGCGGCGAAACTGTCGTTGCCCTGGCCGGGATGCGCGATCAGCACGGACGGGTCCTTCTGGAACATCGCCGCGATCGCGACGAATGGCAGGTTCTGCTGGACGAACTCGATCGCCCGCCCGCCGCCGAGGTTGAAGTCCAGGCGTCCGGCCATCATGAGCTGCATCTGGTTCACCTGAGGGCCGCCCTGCCGAATGGTCACCCTCAGCCCGTGTCTGGCGTAGATCCCGGTGGCGAGCGCCTGGTAGTAGCCGCCATACTCCGCCTCTGCCACCCAATCGAGACCGAAGCTGATCGCGTCTTCCGCGCGCGCCGCGGTGGCGACCAGGAGCAGCACCAGCAAAACGGCAAACCGTCGCATGGGGGGCCTCGATTCGCGTTGTAATGCGCCCCATCCTGCACAATGCTCACGCGGTCGGGGAGGTGGCATGGCCGAGCCGCGGTTGAAGGCAGGAATTTGGGTGAAGGCGGCGCTGCGCATGGCCGATCGGGACGGCCGGTCCGGCGTCGTATTGCGCAGGGGCGACGCGGATTCTGGCGGCGTGCTGGTGGTGCTGCGCGGGCGCGACGGGCTTTGCGTGCTGTCGCAAGTACGCGCGGGCGACGGCGCTCTGGCGTGGATGCGTGGCACGGGCACGGCGTCAGTCGACCAGGCGGCAGCCGATGCCTATGTCGCGCGGCAAGTCAGGTTCGATCCGGATGTCTGGGTGCTGGAGTTCGACGCCCCCGATCTGCTGCCGCCGTTCGAGGCGAAGCTGGTGTAGCGAGGAGAACCGATCATGGCCGGCCTGTATTTCGAGGATTTCCGCGAAGGCCAGACCTTCGAGCACGCGCTCAGCCGCACCGTCACCGAGATGGACAACGTACTGTTCAGCACACTCACGCTGAACCCGCAGCCGCTGCACCTGGATGAGGAGTTCGCGAAGACCACCGAATTCGGCCAGCGCATCGTCAATTCGCTGTTCACACTTGGGCTGATGATCGGCATGAGTGTCGGCGACACGACGCTGGGCACCACCATCGCCAATCTTGGCATGAACAAGGTGGAATTCCCCAAGCCGGTGTTTCATGGCGACACGATTCGCGCCCGCTCGATCGTGCGCTCGCTCCGCGGGTCGAAGTCGCGACCGGAGGCCGGCGTGGTTGAGTTCGAGCATCAGGCATTCAACCAGCGTGGCGAAATGGTCGCCACCTGCCTGCGCGCCGCCTTCATGAAGCGCCGGCCCCAGTGAAGAAGTAGCCACAGTGAAGAAGAAGCCGAAATGAGGAAGGCTCCGGAGGTTGCCCCCCGGAGCCTTCGGCATTGTCTGCGGGCGTCGTTGCCCTAGTGCGGCTAGACGTCGACGCGAGCGTCGGAGATCCAGGCCACGGCAAACGGCGCCACGAAGAGACAATGAGACACTGGATCACCTCCTTTCAGTTTGTTGCGGATGCCCGTGACTATGTACTGGCCCACCGGGTTTCGCAAGTCAGGACTGGGCAAGCCGCTTGCGCAGGTAATATTTCGTGTGACCGGGCGGGCAGTCCTCGAGCTGGCCAAACACCTCGTAGCCACGCTTCTGATAGAACCCGAGCGCCTCGTAGCTGTGGGTATCGAGTGTGGCCGCGAAACAGCCGCGGCTCGCCGCGTATGCCTCGGCCGCCTCCATCAGTCGCGTGCCGTAGCGCTGACCGCGCACCACTTCGGCCAGCCAGACAAAGCGGACATTCATCCAACCGCCCCAGGTGTCGCCGAGGAGGCCGCCCAACCATTCGCCCTGCCCGTTCTTGAGGAAGAAGCCAATCGGATGCCATTCATCGAAACCGGTGCGCGCGACATTGAACATGCCCAGGCGGTAAGTGATGAATTGGCGCAACTGTTCGGGCGGCAACGGGTCGAATACAACCTCGAGGTCTTTCATCCTGCGCCCTCCGGCCCTTATCGTGGCCCTTGGACAGGGAGCGGGCAATGGCAGCCACCAGCAGGAGCCGGATCGTCGCGGACGTGGACTTCGACAGGAATGGCCGCCAGCACGGGTTTCTGCGGCTGTTCCATTCGGTGCACAGCTCAGCTTACGGCTTCATCCCGATCCCGATCGTGGTGCTGAAGAACGGCACGGGCCCGACCGTCCTGATGGTGTCCGGCACGCACGGCGACGAATACGAGGGCCAGGTTGCGCTGTGCAACCTCGTAAAGTCACTGGACCCGGCGCGAATCCGCGGCCGCGTGATCATCATGCCGGCCGCAAACTTTCCGGCCGCGATAGCGGGGCGGCGCACCTCGCCGATCGACGAGGGCAATTTGAACCGGCTGTTCCCGGGCGATCCGGATGGGACGATCACGGAGCAGATTGCATACCACATCGAGCACGAATTGGTGCCGATGGCCGATCTGGTGTGCGACCTGCACTCCGGCGGGTCATCACTGATGTATGTGCCATCGGCGCTGTTCGGCGGCTGGCAGCGCGACGGCAGCACGGCGGAGGGGGTCGCGGCGCTGAAGGCGTTCGGCTCGCCGATCGCGTATTTGGCGGAGACCAATCAGGGCGGCGCGAAGACGCTGTCCGGTGGTGCTGCGCGTCATGGCATCACCTGCCTCGGCACTGAGGCAGGCGGGTCCGGCCACGTCACGCGCTCCGCGCTGCACATGGTCGAGCGCGGTGTGGTCAATGTGCTGGTGCATCTTGGCATTCTGCCCGGCGCGGATCGCATTGCACCCGATGGGCCGACGCGGTTTCTGGAGGTGGGTGGTTCCGATTACTTCGTCTATGCGCCTGAGCAGGGGCTGTTCGAACCGCTCGTGGAGCTGGGCGAGATGGTTCGCGGGGGCCAGCCGGCGGCACGCATCCATCTGCCGGAGACGCCGTGGGCGGAGCCGGTCACCGCGCATTTCGCGCGCGACGGGTTCGTGCTGTGCAAGCGCATTCCTGGGCGCACCGTGCGGGGCGATTGTCTGTTCCACCTGGGCACCGACATTGCGCTGTAGTCCAAACTCGTGTTGAGCGGCTGCGACGCCGCGCCCCGCAGGTTTGAACGCCGGAATCAGGGTGGGCCGGGGTTACGACCGGTACCGCTTTGCCATCGTGATGAAATCCGGGCAGGTTCTGTTTTCGAGTCGCGAACACGATGAGCCATTGTTCCAGCGCGATCCACGGGGTGGCCAACCGGCTTACTTCGAACGCAATATCGGGCAGTCCCGCATATTCGGTGCCAGTGTGCCGATCGATGTCGGAGGTGAGATGCTCTGGCTGCAGATCTCGCAGGACCAGGCGCATCGCGACGTGCTCATCGACGACATCGTTGCGGAATTTCTGCCTCACGTAGCTTGCGTGATCATTCCCATTCTGTTGGTCCTGGTTTGCATCGACCTGGTGATCTTCGGCAGAGCGCTGCGACCATTGGTCGAGGCTTCGACCTTCGTGCAACGGATCAACCCAGCACATGCCGACCTCCGCTTGTCGGAAACGCGGATGCCGCGCGAAGTCGCCCCGCTTGTCAGGGCGGTCAACGAGGCTCTTGACCGATTGGAACGTGGGTTCATTATCCAGCGTGAATTTCTCGCCGACGCCGCACACGAGTTGCGCACGCCACTCGCGATCCTCCGGGCGGAGGCGGAAGGACTCACTGATCGCGAAGCATAACGCGCCTTGATCCTCGACATCGATGGGATGGCACGCATTGTCAATCAACTGATTGATATCGCGGAGTCGGATTCCCTGACGGTCGGGGAAGACGACCGCGCAGACATCCAATCGATATGCGGCGAGGTGGCCGCCTTCATGGCTCCCATGGCCGTTGCCCAAGGCAAAAGTATTGCGGTGAGTGGTGCGGTGGAACCGGTTTCGGTCCATGGCACCAGTAGCGCGCTATTTCAGGCGGTCCGGAATCTAGTTGAGAATGGGATTGCCTACACAGCACCGGCAACAACCGTGGACATCGCGGTTGGTAGCGACGGAATAGTTGTCGTGAGTGATGAAGGCCCTGGAATTCCCGCCGATCAGCGGGAGCTAATCTTTCAGCGCTTCTGGCGTGGCGATCGTCGGCGCGCGGACAGCGCGGTCTCGGCCTCGCCATCGTGTCGCGCATTGTCAAGGCCCATGGGGGAAGCATCGACGTCAGCGATGCGCCCGTTCATGGGGTAATTTTCTCGGTCAACTTGCGTCAAGCTGGCATGGCGCCGGGCGAATAGCAGCTCGGACTTCACTCGGCCTAACCTGGGCAGGCGATGTGCCTAGAACTGGGCGTGCAATCGAATCCCGAAAACTAACACTGGTCCACGTTCGCGGTTATAGGCAGGGTGATTGATAAACTTGTAGTCGGCGGTGATGTGGGCGAAGCTGAATGCGGCGAGGCTATAATAGGTCTCGATTACCTGCTCGGTGCCAGGCTTGGGCAGCTTGCCGTCGCCGACAAGGATGCCGAGACCACCTGCATTGAAAAATTCAACCGCTGCCCCGGAGGCGGCGTTGACTGCGGTGGCCAGTCCGACAGTGTCATCCGAACGGCCCCATTTGGTCCCCTTCAGGGACACGCCCAAGGAGCCCGTCGCATTGATGTCGGTGAAGTCGTATGCCTCGACATTGCCCTGCGACCAACCGGCGCGGGCGAATAGGCCGAGATCGTCTGTGAGCGCCTGCTCGAGGTTCAGACCCACACCGACCTTGCTCCGATAATCGCGCACCGCAGCGATGTCTGCCGGCTGACCGGTCTCCAGTGCGTTTGCAGTCGCAGCGGCATAGCTCCCGAGCCGGGCACGCGTCACATATAAGAGCAGTCTGACCTTACCCGGTTGCGACCAGAGTTGGTGGCGCTCTTCAAATTCAGCGACATACTGGAACTGACTGATGAAAACCGGGTCCAACTTCGCATTGTTCGGTGTAAGCGAGCCGTCGAACAGTCCCATGCGTACGGTCCACCAGTCCTGGTACCATTCTGCCGCCGCCCCGTAGGTATAACCCAGGCGTCGGCGGCATAGTCGAAAGTGCCAAGCTCGATGATCGACCAGTTCAGAAAATCATTGCGTGGATCGTGTGCGTACTGGTTGTCGTCGAACACGTCGACGACGGAAAACTTGCCGATGGTTACCACGATGCGATTCGCGGTCTGGCTGCCACCGAGTTGGTTGAGGTCTGGGTCAAGTTTTTCCGTGTCGCCCCCCAGTTGATGGTCTGGCGGAAGAAACCTCGCGCCATTTTGTAGTAGGGAGAGCGTTCGCCGACTTTGTAGGCTTCGCCACTCGGGAAGCCGGCGACTCCTAACGTATCGCTGAGGCCGAAGCTCGATCGAGTTCAGGATTCAGCCAAACTTCTGCTCCCGCCCACGGGCGGACCCCGGCGTATAGCGTGGCATCCCAGGTCTCACCGCCGCGGCTGCCAGGATCTAGGCTGTTCGGGCCGGTGTATGGTGACCGGAATGACGGATGGTACTGGTCCACGAACGTCGTCTGGCCATGGATGGCCCAGTTCTCCGGCGTGGGGGCCTCCTCCTCTGGCGCAAGTGGAATGCCTGGCGGCTGCGGTGTTGGGCCAACCTGCTGCGCATACGATGCAGTCTCTCCAGCCCAAAAGCTCATTACCGACAAGACAGTCAAACAATAACGGGACGATTTGATCTCGCAATGATCGGACTATTCACGATCGTGCTATTGCATGGGGGCGCCATTCGTGCCGCGAAAGGTTGGCGTCCTTGGAGCGACCTATCATGCCGATCTTTAGCCGCTGGAGCAACTGAGTGGCGATCGAGATCTCCTACGCATATTTGAAGAGCGCCATGAACCCAAAGTCCATGTGTAATTGTTGGTGGCAGTGGAAGAGCGTCAGTCCAGGATTGTCCGCCACGAAGTCTACTTCGACTTCCTGGAACCCGCCCAGCATCACCACGTCCTTGATCACGCCCGCGGTCGACTTGCCGCCAACCCGCGTCAGTTCGAAGCTGTGCCGATGCAGATGTAGCGGGTGGATGTCGTCGCTCGTGTTGCGGAATTTCAGCCGGTAGCGACCTCCCTCATGCACCGTAAACATAGGCTTCATCGTCTCCATCGAGAAGGGTTCCCCGTTGAGGGTCCACTGATTGAACCCATTCAGTGCAGCGTTGCGCTTAACAACGGTCATCTCGATCGTCTCGTCGGTGCACAGTATTTACCCGGCCGAACTGCGTATAGTCCCAGTGGAACGGTGTCGGCTTGGCCCATTGCGGCTTGCCATTCCGGCCAGCGTATTCGACAACGATTCCCATCCCATGCCGGCGGTCATCGTCCGCGAGATCACCCATCACCCATATGACTGGATGGTTCATCTCGACGATCGCGGAGATCCGCTCGGCTGTACCGAGCCAGAGCACGGGCACATTGGCGTGCCTCGGCACAGGATTGCCGTCGAGCGCTACTGTGCAGAAGACGTGGCCGGGCAGCGCGAGACTGCGGATTTCAGTGGCGCTCGCATTGAGCACATGAAACATCACCCGCTCACCCTGCCTCACCCGAATGGGTTCGCCATGGCCGAGCGTCCGGCCATTGATGCTGAACAGGTCATAGCCGACCTCGAAGCCCTTGGTCTTCTCCTTAGCCTCACGGTCGGCCGCAGCTCCCATCTCTCGCAACGGCATAAGCGGAGCGCCAGCTAATGCGTCGATGTCCATATCGCCACCTCGACTGATGGATGGCAAAAACTCCTTCATCACCAGGATGACTTCGCGGTCGTAGGCGCCCGGATTGTTCCTGGATTCGATGTAGACTGGACCGGCTTGTCCCGTGTAGGTGCCCCGGTTCAGGTCGCCGCCAGCAACGACATGTGTGTGGTAAAGCCGGAAGCCCGAAGGCTTGGGCGTGAAGGCGATCCGACGCATCCCGTGCGCCGGGACGAACGGCGAGCCCTCCTCCGCGGCGCCGTCGACCTCGCTTGGGATCATCTGTCCATGCCAGTGCACCAGCTCCGTTGTGTCGGTGTCGTTACAAATGTCTACGACAACCCGCTCACCTTCCCTGAACCGCAATAGCGGTCCCGGAAACTGGCCGTTGTAGAGGGTGGTTGAGACGATGTGGTCCGGTGCCAGCTCGACGAGCCCGGTTCCGATGCGGAGTGTGTAGTCCGCCTTCTCGGAAGTGACTTCTCCGGCCGCCCGCGTGAGGCGTGGTTTTGCGTTCGATCTCTTCGTCAGGCCGTCCAAGAACCTGCAGCTTCCGAGCGATCAGGATCTTGTCGGAGAAAAAGAGGGCGCTCTAAATGTCACGGTCCATGCCTGATGCAATCGTCCGGTTCCAAATCGTGCGCGCTCTCCTCGCCTCTTCCTATTCCAGAAAGTCGAACGATTGGACGTTCGACCGACGACGGATTTCAACACGTGGGTGAGCAAAAACTCCAGGTGAATGAACAACCCAAAGAGGATCGATCTGACAGGCAGCCGCTCAAAGTCGCTCCGCGTCACCAATCCCCGAATTTCGGTGCCGTCGGGCACGAGACGGCACGGGCACGTGGCAGCGGTTACGACAGGGTCGATCAGGGGCGCGTCGGCGCTTATAAGGTTCGCCGCGCCATCCAGCGGTTGCATGACTTGGCGGACTGTGGCGGGACCGCTTGACCGACTGGCCCCTCGGCAAAAGAGGCCGATCACCTCGCTCGCTCGATGGCGCGCACCGGCAGGAAGTCGAACCGATCGGCGGCGGCTCGGTTCTCAGCGTCGGTCATATCCGTGATCTGCGGCGAAGAGCGTGCGGTCACAGTGATCGCGCCCAGCACCCGACATGCTCCTGATCCACCCAAAACCGAGTCGGGGGTAGCCCAGGGGGAGCCGAACATAAAAAAGCCAAAAAATTAAGCAGTTGCAGCAGGTTATGGAGGTGAACTGCGGTTCTTGAGCGCGCGCTCACGCCCGGGGCTTGCTGCATTGGCGCGCTGGAAGGCGTAGGTTGCCTCCCTGGGCCGCTGAGCGGTTAGCCACCGAGATTGAGCGTCGATGTCGTGAGGGTGAAGCGATAGCGGCTGCATTGCGTGAGTATATACACGACTGGCGTCCCTACGATCGTAGCCACCCAGCGTTCTTGCGCATCGACACTGAAACCGGCCAGCGAAAACATTTTCGCGGATAGGGCGTCGGCGGGCTCCCGCGGGTGCTCAGGGAAGAACAGTCTGACGCCGACTGCCCGGCCGGCGGCTTCTACGCTTCATAGGCCCACGCAAAAGGATCGGGGTCGGCTGGGGTGGTGTCCAGCAGGCGCCGGGACAGGGTCTCGGCCTCCCGTCGCAGCGAGGCTGCCGTGGCCTTGTCGCCCAGCCACGCGCGGACCTCGGCGAGGCGGGTCAGCGCATCGCGCTCAGCCCAGACATAGCCGCACGAGCGGGCGAGGCTCAGGGCCTGATCGAGATCGTCGCCGGAACGCTCAACCTCTTGCCGTGCCGTCGCAGAAGGCGCGGGGCGGGCGCGGTCGAGGCGGATGCGGCCGCGCAGCACCAGCGCGTCGGCCTGGTCGAGCAGCATCTTGCGTGGCGCTGCAAGGCGCAGCGCGGCCTCAACGGTGGCGAGCGCCTCGTCCCGGCGGTCCTGGCGGCGTTCCAGCTCGGCACGGGCAAGCAGCGTGTTGGGAAGCTCGGTAATCTGATGGCCGCGGCGGAAGACGGATTCGGCCTGGGTCAAGTGCGGCGCCGCGTCCAGCGAGCGGTCCATCAACGTGGCGAGGACGCCAAGCAAGGTGTGGCAGCGCGCGACGTCCTCCCGCCAGCCGTAGCCTTCGCAGATGCGCAGATTGGCTTCGGTGATGGCCTGGGCGCGGTCGATCTGACCCAGACGGATGAGCAGCGTGGCCCAATGGACACCGCGGTCTGAACAGAGTTCAAGGCAAAAGGTGCGACGCTCGATGGCATTGGCAGCGTTGAACGCAGCCAACGCCTCGCCGTTCCTGCCTTGCCCTGCCAGCGCATTCGCGAGCGTGCAGAGAGAGTTCTTGGCGTGAAGGCCCGGTTTGGCCTCAATTGCACGAGCCGCGGCGAGAGCATCGAGCGCGGCCGATTCCGATCTCGCGAGTTGGCCAAGACGGAATAGAAGCTGTGCCTCGCTTCGCAGGCCCATGTCGAGATTTTCGTGTTCGTCGAGTTGGCGCGCGATAGCGTTGGCGTCTCGGCGAAACAACAGAGCCTCGGCGAATTCTCCGCTAGCCGCGGCAAACAGGCTAACGCCGTTCAGCATGAAGCAGAGACCCGACCGCCCCAACGCCCGCTCGCATGCCTCCCGCCGCTCGGCGTCGCGAAAAAACCCCAGGGTGCAGCGCTGCCCCTCGGCCGGTGCGGGCAGCCATTTGAAGATCTCGCCATTCTCCAAACGCTCCCGATACAACCGAAACGCGCCCGCACACTCCCCCGCATCCAGCAGCAACTCGATCGCCGTCAACACCCGCTGCAATTGCTCCAGGCTGGTCGCGCGACCTTGGGACGGTTCGCCGGTCAGCAGGCCGGCGGCGGTGGCGCCAGTGTCCTTCCCCCAGCCCAGCAGCGTGTTGCGGAAATGGTCGCGCAGCACCGGGTGGCAGGACCAGACGGAGGATCCGTCCGCGGCCTGGTCGCGGATCAGCAGATGTTCATGCGCCATCATTTCCAGTGCCTGGCGCAGCGCCGCATCGGCCCGGTCCCCCAGCGCGTTCGCCACGGCAGGCAGGCTGCGCGCGAGGGTCACGATCGTCGCCTCCGGCACCGGTGCGCGGAACAGCGATACCAGGCCCAGTAGCGCCAGCTGGTCGCGAGGCAGTCGTTGCTCGTAGAACAACAGCAGGCGGCTGAGCTTGCCTTCAAGCGTGCCGGTTTCGTCGGCGTGCGCCGTGTTGAACACTTGGTCCACCAGCCGCGTGGGATCGCCTTTTGCCCGATCCTCCAGTGTCAGCGCGAATACCCGCAGGGCCAAGGGGTGGCCCTCGAACCGGCGACTGACCTCTTCCCGGTCTGCCACAGTCCCACCCACGCCGGCGGCGTGCAACAGATCAGCGGCCTCGGACGGCGAGAGAAACTCAAGGTCCATCGCTCGGAAGCCGTCGCCCAGATAGGGTGTCAGTTCGGGGAACGGGAACCGGCTGGTCAACGCCACAAGACTTCCTGCTGCGTGACGGCAGGCCCCATCCAGCAGATCGCTCAAATCCTGGACGAGGAATTCGCCGTAGCCGGGTTGGTCCGGACGCTCCTGCAACACCTCCAGCCCGTCTAGCACCAAAAACACCGACAGCGCCTGCAGCATCGTTAACGCCGCGTCGCCGGGTTCCGTGTTCTCGGGCGGCGCGCGCACGCGCAAGGCGTCGGTCATGAACGCGACGAACGCCTGGGCGAAGTTCTTCACGTCGCGGTCGGCGTAGAAACTCCAGAAGAACAACCCCGCGAACGGTCGGCCCCGGACGCCGTTCGCTTTCTTCAGCCAGTGCCCGACCAGCGAGGTCTTGCCGAGACCGCCCATGCCGGTGACTCCGATTACCCGAACCGCAGGATCGGCACACCAGCGGTCCAGCCGCTCCAGCGCAGAGATGCGGCCGGTGAACCGCTCGTCCTCGGTGGTTTCATGCACCCAGCGTTCCGCCATCGCCGTGGTGCCACTAGGGCCAGAAGACGGCGCGGCCCCGGGAGGCGGCGTCACGGGCCGTGCGCTAGGCCCGGGACCTGAAGCGGCCGGTGGCGCGCCACCACCGAGTGCGAGCAGAATGTCTAGCAGCGCGGAATGATCGTCCGGACGGCCCGTGGCCTTGATCACAGGGTAGAACAACGGCTCGGCATCATACTGGTCGACGAACAGATCGCGTATGAACGGCGCGTAGTTCTCGTCACTCGGCAGGCCGATCAGCGCGACGTGCCGTGGCTCCGTCGTGCGTTTGCCGCTGGCCGTCAGCACCTCGTTGGCGATGAACCTCACCCAGTCATCCGCGAAGCTGAAGCCGGCGAACACCAGATGCTCGGTAGTCCAGAGATGCTCGAACAAGCGGCGGAAGGCACCGGGGCGATAGGCCTCGCGATACTCGCCCATGCCGAGGACGATCGAGTCACTCTTTTCCCACGATCCGTGCGCGAACAGCATGGGACGGGGCTCATCGACGAAAATGTCGCCATTCTGCCAACGCGCGACGGCGTCGGCGTCCTTCCAGGTCGCGTAACTGGTGCCGCGCAGGTCGGGCCGCAGCGTGAGCCGCGCCTCCAGCAGCCCCGGGTCGAAATTGGTGGTGATATGCGCCCGGAACTTGAGGCTTAGCAGCGCGGCGTGGATAGGCGTGAAGCGATTGCCGTCCAACCCGGCCTTAGGGCGAAAGATCTGGCGCAGGACCTCGGCGTAGATCCCGTCGCCGAGCGCGGCCTTGATGCCACGGACTACCTGGTCGGGGTAGGTGTCCCTTTGCTTCAGCCAGTAGGCTCGCTCATCATCGTTGGCACGGCCACGCTTTTTCGTTTCATCCACAAGGCTGGCGATCAGCCCGCCCCACAGTGGATACAGGCCGGCTGAAGCGCCCGCGCCTACGAATGCGATTGCGCTTCCGCCGTCGAGCAACGCGCGCAGCCGCTCGAATGCATGTTCGTTGCCGGGAATGGCATGCCAAGCGGTCATCGGCGCTCCTCCTCTCGCTGCTTTTTGTTATCGGGTTCCGTTCCGAAAATTTCCGGGGTGGCGGGGGTCGGTGGTGTGCCCCCGGTTGCGTTGATTCCGGTCCCGACGCCCCCGGAAGCTACGCGGGCCACGGACGGCGAACACGTCCCAGAGCATTGCGATCCGGATGGCCTCTTGACCGGCGGCCGCGTTCGTCTGCGCCAAGGGTGTGGGGCCGGGGTTGGGGGTAGTAGTGGGGGTATAAGCGCCATCCTCCGAACGAATTACTGCAATATCAAAAACATAATGGCCAACCATGGCGGAGGGAGTGGGATTCGAACCCACGGTACGCTTGCACGCACACACGCTTTCCAAGCGTGCGCCTTAAGCCGCTCGGCCATCCCTCCTGCGGCGCCTGCACATACCAGGGGCCGGCCTTATGCGTCCATCTTCAGCGCCGCCAGGAACGCCGACTGCGGAATCTCCACCTTTCCGAACTGGCGCATGCGCTTTTTGCCTTCTTTCTGCTTCTCGAGCAGCTTGCGCTTGCGCGTGACGTCGCCGCCGTAGCACTTTGCCGTCACGTCCTTCGACAGTGCCCCGATCGTCTCGCGCGCGATGATCCGACCACCGATCGCCGCCTGGATCGCTATCTTGAACAACTGCCGCGGGATCAGGTCTTTCAGCTTGCCGCAGATCGCCCGTCCCCGTGCCTCCGCCGCATTGCGATGCGCGATGAATGACAGCGCATCCACTGCATCGCCGTTCACCAGAATAGAAATACGCACCAGGTCGCCCTCGGCGTAGCCATCCATCTGGTAGTCGAAGCTGGCATAGCCGCGCGACACCGACTTCAGTCGGTCGTAGAAGTCGAATACCACCTCGTTCAGCGGCAGCCGATACACTGCCATCGCGCGGTTGCCGACATAGGTCAGATCGACCTGCTCGCCACGCCGATCGTTGCAGAGGTGCAGCACCGCGCCCAGGTAGTCGTCGGGCACCATGATGGTGGCGCGGATCCACGGCTCTTCGATGTGGTCGATCACGCTTCCGTCCGGCATGTCGACCGGGTTGTGCAGCTCCATCACCTCGCCGTTGGTGCGGTGGACGCGGTACACCACGGATGGCGCCGTCGCGATCAGGTCCAGATCGAATTCGCGCGTCAGCCGCTCCTGGATGATCTCCAGGTGCAGCAGCCCGAGAAACCCGCAGCGAAAGCCGAAACCAAGCGCGGCCGATGTCTCCGGTTCATAGTGGAAGCTCGCGTCGTTCAGCCGCAGCCGGCCCAGCGACTCGCGCAGCTTTTCGAAGTCGTCCGCGTCAACCGGATACAGGCCGCACCACACCACCGGCACCGACGGCTTGAATCCAGGGAGCGCCTCGGTTGCCGGGGTTCGGTCGTCGGTGATCGTATCGCCTACCGAGCAGTCGGCCACCGTCTTTATTGCGGCGGTGATGTAGCCGATCTCGCCGGGGCCGAGGTCATCGACCGGGATCATCTTCGGGCTGAACACGCCCACCTGCTCAACCTGGTGCACCGACCCCTTCGCCATCATGCGGATGCGCTGGCCACGCTTGATCCGCCCGTCCCTGACACGCACCAGGATCACCACGCCGAGATACTGGTCGTACCAGCTATCGACCAGCAGCGCCTTCAGCGGTCCGGCGCCGACGCCCTTGGGTGGCGGCAGTCGGTTCACCAGCGCCTCCAGCACGCCCTCGATGTTGAGCCCGGTCTTGGCGCTGATCTCCACCGCGTCCGAGGCATCCAGCCCGATCACGTCCTCGATCTGCTGCTTCACCCGCTCCGGTTCGGCGGCCGGGAGGTCGATCTTGTTCAGCACCGGCACGATCTCGTGGTTGGCCTCGATCGCCTGGTAGACGTTGGCGAGCGTCTGCGCCTCCACGCCCTGGGACGCGTCCACCACCAGCAGCGAGCCTTCGCAGGCGGCCAGGCTGCGGGAGACCTCGTAGGAGAAGTCCACGTGCCCGGGCGTGTCCATCAGGTTCAGCTCGTAGACCTGGCCGTTCTTCGCCTGGTAGGTCAGCCGGACGGTCTGTGCCTTGATGGTAATGCCACGCTCGCGCTCCAGGTCCATGTTATCCAGGACCTGCGGCGTCATCTCGCGGTCGGTGAGCGCGCCGGTGGTCTGGATCAGCCGGTCGGCCAGGGTCGATTTGCCATGGTCGATATGCGCGATGATCGCGAAATTGCGGATGTGGTCGAGCGGAGTGTCGGTCATGTCCGTTGTCAGTGATCGGTGGTCCGGGGCGCGTCGCTGCAGGAGATAGAGGGTCCGGGTGCCGGTGTCATCCGCGGGTGGAGGCGCGGCGACGGATATCGCCGCATTGGCGCTCTGGCCGGGCGCGTCCCACCGATGTCTTATTGTCTCGTTGGCGTCTCATTGCCCTTTGGATGGGACAGCAGTGCTGCGGGTGCGACGAACGTTAACTGCGACCGGAAGGCGCGAGCTTTCATGCATGTCTCATTGTCTTGCTGGCGTCTCACCGCACCATGCCCGAGTCTGCATCTGCGTGATTGCTTCCATGATGCGCGCCGGTTGGAAGGCTCGAGAGAGATAATCGCCGTGGCGGCAAAGCAAGATTTAGCGCAAATACAGGCAGATGCACGCGGATATAGCTGTCGGTGGAGGCGGGATCGGGACCGAGGGAGGATTGGCGCAAGTTCATGACACGTTCTATTGGGTCGCACTGCCGCCATGGCAAGCGTCATGTGGCTTGAATCCCGACAGATTGGGCCTGACGGAACCGTCATGACCGCATTCGACGCCCTCCGCCGGCCCCAGCTCGAGGTGGGTCAGCGCGTTGGCTCGGCCCAGGCGTAGCCGCACGAGCGGGCGAGGGTCGGGGCCTCATAGAGATCGTCGCGGCGCGTTCGATCTCCTGCCGTGCCGCGCCCTGGACCGCGGCGTCGGTGCGGTCCAGCCGGATGCGGTCGCGCAGCACCAGCGCGTCGACCTGAATGAGCAGCATCTTGCGGGGCGCGGTGAGGCGCAGCGTCGCTTCGACGGTGGCGAGCCCCGCTGAGTGGCCTCGGCCGCGTTCCAACCCGGCGCAGGCCAACTCTGGATTGGGGAGGTCCTTGATCTGATGCGCGCGGCAAAAATACGACTGGGCCTGGATCAGGTGCCGTCGGCGGCGCGCCGGGGTCGCGAGCACGCCGAGTAAGGCGTGGCAGCGAGCGACGTCGTTCCGCCAGCCATATGGTGGTCGTGTCCAGATTCGCTTCGACAATCGCCCCGGCACGGCCGACTTGGCCTGGGGGATTAGTTGCGCGGCCCACCACGAGACGCCACCGTATGATAGGAATCGCGTCAGTGTGGCGACTAATCCATCGCTCCATGGCATGGGGCCGCGTCACCGGCGCGCCGCGTGGCTCGCCATCCCGCCTCGATCTGAGGAGAGCTGCGCTTACAGCATCGCAATCAGATGGCCTCTTGCTGTCAAACCCTCGGGCGTCGGCATCGGCGATTCAGTTTCACAACCAGATTATCTAACGTCAGGGCAAGGAATGTGCTGCGTCACGCGATGCATGACACCATTCTCGTGGGCACGAGAACTTCGGGCACTTGGCAGTTACGAAACAAAACTTGTTTGGCGAGGTGCCGTCAACGATTGCGTAGCTCCTCGTCGTCGGGCGGTAAGCCGGGCGAAGCTGAGGACTTGCCGAAACTGCATAGCTGTGTCTGATGATCGCGTGCGAGAAAATCGTCGGCGTGAAGCCGTCGTGCGCATGCCAAGATACTAGGCTGCCGTCGACCGACCGTGAAACCAGAGGACCACGATATGATTTCACTCAGGTTGATCGCCGTCGATGCACTTGCGATCGCCGCCGCGTGCAATGTAGCGCCCGCCTGAGCGGCACGGTTGCCTGGGATGACATAAATCATTCAAGGTCACCGGAAGTGTAAGCACGAACCGGGCCCTCAAGATGACCGCGACATGGGTCGATGGCGGCCCAAGCCAAGGTGGGGTTACGATTGCTGAGCAGGTCAAGCAGGACGGCTGGCTGGTCGGCGACATCCAGGGGCCGAAGGTCAACTGTCAGGGCATCAATGCACCCCGGTTCGGTCCATCGCAGCCCCGTTGCAGGTGAGATCGCCCGTATTGTATCAGCGGACAGGCGAGGCCGTTGCCGCCACCTTACAATGCCCTGCCGCGGGAGAGCAGCGTGCCGATGAACTCGACCTTGATGCAAATCGACTCGCAGGTCGGCATGGTCTGGGTCCCAGGCGGCTCGTTCGCCATGGGCTCCGAGCGTCATTACCCTGAAGAACGTCCCGTCCACCGTGTCATGGTGGACGGTTTCTGGATTGATGAGCACACCGTCACCAATGCCGAATTCGCACAGTTCATTGCTGCAACCGACTATGTGACCGTCGCCGAACAGCCGTTGGATCCGGCGCAATACCCTGGAGCCAA
This sequence comes from uncultured Alphaproteobacteria bacterium, assembly GCA_963818775.1. GTDB lineage: Bacteria > Pseudomonadota > Alphaproteobacteria > Acetobacterales > Acetobacteraceae > JAMXLO01. The sequence continues at coordinate 37,181 of CAWFUF010000034.1, read as the reverse complement.
GGCCGGTCTCCTCGTTCCGGGCGCGCTGGTGTTTCACATGACTGATGGCCCGGTCGACAAGAGCGATATCAGCAACTGGTGGCGTTATGTCCCGGGCGCGTGCTGGCACCGGCCCGAAGGGCCCGGCAGCGACCTTGCCGGACGTGAAGATCATCCTGTGGTTCATGTCGCTCATGCCGATGCCGAGGCGTATGCGGCTTGGGTCGGCAAGACCTTGCCTACCGAAGCCGAGTGGGAGTTCGCCGCGCGCGGCGGGCTGGACGGCGCCGAGTTCGCCTGGGGCGATGAGTTGCAGCCGGATGGCAAGCCGAGGGCGAACACCTGGCAAGGTCCGTTCCCGTGGCGGAATTTCGCCGCCGACGGCTACGAGCGAACGTCGCCGGTCGGCAGCTACCCACCGAATGGCTATGGCCTGTATGACATGGCCGGAAACGTCTGGCAGTGGACGTCTGACTGGTATTCCCCGCGGCATCCTGAGGAAGCGACGAAATCCTGCTGCGTGCCGACCAACCCGCGCGGCGGCCCCATCGAGGCGAGCTTCGACGCGCGCCAGCCTCGCATCCACATCCCGCGCAAGGTCGTCAAGGGCGGCTCATTCCTGTGCGCGCCGAGCTATTGCCGCCGTTATCGCCCTGCCGCACGCCAGCCGCAGATGATCGACAGCGCGATGAGCCATATCGGCTTTCGCTGCATCGTGCGGGCAAGACCAACCGAGGAGAGCAGCACACCATGAGTGGAAGTACACCGAAGCCGAAGCAGCCGAACATCGTCGTCATCTGGGGCGACGACATCGGCATGGCGAATCTCTCGTGTTACTCGCGAGGATTGATGGGGTACCGCACGCCCAACATCGATCGCATCGCGAACGAGGGCATGCTGTTCACCGACTGCTATGGCGAGCAGAGCTGCACCGCGGGCCGCTCCTCCTTCATCACCGGTCAGAGCGTGTTCCGCACCGGGTTGTCCAAGGTGGGGTTCCCGGGTGCCACAATTGGATTGCGCCCGGAGGACCCGACGATCGCAACGCTGCTCAAGCCGCTGGGCTATGCGACTGGCCAGTTCGGCAAGAATCACCTCGGCGACCGCAACGAGTTCCTGCCGACGGTGCACGGTTTCGACGAGTTCTACGGTAACCTCTATCACCTCAACGCCGAGGAAGAGCCCGAACTGCCGGATTATCCGAAAGAGGCTGATTTCCCGAACTTCAGAAAGCGCTTCGGCCCGCGCGGCGTGATGGACTGCAAGGCCAGCACTGTCGATGATCCGACCGTCGATCCGCAGTACGGGCGCATTGGCAAGCAGGTCATCAAGGATACCGGCCCGCTGACCAAGAAACGTATGGAAACGATCGACGACGACATTGCGGCGCGCTCGATGGATTTCATCCAGCGAATGCACCATGCCGGCAAGCCATTCTTTATCTGGGTCAACTTCACCCACATGCACTTCCGCACCCACACCAAGCCGGAGAGCATCGGCCAGTCGGGGCGGTGGCAGAGCCCCTATCATGACACGATGATCGACCACGACCGCAATGTCGGCAGCGTGCTCGCCAAACTGGATGAGCTTGGGCTGGCGAACGACACGATCGTGCTCTACGGGACGGACAACGGCCCGCATGCGAATTCCTGGCCGGATGGCGCGACGACGCCGTTCCGCAGCGAGAAGAACACCAACTGGGAGGGCGCGTTCCGCGTGCCCTGGCTGGCGCGTTGGCCTGGCCAGATAAAGCCGGGCAGCGTGTCCAACGAAATCGTCAGCCATCACGACTGGCTGCCGACATTGCTGGCGGCGGCGGGTATGCCCGATGTCATGGACCGCCTGAAAGTTGGCCACACCGTCGGTGATCGCACGTACAAGGTGCATGTCGACGGTTACAACTTCCTGCCCTACCTGACCGGCCAGGAGAGTCGCGGTCCACGTCAGGGATTTTTCTACTTCTCGGATGACGGCGACCTGTTGGCGTTGCGCTATGACAATTGGAAGTTCGTGTTCGCCGAACAGCGTTGTGAAGGCACACTTCGACTCTGGGCCGAGCCTTTTGTTCACCTGCGATTTCCGAAGCTATTCAATCTGCGGACCGATCCGTTCGAGCACGCCGACGTGACCTCGAACACCTATTACGACTGGGTCATCGACCACGCGTTCGCCTTCATTCCGGCGCAGGGTGTGGTCGGTGATTTCCTGGCAACGTTCAGGGAATACCCGCCGAGACAGAAGGCGGCGAGCTTCACCATCGATCAGGTGTTGGAAAAAATGCAAATGCCGCAGGGAGATTGACGATGCCGCGCCCACCCTCGGCCGGTTGCACTCCGGCCGAGGGTGGGCGCCCTCTCCTGCGCGCGTCAAACGATTGCCGCGCGCAGACGAAGCAGGCTGTGCAATGACCTAGACCGCATCGAAGAATCAGGTCCTGCTGGCGCGTTTGACTGTCGTGCTGCTGGTTGGCTTGATCATTGCTGGCCTGATTCGGTACGGCGTTTCGGCAAAGGAACTCCAGCGTATCGGGCAGAACATCCTTGCTCGCCCTGGCGGCCCGATGGCATTTCGCTTCATTCTCCAGCCAGCGATGGCGGCGATTGCCGCGCTGCTCGACGGGGACAGCCATTTGCCATGGTCAGCGGCGGGACACGTGCGCTCGGCGATGTGGCCTCATTTGACAGCCACAACATCGCCGAAGCGGAACTCACTGCCATCCCGCCACGTGCCATGGAGCAGCACGATGCAAATACCACCGAAAGCAACCTGACGTGCAAGTTTGGACACTGTCCCGACTAGGTCGTCCGTTCTGCACTACCCTTGTGTAGGCGGATTCCGCTTAGAGGCCCACGCCTCATGCCAGAGGCAGAATCGGTATGGCAGCAGTAAGGCCGAAGCTCGTGCGGTTCACCAGAGCCTCTTCCCATCGATCACTTCAATCGGCTGGGCGTCAGGATCGAAGTCCTCCAGCAGCCAGGCATTCACCTGGACCCGGAATTTGCCGGGCGTGGGACGCTTTCTCTGTTGATCCCACTGCGGCGCACGGGACCACGTGCCGCACCCGCATATGGCGCAGTGGTGGTGCTCGATCTGATAGCTCCCCCACTGGTAGGTCGAAACCCGATCGCGCGCCGTTGTCAGCACAAAGTCCTCTTCCGCGTCCTGGTAAGCCCACAACGCCCCGCGCTTGGAGCAGAAGGAGCAGGTGCAGCGAGTGACAGCCGCCGGGCGCTGCGCGACGGTGAACTGGGTAGCGCCACAGTGGCAACTTCCTTTGATGGCCATCGTGATCATTCTCCCTGGCTGAGGCGACCACCACCCATATCAGGCGCTCGCCAGTGACGGGCAAGTTGCCCAGGTTGGGTTCGAAGCGGATTCGAATTTCGGCTGCTCAGGTCGTCCTGTTTCGCGTGCTTGATTTGCCGGCGAACTCGAATACATGGCGACCCCACGCCGGCAGGTCCAGATAGAGGCCTGTCGAGGCCAAACTGCTTCCATCGCGCTCGTAGCTGACGGGACTTAGCAGATCCTGGAGGTGCACGGTGCGGCCGGCCAGATCAGTCAGTGGCAGCCGGACGTAACATTGGCTTTGATTTCCGGCGTAGTTCACGGCGACCAGGATCCGCTGGCCGCCACTGCTTGCTTGCCAGCACCAGGCGATGCAGCAGTCCCACGTCCAGTTGCCGTCCCAGGCCTGCGCACACTCAAGAAGACGCCATTCGCCGTTTACGACGGCCGGACTGCGCAGAACCGCAAGCAGATCCTTGTAGAACAACTGCAGAAATTCATCGATAGGCTCATTCGGCGCACGAACCAGGTGCGGCGAGATGCGTTTTGTCCGTCCCTCGAACTGACCCTCGTGAAAGAACCGCAGGCCAGGTGACAGGTAGGTGATCACTGCGGCGGCCTCGTGGGTACCGTGCAAGAACGTCGCGGCAGCCCGCGGCTCGTCGTGGTTCTCCAGGAAGCGCGCGAGTTTGTTCTGGTAATCGAGTCCGGCCTGCAGGTGTTCGCGCACCGGCCGTGCCTGCCCCATGCGCAGGCGATCGTAGAGCCGCTTGTCATAGGCGTAGTCAAACCCTTGCTGCAGCAGTGTCCATTCGCGGTCCCAGTAGACCTCGGCCATGAAGCAGAACTCCGAAGCCCGCAGTCGCACGCGCGCGATCGCTTTGGGCCAGAATGGCTCCGCCGAAAGACCCCAGGTCTGCTCGAAGACGTCGGGCAGCAGCAGCATCGCCATGTCGCAGCGTACCCCGTCGCATTGCCCTGCGATTTTTGACAACTCCCCAATCATGGCATCGTGTGTGCCGGGGTTGTTGTAGTTGAGTTGGAGCGTATCCGGCCAGCCAGGGAAGTACGGATCACGCCCATGCGCCAGAATTCGATCGCCGCCGGTTTGCTTGATCCTGAGATAGTTCGATGGCGTTCGGGTGATGTCCAGCTCGGTTCCTTGCACGTAATATTCCGGATGCTCGTCCACCCACCGATGATCGATGGCAGTGTGGTTGGGAACGAAATCGAGCATCAGCCGTAGCCCGCGTGACCGCAGCCGATCGCGCAACCTGGCCAATGCGGCGTCGCCGCCCAGGTCACGATGCACCGTGTAGGAAGCAATCGCGAAGCCGGAACCGGCGATGTCGGCTTCGCGCAGGTCCGTCAGAGTCTCCTGAAATTCGCGGCGCCATTCGGGATTTGACTGTGATATACGCTGCCCGGCCAACCCGGTCTGCCATACGCTGAGCAGCCAGACCCAATCGAATCCCCTGTCAGCCAGGCGGTCCAGTTCGACGTCTGGTATGTCATCCAGCGTCGCTGGCCGGCCGAGCGATGTGGACAGGTCCGTCAGGTGCGCGCGCGTATTGATTTGGTACAGCGTGGGATAACCACCGTCCTTCATCGATGCACCTCCATGATGCCCGCGTTGCGTCCCGATCTTCGCGACCGCAGCGGCAGCTCCGGCCACGCCGTGGGATAGTGGCGATGCAGAGCCGGTTCTGGTAGCACTAACGCGAGTGGGCATCGACATCGAGACAAAGAGCAGGCCACGGACACAGACGTTTCGGAGGACCCAATGGCGGATTCGCAGCAGCCGAACGAGACAGCAGCCTGGGGCGCGCTCGCCGCGCACTACCAGCAGATCAAGGACACGCACCTGCGGCGGCTCTTCGCCGAGGACCCCGGTCGTGGCAAACGCCTGACAGCGGAAGGCGCCGGCCTCTATCTGGATTATTCGAAGAACCGGATCACCGACGAGACCGTGCGGCTGCTGCTCCAGCTCGCGCAGGAACGAGGCGTGGCGGAACGTCGCGACGCAATGTTCCGCGGCGACAAGATCAACATCACCGAGCAGCGCGCGGTGCTGCACGTGGCCCTGCGTGCGCCACGGGATGCACGCATCCTGGTCGATGGCCACGACGTCGTGCCGGACGTGCACCAGGTGCTTGATGCGATGTCGGAGTTTGCCACCCGCGTGCGTTCCGGTGCGTGGCTCGGCCATACCGGCAAGCGCATCCAAAACGTCATCAACATCGGCATCGGCGGTTCATATCTCGGGCCGGAGATGGCGTATCTGGCACTGCGCCCGTTCAGCGACCGGTCGATGACATTCCGCTTCGTCTCGAACGTGGATGGCGCCGACTTCTCCGAGGCCACCCACGATCTGGATGCCGCCGAGACGCTGTTCGTGGTGGCCTCGAAGACATTCACCACGCTCGAGACGATGACGAATGCGGCAACCGCGCGGAAATGGCTGGTCGACGGACTCGGCTCCGACGCTGCCGTCGCCAAGCATTTTGTCGCGCTATCGACCAACACCGAGGCGGTGCGCAAGTTCGGCATCGACACCGCCGAGATGTTCGGCTTCTGGGATTGGGTCGGTGGCCGTTACTCCATGGATTGCGCGATCGGCCTGTCCACGATGATCGCGATCGGCCCCGATGGATTCCGCGACATGCTGGCCGGCTTCCACGCGATGGACGAGCACTTCCGCACCGCACCACCAGAGCGCAACCTGCCACTGCTGCTGGGCCTGCTGACCGTCTGGTACAACAACTTCTTCGGTGCGCAGACGCTCGGCGTGATGCCGTACTCTTCGCATATGCGGCGGTTCCCCGCCTACCTTCAGCAGTTGCAGATGGAGAGCAACGGCAAGCACGTCGATCTGCACAGCCAGCACGTGAGCGTGCAGACCGGTCCGATCATCTGGGGTGAGCCTGGCACGGATGGACAACATTCGTTCTACCAGTTGCTGCACCAGGGAACGAAGCTGGTGCCGTGCGACTTCATCGGCTTCTGCCGTCCACTCAGCCCCCTCGTCGATCAGCACAACCTGCTGATGGCGAACCTGTTCGCCCAAGCCGAGGCGCTGGCCTTCGGCAAGACCGCAGAGGAACTGACGGCCGAAGGTTCGCCCGCATTTCAGACGCCATTCCGCGTCACTGAAGGCAATCGTCCGAGCAACGTGATTCTGACGGACGCCCTGAACCCCTTCAGCCTTGGCGCCCTGGTCGCGCTGTACGAGCACAGCGTGTTCACCCAGGGCGCGATCTGGAGCATCGACTCCTACGACCAGTGGGGCGTCGAGCTTGGCAAGGTCCTCGCGCAGCGGATCATTCCCGAACTCACCGCATCAAGGGAACCAGAGCTTCGACATGATGGTTCGACGAACGCCCTGATCAGTCGGTTCCGCGAAAGACGCGGCCAGTAGGGGGATCCGTCGAGCCGCTCGCCGCGTCTCAAAAACTCCTGGGTGGGACGACACTGGCGCGCCCGCTGATGGACGGCACGCTCCAACGCGAATTCGTCGGTAGGCCGAATGGTCTGCGCCTCGCCCTGGGCTCGCGGTTATGAGTAACGATGCCTCGGCTTCGCGCGAGAAGTTGGAGCACAATCACACCAGGGAAGATATACAGAAGCGTCTCGCTCAGGACGCGCGTGGCAACTACGTCCGGGATTGGATGTACGGTGGGATCGATGGAACCATAACGACCTTTGCGATCGTTGCCGGGGTCGTCGGTGCTGACCTATCTGGAAAGGTCGTGTTGGTGCTCGGTTTGGCCAATCTCATCGCCGACGGTTTTGCTATGGGAGCGGGTAACTACAGCGCAACCAAGGCCGAGTTGGACGACTATGAACGTCTTCTCGCCATCGAGCACAAACACATTGCGCTTGAACCGAGCGGCGAGCGCGAAGAGATCCGGCAAATTTTTGGCCTCAAGGGTTTCTCCGGCACCGAACTGGAGCGGATTGTTGACGTGATCTCTTCCGACCCAGACCTCTGGGCGAAGACGATGGCCGTCGAAGAGTATGGGCTGTCTCCTGCCGCAAAGTCGCCGATTCTCGCAGCACTTAACACAACCGCTGCGTTCGTAGTGTGCGGATTGGTGCCGCTCGTCAGCTATCTCATCGCGTACAGTGTTGTTTCATGCGTGGTCGCGACGGGCCTCGTGTTCTTCGGCATTGGAGCGGCAAAGAGCCGATGGTCGCTGGCAGGCTGGGTGAAATCAGGGTTAGAGACGTTGTTGATCGGGATGGGCGCGGCAGGCCTTTCGTTTATTATAGGCTTCGGGCTCAGGACTCTCGTGAAGGTCCCGATCTGAGCCGGCAGAGACAGCCGTATCAAAACGCTCGGTTGATCGCCCCTACGCCTGCTGACCGGCTGGCGCTCGTTCCACGATGATCGATCCGTAGATGAATCGCATGGCAGGGTTCCACAGTGCTCATGGAATCCCGCTTCGCTGTGCGCATAAATCCTATGCCAGGAGGAGCGATTATCGCGGGGGGATAGGCAACCCATCTCGGGCCCATCGCAAATACCGCGATGGAAGAGGCCCCCGACCTCGCCCAAGCGAGGCCGGAAGATGAGGAGAGAGACCATGAAGACCATGCTTCTTGCCGCAGCCGCAGCGCTCAGTCTTGGCGTTGGTTCGGCCTATGCTGATGGCGGCGACACCCCTGCGGCTAACACCTTCTTCACCGAACTTCCTGGCGTCGTAGCCCAGGCTCAGGTGCCGAACGCCCCGGCCTATGCACAGAACGGCCAGGCGCAGACCCAGCAGGCCCAGAACGGGCAGGGGGTGCACACCTACGTCACCCAGTCGAGCCACGGCACTTGGCTGTTCGCACCCAACCCGAATGCTGGCGCAAACAGCTAACCCGAGGCACAGTGTTTGAAGCGGAGAGGCCGGCACCACTGCCGGCCTTTTCCGTTTTGGGTGCGGGAGGTGCCCCGCGCATCTCCTCACTCTCCTCCAACTCAAGCCCCGGCGAGCCGGGGCTTCCTTTTGCACCGACGGTCCGAACGCCCCACCCGGCAGCGTACTCGGGCTCGTCGGAAAATCGCTTGGGCCTGTAACCCAGGTCACAGCACCAGCCGCGCTCCCGCGCCATCATCGGTCCAGCAAGATGGAGAGGACCGATGCGCGCTTACCTCACGGCTGCCGGGATGGCCTTCGGTCTGGTCGCGGTATGGGCGGTTCTGGTGCCGTTCGTCGCGTGAGGTTCCGAGACGCCAGGTCGCTTCCCTGGGCGCGCGTGCATGTGGTCAAGGGCCATGTGGCGCGGCCAGCCTCAGGGCAGCGCTAAGGCACGACCTCCTCGACGCCCGGCAGCCGAACGCGCCTCCCGCGAAATGCCAGCAGTGCCGTCGCCGCCGCCGCGATAAGCGCGAACAGGCACGCACTCAGGAAAATCTGGGTCGGCGCCAGACCGCGTGACAGAAGGTACCCGCCCAACAGCGGCGCGGCGATGCCCCCGAGCCGCCCTATGCCGAGTGCCCATCCGAGCCCGGTGGTGCGCATACGCGCCGGATACAGCTTCCCGCAAGTGCCGTTGGCGCCGGTTTGGCTGCCGATGATGGTCATCCCCGCCAGGAAACTCATGACCAGGAGTATCGCATAGGGGAGTGCCACAAGCGCGATGACCCCGATGAACAGAGCGCCGATGGCATAATGGAGAGCCAGGGTGCGCTCCGGCCCGATCCGGTCGATGGCAATGCCGAGATACAGCACCGCGAAGATTGCGCCGAAGTCGCGCATGCTCGAGGCAAACACCGCCTGCGGCGGAGCCATGCCGATCAGGTTGAGCACCGTCGGCATCCAATAGGCGAACAGGAACAGGTTCAACAGGCTACAGAAGTACAGGATCCACAACAGTATGGTCTGCAGGGCATAGCCATCGCTGAACAGCATCCTGACCAGGCCGCCACTCTCAGCGACATCAACCGCGTGGCCGTGCGTGGGTGCGATGTCGAGGCGCCGCAGCAAGGCGGCGTGGCGCGCTGACAGAGTGGGCTGTCTCGCGAGGAACCGTGGCGATTCCGGCAGCCACAGCGCCAGAGCCAGCACCAGAACCAACGGAAACGCCCCGCCAAGGATGAAGATCACCGGCCACTCATGGTGAACCAGCAGAGCTGCAACGATCTGGCCGCCGACAAAGCCGCCAATCGGCGCGCCAGTGAACGAAGCCATGATCATCGTTGCGCGCAGGCGGTGCGGTGCGTAGTCGCCGGCCAACGCCGCCGCGCCCGAAAAGCCGCCGCCGATGCCGATGCCGGTGAAGAAGCGCCAGAATGTCAGCGCGCCGAGCGAGTTGGCCGTGGCGCTGAGCAACGAGGCAACGCCGAAGATCGTCAGGCTTACCAGCAGTAATGGCCGGCGGCCGAAACGGTCGCCGATCCGGCCCGCGGACAGCGCACCGACCAGGATGCCGATGCTCGAGCACGTGAACGCCATGGTGAATGCGGCCGCTGGCAGATGCCAGGCCTTGATCAGCGACGGCACCGCCCAAGCGATGGAATTGAGGTCGTAGCCATCGCAGATCTGCACCAAGGTGCACAGCGCCGCAACACGAAGCTGCAACCCGCCGATCCTTTGGTTCTCAAGCGCGACCTCGGCCGACGACGACGCCGTTTCTGCCATGCTGGCCTCTCTCGACGTGAATTCTCCCTTTGGCTCGTCTTGCATGGCCGACGGCGCCGTGCAAGCCTTCCCCTACGCCGGCCTGTTCCATTGAAGGTCCGGGTCGAGTGGGAATACCGGCCGGCGTACCTTCCTGAACGTCAACTGACCATAGTCGGACGTGCACACTCCCACGCCGGCACATTCGACGATCTCGCGCGCGATCTTGCCGAGGTCGGCGCGCCAGTGCACCCGGCTCTTGATAGCCACGAACTTCTTGCGCGCCGGATCAATCCCCAGCACCTGCAACATCTCCTGCGCGGTTGGTTCAATGTGACGGCTCAGCAGGACGATCTGCACCTTGCCGGTGTCGAGCACGACAGTGCGACCCATGTAGATCTGCAGACCCGGTGTCAGACCGCCCTTCAACCTGAAGCTTCCTGAGGAGATCGTCTGCACCACGCCGGTGACGGTCAGTGGCGCGCTCGCCACCGGCAATTGCGGCATCGCCAGCTTCGCGCCAATCGACAGGGTGACAGTCGCGCCGACGCCAGCCTTGACCGCCTGCTCCACCGCATCCGGATCATAGATGCCGAAGAACACCACGTCGTCGAGATCTTGCCGCATGATCTCGCGCAGTGTGTCGGTGGTGTCCATCGTACCGCCGCTGGCGCAGTTGTCGTAGTGATCCAGCAGCACAACCGGCAACTGTCCAGGCGCACCCAGCGCCTTGGCACGACGCACCGACGCCTCCAGCGGCTCGATATCGAACATGAACTCGCGCCGTGCCTTCCACGCCGCGCTGATCAGCTCGTCCACCATTGCCTGCGCGTCTTGCGGATCGTTGTCGGTGACCACGACGGCCGACAATCCCGCCATCTCCACATCGGCATGAGGAAAGCCGACGAACAGGCTGGCGGCCAGCGCGCGTCCGCTCTTCTCCCACGCCGCGCACATCGCCTGAAGGTCATTGTTCGGCGCGCGGTGCGTACCCTGCGCCATCACGTGCGGCAGCATCGGCGCGGCACCCCAGGCGGCGGTCGGTCGCACCTCGCCCCGCATCATGCGCAGCAGTGCCCGCGCGGCGCGTTCTGCCGTCTGCCGCTGGTCGATGTGCGGATAGGTCTGATAGCCGGCGATGATCTGCGCGTTGCTCACCATCGCATCGAAAAAATTGGCGTGCATGTCGTAGGCGACACAGATCGGCGTCTTCGGATCGATCGCGCGGATGCGGCGCAGCAGTTCGCCCTCGCCATCGTCGAACCGGTCAGTGACCATGGCGCCGTGCAGGTCGAGCCACAGCGCATCGAAGCCGCCCTTGGCCACCGCATCGGTGATCATACGGCACATCGTCTCGTACGCGTCGCTGTCCACCGGTCCACTGGGCGGTGCGCTCGCACAGACCGGCACGACGACTTCGGCGCCTGCCTCGTCCGCCACCGCCAGATACCCGCCCATGCAGGTGCCGGTACCGCGGAAGAAGTCGATCGCTGTCTGGCCGCTCAGCAGCGCCGTGCCGTCACGGCAGAAGCGTTCCAGCTTCGTCGGCACCGGAGAGAAGGTGTTGGTCTCATGCGACAATGTCGCCAGCAGCAGCCGCATCGTTTTCCCCTACATGGCTCGAACCGGCAGCATAGGCGCGATGCCACTCTTTGCGTCAACGACTGCCGCTCAGGCAGGCAATTTCCGGCGCCCAACGCATCGTCTACCGATGCATCCCATGGCACGTAGCGTGCAAGTTCGACCAGCGAACGAACCGCGAGAGGAAGCACCATAATGACCACCTCGCCCCTCGGCCGCCGCCGTCTGCTTCAGACCGCGGGCCTCGCAGCATCTGGAACGGTCACCGGCTTCCCCACCGTCTGGGCGCAGAACGTCAAAAACGTCACGCTGCGCCAGTTCGGCACTGGTGTGTCCAACCTGAACGCCATAGCGGAGAAGGTAAAGCAGGACCTGGGCTTCACCCTGCAGATGACCGCGCTCGACACCGACGCGGTGACGCAGAAGGCCGTGACCCAGCCCAACTCCTACGAGATCGCGGACATCGAGTACTTCGTCACCAAGAAGGTGTTTCCCACCGGCGTGCTGCAGCCGATGGACACCAAACGCATCAAGCTGTTCGACCAGATCGTGCCGATCTTCACCACGGGCAAGCTCACGCCGACGTCGCAGGTCGCGCAGGGCACCGCGCCGAACACCGTGGCATTCGTCGAGAGCAAAACCTCGACGAAGTTCGCCACACATCCCACCGAATGGGCGACGCTGATTCCCACCATCTACAACGCCGACACCCTCGGTATTCGCCCCGACCTGGTCGGCCGGCCGATCAGGAACTGGAAGGACCTGGTCGATCCCGCGTTCAAGGGCAAGACCGCGATCCTCAACATCCCCGGCATCGGCATCATGGATGCCGCCATGGTGATGGAGTCACTCGGCACGATGAAATATGTCGACAAGGGCAACATGACTCGCCCCGAGATCGACAAGACCGTCGCCTTCCTGATCGAGACCAAGAAATCCGGCCAGTTCCGTGCCTTCTGGAAGACTTTCGACGAGAGCGTCAACCTGATGGCATCAGGCGAGGTGGTGATCCAGTCGATGTGGTCGCCGGCCGTTGCCGCCGTTCGCTCGCGCAGCATTCCCTGCACCTATCAGCCATTGGCCGAAGGCTATCGCGCGTGGGCAGGCGGGCTTGGCATCGCCAAACACCTCAGCGGCATAGAGCTCGATGCCGCGTATGAATACATCAACTGGTATCTGTCGGGCTGGGTCGGCGCTTACCTGAACCGCCAAGGCTACTACAGCGCGGTGCTCGAGACCGCCCAAAAGTTCATGACGCCAGACGAGTGGGGCTACTGGATCGAGGGCAAGCCGGCGCAGGCCGACATCAAGAGCCCCGAGGGCAAGGTGATGGAAAAGGCCGGCGCAGTGCGTGACGGAGGCTCGTTCTACGAACGCATGGGCCACGTGGCGTGCTGGAATTCGGTGATGACCGAGGACCGCTACATGGTCCAGAAATGGAATGAGTTCATCGCCGCGTGAAAGCATCGTACCTGCAGGCGGCGCCGCTTGCACTGATACTGGGCGCCTTCCTGCTGCTGCCGATGGTGGCGCTGATCGTCGTCAGCTTCTTCGACTACGACAGCGTCCAGATCATACCGGGATTCGTGCTGACCAACTACCAGGACGTGTTGGGCTCAAGCGTCACCTGGCGCACCTATCTGAACACGCTGCGCTTCACCGCCATCGTCTGGGCGGTGACACTGCTGGTGGGGTTCTGGGTGTCGTTCTATCTCGCCTTCGTCGTGCGCAGCCGCGTGACGCAGCTCGTACTGTTCCTGGTTTGCACGATCCCGTTTCTTACCTCCAACATCATCCGCATGATCTCATGGGTGCCATTCCTCGGTCGCGAGGGGTTGCTGAACACGGCGCTGCTGCGGCTTGGGCTGATCCGCAGCCCGCTGGAATTTCTCCTGTTCTCGGACTTCGCCGTGGTGCTGGCCTATGTGCACCTCTACACGCTGTTCATGGTGACGCCGATCTTCAACACGATGATGCGTATCGACCGGCGATTCATCGAGGCAGCGATCGATGGCGGCGCGCGTCCCTGGCAGGTGATCGCGTACGTCGTCGTGCCATTGTGCAAACCCGGCATCGCCATCGGCTCCATCTTCGTCGTCACGCTGGTGATGGGCGACTTCATCACGGTGCGGCTGATGAGCGGCGGCCAGAGCGCCTCGGTCGGCTTGATGATCGCAAACCAGATCTCCCTGCTGCAATACCCTGCGGCCTGCGCCAATGCCGTGGTACTTCTGGCAGTGGTGCTGCTGATGATCGCAACAATCCTGCGCATAGTAGACATCAGGAAAGAGCTATGACCGACCACCATCCTCCCACTCCCCTCGCGGGAGGGGGGCGGGGGGAGGGGGCCACGCGTCGATGACTCTCGGCACCCTCGGCCGCGCAGCCATCACGGCGTTCTTCTGCCTGTTCGTGCTGTTCCTTTACGGCCCAACGCTCACGATCGTCGTTCTCTCGTTCCAGGGACCCGATGGGGGCCTGACATTCCCGATGAACGGCGTCTCGCTGCACTGGTTCGCGCGCCTGTTCGAGCCACAGGCCGTTGGCGACTTCGGCGGCGCGCTGAGACGATCGCTGCTGCTTGCGATGATCGTGATGGTGGTGACGGTGGTGATCTCTCTCGCCGCCGGCCTTGCATTTCGCCGCCGCTTCATCGGTGCCGGCGCCCTGTTCACGCTGACCATCGCCAGCCTGATCATCCCCTCAATCCTAGTGAGCCTCGGCATTGGCCTGCTGTTCAACCTGACCGGCCTCGATCCGGCCTGGTACAGCTCAGCCCTGGGCGCGCAGCTCACCTGGACACTGCCGTTCGGCCTATTGATCATGTTCGCGGTATTCAACCGCTTCGATCGCGCCTGGGAGGAAGCCGCGATGGATCTCGGCGCCTCGCCGTGGCAGCGGTTCCGTCATGTCGTGTTGCCGATCATCGCGCCGAGTGTGGTCGGCGTCGCGTTGTTCGGCTTCACCCTGTCCTATGACGAATTCGCTCGTACGCTGCTGACGGCGGGCAGTGACAATACGCTGCCGCTCGAAATCTTCGGCATGACGACGAACGTGACGACGCCCGTGCTCTATGCGCTGGGAACCGTCACCACCGGCCTGTCGTTCCTGGCGATCGGCGCGGCGCTCATGACAATGGCAACCCTCAGGCGCGCCGCGACGGTCCGCCCGTCGGGATCAACGCCCCTAGCCGACCAAACAGATAGCCAAGCGCAAATACCACCAGTGCGGCAGTGATTGGCTGCGCTCGAATCACCGACCGAACCTCGCCGACGCCATCATGGGCCCGGCACGCCGCTTGCCCCGCACGGTCCATCGCGTTTTGCATGCCGCCCGCGACGTGCTGAGCAGCTCCGCTCACTGAGTCAGGGATCGCACCAGACACTGAATCGCTCATGTATCGCCTCCCGCGATGGATCAGCCTGTCTGATCCGACGTGATCTGCACTTCAACATTCAACCCGAGGAATGCATTCGACGCGCCAGTGAAGCTGCCGCTCATCGGGATGGCCTGGCTGGGATCGCGTGTCACCGCCACCCGGATCAGGTTGCGCCCGCCGACCAACCCGTTGGTCGGATCAAATTCGACCCATCCTCCACCAGGCAGATAAATCTGCACCCAGGCGTGAGTGGCACCGCCACCAACTACACCCTCTGCACCGACCCGGTTGTCGTCATACAGGTAACCCGAGACAAAGCGCGCAGCGAAACCCAGGCTGCGGACCGCCTCCATCATGAACAGCGCGAAGTCCCGGCAAGTGCCACCGGAGTCCAGCGTGACGAGCGGGTCTTGCGTGCCCATTTCATCGCGCCGGTTGTAGTAAAAGTTCTGGTGGATGGCAGCGACCATGGCGAGCAGGATCCCCATGGTATCGCCGTCAGTCTGCTGTTCTACAAACCTGCGCGCCCATGTGTCGATCCTGTGGTCGGGGTCGGGATAGTGCCGTTCCACGGTGCGGCCAATGTCCGGAATCTCCAGCGCGTCGTAGCTGAACGGATAATGCCGCGCGTAGTTCTCCAGGTTCACTGCGGTCTCGGACAACGGATAATGTTCCGCACGGAATGTCGAGACGACCAGCAGCTCATTCGCCTGCTCCGCGAATTCGGCGATCGCGACAGAGTTGCCGAACACGTCGTGCAGCCAACGCACCGAAGCGGCTGGATCGATCGTAAGGCCGGTATCCAGCAGACGCAGATCGTGGCTGTCGCGTGGTCGCATCATCAACCGATGCGGGCCGAACTGGACCGGCTCCGAGTAGCGATACTGGGTCCGGTGAATGACGTTGAGAATGCTCATGGGACCTACCCCAACGCGGGTTGCCGGCTTAGGCTGCATCACGTCTGCGTTGCTACCTCTTCGAGGACGACCTCGACCGAAAGCGTCTGTTCCGCGCCACCTAGTATAACGCCGCGCAACGGTGTCACGTCACCAAAGTCGCGGCCCCAGCCGAGCACGACGTGCTCATCCCGTACCACGATGCCGTTGGTCGGATCGAGGTCTATCCAGCCATGTTCCGGCCCTAGCCAGCAGCCGACCCAGGCATGCGACTGATCGGCACCAAGCCGCACACGTGTCGGACGGGTGCGGATATAGCCTGAAACATACCGCGCCGGCAGGCCAAAGCCGCGCAGCGCGCTGATCATCAGGTGAGAGAAATCCTGACACACGCCCTCGCGCCGGCGCAGGACTTCGACGATCCGCGTACTCGTCGTCGTCACGCCGGCACGAAAGGTGAAGTCGCGGCGGATGCTCGCATTCAGATCGAGCAGCGCCTCCAGCACCGGGCGCCCAGGGCGGAAGCAGGGTTCAGCGTAGGCCTTGGCATCTGCGTCAGCCGGTGCGTGCGGACTGTCGAACCGGAATTCGGCGACCTGCCACGATCCGAGGTCGGTGTTCAGGGCTTGCTCCGCCACGGTCTCCCATGATGGCGTCGCCGAGGGATCCGGCGGTGCGGGGAAGTCGACATCGACTGTCGCATCGGCGATCACCTGGAACGCGGCATGCGCGACATCGAGAAAGAGCCAGGTCACCACATTGCCAAAGTGGTCGCTCCCGTCGCGTCGCCACGATACCGCCGGCGCAGCATGGACGCCGGCACGCAATACCTTCTGATGTGGCAACTGCCGTGGCCGCAGATGCGCCAGGTGCGCGCCGAGATCGACCGGAGCCTGATAGTCGTACCGCGTCACGTGCCGGACGCGATAGATCACGCCGCCCCGCGCATTGATCGGGGTAGAGCCTCGATGCCCACCGCGCGGACCGTCGGCAGCAGGGTGAAATAGCGACGCGACACGCGGTCCGACAGCTCCGCGACAGCGTCGCGCAACGAGCGCAGCCGCGCCGGCAGGAAAAGCGCGGCCACCGACTGATCGCCGGACTCGCTCACCGCGCGGACCATTGCCTGCGGTTCCTCCTGTAGCGCCGCCGCCGCGGCGGCAAGCGAGGCATCCACCCCACTGCCGATCTCGTTGAGCAGGGCATGCATCGCGGCGAGCTGGAACGCCAGGCCGCGCGGGTTGCCGTCATCCGCCAGCAACAGGTCGAGCGCCGGTGCCGGCTGCAGCACCGCGAGGTACCGGCTGCGATACGTGATGGACGAATCGCACAGTTCCAGAGCCAGGCGCAGTCCGTGTTCCACGCGGGCAGGCTGCTGTGCTGCACCGGGAAACTCCAGCGCGCAGGCGATCTGATCGGCTACGGCCTGCGCGCGCTCCACCCGCCGGCCAAGATCGAGGAACAGCCGACCACCGCCGCGCACCATGTTCTCCGCCGCGAGCCCGGAGAGTGCGGCAGCGAACGCCAGGACGCGCGACATCGCCTGGTACGTCGTTTCCAGCGCCTGGCTGTCTCCGCGCGTCGCGATGCTGCCGAGAGTGTCCTCCACCTCATGCAGCCCGCGTGCTGTGACCGCGTGCATCTCGCCTGTCACCTGGTCGCGCAGCAGGCCGGTGACCCGGGAGACCTGACCCAACAAGGCGTGGATTGAGCCCCAGCTTCCGGCGACACGCATCAGTTCCTGTCCGAGGCCAGCAGGTCCGAGATCGGCAATCACCTCGGCATTGAGCAGTCCGGCCTGGGTGAGGCAGGCAATCAGTACGTCCAGTTCGGCGGTCTCGTGCGGCGTCGGTGCCGGCCGGCTGATGCGGCCGATGGTGATCCGCAGCAGCCGCGCCGCGCTCTCCAGTCGTTCGAGATAGCGCCCAAGCCAGAAGAAGTTATCGGCCACACGGCTGGGCATATCGCCAGCGGTCCGTCGGATCGCCAGCGGTCCGCTACTCACCGGACGCGGTCCTTCGATCGAAGCCAGATCCTCCGCAAGAACCCAGACATCCTTGGCCACCACCGGTCCTACACTCGGCCAGATTTGTGCGTTGTCGGCCAACACGCAGCCGAGCCCGCCGGGCATCGCGCGCCAGCCGCTGCGGTCGCGCACCAGGAACATCCGGACGAGCACGGGACGCGGGACAAGCCCTTCGGCGCCGAAGCACGGAGCGACCGAGGGCGTCACCATCGCGCTCGCCGCGTAACGCCAAGGCACCGCTGCCACACGGTCGAGCAGCGCCCTGCGATCCGGCTCGGCCATTGTCGCCAACGGAACCGGCGGTTGGTCCGTCACCAGCGCCGAACGGAGGCACCATTGTGCCGTGTTCCGCAATACGGTGGCGCGGGCGGCACTATCACCCAGCCAGACCGTCGGAACACTGGGCAGCGCA
This sequence comes from uncultured Alphaproteobacteria bacterium, assembly GCA_963818775.1. Lineage (GTDB taxonomy): Bacteria > Pseudomonadota > Alphaproteobacteria > Acetobacterales > Acetobacteraceae > JAMXLO01. The sequence continues at coordinate 19,012 of CAWFUF010000034.1, read as the reverse complement.
AGCTTCCTGCCGAGAAGCCGGGTCGCCAGGTTCGGCAGGAAGGCTGCCAACGCCGGCGCCTCGACGAGGCTGCTGCCGGGACTGTTGAGCACGCGCACATGATCGCGCGCAGCAGCGAGCAGTCCCGGCGCACCGACGCCGTCGGGCTCGAGCTCCAGCGGATCGATCAGGCGGCCGTCGATACCACGCAGCAGCACACCGATCGGCTGGAGCCCGCGGAGCGTTTTGAGGAACAGGCCGCCATCGCGCACCGTGAGGTCACCGCCTTCGACCAGGACGCACGACAGTTCGCGCGCCAATAGCACGTGCGCGTACCATGCGGGATCAGCATGGCCGGGGGTCAGCAGTGCCGCCCTGCCGGTCGGTGCGGCTTGCCGCAGCATGTCCAGGCAAAGCTCGACGAACGGATCGATGTGGCGGGGTAGTTGGGAGGCAAAAAACTCTGGCACGACACGACCCAGTTGCCTTCGGTTTTGCAGGGCATGCGCCAGACCGTCAGCGAGGTCTGTGCGATCCGCCAGAACATTCCATGTGCCGTCAGGCGCCCGTACCAGATCGGCCGCATAGAACGAGAGCTGCTCGGCCTCCAGGTGACGGCAGGGCCGCAAGAACGCCGGATTGGCATACACCAGCGCGGTGGGGACAGCGCCGTCGGCCAGCAGGCGCTGCTCGCCGTAGAGGTCGGCCAGCACCGCGTCGAGCAGATGCGCCCGCTGCGCCAGTCCGGCTTCCAGTACCTCGAACTCAGACTGTGACAATGGCAACGGGATCGGATCGAAGCGCCAGGGAGCCGGCGGCGAGCCGGGCAGCAGACCCGCCACTCCTTCTTCTTCCATTACCCGATCGAGTCGTCGGGTGCGTTCCGCCAGGACACCATGGCCAAGTCCGGCAAGGACACCGAGCAGGTTGCGCCATTGCGGGCGCAAACCTCCCTTGCCGTCGACCATTTCGTCGCGTGTCATCACGGAAAGCTGACCAGTCAACCGGTTCGGCGCAAGTCCAACGTGCGCGGATGTTCGCGCGACAGCGTCAATTTGGGCTCCGCCATCGGTCCCGGCGTGTGGCCGAACGGGAAGAAGCGTGCCCGGCGCCGCGCCTCCGCTTCATTCGCATTGACCGGAAATCGTTCGTAGTGCCGGCCGCCGGGATGCGATACGTGGTGCGTCAGGCCACCAAGACTGCGGCCGGACCAGCGGTCATACACGTCGAACACCAGTGGAGCCTGTGCCGGGATCGTTGGGTGCAGCGCACTCACCGGCGGCTGCCATGCCTTGAAGCGCACGCCCCCGACATACTCGCCGGCGCGTTCCGTCGGCGTCAGCGGCACGGCGCTGCCGTTGCACGCCAGCACGTAGCGTTCGTCCACCCAGCCGGACACGAGCGCCTGCACGCGCTCCACCGAGCTGTCGACGAAGCGTGTCGTCGCGCCACCCACCGGCTCCTCGCCCAGCACATGCCACGGCTCCAGCGCGTGCCGCAGCTCCAGCGTGGTGCCGCGCAGCGTGACCTCGCCGATGCGCGGGAAGCGGAACTCGAGATGCGGCGCGAACCAGTCGAGGTCGAAGCGATAGCCATGCTCCCGCAACTCCTCCAGCACATCGGCGAAGTCGCGCGCGACGAAGTGCGGCAGCAGGAAGTCGTCGTGGATGCGCGTGCCCCAGTGCACGAGGCGACGTTCGTACGGCATCTGCCAGAACGCGGCGACCGCGGCGCGCATCAGCAGAAGCTGGGCGGCCGCCATGCGTGCATGCGGCGGCATCTCCAGCGCGCGGAACTCAACCAGGCCAAGCCGCCCGGACGCGGTCTCCGGCGCATAGAGTTTGTCGATGCAGAACTCGGTGCGATGCGTATTCCCTGTCATGTCCGCCAGCAGATGGCGGAACATCCGATCGACCAGCCAGGGTGCCACCTCTTCCCTGGGTTTGATCTGCGAGAAGGCGATCTCCAGTTCCGCCAAGCTGTCCTGCCGCGCCTCGTCGATGCGTGGATGCTGGCTCGACGGCCCGATGAACAGCCCGGTGAACAGGTAAGACAAGCTAGGATGATTGTGCCAGAAGCCCAGTAACGACTTCAGCAGATCGGGCCGGCGCAGGAACGGGCTGTCCGCAGGCTCGGCAGCGCCCATCACCACGTGGTTGCCGCCGCCAGTGCCGACATGGCTGCCGTCGAGCATGAACTTCTCCGTGGCCAGCCCGACCTGACGCGCCTCCTCGTAGAGCTCCGTGCCCCGCTGCACGATCTCATTCCAACTGGTGGCAGGATGCACATTGACCTCGATCACTCCTGGATCAGGTGTGACCGAGAAATGCAGCAGGCCCGGATCGCGCGGCGGCAGGTAGCCCTCCAGCACCACCTTGCGGCCGAGTTCTTCCGCAGTGTCCTCGATGGCGGTCGCGAGTGTCAGCCAGTCCTGTGCCGCGTACAGCGGCGGGAAGAAGACGTGGATGATGCCGCCACGCGGTTCGACGCAAAGTGCTGTGCGCACAAGGTCGGGCTCGTCACAGTCGACGACCGGAGGTTCCTCAGGCACCGGACGGAACCCCTCGGCGCCCGCGCCCGTTGAGCTGGGCGCCGCGACGCCACGAAGCCCCTGATGCGGCGGCAGCGGCGCCCGCGGCGCAAACGGATCGGCCTCAGTCTCCTGCTCGACTGTCGCCTCATCGGCCCAAGGCAGGGTGTCCAGTGGCAACCGATAACCGATCGGTGAATCGCCAGGCAGCAGGAACAACGCATCGCCGCGGAAGCGCCACTTGCCACCCTGCCAGGCGCGCACGTCGTTGCGGATCGCGCGCCGCAGCGGCAGCACCGAGCCGACCGGAGCGCCGAGGTCACCGCCGAGGATCCGCGCCAACCGCGCGCGCTCCAGCGGGTCCTTCAACTTCGCATCCTCGGCCAGCACGTTCACCGGCAGGCGATGCTCGCGCCACAGGTGGTAGTAGATGTCCTCATAGGCCTGATTGATCAGCGAGGGATCGACCTGCAGACGCTCCGCCAGCGCTGCACAGAAGCGATGCGCGTCGGCGGCGGTCGCGTCATCGGTGTCTTCCTCGCTCGCCAGCAACGACAAGTCGCGCCAAATCGGCTCGCCGTCCGTCCGCCAATGCGCGTAGAGCGCCCAGCGCGGCAACTGCTCGCCCGGATAGTGCTTGCCCGACACAGTTTGCAGCACAGCCCCCGGCGTCCAGCGCTCGCGCAGCCGCCGCATCAGCCGCTCCGCCAACCGTTGCTTGGTCGGGCCGAGCGCGTCGGTGTTCCACTCCGGCGCGTCGATATCGGTGGCGGAGACGAACGTCGGCTCCCCGCCCATCGTCAGCCGCACATTGCCGGCGGCAAGCGAGCGATCCACCGCGGCACCCATCGCGAGGATGTCCTGCCATTGGGCCTCGCTGTACGGCTTAGTGACGCGCGGCGTCTCGCGCACGCGTGTCACGCGCATGTCGAAACCGAATTCCGTCTTGCACGGTTCGACCACCCCGGTGATCGGTGCGGCTGACTGCGGATCGGGCGTGGCGGCGAGCGGGATATGGCCCTCGCCGGTCAGAAGACCGGAGGTGGCGTCCAGGCCCACCCAGCCGGCGCCCGGCAAATAGGCCTCGGCCCATGCGTGCAGATCGGTGAAGTCGGAGGTTGGCCCTTCCGGTCCGTCCAGCGGCTTCACGTCACCGACGAGTTGGATCAGATAGCCGGAGACGAAGCGCGCGGCGTAGCCGAGTTGGCGCAGCAGTTGCACCAGCAGCCAGGCTGAATCCCGGCACGAGCCTTCACCCGCCGCCAGGGTCTCTTCGGGCGTCCACACGCCAGGCTCCATGCGGACGATGTAGCTGACGCGGCTCTGCACCAGACGGTTGAGCGCGACCAGCATGTCCACGGTCACCTGCTCTCCGCGCGGCACCTGATCGAGGAGTTCCTGCAGGCGCGGTCCCACCGGCATCAGCCGCCGGAACGGCGCCAACTCCTGCTCAAGCAGCGGATCGTAGCTGAACGGCCAGCGCTCGGCGTCCGGCTCCATGAAGAAGTCGAACGGGTTGATCGTCGCCATGTCGGCGACCAGATCGACCGTGACGTCGAAATGCGAGACGCGGTCAGGGAACACCACACGGGCGAGGTGATTGCCCTGCGGGTCCTGCTGCCAGTTGATGAAATGTGGCCTGGGCTCGACGCGCAACGCGTACGACAGGATGGGCGTCCGTGCATGCGGCGCCGGGCGGAGGCGGATCGTCTGTGGTCCGAGCGAGACCGCGCGATCGTAGTGATACGTCGTGCGGTGAGTGAGCGCGACGGAGAGCGGCATCTGATCGGCTTTGCTGTTGCAGAAGGTGAACGCGGGGCCGGATCATTCTGCGGCGGATTGTGCAATGCAACAAGAGCCCGCATGCACCTCGTGCCGCCGGCTATCCGCAAGCGGACAACCGTCTCGTTCTAAGGAGGCCAGGCCCTAACTAATTCCCCGCGCTCACACGGTTCGCTGCCAGGCTTCCGTGACGGCCCCTGCTTCTCTCAAGCCGCATCGCGCGGCGGTCATATTCCAGAGCGAGTTCCAACAAGCTTCTGCGGAAGTCGCCCCCGAGGATTTCGGCGGCCAAACGACGAAATGCGGATGCTCTTTGCCGAAGAGTCTCGGCATCCAATATGAGATCGTCAGCCATCGCACTCACATTTGGGGAGATGACAAGTCCATGTAGAACATACCTATATCGTAACGTCTGGAATACCGGGCCATCGGATCAAGATCTTTGGACGTACTCGAGGCGAGAATCACTGTCGCTTGGCTGATCGGCACACGGTGCGATCTCTGGTTGCCGCGTTGACACCTGCAGCATCAACAGCGTTGAGGCCAAGCGGCTGTCATTACCGAAACCATGTTAAAGATTGTCTCCTCGGTCCTTCGGTATGGGTGACAATGTCTATGCCACTGCGTGCATTCGGCTTCCCAAATGACCTAAGATTAAGTGCGCGCGCGGGAATAAGTGAACCGAGTTGGGCACGGGTCGTACTCCTTCGTCATGGGGCTTGGGCCCGGCGATGACGACGGGGCGATGCCGCTTGCGAGTCGAAGCGCTCATTCGGCGGCAGGCCCCAAGACTGAACTGCTATGCTGCTCGGTGGCACGAGTTGCATGCTCGCCCCAGACACCAGGCGCAAGGTCGAAGCCAGCCTCGCCATTCGATCGTTGCGCCGGTAACTGCATGTTGCGGACGGCGACCACGACTTCAGTGCGGTTGCGGACGTTGAGCTTCCTGATGATGCTGTGCACGTGCGCCTTCACGGTGCTGAGCGACATGCCCAGCCGGTAGGCGATAATCTTATTGGGGGCGCCACTCCCTAAAACGCCCAGGACCGCCGCCTCGCGGGGAGTCAGCTTCGCGAGAGACCCACGCCGCGTCGCGAGACACGCCGGGTCGGTCGGCCGCATTGCTGGCTGGGGGTCATGATCCCGCAAGGCTGGAAAGTAACGCCCGCCGGCCAACACAAGGCGCAATGCCGCCGTAGCCACACTCACATTGCTGGAGGTCGGGATGTAGCCCTGGACATTCAATCGGCTTGCCAGTGCCTCAGTTGCCCTTGTGTCATCTGTTTCGACGATCACGATGATCGGCAGGTTCGGGGACTTCGCGCGGAGCCATCCGACCTGACGGATCGACCACGCCGCGGCATGTTCCCCAGCGTCCATCCCGACCAGCGCTGCTGCCGCTCGTCCGAGTGCGCCCGCCTCGAGGGATGTCTCAACGTCAGCCACCGGCAAGGTCGCGAATTCGGCGCACAGGTTGCCGAGCCAGCAGGTCAGGCAACCCCGAACGAAGTCCCGCCGCTCGATGACAATCAGGAGGTCGGCCGCCGTTAGCATCTGACTTCGATCCAGGTCGGAATCCACTGGGGGCATCCATATAACGTAATACTGCCGTTCATATGACGTATATGTAACGTAATGCGCAATTGTTTGCCAGCCGTTCCCTTTGTCCGAAGGATCGATTCTTCGTGATCCCCTGGACGGCGTGTCTAGATCATTGGGAGCGGTGGAGCTCCAAACCCGTCAGTCAGCGCTTGCCCCAACGCTTCTGTTCTACCGTTTCCTCCTCGATGACATAGAACTGCTCGAGTCCTACGAGGTCCTCGATCTGCTGGCGTGCATCGATGCATTCCTGGTCGCTGAGACCAGTGAACGTGCCGGTCGCACGAATTTCCTCGAAGGCACGCTTCACCGCGGTGAAGGCCACCACGAGGCTGGTGACGGCGTCGATGCAGGCCTTGTAGCCCAGCGCCTCCAGCTCTGCGATCGTCGGCAGCGGGCGCTGGTCGCGGTTGCCGCGGCTCATCACGTAAACCAACGGCACTTTCGCGAGCTTCGGCGCCTGGCGCAGCTCCTCATCGTTTCGCGGGAAGACCAGACCCATGTCGGCGCCGACATCGGCGGCCAGATTGATCCGGTCGATCGCCTCCTGCAGCCCCTCGAAGCGGGCCGCATCGGATCGCGCGATGATGACGAAGTCGGGGTCTGACTCGGCACGCTGACGGCAGGCGTAGTCGATCTTGGCGACGAAGTCGTCGCGCGGCGTCACGTGCGCCACGTATTTGTGGTAGTGCGCGCGCTTGGGATAGAGCTGGTCCTCGATGTGAATCCCGGCGACGCCGGCGCGAATGAACTCGCGGACCGAGCGCATGGTGTGCAGCGGTTCGCCGAAGCCGGCGCCGCCATCGGCGACCAGGGGCACCGTCACTGCGGCTGCCACGTCGCCCGCGACACGGACCTGCTCGTCCATGGTCAACAGCGGCTCGGACGTGCAGCGAGAACCGCCGGTCACGAAACCGCCGGTGTAGACTGCCGGAAACCCCAGGCTGGCGATCAGCCGGCCGCCGATCGCGTCATAGGCCGAAGGCATGTTGATGAAGTCGCTGCTCGACAACAGCTTGCGCAGTGCGGTTGTTGTGCGTTGTTGCATGGTTGATCCTCTCCCTATGACTTAGGGTCGCTTACCTGCACGACCAGCTTGCCGGTGTTCTCGCCGCGGAACAGCATGCCGAGCGCGCCGGGTGCGTGGTGCAGCCCATCCAGGATATGCATGCGCTGGCGGAGCGAACCCTCGTGGTGCCGTGCGGCGAGCCAGGCGCGGGCCTCCTCGTAACGGTCGTGGTAGCGGAACACCTGGAAGCCCTGCATCCGCCCGCGCCGCGTCGCGAGATGGCCGAGATTGCGAATGCCGTACGGCGGATCGGCGGCAACCTGCGAGATGCGGCCACACAGCACGATCCGTGCGCCCTCGCGCAGGTGCAACAGCGCCGCATCCAGCGTGTGTCCGCCGACATTGTCGAAATAGAGATCGATGCCATCGGGGCAGGCGCGGCCGATCGCTGCGGCGAGGTCGTTCTCCGCCTTGTAGTCGATCACTCCATCGAGGCGCAGTTCGTCGGTGAGCCAGGCGCACTTGTCCGGACCGCCGGCGATGCCGACCACGGGACAGGCCTCGATGCGCGCGATCTGTGCGGCGATCTGCCCCACGCCGCCCGCCGCGGCGGATACCAGCACACGATCGCCCGGCGTCACTACGCCGATATCGCGCATGCCGAAGTAGGCGGTCACGGCGCTGAGGCCGAGTGGACCGATCCATGCCAGCGCATCGCCGCGCGACAGATCGACCTTTTGCAGGTATTTCGCCGGCAAGGTCGGGTGGGTCTGCCAGCCGAGGCGCGCCTGCACCAACTCTCCCGGATGAAAGCTGCCTGATCGGCTCTCCAGCACGCGCGCGATGCCGCCGCCGCGCATGACCTCGCCAAGCGACACCGCCGCGCTCATCCATGACCGCATCGCGGGATCGATGGACAGGAAGATCGTCTCCAGCAGCACTTCATCGGTCGCGGGCGCGCGCAGCGGTACGCTGTCGGCAATGAAGTTGTCGGGCGCCGGGATGCCCACCGGCCGCGCGCGCAACAGGATGCGGTGGTTGATCTCGCTCATCGCTGGCGCACCATCTCGGCGATCCGTTCGGCGATCATGATGGTGGGAATATTGGTGTTGGTGCGCGAAACCTCCGGCATCACCGATGCATCGGCGATGAACAGGTTGTCCGCGCCCACCACCTTGCCGCGCGGATCGACCACGGTTCGCGCATCCGCCGGATCGCCCATCCGGCAGGTGCAGGAGGGATGCCAGGCGGATTGCACGTTGTCTCGCACGTGGCGCTCCAGCGCGGCGGGATCGGCGAGCAGTTCCGGCAAAGGGCGCGCATCGCTGATCACCTTGTCGAACAGGAATCCCCTCAGGCTGGGCGAGGTGTCCATCATCACTGCCGCCACGTTGGTCAGCACCATGTTGCGGAAGTTCTTCTGGCTGACATTCCGCACCCGCTGGGAGAATTTCGAGGCGAACAGGTTGGACATGTACTGCGGCACCGGATCGCTGGTCAGGATGCCCGCCATGCGACGGAACGCATGCACCATCCGATCAAGGTCGCGCCGGTCGCTCAGCCAGTTGAAGTCAACGTATGGCTCGTCGTCCGGATCGGGCGAGGCCAACCGAACTTCGCCAGTCGAGTACGAGCGGCCGATATAGGACGACAGCGTGCCGATGCGCACGCCGATCGCATGCCAGGCGGAGCGGCAGACTGCCATCATCACCATGTCCGCCGCCGGCACGTCCGCGAGTCCGGAAGACCAGCGCAAATAGGTGTAGTTCCGCCGCAGCACCATCTTGTGCCGTGCCACAGGCTGAAGGTAGCCGGAGATGTGGATCGCCGGATGATCCATCAGATTGCTGCCGACACCGGGTCGGTCCAGTTGGACCGCGATGCCGTGCTGACTCAGGTGTTCCGCGGGACCGATGCCCGACAGCATCAGCAGCCACGGCGTGTGCAGCGCGCCGGCGGATACGACGACATTGTCAGCGGTAATCGTCTCGAGGGCGCCGTTGCGGCGCACCTCCGCCCCGCTGGCATGGCCGCCGGCGAACAGAATTTTCCGAACCTGCGTCTCGCCGAGGATCTGCAGGTTGGGGCGGCGGCGTGTTGCTGCGTCAAGGTAGCCGACCGCCGCCGAGCGCCGGGCGGTGCCGTCGTTGGACAGCGGCAGCGGCGAATAGCCCTCGCCGAATTCACCGTTCATGTCCGGACGCAGCTTGTAGCCGAGTTCGTTCCAAACCTTGGTGATGGAGAGCGTGAAGTCGTCCCACTGCTCCGTCGGCATGCGGCGGACGGTGATGGGGCCCTGTGCGCCATGCAATTGGTCGGTGTAATCGAGGTCGGTCTCAAGACGCCGGAAATAGGGCAGCACCGAGTTCCAGTCCCAGCCCTTTGCGCCGATTGCGTTCCAGTGGTCGTAATCCTCGGGCGCTCCGCGCAGCGCGACCTGCCCGTTGACGGATGATCCGCCACCGAGCACGCGGCCTTGTTCGTAGTAGACCGGCGCGGCATCCGCTCTGCGGCGAACCTTCAGGCCCTTCCAGAAATAGCTCGGGTTCATCAGTGCGCTGCCCGAGTAAGTGTCGCGGATGTCCTCGGGCGTCTGGTCCGGCGCGTAGTCACGTCCGGCTTCCAGCAGCACCACCTTGCTGCCCGGCGTTTCCGACAGGCGTGCCGCCATCACGCAGCCTGCCGAACCACCGCCGATCACCAGGTGCGTGGCGTGCATCGTTGTGTTTCCCCCTCGTTCGTCATCGGCCTGCGGAGCTGATTCTGGACGCCGACGGAGCGGACGCCAAGGGTCATCGACAAACCGGGGCGGATGCACGTACGGTTGCAGCGGCATGAACGGGAGCCAGCCCGTTCGATGGAGCGGGTTCCCGGCCATGACGCAAGCCAGGGAGAGAAGCAATGAAAGATGGCTTCAGGGTCTATGACACCGACACTCACATCAATCCCGCCGCCGAAGTCCTGGACAAGTATGTCGATCCGGACTTTCGCGCGCGGCTGCCGGAACTGGCACCCTACCGCGGGTCGGGCGGAGGCGAGATGCACACGTACCGCGCCGGCACCAAGTACTACCGTCGGATCCTTGGCGAGGAGGCGCCACGCGAAAGCTTTACCGGCCGGGACTCGCGGTGGATGGGCAGCAAGAGACCGCGGCCTGGCACACAGGACGATCAGGCCGAGAACCGCGTCATGGACATGGACGATGAGGGGACCGACGTCCATTTTCTGATCCCGACCTCGTGGCTCAGTCTTGTCGGCGTTGACGATGCTTCGATCGAGATCGCGATGATCCGCGCCTATCATCGGCACATGGCGGAGTTCTGCGGATCGCATCCGGACCGCCTCAAGGGCCCGATCGTCGCCTCGACACGGCGCGTCGATGAGGCGGTGCGCGAGATCCGCGAATGGGGCAAGGCCAAATGGGCCGTGGCAGTGATGCCGCTGCTCGCCGAGGGATTGCCCGCGGATCACCCGAGCCTCGACCCGATCTGGCGGGAGGCACAGGAATACGATCTGCCGATTGCCAACCACAGCTTCACCTGGACCCCGCCGTACTATCCCGGATATCGCGATCTCTACGACAACATCTTCCTCGGCCGGCTGGCCGCGCATCCCTGGGGGGCGATGAGGTTCGCCGCGGCGTTCATCGGCGCCGGTCTGTTCGATCGCTACCCGAGATTGCGAATGGGCGTGCTGGAATGCGGCTTCGGCTGGCTGCCATTCTGGGCCAGACGCATGGACGAGCAGGCGATCTATGTGGGCGGCACGGCACCGCTGAAGATGAAGCCCTCCGAATACATGATGAGCGGACGGTTCTTCTGCAGCATCGAGCACCACGAGGGCGAGGACATGCTCGAGTACGTCACCCGCTTCCTGGGGGACGGCGTGCTGATGTACGCATCCGATTATCCGCATTCCGAATGCCAGTTCCCTGAACTCGGTGTCGAACATCCTCGCCTGGTCGAGCATTGGCGCGGAACGGCAGCGCAAGCTGCTGTGGGAGAACCCGAACCGGTTCTTCCGGCAGACGTAGTCGCAGCAAGAGGAGACGGCATGCAGTTCAGCTTCACGGGCGAGCAGGAGGAGTTCCGCTCGGGTACTGCGACGGTTCCTCGAGGAGAAGTCGCCCCCCACGGCGGTACGGCGATTGATGGAGACAGAGGCGGGTTGGGAGCGCGAGAGCTGGCGCGAACTCAACCAACAGCTCGGTCTCACCGGGGTGCACATTCCGGAGGAACATGGCGGGCAGGGCTTTGGCTTCGTCGAACTCGGCATCGTGCTGGAGGAGATGGGCCGGGCATTGCTCTGCGCGCCCTATTTCTCATCAGTAGCGCTGGCCGCGACGGCGATCATGAATGCCGGCACAGAGGCGCAGAAGCGTGAGCTGCTGCCGGGAATTGCTGCCGGCGACACCATCGCCACGTTGGCGTTCACCGAGCCAAACGGACGGTGGGATGCCGAGGGGATCGAGACGACGGTGAGCGGAAAGTACCGGCTCGACGGCGTGAAGAGCTTTGTGCTCGACGGGCACACCGCTGATCTGATCGTCGTCGTGGCGAAGGGTGAGAATGGGCTGTCGTTCTTCACCGTGCGTGGCGATGCGTCCGGGCTGGAACGGCGCGCGCTGAAGGTGATGGACCCGACGCGCAAGCAGGCGCGGCTCGAGTTCCGTGGCGTCGAAGCCGAGTTGCTGGGCGAGGAGGGCGGCGGTGCTGCGCCGTTCGCGAAGACGATGATGCAGGCCGCGGTTTGTCTGGCGAACGAGATGGTCGGCGGCGCGGAACGGCTGAGGCTGTCGGCGCTGGACTATGCCAACCTGCGGGTGCAGTTCGGTCGGGCCATCGGCTCGTTCCAGTCGATGAAGCATAAGCAGGCTGACATGCTGGTCGATGTCGAGCTCGCGAAGTCGGCTGCCTATGCCGCGGCATCGGCGGCGGCCGAGGAGGATGCGGATCTGCCGGCACTGGCCTCGCTGGCGAAGGCTTGCGCGTCGGATGCGTATATGCAGACGGCGATACACACGATCCAGATCCATGGCGGGATCGGCTTCACCTGGGATAATGACACGCATCTGTGGTTCAAGCGCGCGAAGAGCTGCGAGGTGTTTCTGGGGGATGCCACGTATCATCGCGAGCTGATGATGCGTGCCTGGGAGGTATGAGGGGTGGGGGCTGCCCACTCCCCCTGGAGTTTAGTTTGCGGAGATGGATATGAGTGACGCTACTGAGGGTTCCGTTCGCGCTGAGGTGCGCGCCTGGCTGGAGGCGAACTGGAGCGCTGATTACGGGCTGGTGGAATGGCGTAACAAGTTGATCGATAGCGGCTGGGGGGTGCCTTCGTGGCCGAAGGCGTGGTTCGGGCGCGAGCTGCCCGCGGCGCTGGAGATGGTGGTCGAGGAAGAGATGCAGCGCGTCGGTGCGGTTGGCGTAGCCAAGACGGGCATCCGACGCCTCGCGGCGGCGACGCTGCTGGTGCATGGCAATGATGCGCAGAAGCAGCAGTGGCTGCGCCGCAGCCTGACCGGTGAGGATACGTGGTGCCAGTTGTTCAGCGAACCTGGATCCGGGTCCGATCTGGCGGGGGCCACGACGCGGGCGGAGTTCAAGGGCAACCGATGGGTGATCAACGGGCAGAAGGTGTGGACCACGAGCGCGCATCACGCCGACTGGGGGCTGCTGCTCGCACGGACTGACTCGAACGTGCCGAAGCATCAGGGTCTGTCTTACTTTGTGCTCGACATCCGCCAGCCTGGGGTCGAGGTGCGGCCGTTGCGGCAGATGAACGGGCATGCGTCGTTCAACCAGGTGTTTTTCAGCGATGCCGAGGTGCCACCGGAGAATCTGGTTTCCGAGGTGGGGCGCGGCTGGGCGGTGGCGACGACGACGCTGATGTATGAGCGGCGGGGCGCTGACGGCATCCGCACCTGGGGGATGGCGTCAGACCGCAAGGGGCGGGTGTACGACGAGGAACGCGCCGAGATCGCCACGGTGATGGAGCCATACAAGTGGTATCCGCAGCGGGCAGGGCGGGTGGATCTGGTGGTGGAGCGGGCAAAGGCGACCGGGCGGGCGAGCGATCCGCTGGTACGGCAGGAGATCGCGAAGCTGCTCTGCATGTCCAAGGCCGCGGAGTGGACGGCACGGCGGGCCCGGGCGGCGCAGATGCAGGGTCGGCCGCAGGGGCCAGAGGGGTCGCTCGGCAAGCTGGTCTCAAGCCACGTGGCGCGCGCCGCGGCTCGGGTTCACACGCTGATCAGCGGGGCGGACGCGATGCTGACCGGCGAGGATGGGCCGATGGGCGGGCTGATCGCCGAGATCCTTGTCAGCGTGCCGGCGGGGTCGATTGCCGGGGGAACCGACGAGATCCAGCGCAATATCATTTCGGAGCGGGTGCTGGGGATGCCGAAGGAGCCGCGGACCGACAACGACCGGCCGTTCCGGGACGTGCCGAAGAACCTGGTGGGGTGAGCGGCGGGGTCAGGCTTCGGCGAGGACCCTGGCTTCGGCAGGACTATCGAGTGCTCGCAAGGTTGGGCTGGTTCCGGTGACGATAGCGTGCACCAGGCCGGTTGAGGGCGGTCCGAAATCGCAACTGGCCGGCAGACCGCCCAGGGAGCGGATCAGCGCCGCGCGGTGTGGATAGATAAGCGCGTATTGATCGGCCTCGGCGGCCGGATCTGGCTGCGGCGTGGTTTCGTCAATTGGCAATGGCGGAGGCGGTGGCGGGGGTTCGGCCATCGCTGCGGGCTGAGTGCGGCCGAGTGCGTCCGCCATCAGGCCGATCGCGCAGTGCTCGGTCCAGGCGGCCTTGTCGGCGGCGCCGTTGTCCGCCTCGCGCTTCTGGCGCGCCGCCTGGACGCGAAGCAGGAGTGACCTGGCGCTGCGGGCCTGACGCATCATGCCGACTGCCAGGGCGCTGAATTTCAGGAAGAACGCGTGGTCCGCCGTCGCGTAATCGCGCGCCAGTCGAAGGGAAAGCATCGCTTGCGCACTGGTGGCGACATATTGGACGGCGAGGTTCGCTTCGTCGGCGTTGGCGGGCAGCAGGGAGGCGACCTGGGCGATGGCTGCGTTGTCGCGGCGGGCGAGGTCCTCGGGCGTGGCACCTCCTTTACCGAACAAGTTTGACCCCGCCCGATATGTCTGATGGCGTTTCCCGCAGATGAAGATCCGGAGGTCGGTCTGGTGGGGGAAATATGCTGGCCGGTCAAAGTGGTTGCGGGGGCACGTAACCGACGATGCCATCATTCGACCGTCCCCATTTAGGTGCACAATGAGGCCTCCATCTTATACCTATCCTCAGAGTGCCTGACCGATGAATGTCCATTGGCGATGGGCAATGGACATGATCTTCCAGGGCTGATCTGTAAGCCTGTTCCAGGCGTCGCAGCAAAGGTCGACGATGTTGTCGAAGCCTATGAAGATGCGACTGGACAACCAGTTCTGCCGCATGAACTGCCAGATGTTCTCCTGCGCGTTCATGCGGCAGAACTGGTTGTCGGTCGCATCTTCATAGGCTTCGACAACATCGTCGACCTTTGCTGCGACGCCTGGAGCGCCTACGGATCCCAGCCCTGGAAGATCATGTCCATTGCCCATCGCCGATGGACATTCATCGGTCAGGCACTCTGAGGATAGGTATAAGATGGAGCCTCATTGTGCACCTAAATGGGGACGGTCAAATGATGGGATCGTCGGTTACGTGCCCCCGCAATACCCGCCTTCACCGGCCAGCATATTTTCCCCACGGACCGACCTCCGCATCTTCATCTGCGGGAAGCGCCATCGTGGCGGGGTCAAAACTATTCGGTATAGGAGGTGCCACGCCCGAGGACCTCGCCCGCCGCGACAACGCAGCCGTCGCCAGGGTCGCCTCCTGCTGCCCGGCCAACGCCGACGAAGCGAACCTCGCCCGTGCCCTGTGTCACAGCCCCAGTGCGCAAGCGATGCTTTTCGACTGGCGCGCGATTACGGCGGACCACGCGTTCTTCCTGAAATTCAGCGCCCTGGTGGCGACATATTGGACGGCGAGGTTCGCTTCGTCGGCGTTGGCGGGCAGCAGGGAGGCGACCTGGGCGATGGCTGCGTTGTCGCGGCGTCGAGGACCGATTGCATGGCGCTCAAGGTCTTCTTGTCGTCGTCGGCGCGGTTATGGCGTTCTTCGGGGTCGACGGTCAGGTTATGCAATTCGAACACCGGGGCCGCGGCCGGGCCCAGGAAGGGGTTTTTGGGGATGCCGTGCTCGGCGTTCCAGTCATCGAGGCGTTCGTAGTAGTGGTTGAGTTTCCACAGTTCACCAGAGCCGTCGTTGCCTGTGGGCAGGATTGCGATGGCTGACTCGACTTTCGCCGGGTAGGCGACGGGGTCGTAGCGCTTGCCGTTGAACATGTTGGTGTTACTCAGGCCGCGGGAGAACTCGTCTTCGGTCATGAAGTACAGGGGAGTCGACGATCGACTCGGGGGTCACCGATCCGGTGATCACCCCGCTGAGGTCACGCCCGGGCAGGGGGTGGACCTCGTGGTGGTGCTTGGCCACGCCGGCTGCGGCCTGCTCGGCGTCGATCCCGGCCAAGCCCATGAGGGTGGGAATCAGGTCCACGTGGCTGGTCGGCACGGTCACGCCACCGGCGGGGGTGGCCACCCCTGGGCCGCTCACGTAGAGCGGGACGTGAATGGCCTCGTCGTAGGCTTGATACCACTTCTGCATCATCCCGCCGTGCGCCCCCAGCAGGTCCCCATGGTCGGAGGTGAAAACGACGATGGTGTCCTCGGCCAGGCCGTTGTCGTGGAGTGACTCGATAACCCGGCCGATGGCCGCGTCGACCAGTTTGTGCAGGTAGTAGTAGAGCCTTCGGTAGGCGACGTCGGCTGACTGCTCATACGACATTTCGATCCACGCCTTCTTCCAGCCCTCCTGGCAGGCCGGGCGACCGGCGAACGAATCGGATTGCGAGGGGGCCTCGGGGATCTCCGGCACGGAATCGTCGGGGCCAGCCAGGCGCAAGATGTTCTCCCACGCCCACCCGTTGAAGGTGATGTCATGAGGGTTCACGAACGAGGCCACCGCCAGCCACGGCCCCTGCTGGCGGTCGGCGGAGATGTCCTTGAACAGCTCCACCACCTGCTCGGCGAACACCCCGTCGCGCACAGCTCCGCAGTCAGCCTTGGACGCGCCGTGCGGCTCCCGACCGATCCAGCCCGAGAAACCGAACGGGTCGAGCCGGTCGGCGTTCTTGTAGGCCTGGACGACCTCGGGGATCACCTGGCCGTCGCCGTCGGAGGCCATCAGCCCTTCGTGGGTGCCCGGAATCAACAGATCGGGCCAGCTGATATGCCACTTGCCCCGCCAATGCGCCTGGTAGCCGCCGGCCCGGAACCAGTCACCCAGCGTAGGCACCGAATCGGGGTCCAGAAACGTCATGGCCGGATCGTCAACCTTCTTGGCCAGGGCGTCGGTCTGCGAGGCGCCGTGCAGGGAAGGGTACTGCCCGGTAAACAGCGTGGCCCGGCTCGGCAAGCAGGCCGTGGACCCTGCGTAGTGGCGGTGGAACTCGAGACCGCCCTGCCGGATCGACTCCCGAACCGTCAGGTGATTCCTGCGAAACGCCCTCACTGCGTCTGTTTCATAGGGCGGCGGATAGCGCTCCTCGTCGGTCATGATCAACAAGATGTTGGGCTGGGTCACCAGCAGCAACCTAATCCGCCTGGCGTCGCACCAGACAGCCCATGTCCCAGCCCATCCATGGCGCCCGGCTTAGGACCCTCAGCCTGGAACCAACCTCCCCGCGCGCCCGAACATCCGATCTGAGCACTCCGATCCGTTGGGCAACCCCCTGGTTCAGACGACGCCTATCAGACGGTTATCGGAAGCCCGTGGCTGGCGGAGGGCGTCCCATAACCGCGGCGCATAAACGCCGGGGTCGCGACGAACGCCGGCTTGGGGATGCTTGTGTAACCGACGCCCGTACTTCAGCTGCCCCCCTGATCCCGGTCGATGCTCAGGTGCGAGTCAGCCGGACTCATTGCGGCGTGGCGCCTTGGAGGTGTTGCGCCGTGGGGGTTGGGGCTTGGCACTCGGGGCGGATGAGCCTTTGAGGCGGGCCAGCACGGCGACTCGTCCGCGGGTAACTGCACCGGAGTCGTCGTGGAGGACGGCAACGATGTCCGTCCCGGCGAGGATGGCCCCCAGTTCGAAGGCGACCTGTGTGGGGTCGTCACCGATGGGCAACTCGCCTTTCTCGGCGGCAGTGTGAGCTTCGTGGACAAGCAAGTCCCGCCACTGCTGCTGCATGCGGGCGACTTCGTCGTGAACTCGCCCAGGCTGGGCTCCGACCTCGGCCGATGCGGCGACGAAGAAGCAGCCTCCGGGGAAAACCCGCCGCTCGACGTAGGACAGGTACCCTTCGCACAGCGCGAGCAGACGGTCTCGACCCGGAGAGGTGTCGGCGAGCGCGGGTGTGACGACTTCGGTGATGAAGTTCTCCCGCGCCGCGTTGATGGTGGCGAGCTGAAGTTCTTCTTTGGAGCCGAAGAGGGCGTGGACGCTGCTTTTCGCCACACCGGTCGCCTCGGCAAGGCGGCCGATGGACAGCCCGTCGAGCCCCTCGACGGTCGCTAGGCGAGCCGCCTGCTCTACGATCCGGGCCCGCGCCTGGTCCCCCGGCGCCCGGGTCTGTTTGGGTTGTCGTTGCTCACCTGGCATGGCTCTCGCTTCTCGTGCGTCGCCAAATCATGCTAGACGAACGATCGTCCACAGTGTATTGTACGAACGATCGTCCGGCTAAGGGGGAAGTTGTGACCAGCGACCAAACCGCAAGCGCAGATCATAGCTGGGAGGAAGCAGGGCGGGCCTGGGGAACCATGGCGACCGACTGGGCGTACCTGTTTGAACCTTACGCCCGTCCTGCCAACCAGGTGGTCTTCGACAAGCTCGGCGTCGCCGGCGGTGTGCGCTTGCTCGACATCGCCTGCGGATCAGGTTTGGCCGCCCAGCTCGCCTCTGGGCGGGGCGCCGCCGTCGCAGGCATCGACGCCTCCGAAGACCTCGTGACCGTCGCCCGGGCCCGCACACCCCGAAGGCGACTTTCGCGTCGGCGACATGTTCGCCCTGCCGTTCCCAAGCGCATCGTTCGACGTGGCCACCAGCTTCAACGGGATCTGGAAAGGCTGCGAGGCGGCTTTGAGCGAAGCGCGCCGGGTACTCATCCCAGGGGGCCGGCTCGGCCTGACGTTTTGGGGCCGATTCGAACATCTCGGCCTCCTGCCTTACTTCCTCAAGGTGATCGAACTGTCTCCCCCCGGCCACGGCAGCGCCACCACCGAACAAGGCGACACCCAAAACGTGATCGAAGACATGCTGACGGCGACCGGATTCGACGACCTCGAGACGGGAACAGTCAACGTTGTCAACGAATGGCCCGACATCGACATAGCCGTCCGGGCGCTCGCCTCCGCTGGACCCTCGGTCCCAGCCATCCAGGCGACCGGCCTGTCCGCATTCTGCGACGCCCTACGCAGTGTCCTAGAACCGATGCACGTCCCTGGCGTCGGAATCCGCATCACCTCCGAGTTCGCCTGGGTCACCGCCCGCTCCTCTTGGCCCTCCGATCCACCGGCATCCATGACTCGAAGGTCGCGGCACCTTGCCAGGCCCGGATATCCATACCATTCAGTAAGCCCTTCTCCAATACCGCGGGAACGAGTAGCCATAAACGCCGGTCTGGGGGCGCGTCCACCTCCCTCGTGATCGGGATGCTACCGCGGGCCCCTGGGATCGACATCAGGGTGGCGGTCCGGGTGTTAGGTCATCGCCGTTCTTGCTATACAGGAGGGTTACCGGGGCCAGTGATCGATTGCCAGACCTGCTCGGGACGAGGAACGACTTCGCAGGCTCCAGGATGAGCGCCGATCAACGGATTGGTGCTCGCCGTCCGCGAGCCCACTTGCCCCTACCCGCGACCAGAACGTCCCACCTCCGCGACGGACGAGTGACCTCAAACGCCGGTTAAAGGTCGCTTATTTCGCCCCGGGATTCGTACCCCGAGCCCGGGCGGGGTGCATGATGAGAAGGGCGGACCACCGAGGGAGTCCCGGGGCTGGGGGGGATGGGCCCGG
>CAWFUF010000033.1:0-130027 GCA_963818775.1 uncultured Alphaproteobacteria bacterium | reverse complement strand
GTTATCCAACAGAGCCGTCTTCGTAACTGAGTTTCCCCTGGAGCCGGAAGCAAGGCAGTTTCGATTATCTCGATGGGGTCCGCGGATGACGTGCAGCTTGTCGGCGCCAATCGACGCCCACGGAGAGCGCGTGCGCTCAGCCTACTCGCTCCCGATCCGAGCGCCTTTCTCTGCGACGGAGCGTTTCATCAGCAGCACAACGAACACAAGCGCGACCATGACAACGGCCAGCACCCAGAACACATCGAAGTAGGCAAGTGCCGATGCCTGTTGCTCGCGCAGGTTTGCGAGCGTCTGCAAGGCTAGTTGCTGCGCTGCGACCGGATCGCCGGTCTGCTGCAGGAACGGTGCGGAAGCCTGATCCAGGAAGGAATGTACAGCCGGATTGAAAGGATCGAGCCATTCCCCGAGACGGAGGCTGTGGAACTGGTCGCGGCGTTCCTGTATCGTCTGCGCCATCGAGGTCCCTACGCTGCCGCCCTCGTTGCGCAGGAGGCTCAACAGGCCGACCGCCGCCCCGCGCAGTGCCAGCGGCGTATAGAGGTAGGCGGCCACGTTCGCCGGGGCGAAGCACATCGCAAGTCCGATGATCAGCACCACCCGCGGCCAAACCGCCTGCCCCGGACTGATGTCCAGGTTCATCTGTGACATCCAGTAATTCCCGGCGGCCATGGTCAACAGACCTGCGGCAAGAATCCACCTCGCGTCGGTGCCACGTCCTAGCGCGCGCCCCACAAACGGCATGGTAACGAGGGCAAAAAAGCCCGCCGGCGACATGACGAGGCCAGCGCTCAATGCATCGTAGCCGAACAGCGACTGGAGCAAGGCGGGCAACGAGGTGCTGGCAGCATACAGCACCGCGAAGGCGCAAAAGATGATGATGCAGCAGGCGGCGAAGTTCCGCTCTCGCAACGGCCGGAAGCTAACCACCGGGTTGGGATGGCGCAGTTCCCAGAAGATCAGCGCGGCCAGGCCCACGACGAACAGGATCGCCAACGTCTGCACACGCCAGAACGGGTCGCCCAGCCAGTCCCATTCCTGGCCCTTGCTGAGCGCCACCTCCCAACAGACGATAGTGATGACCAGCAGCGACAGGCCGACGCCGTCAAAGCTGAACGGCTGCTTCCGCAACTCCATGCGCTGTGATGTCAGGTAATCGGGATCCCGGAGTGTGAGGGCACACGCCCCCAGCGCCAGGAGGCCGACCGGGACGTTGATCCAGAACACCCACCGCCAGGAGTAGCTGTCGGTTATCCAGCCGCCGAGCGTCGGACCGACGACGGGCGCGATCAGCGCGGCCAGGCCGAACAGCGTCATGGCCATGCCCTGCCGCTCAACCGGGAAAGCGTCCAGCAGCACGCCCTGGCTCGACGGCTGAAGACCACCGCCGGCAAGACCCTGAAGCACGCGGAACAGGATCAGTTGGCCGAGACTCGTGGCCATGCCACACAGTCCTGACGCGAGGGTGAAAACGGCGATAGAAAGCAGGAAATAGTTGCGGCGCCCGACATGCGCGATCAGCCAGCCGGTGATGGGGAGGATGATCGCGTTGGCGGCGAGGTAGCTGGTGATGACCCATTCGCCGTCATCGACCGTGGCCGAAAGCCCGCCTGCGATATAGCGCAGCGCCACGACCGCAATCGTTGTGTCGAGCACCTCCATGAAGGTCGGCACCACGACAACAGCGGCGACGACCCAAGGGTTAGCCGCCGGGCGGGGACGAGAATCCAGGGGTGTCGACGACAGTGCCGTACCGCTCATTGCCTGGTGCCCGACGCGTTCGCGGTCGGACCAGGGCTCGGAAACGGCGCGATGTTGGTCTGGGGCACATAGGTCTGGAGAAACTTCCCGGCATCGGGCCCGGTTGGCGGCTTGTTGATATAGACGTAGGGCACCACCGAGGTACCGATGAACAGCGGTGTCTGATCGGGGTGGTAATCGACGAGATCGATCCGGACCGGCAATCGCTGGACCACCTTGATGAAATTGCCCGTGGCGTTCTCGGGCGGCAGCAATGCCAGCGTCGATCCGGTCCCCTCGGTGAAGCCGGAGATACGGCCCTTGAAGACGTGCTTGCCGCCGTACATGTCAATGTCCAGATCGACCGGCTGCCCGATGCGCAGGTCGCGCAACTGCGTTTCCTTGAAGTTGGCGTCGACCCAGATTTCGTTGAGCGAGCGAACCGCCATCAGGTTCTGGCCGACCTGGACGTAGTTGCCCGGATTGACGTTGCGCCGCGTGACGACGCCGTCGATATCCGCGATGATGTCGGTGTAACGAAGATCCAGTTCGGCCTGCGCGAGATCGCGGCTGGCGGCTTCGAGTTTCGCCTCGGCCTGCTTCACGGCCGGGGCATTGGCTGCATAGCGAGCGAACGTGGTATTGACGTCGCCCAGTTTATAGAACTGGTCGAGCATCGCTTTCGGACCCTGGTCGAACGAGTGCACGACGCCGAGTTGCGCGGCACTCTGAATGAGCGCCGCCTGCGCCTGGAGGACGGACGAAAAGGTCTCGTCGAGATCGGGTGGCACCTGGCCGAGATCGCCGCCCCCATCAGGTTGCGCCGGCAGCCCGAGCGAGACGCGGATCTGGTAGACTTCAGCCAGGGTCTGGGTGAGTTCCGCGCCAGCCGTCGTCAGCGCCGCTTGCCGTCGGTCGTACACCTCACGCGACACATCGTCTCTGGCGACGAGCTGCTTCGCCCTATCGAATTCGACCTGCGCCAGCGTTAGTGCGGCCTTGCTCTTGTTGATAGTGGCGACCCGTGCGTGCAGCAGCGCGACCTGATTATCGACGTTCTCCACTGCGTGTTGGAGGTCCCAGCGTCGGCCCATTGCCTCCGCTTCGATCGCGCGCGCTGCCGCGATGGCTGCCTGCAGGTCTGCCTTCGCGGTATCGACCGCTGCCTGCTTCTCGGAGACCGCTACCTGGAAGGGCTCCTTGTCCAACCCCGCGAGGAGATCTCCCTTGCGCACCCGGTTGTTGTCATCCACCAGAACGCGCGAAATCTGGCCTGCCACGCGGGGCGCGACAAACGTCACATGCCCATTCACATACGCGTCGTCCGTGGAGACGGTGCTGAGCATCTCCTTGATCCACGGGATGCCGAAGACGAGAAGAACCGCCACGACAGCAACACCGAGCGCACCGGCCAGTAGCTTTCGCTTCCGCGTAGTTGTTCGGGCCTGCTGCGGCACCGGACTGGACTCCGGCGGTGTCTGCGCGGATTTTGCGTCGTGCGCGGCCGAGGCATCGCCATTCGCTGTCGGTTGCGCGTTGCTCGAACCTGGCTCGTTGCTTTGCTCGGTCATTATCGGGCACCCGTTGCAAGGAATGAAGCGGACGACGTCGAAAGGCTAACACTCGTCTCGAGTGGAAGGATACCTCGGGCGCCCGTCGAGGACAGTGCGTAGTCCGGCGAGCATCCGCGAACGAGCCCCGTCGCATATACGAGGATCCCTCTCACCCACGGATCCGGCGCGATCCCCGCCCTCGGGTTTGGCACGTTGATCCCGGATCCTGTCGCGACCAAACAAGCGACGAAGACAGCATTGGAAGTTGGTTTTCGACATCTCGATTGTTCGGAACTGTATCGCAATGAAGAGGCGGTGGGTGATGCGATGCAGGCAGCATTCATGGCGGGGACGGTTCGGCGGGAGGAGGTCTTCGTTACCACGGAGCTATGGAACACCAATCATCGTCCTGAGCGGGTCAAGCCCGCCTTTGACACCGGCCACGGACGACTGCAAGTCGACTATGTCGATTGCTATCTCATCCATACTCCTTTTGCCTTTCGACCTGGCGACGAGGAGGACCCAAGGGACGAGCGCGGTCAGGTCATCTATGATTCCGGGGTGACGTTGGTCGAGACGTGGCGGGCGCTCGAGCGTCTCGTTGACGACGGTCAGTGCAAGGCGATCGGCTTATCAGATGTTACGTTGGAGAAGCGGCGAGAGATCGTCGCGGGTGCGCGTATCAAGCCAGCCGTGGTGCAGGTCGAATCCCATCCGTACCTTCCTGAATGGGACCTGCTCGATTTCTGTCGAGAGCACGGGATTGTACTGCTGGCGTTTGCAGCGTTGGGTCACAACTTGAATCCGAAAGTGTTGGACGATCCGTGATCACGGCCATCGCGCAGCGCGTCCACAAAACGCCAGCTCAAGTTGCGCTGGCCTGGGCTGTACAACGCGGCACCGCTTGCCTGACGACGTCGACCACACCTCACCGTATCCAAGAGAACTTTGAGGTATCGGCCTTGCCTGAAGACGCCATGCGGGAGATGCGGGAGGGCATCAAGACGGACCTCCGGTTCAACACGGTGGTGAAGACAGGCGTGCCTGGCTTTGTTCCCCGCGCCAGTTGAGCTGGAGGCGACGGCGTGGGCCGATGGCCATCAGTCTTGTGGAAGCAAGAGCAACGAGAACCATGCGAAGTACGACACGACAAACCCTGCCGCCATCAGGTGGGTCATCCATAGAGTGAACCGCACCGGGACCGGCGAGCCGCCGGTGTCGCCAAGAAGTTTGACGATCTCGTCAAGCTTGCGATGTGCGGCGGTGACGTAGTGCCGGAAGATCAAGATGCCGGCGAGGGCTATAGCGTGCAGCATCAGGCAGGCGATTGGCACACCATATTGCAGCGCGAGCCCCCGTAACCCTTGTCGGTGCTCGCCGGTGACGAGGAAGGCGATGGCCGCGACGAGGCTGAATGTCAGAAAAAAGCTGAACCAGTTGACGAACGCAGTCGTGTTTGTCCGCAGATGGGCGTTGATCTCCTGGTACTCGAGGGCCAGCAGGTCGGTTTCGCTGGAGGTCACGTCGCCAACTCCTGGCGGACGATATTCATGGCCCAGCACAGCCCGACCGCCACACCCTTCATAAACGGCAGCAACGCGAGACACATGAGGACCGTCACCGGCACCCAGATCACGAATTCTACCCAGAGCGGCGGTTCATAGACATTGTCTGTCCATATGAAGAGCGCGACCATGACGTGCCCGGCAACAAAGACGGTCAGATATGGTGGGAAGTCATCGGACGGATAGGCCGAGTTGTCGTTGCCGCAGACTTCGCAGGGCGAGAGGATGGTCAAATATCCTCTGAGCAGTTGCCCCTTGCCGCAATTGGGACAGCGGCGAGCGAGCCCGCGTTTCAGTCCCGTCCAGATCGACTTCTCGTCGGCCATTTACGGTCGGATCATGGCCCAGGTTGACCGCCCCGCCAAGCGATCGTGGTGGTGGGCATTGCGGTGCCGTCTTGAAGTGGAGGGCCTCGCCGATACCGAGGTCTGCATCGGCGATCGCTTCAGGGTTGGCGGTGCCGTCGTAGAAGTCAGCCACCCATGTGACACCTTCTAAGGGGTCGGCATCAGGCTGAACCGCCGACGGGAGCATTGCGGCTCGGCCTCATGCGGACCCGCAAGAGGTAACGACGACGGGTGGGCGCTAAGCAGAGGCGCCGGCGGGTCGACTGCATTCGCTCGGATCAACTGCTCTCGTTGGCGGTCGCAAGCTTGAACTAACATCGATTTGACTTGCTGGTGCGGCAGGCTGCGCGGTAACGGGGCAAAGGGCAACGCGACGGCTATTCGGGCGATAGCGGCGAGATTCCAAGCATTTGAAGTTGGGCGAGAGCCCTCGGGCGGCATCAACAACCTCGCGCACCCTTTTTGCGTGGTGATGCCCGTCTTGTCGCGCGCGTCGAGCTGGCCGTCTTTGAAGAACATAATCTCGAAGCTCTCCAGTCATCGGCAAGGGAGGTGAAATCATGAAGATCGTCGTCATCGGCGGCACCGGTCTGATCGGCTCGAAGACTGTCGCCATTCTGCGTCAGGGCGGCCACGAGGTCGTCGCGGCCTCGCCTCAAAGCGGTGTGAACACCATTACGGGCGAGGGGCTCAAAGAAGTCATGGCCGGCACGCAGGTGGTGATCGACCTCGCCAACTCGCCGTCGTTTGAGGACGAGGCGGTGATGGAATTCTTCGAGACCTCCGGCCGCAAGCTTCTTGCGGCGGAGGTTGCAGCAGGTGTCGGGCACCATGTCGCGCTATCCATCGTCGCAATAGACCGGACGGACAACGGCTATTTCCGCGCCAAGGTCGCCCAAGAGAAACTGATCGTGGCCTCCCTCATTCCCTACACGATCATCCGCGCGACCCAGTTCCTGGAATTCCTCGGCGGCATCGCTGCTTCAAGTGCGGATGGAAACATAGTCAGGCTTCCGCCTTGCCTGTTCCAGCCCATCGCGGCGGACGACGTTGCCGCCATCGTCGCCGAAGTTGCGGCCGCGGCGCCGCGAAACGGCATCATCGAGATCGCCGGCCCGGAACGAGCACCGTTCAACGAAATCATCGCACGATATCTGAAGGCGCTCGGCGACCCACGTGAGGTCGTGTGTGACCCCGAGGCCCGATACTGGGGCGGCCGGGTCGAGGAGCGCTCGCTGGTGCCCTTGGGCAAAGCGCGCCTCGGCCGCATCGGTTTCGACGAATGGTTTCGCCGCTCTCAGGCACGAGCCTGATCCCGCATCCGCCAACCGAAGGATGGGGCAACACGAAACGCCTCCTCTGTTTGCTGCTTGTCGCGACGCTGCCGTTCGGCAGCGTCCTCGCGGACATTCATCTACGCGACCGTGCTTGAGGGGGCGATCCGCAGTCAGGTCAACGACGGACCAGTGACGACCTACGAGGCCGGGCAGAGCTTCTTGGGGCTGCCCAGAGCAGCAACGACAATGATGCGAGCCACAGTGTCGGCCAGCTTCGGCCGTCCTGTGCCGACGCTCTACGCGGCACCAGCGGACGATTTCCGCCGGCGCGGCGGTCTGGCCTTCGCGCAGTACGATCACCGCTTTGACCGTCTCCCCCCAAAAGCTGTCGGGGACGCCCACCACACAGACCTCCTGCACCGCTTCATGCCGCACGATGACCTGCTCGACCTCGGCCGGATAGACGTTCTCCCCACCGGTCTTGATCAGATATCGTTTGCGGTCGACATATGTCACCGTGCCATCCGGCTCGCGGCGGAGCAGATCGCCGGTGTGAAGCCATCCGCCGGCGAAAACTTCCTCATTGGCCTTGGGGTCGTCCAGATAGCCGCTCATGACACCCGGCCCCCGCACGATGCATTCGCCCGGCTCACCCACGGGCATGTCATTCATCGCGTCATCGACGATGCGGATATCGAGCAGGGGCGTTGGCTGTTTCCGCAGACTTGGCGTCTCGCCCGGACGGGAGAGACCGTGTGCGACAAGGTAGGATGCCTCAGTCTGGCCAAAAGCGTCATCGAATTCGATCCCGCAGGCCGCGGTCAGCTGCGCGATGATATCCGGCATCATATTGGCGTAGCCGCCGGCGAAGCGCAGGCTCGACAGATCGTGGTCGCGCCGGCGCGGATGGTTGAGAAACTCGGTGATGATGCCGGGCAGCAAGAAGGTCCAGCTCAGCCGATAACGCTCGATCATGCTGAACATCGTCTCGACAGCGGCCTTGCGTAACGTTGCGAAAACTCCTCCCGAGATCAGAGTCGCATACAGCGATTCATCCCCGCCGCAATGGAACAGCGGCAGCCAACAAAGAAAGCCATCATTCTCGGTCAGTCGGAACCAGTGCGCGACGCGTAAGCCACGGATCGCGGCGGCTCGCTGGCTGATCGTCGCGCCTTTCGGTCGCCCCGTGGTGCCGCTCGTGAACAGCACGTTGTGGATATCCTCGGGTCCCGCCACGCGCGGCGGTTCGTCCGCCCGGGCAGCGGCGAGCAGATCGCCGTAGTCGAGCCACCCGTCCATCGGATCGAGCGCGATCCAGTGCTTCAGGTAGGGGACGCGGTCGAGAGAAACGACCAGCGGCGTGAGCGAGCCGGAGGAGATCAGCAGGCTGGGTTTGGCTTTTTCCAAACAGTGGAGCAGCTCCTCGGGATGCAGCCTGATGTTGAGCGCCACGACGGTGACGCCGAGTGCGGCGCAGGCGGCATAGGTCTCGACGTATTCAGGTCGCGTCTCGCTCAGCACCGCGATGCGTGAACCGCGCCCGAGTCCAAGCGCAGTCAGCGCATTGGCGAGCTGCCACGCCCGATTCCGCAGTTCCGCATAGGTCATGGACGTGTCTTCGGCGACAACGGCGACGCGGTCGGCGAAGACCGTAAAGGCGCGGCGGAACACGCCGTCGATCGTCGCGGAAGAACAGGCGACAGCCTGCGCAACAGTGGTCATCGCGGCAGGGGTTGGATGGCTGTCAGTCATGTCCTTCCCTCCCTTCTGTTTCTATGTGGCGACGGAAAGCCAACGTCCCGATGGCGGCGGAACCGCCGAGGCGCTGCGGAGGTACGAACCCTCGCTACGCCGCCTCGATCGCCGGACTGGCACTCGGCTGCCTGCCAGGCAACGCGAGAAGCGCGGTCGCCACGGCGGCGATCGCGGCGAACAGGCACGCGGACAGAAAGACAAACGTCGGTGGCAATCCATGGGCCAGCAGGAAGCCGCCGAGTGGTGCAGCGGCGATGCCGCCCAATCGCCCGACGCCGGTCGCGAACCCGTAACCGCGCGTGCGCATGCGTGCCGGATAGATCTTGCCGCATGCCGCGTTCAAACCGGTCTGGCTGCCGAGTACCGTCACCCCGGAGAGGAAGATCACGGCAAGCAATGCGAAGTAGGGCAATGCCGCCAGCGCAATCAGCGCGATGAACACGATGCCCACGGCAAAATGCACCGCAAGCGATCGACGCGCGCCGAGGCGATCGATCGCCCAACCGAGATAGAGCACGGCGACGATGCCACCGAGGCCAAAGAGGCTCGACGCAAACACCGACTGCGCCGGCGTCAGGCCAACCAGGTGCAGAACTTCCGGCAGCCAGAAGACGAACAGGAAAAGGTCCAGGAGGCTGCAAAAGAAGATGATCCACAGAAGCGTCGTCTGCTGCGCGAAACCCTCGCCGAACAGCAGCCTGAGCGGATTGCCCCTTGCGAAATCGATCGCATGTGTCTCTCCCGGCGAGGGCGCGATGGCGAGCCGCTGCAGCAACGCGCGCTGGTGCGGTGCCAGGTTCGCCCGCGCGGCGAGAAAACGAGGCGACTCAGGGAGCCATAGCGCTGTGATGGCCAGCAGTACCAGCGGGAAAGCGCCGCCGATGACAAAGATGATCGGCCAGCCGAACCCTTCGCTCAGCAGCAAGGCGATGACCTGACCGCCGACAAAGCCGCCGAGTGGAGCTCCGGTAAAGGTCAACATGATCATCATCGCGCGCAGCCGCTGCGGAGTGTAATCGCCGGTCAGCGCGACCGTTCCGGCAAATCCGCCGGCAATCCCGGCGCCGGTGAAGAAGCGCGTCCCCGCCAAGAACTCAAGCGAGGGGGCGACGGCGCTTGCCAGCGAGGCGATGCCGAAGAGGGTTACGCTCATCATCAGCAGCGGCTTGCGCCCGACGCGGTCGCCGATCGGTCCGGCGAGCAGGGCACCCGCCATGACGCCGATGTTCGACCACAGAAAGGCCAGTGCGAATGCCGACGGCGCGACATGCCACGCGTGGGTCAACGATGGCACAGACCAGCCGATTGAACCGACGTCATAGCCGTCGCACATCTGAATGAGGCCACAGATCACCGCCACCCGGATCTGCAATCCGCCGACAGGCTGGTTTTCCAACGCGTGCTCGACCGCCGAGAGTGATGTCTCTGCCATCGTCGCCGTCCCTCTTGCCGCCGTGTTATTGCTGATTCACGTCGGTGCGGCGCTGCGCCGCTTACCTATCGAATATCAATTAGCCTAAGACATCCGGGGGATGACGCGCAACAAGGAAACCGGCGGTCACCCGCTGGCGCGCGTGTGAACTGCGTCATAGCGTCGGCGGACTTTCTCCATAATGTTTCGGTTGCGTCCAGGTTCAGCGAGACCGTGCTGACCGGTCGTCAACGGTTTCGATCAGTCGAAATCCGTTGCGTGTGACAACCAGTAGAAGGAACCTGCCCATGAAAGACCAAATGACGACCAGGTGTCCGGACGTCGATCCGGACGCTCCCCTTGAGTTAACCGCCGAACAGGTGACACAAGTTGCGGGCGGCTACGTCAACAGTGTCCGCGGAGGCGTGTGCTGCCAGACCTGCGCCTCAGTTGGCCGGCCGGCATTTTCGGCTCTCGCCGCCGAGATCGGCTGACAGTTCGAGACAAGACGACATGAGATCTCCGCGCGAGAACGCTGCTGCATCGAGGGCCGGCGTCGGCTTGGTCTGGTGGCCAGAACTCGATCCGCTGTGTCGTCCCGGCGAGGGTCTCGTGCACGTGATCGAAGCCGAACCGGAGACCTTCTGGGTACCCCGCGACATGAAGTCCTCGGGTTTCATGTCGCGGCTTCCCGCAACGCTCGAGCATTTGCCGCAGCCTAAGTTGCTTCACGGTGTCGGCGCGCCGTTTGGTGGCAGCGCGAGGCAAACCGCCAGCCATTGCGAGGCGCTCGCCGGCGATATTGCCGCGCTGCAACCGGCCTGGATCAGCGACCACCTCAGCTTCAATCAATTTATACTTTCCGGCGCGAGCGGTACGGATCAGGTTGTCAGCACAGGCTTCTTTCTGCCGCCTGCGCAATGCCAGCGCGGCGTTGAAATTGCGGCTGAGCAGATCCGCCGCCGTCGCCTGACCACCGGGGTACCTGTCGCATTCGAGGTGCCGGTCAGTTACCTCCCCAGGCGTCCGGGTGAAATGCCGGATGGCGCATTCGCAGCCGAGGTCGCCGAAGCCGCCGATTGCGGCATATTGCTCGATTTGCACAACCTGCTGTGCAACGAGCGCAACGGTCGCCAGAGCGTGGCCGAATTTTGCAAGTCGATACCGCTCGAGCGGGTCTGGGAGGTTCACCTGGCCGGTGGAGAAGCTGCCGGCGGATTCTGGGTCGATGCACATTCCGGTCTGGTGGAACCGGCCTTGATGGAGATCGTAGCGAGCATCGTCCCGCAATTACCAGCGCTGCGCGCGATCATATTCGAAATCATTCCTGATTACGTTGCTTCCGTCGGCCTGGCGCCGATCGGTAAGATGCTCGGTGAGCTCAACGAGCTTTGGTTGACGCACACATCGAACGGCTGCCACGCTCCTGGTCGTTCGGCCCCGGTCAGGAACACCGCGCCGGCGGACAGGGTGACGCCCGGCATGTGGGAAATGGCTCTCGGCGCGGCAGTGACCGAGATCGCCATACCTGAGCTGCCGGGGGAATTCGCCGACTGGGTTCGCTCTGCCGAAATTCCGCTGGGACTTTACCGGACCTATTCGCGAGAGACGCGGGCGAGTTCTCTGGTGGATACGGCGCCGCGAACCATCCGCACACTCCTGCGGCATCAGGGTGAGACACGAACACGGGCATTGCTCGCGGACTTCTGGCGTCAGGCGACCCCTGCCTATTCGATCATCGAAGATGCCTGGACTTTCCTCGACTTTGTTTGCGGTGCGGATCTTACGATACAGGGTCTGGATGAGGACACCGCCAGCGACCGAGCCTTCCTCCTGCAAACCATACGCAGTGCCTGACTGTCATTCCGGGTAGATCATCTTCCGGGTTACGCCGCCATCGACGATGAACTCGGCACCGGTGATGAAGCCGCTTTCCGATCCCACCAGGAACGCTGTGAGAGCGGCGATGTCCTCCGGCGTGCCAACGCGCCCTGCGGGATGGAACGCGTGATCCTCCGCGCGCGGTGGATCGCCCTTGGTGAAGATCCACCCCGGGCTGATACAGTTCACGCGAACCTCCGGCGCTAGGCTGATCGAGAGCGCGTGTGTCAGAGCGACCAGCCCTCCCTTCGATGCGGCATAGGCTTCGGTGTCGGCTTCCGACATGCGGGCGCGCGTCGATGCAATCGTCACTACGGAGCCTTTGGCTGCACGCAGCATTGTTTCGGCCGCGCGCGCCAGTAGGAAAGTGCTGGTGAGGTTGGTGCCGATCACCCGCGACCATTCCGCCAGCGTCAGCCGCGCAATCGGCTTGCCGATACTGATCCCGGCATTGCAGACCAGCGCATCGAGCCTCGCCTCCTGTGCCGCCACGTCACGCAGCAGCCCACCTACTGACGCCTCATCCGATACGTCGCACACCACGTATCGGCCGCCGGATGGCGCCGTTCCGTTCCGATCCATGTCGGCGACGACCACGTACCAGCCGTCGCGCGCCAGCCGTGCCGCGATCGCGGCGCCAATGCCGTTCGCGCCGCCGGTCACAAGCGCGACGCTCACAGGTCGATCCACGACAGATGTCCTCCTTTGCCCGCGCCGGTATCGAGGAACACCGCCGATCCGCCGGCGGCTCCACGTCGGATGTAGGGACGCCCATCTGTGCTGCGCCGATCGTGCCCGCAATACACAGTGATTCCGGTGGGGATGCGGTCTACCCAACGGAGGCTGCGTTCCGGGTAGCCGTCGGGCTGGGTACGACCGGTGGGCTCGCCGTACAGAGCCCGCGCCAGCACGCCGTGCGCGCGATCAAGATTGTGCTCAGGCGCGGGCGCCTCGAGCATCGCCGTGTGAAAGCCGCCGTGGACGAAGACCGCGCCGTCGCGGCGCTGCCAGGCGGGAGCGCTGGCGACCTCGGCCACCACCCGCCTGCGCAGCTCGTCGTCGAGCTGAGCCAGCGTCGCGCTCAGGGTCGTCTCGTTGCGGACCGGATGGCCGGCGAGGAAGCGTGCCAGCTTCAGATCATGATTGCCCAGCAGGAACAGTCCGCGGCCTTCATCGATCAGGCGGAACATGATGCGCAGCGTGCCGGCGTTGTCTGGCCCATAGTCGGTTAGGTCGCCCAGCTGCACCACAAAGCGGTCAGTGGCGGCTGCGTAGCCGAATGCGACGGCCTCGCCATGCACGTCACCCACCACCCGGATGGGGGTGTCTTGCGGGATTGATCGAACCGCCATTTCGTCGCCAGCCTGCGGCCAGGTCAGCCGGAACGCAACGTCGCCAGCGTGAAGCTGAACAGGCGCTCCTTACCCAGCAGGAATGCGCGGCCGCCGCGCGGGAACAGCCGCGAGATTGCCGGATCGCGAACATCGAGGCCGCCCGTGTAGGCTCCAAATGCGGGCATCATCAGGCGGCAGGCATCGCTGACGAAGCAAGGGCGGCTTACGCTGCCGCCGCGTGCGGGTACCGCTGCTTTGGGGTGGTGGTGGCCGGAGACCTCGGCCTGTGCGTCTGACCTGGCCTGATGGCGGAACACGAGGCTCGCGGTGGTGAACTCCTCGACCCATTCGCCGCCCACGCCGTGCGGCGGTGACGGATCGTGGTTGCCCTGGACCCAGATGAAACGATGCGTTTCGGTCATGGCGCGAAGGCGCGAGAGCTCACTGACGGGGAGGCGGTTTGAGCCGTCGCTATCGTGGAAGCTGTCGCCGAGGGCTACCACTAGGAGTGGCTGGTAGCGGCGGAGCAGCAAGGTGAGGCGATCCAGTGTGGCGTGGGTGTCCCAGGGTGGCAGGAACTGGCCGTGGCGGGCGTAGGAGGAGCCTTTCTCGAGATGGAGGTCCGATACCGCCAGCAGATTGGTGGCGGGCCAGTGCAGGGCACCGGCCGGGTCCAGCATCAGCCGCTCTCCGGCGAGGTGGATGGGAGCGGCGGTCATTGGGACCACGACCCCCTCTCCCCAACCCCCTCCCGCAAGGGGAGGGGGAGAAGTCGGTTTTCTCCCCCTCCCCTTGCGGGAGGGGGTTGGGGGGAGGGGGCTGGCGATACCGTCATGAACTGAACAGCGACGCCTGCATCGGGCGGCGCCTGGCACGTGGGGGCTCCTGCTCTCCCGTCGCCTCCGCGATGATCGCCTCGGCCTCCGCCAGCAGCCTCTCCTCGTCCGCGTCCGACCGTACGCTTTCCCGGCCGATCTCCAGCAGCACCGGCACCGCCAGCGGCGAAACACGTGACAGCACCATGTGCACGACCCTTCCTTTCACCCTCGTCAGCATTCCCGCGATGCGCGACAGATCGGTGAGGCCACCGGCCGCATCCGCACGCGTGGCACGCAGCAGAATGTGGTCCGGTTGGTGACGCCGCAGCACGTCGTAGATCAGGTCCGAATTCACCGTCACCTGCTTCCGCGTCTTCTCCGCACCTGGATGGTTGCGTTCGATGAGCCCGGCAATCACCGCGACGTTGCGAAACGTCCGGCGCAGCATCGAGCTTTCCGCCAGCCACGCCTCCAGATCGTCGCCCAGCATGTCCTGATCGAACAGCTTCGCCACGTCGCGCGGCTGCTCCGCCGACCACACGCCCAGCACATAGTCGGTCGCGACGAAACCAAGCGGCGCGTAACCCTCACGCTCCATGCGCCTGGTCAGGAGCATCCCCAGCGTCTGATGGGCATTGCGGCCCTCGAAGCAGTAAGCCACCAGGTACCAGCGATCGCCACGCAGGAAGGTCTCCACGAGCAGATCATTGCGTCCGGGCAGCCGCGACCGTGCCTTCTGCAGCTTCAGCCAATGCTGCACGCCCTCGGGAAACACCCCCCAGCTCGACGGGTCTTGCAACAGCCCGCGCACACGGTTGGCGAGGTTGGTGGTGAGCGGGAGCCTGCCGCCTTCATAGGCCGGCACCATCGGCTCGCCGGTGCCGCCATCCGCGCATTCCACCGCGTTCTCGTGCAGCCGCAGGAAGCGCAGCAGGCGTCCGGCGAACATGAACGTGTCACTCGGACGCAGGAGGTTCACGAAATTCTCCTCCACCTCGCCCAGCACGGGGCCGTGGCGTTTCTTGCCAACCAGGCGCACCTTGATCAGCGGTGCCTCGACAATCGTGCCGATGTTCATGCGGTGCTGTCGCGCGATGCGCTCCGAGCGCACATGCACGCGGCCTTCGCTGTCGCGGAACAGCTTGCGCCAACGCTCGTAGGCGGCGAGTGCGTAACCGCCATTCTCCACGTACGCGAGCACGTCGTCGAAGTCCTTGCGCGACAGCTCCGCATATGGCGCCGCGCGCCGCACCTCGGCGTAGGCATCATCCGGACGGAATGGTGCCGAACAGGCGAGGCCAAGCAGGTGCTGCGCCAGCACATCAAGTCCACCCGGCCGCGGCGGCTCGCCGTCCAGTTCGCGCGCGGATACGCCAAGCATGGCGGCCTCGCATTCCAGCACCTCGAACCGATTGGCCGGGACCAGGACGGCGTGCGATGCCTCATCCATCCGGTGATTGGCGCGCCCCACGCGCTGTAGCAGGCGCGCCACCCCTTTCGGCGCACCGATCTGAATCACCTGATCGACGCCGGCCCAGTCGATGCCGAGATCCAGCGACGACGTCGCCACAACGGCACGAAGTTTGCCAGACGCCATCGCCGCCTCGACGCGCCGGCGCTGCTCGACCTCCAGCGAGCCGTGGTGCAGCGCGATCGGCAGTGTCGGCTCGTTCAGCCTCCACAGCGCCTGGAACAACAGCTCCGCCTGCGCGCGGGTGTTGACGAACACGATCGTCATGCGGGCGGACCGGATACGTGCCATCACCCCAGGCGCTGCCTCAAGGCCCATGTGACCGGACCAGGACAATTCACCTTCCGGCAGCATCATCGCGAGCTCCGGCGGCGTGCCGTCGGGCTGATCGATCACCCGTTCTCGGCGCCGACATAGGCGCGGATCGCGTCAGGGTGCGCCACGGTGGCCGATAGTCCGACACGGCGGCACGCCGGCGCCAGCGTCATCAGCCGCGCAACGCACAATGCCAGTTGGTCGCCGCGCTTGGTGCCGGCCAGCGCATGCACCTCGTCCATCACCACGCAGGCAAGCCCCGCGAACATCGATGGTGCATCCGCCGACGACAGCAGAACCGCCAGACTTTCCGGCGTGGTCAGCAGGATGTTCGGTGGGCTGACCCGTTGGCGCGCGCGGCGGTTGGCTGGCGTATCGCCGGTGCGCGTTTCGATCGACACTGAGAGCCGCATCTCCTCGACCGGGCGGGTCAGGTTGCGCGCGATGTCGTTGGCCAACGCCTTCAGCGGGCTGACGTACAACGTGTGAATGCCTGCGCGCGGCGCCTCGCTCAGTGCCACCAATGTGGGCAGAAATCCTGCCAGAGTTTTCCCCCCGCCGGTGGGCGCGACCAGCAACACGCTGCCCCCGGTGCGGGCGGCGGCCAGCATCGCGAGCTGATGCTGCCGTGGCGTCCATCCCTGACGCGCGAACCACGCGGCAAAAGGTTCTGGCAATGTTCCGGCCATCCCACCGTTCTATTTGGTCTTGCATCTGGCGGGAAGCCGGGGGCGGATTCATGGACTGTTAACCGAGCGAAGCGACTGTCCGCGGACCGAAGGGGACCATCGGCCGCGTCTGCACGCGTGGCGAGGAGAGGAGAGAGCATGGCGACCAATAGCTGGGTCGGCGCCGCTAAAGGCTCATCGAACTGGGAGGTTGCCTCGAACTGGAGCGGGGGTGTTCCCACCAACACCAACGATGTTGTGATCAATGCGTCCGGCACATACTCAGTGGTCATTACGGCGGTTGAGCGTCCTTACCAGATAAGGACCCTCCACGTTGGGGGGGCCTCAGGATCGATTCGCCTGATCGACGATGGTTCCTTGTCAATCTTAGGCAACGCGACCCTCACTCACAGCATATTCGATGTCGGTGCGGGTGGCACAGGGAGCGTATTCGGCAGCTTCACCCTGGATGCCAATTCGACCGCGATGACCGAGGGCGTGCTCGACATCGGCAGCGGCATCATTGACAGCGGTGGCACAGTCGCTGTCGATGGTGGTGAGCTGTTCGCGGGCTCGGTCTCGGGCAGCGGCGATTACGCGATTTCCTTGGACGGGACGCTCGAGGTCGGCGGCAACGTCACGGGCGTCAATGCGGCGGCCAACGTGATCAGCTTTGCCGACACTGGTTCCGACACGTTTGTGCTCGACAACGCTGGTGGCACGCTGAATGCAACGATTGTGGGTTTTGGCGGTGACAACGAGATCGATATCGGTTCGCTGCCATTCTCGAATCAGTTAACCACGCAATACAACGGCACGACCCTGACCATCGACTCAGGTAACGTCGCGGTCTTCACCATCGCCCATATCAACAATCCTGGCGCCTTCGCCCTTGCCGACGATGGCAGCGGCGGGACAGTGCTGATGGTCTGTTACGCACAGGGCACCATGGTCGAGGCCATCGATGGCCAAGTTGCAGTCGAGACCCTGCGGCCGGGCGATCAAGTGATGGCACTCCGTGGCGACGAACTTGCACCGGTTCCGGTGATATGGATCGGCCATCGGCGTGTGAACCTTGCAGCGCATCCACAGCCGCGTTTGGTCGCGCCGATCCGCATCGAGCGGGGCGCGTTTGCCGACAATGTGCCGCATCGCGACCTGCTGGTCTCGCCGGATCACGCCATCCTGACAGAAGGAAAGCTGATCTGCGCGCGGCAACTGATCAATGGCGCGACGATCCGGCAAGAGACCGATCGGAGCTCTGTCGTCTACTACCATGTGGAGCTCGAGAAGCACGCCATCATGCTGGCCGAAGGTTTGCCGGCGGAGAGCTATCTGGATACCGGCAATCGCGGCTTCTTCGCCAACTCCAGTCAGCCTGGCCATCTCTATCCCGATCTCACCGATGATGCGGACAATGCAACGCGCGAAGCGAATTCCTGCGAACCGTTCGTGACGGATGAGAAGTCCATCGGGCCTGTCTGGCAGAGTCTGGCTGAGCGCGCTGCCGCACTCGGTCGCCGGCCGGTCAGCCCACAGACCACAGGTGACCCGGAGCTGCGCCTGCTTGCAGGGGACCGGGTGATCAAGCCAGTGACCACCGATGCGCACCGATATATCTTCATGCTGCCGCGCGGAGCGAGCGAAGTGCGCCTCGTTTCACACGCGGCCGCTCCGTGCGATGCGCGTCCGTGGTTGGAGGATCGCCGCTGCCTTGGTGTGCAGATTGCGCGTCTTGTGGTGCGCGGCGGGGACGAGGTGTGTGACATTCCGCTCGATCATCCGTCACTTGTCAGCGGCTGGTGGGCCGCGGAGCGGGACGGGATAGCGCTCAGGCGCTGGACGGATGGCTATGCCCTTCTGCCTCTGCCGGCGGTCGGTGGGGTGCCGATGCTGGAGATAGCCGTCGCCGGCACGGTCCCGTACATTGTGGCGGAGGAGCTGGCACTGGCGAGCTGAGGCCGCGGAGCGGTCTGGCAATAGACCGCAGAGAAGGCCATTTTGCCAGAATGCCGCATGCCTCGACCTGGCTGAAGACCCTGCCGCAGGGCCTCTACTGCGAGCCTGGCGGCTTCTTCATCGATCCGTTGCGGCCGGTGGACCGTGCGGTGATTACCCACGCGCACTCCGATCACGCGCGCCCGGGCCATCAGGCGGTGCTCGCCAGTGCGGACACTCTGGCGCTGATGCGCGCGCGCCTGGGCGAGGACCGGGCCGGCGGCACACAGCAGGCGCTGGGCTGGGGCGAGAGGCTCCGCGTCGGCGACGTGCACCTGTGGCTGCAGCCTGCGGGGCATGTGCTGGGCAGCGCCCAGGTGGCGATGGAGTACCAAGGTACGCGGGCGGTCGTCAGTGGCGACTACAAGCGCACTGCCGATCCGACATGCGTGGGATTCGTGCCGGAGCATTGCGACGTGTTCGTCACCGAGGCAACCTTCGCGCTGCCGGTATTCCGCCATCCACCGCCCGAGCAGGAGATCGGCCGGCTCCTTGCCAGTGTGGCCTTGTTCCCGGATCGGACCCACGTCGTGGGCTGTTACGCCCTCGGCAAGTGCCAGCGCCTGATCGCGCTGCTGCGTCAGGCGGGTTGGGACCGACCAATCTGGCTGCACGGCGCGCTGTCCGTATTGTGCCAGGTGTACGAGGCGTGCGGCGTGGCGCTCGGCGACCTACGCCCTGCGACGGCGGCGGCAAAGGGCGAGTTGGTGGGGACGATCGTCCTGGCGCCGCCTACCGCGGTCACCGACCGGTGGGCGCGGCGACTGGCGGACCCCGTGGTGGCGATGGCGTCGGGCTGGATGCGGGTGCGGCAACGCGCCAAGTCCCGCGGCGTGGAACTGCCCCTGGTGATCTCCGACCATGCCGATTGGGACGAGCTGAACGCCACGCTGGATGAGGTCGGCGCGCCGGAGGTCTGGGTGACGCATGGCCGCGAGGAGGCGCTGATTCACGCCGCCGGCACCCGCGGCATCAAGGGACGCGCGCTGCGGCTGGTCGGGTATGGCGAGGAGGATGAAGCGGAGGATGCGGTTGAGGGCGATCGGCTGTCATCCTAGATCGGCTCCAAATCAGAGCTATTCTGGAGCAAACAATGCCGGTCAACCTGTCGATCAAGAACGCACCCGACGATGTAGTCGAGCGGCTTCGCGAACGGGCGGCGCGGAATCACCGGTCGCTGCAAGGCGAACTGATGGCGATCATCGAAGAGGCGGTGAAGCCGACCCGCTATCAGACGGTGGATGAAGTGGTAGCAGAGGCTCGCAGGCTTGGCTTGCGCGCCCCAGACGAGACAGCCGCCATCGTGCGGGCGGATCGTGATAGCGGGCACCGTGATAAAGGTCATTGATGCATCCGTGCTTGCCGTAGCGATGTTCGCCGAGGCGTCCGCCGAATTTGTCGCAGCTCAGGTGCGAGGCTGCGATCTGGTCGCACCTGCTTTGCTTGACTTCGAACTCGTCAACATCTGCATCACCAAAATGCGTCGTCCACGTGCCGACCACGCGCTCTTGCTCGCGCGCTATGCAACGCGCAGAACCATTCGGGTCGAGACAATGGATGTTGACCATGCTGCGGTGCTTGCTCTTGCCCAGCGCGCCGGGTTGACAGGATACGATGCCAGCTATCTGCATCTGGCCCGGACCCTCGAGGTCGAACTGGTGACCCTCGACCGACAACTTGCCGAAGCAGCGGAGAAATACAGATGACCGAACCTCAGACCTTCACATTCGCCGACGATGGCGCGATCCCCAACTCGAAGCTGCCGCTGTTGGTATACCGACAGGCGGTGCCGGCCGATCCGGCGGCGATCGAGCGGCTGTTCACGGCCAACCGATGGCCCGCAGCGTGGCGCGACGCGGTGCATCCGTTCCACCATTTCCACAGCGACGCGCACGAGGTGCTGGGCGTGGCGAGCGGTTCGGCGAAGGTGCGTTTCGGTGGCCCTGCGGGCCAGGTGCTGGAGGTCAGTGCTGGCGATGTCGTGGTGGTGCCTGCCGGCGTCGGCCACTGCAATGAGGGCAAGACCACCGATCTGCTGATCGTCGGCGCCTATCCCGACAACACCGCTCGGAGAGATCTCCGGCGTGGCAATCCGGCGGAGCACGATGAGGTGGTGCGCAACGTCGCGGCGGTGAAGCTACCGGCGGCCGATCCGGTGTCCGGCGCGGAGGGGCCGCTGGTGCGGATCTGGCGGGGGTAAAATACCTCTGCCCACCCACTTTCGTGCAGTGAAGATCGGCGGCCGGCGCGATAACAGGAGATTGCCGTGACGATTGGCGCACCTCGGCACGCTGCAGGTCAATGACATCTACAGCGGGCGGCATCTGCCCACTTAGGACCCAGGGGAAATAACTGCGCCAAGCAGCGCACGATCCGCCCAACGTCATGCCGACGCAGGTCGGTATCCACGTCTTTGGCGCTCGCACCACGAGAAGACGTGGATGCCGACCTGCGTCGGCATGACGGAACGAGCAATCGCGGGTCGAGAGATGTTTCGGTTATTTCCCGTCGCGCGGCCGCAGATCGTTGTTGGTGCGGTGATCGCCGGCCATCCAACGTGCCAGTTCGGAGTGCGCGTCGGCGCGCCGGATCGCGTCTATCTGTTCGACACCCGGCGGATCGACGGTGAACTCCACGATCAGCCCATCGGGTGACGTGGCATAGACCGACTTGCAGTAGCCGTGGTCATTCTCGCGGAATAACGTGCCGGTGCGCTGTAGCCGCGCGATGATCTCGTCATACGTGCGGTCCGATACCTTGAACGCCACGTGATCGAAGCTGCCGACCACTGGGGGCTTTTCCGCGATCACAAGCTTGTAGACCTCCGGGTCGCCGAACGCGAAGAACGCGAGCGCGCCGCCATCGGCCATGCTGAAGAAGGTGTGGCACATCGCGACATCGCGGCCGAGCCAGCTGTTGTGGTGCTTCTCGCACCAGGTGGCGACGAGAGGGATGCCCAGCAGGTCCTCGAAGAACTGACGGTTCACTTCCTGGTCGCGCACGACATAGGCGTGGTGGTGCAGACGCTGCGGCAGTTCGGCGAGCAGCGCCGGGTGTTCCTGGACGGCTTCCGCGATTGCCATAGCTGAGTTCCTCCAGTTGGCCGATCACGCGCAGCTTGCCCTCCTGCACGCCTGCTCGCAAGCTGACGCGGGGGAAACGGCAATGCACCATCGCAGGCTTTGGATCTGCGTCTTTCTGTTCACGCTGACGCTGATCAACTACACGGATCGCATCGCGCTGTCGGTCGCGGTGACGCCGATCGCCACGGAATTCGGACTGACCAAGGTCGAGATGGGCTGGCTGCTCTCGTCCTTCCTGTGGATGTATGTGTTGTGTCTGATCCCGGTCGGTCTGCTGGTCGATCGGTTCGGTAGCAAGGTGGTGAATGCTACGGGGATCGGCATCTGGTCCGCAGCGACTGTGCTGACCGGGTTCACCGCCGGTTTCATCTCCATGGCCGCCACGCGGATCGTGATGGGAATGGGCGAGTCGACGAGTTGGCCCGCATGTAATCGGGTGATCCGCGAATGGTTTCCGGCATCCGAGCGTGGTTTTGCCAATGCGGTGTTCGGTGCCGGCGCGGCTGCGGGCCCTGCGATAGGCGCTGTGGTTGTCTCGGCCATTGTGGCCTGGCTTGGCTGGCGCGCCGGTTTCTTCGTGGCCGGCTGCATCGGCTTCGTATGGCTCGCGGCGTGGCTGTTCGCATTCGACCGGCCGGAGCGCGTGGGTTGGCTGCATCCAGCCGAGCGCGACAGGATCCTGGCCCAACGTGATGGCGAGGCGAGGACGGCCCGCGCGCAGCCCGCTGCGTCGCTCTGGCATCTGCTGACGCTGCGCAGCGTGTGGGGTCTGTTCCTGACACAGGGCTGCGAGGTCTATGGCGGCTACATGCTGCTGACGTGGCTGCCGAACTACCTGCAGACCGCGAAGGGCCTGTCGGTCATGAATGCCGGCATGCTGACCGCGGTGCCGTTTGGTGCAGCCACCGTGGTCGCCGTGGCACTGGGTATGCTCAGCGACAAGCTGCTATCGCGCCATGCAGTGCACACTGGCCGGCGGCGGTCGATGCTGGCGGTGATGCTGGTGAGTGCGGCGAGCATTCTGCTGATCCCGTTCGTCGACGATCTCTGGCTGATCGTGCTGATCCTGGCAGTCGCGCGCTCGACTGGCGCGGCCGGGAGTGCGCTGAACTTCGCGCTGGTGACGGATCTGGTTCGTAACCCGGCCGACATCGGCAAGGTGACCAGCATCACCGTCCTCGGCGGCAACTCGTTCGGCATGATGGGGCCGATTGTCACCGGCTATGTCGTGGGACTCACCGGCAGCTTCAACGGAACGTTCGCAGTCGCCGGTGTGCTAGCGCTGATCGGCGCCGTTGCCACACTGTCGATGACGCGAAGGCCGATCGAGGCGTATGACGCGGCGTTGCGTGAGGCGGCACAGCCGGCATAGGCGGCTCCCCGTCCGCTCACGAACATTCGTGCGCTGTGCGGATTGCTAGGCCGAACCGCCCTGTTGCACGAAGCACAATGGTCCGTGTGTCGTGTGGCTTGGCCGATCCATGTTGCTCAGTTCCTGTGCGGCTCCACGGACCGCCGAGCAAGGGAGCAACCAATGCCAGGAATGATTTTCGTGCGCCTCTGCACATTAGCGGTGCGTGGTGCGCTGAGTTTCGTCATCGGTGCCGCGATCTGGTCGGCGCATTTGAAACCCGCGGTCGCGGCGACGGCAAGCGATTGTGCACCGGCTGGCGATGTGAAGTTCATCTGCGGCGCACCCAACGTCGAGGACTTCGCACCTGTGCCTGGCACACATTGGGTCATCGGCAGCGACCTCGCGCGAGCCGGCAAGCAAGGCTATCTGCAGCTGTTTGATACGCGCAATGACACCGTAACCCAGGTGCAGCCAGACGACATCGCCATCCGCCCTGACAAGACACGCTATTCCGATTGTCCCGGCGTGCCCGACATGAAGACGTTCGGTCCGCACGGCCTCGATCTGACGCGAGGCGGCGGGCAGCACAGGACGCTGTATGCGGTCAATCACGGCGGGCGCGAGTCAGTGGAGGTGTTCGCGGTCGATCTGTCCGGCGCGAAGCCAGGCTTCACCTGGACCGGCTGCGTAGTCGCACCGAAGGGCTTCTGGCCCGATGGCGTGGCTTCGCTGTCCGATGGCGGCATCATCGTGACCAGCCTGTGGGACCCGACCGATGCGCAGCGCATGGACAAGCTGATGAACGGCAAACCGGTGGGCGCGCTCGACGAGTGGCATCCGGGCAAGGGCTGGACCGAGGTGCCGGGGAGTGCCGGCCTGTCGTGGCCGAACGGTGTGATCGTGTCGCCGGACGGGCACGAGGTTTATGTCGCCGTCTGGTCAGGTCGTGAAGTGGCGCGCATCGGCCGCGGCACGGGCAAACCGCAGCTGGACACGGTGCCGACTGGCTTCCTCACAGACAATCTGCGTTGGTCCCCCAACGGGCACATGATCCTGGTCGGCGGTCAGGATGCATCGGTCAAGCAGGTGATCGAGTGCTTCGAGTTCGAGCGCGGTGAACTGCAACGTGCCATTCAAGATCGATACCATGAACCCGACTACGATGAAGCTCACAACGGTGGTGAAGAGCGGCGTGTACGGCGTGATGGGCGCCGGCACGGGTGCGATCGAGGTTGACCATAGGATTTGGTCAGTTCGTTCCGTGCCGACCGCATCGGTATCTTCCCGGCACCACATCGTCTTGGGATGTAGCGTTGAGGCGGGCCAGCGGTCTCGTGGGACAGGTTCTTGTGCGCCGCGGCTTTTTCTAATTTAACACGGAGAAAACAGGCGAGAGCCACGGAGGGCACGGAGAAAGCAAGAATTGCGCTTCGCGCGTAGCGCAAAGATTACCTTCTCCGTGGCCCTCTGTGGTTCTCGCCTCGGCTTCTCCGTGTTAAAAGCAACTTCTGCCGTACGGCACTGGCGATGCCAGTCCTGATCAGGCCATCTCTCATCCACCGAGCCCGAGGTGCGGACGCACCCAGTTCGCCAGCCGCGCGATCGCCGCATCGGCTTCGGGCGCGACGCCGGCGAGGAACTGGAAGACGTGCTGCATTTCTGGCACGACCTCCAGAGTTACTTCGACGTCCGACCTGCGCGCCAAATCTGCGAGGTCTCGGCTGTCGCTCAGCAGAGTCTCGTCCGCGCCGGTCTGTATATACATCGGGGGCAGGCCGCGAAGCTCGGCGTGCAGCGGATTGGCGAGCGGGTCGTTGCGACTGCCGCCCTCGCCCAGGAACGTGCCAGCCATGGTCGCGATGACATCACGGGACACCAGCACGTCCCGATCGCGGTTGGTCTCGAACGTCTCGCCGCGTGCGTCCATGTCGAGCCATGGCGAGAGCGGCATCGTCGCGCCGGGAAGCGGCAGTCCCCTCTCGCGCGCACGCAGGACCGTCGTGACGGCAAGCCCGCCACCGGCGGAATCACCGATGAACGCAATGTGGTCGGACTGGATGCCCTGGTCGAGCAGCCACTTGTAGGCTTTCACCATGTCGTCGACGGGACCGGGGTGGATGTTCTCCGGCGCGCGGCCATAGTTCACGATCAGTGCGCGGCAGCCCACCGCCTTCGCGACATGGCCGTACGCCTTGCGGTGTGTGTACATCGAGCCGACGACGTAGCCACCACCGTGCGCGCACAGCAGCACCCGTGACTCCGGACAGCCTTTCGGCGTAGCCCACATGGAGGGGACGCCTCCCGCATCCGTCTCGATGTAGTCGACGCCGCCAGGTTCGCCAGTGATGTCGCCCCAGTGCTCGAATCTTCGCCGCAGCTCGTCAAGCGGCATCTCCGGATCAGCCTGCATTGCGGCGACCCAGCCGCGGTATAGCGTCTTGAGCTCCTCGGATTGCTTGCTTGCCATTGTCGGCTCCTTCAGACCGAGAGATCGAGCCCACGCACCGGCAGTTCCACCTTCCCGCCGCATTCGCTGGCGATCACCGGCATCACCTCCTCGGCGAACATCTGCATCTGCTCTTCGATCTCCTTCGCATCGAAACCGCCGAGCTCGAACCAGCCCATGAAGCAGAAATCCTCGTAGCCGCACTCGTGTCGCATCTTCATGATCTTGTCGATGACGAACTGCTTGGAGCCGTGGATGGCGATCTCGCGGTCGCGCAGCATGTCCGCGGTGACCTTCTTATTCAGATCGAACATCGGCTCGTTGAGCCGCGCTACCACCGCGCCGAAGCCGAACGGGCCGTAATAGTCGAACTGCAGCTCGATC
Source organism: uncultured Alphaproteobacteria bacterium (assembly GCA_963818775.1). Classification (GTDB taxonomy): domain Bacteria; phylum Pseudomonadota; class Alphaproteobacteria; order Acetobacterales; family Acetobacteraceae; genus JAMXLO01. Next base: position 104,627 of record CAWFUF010000033.1, on the reverse strand, counting down.
GCGCGCGCCGCACGTTCGAGCGCCTGTTTCTCGCGACCGGGTCTGGTGATGTGGATATAGCGGCTGGTCATGATGCCGCGCCGCTTTGCCGCGTCCCAGCCGAACTTGCAGCTTCCACGATTGAGCATGTCGGGCCAGCCCGCCTTCTCTGCCGCCTCATGGTATATTTCGATATTGCGCCGCAGCCGATCGTTCGGCTCCGCGATCATGACGCCGTTGATCCCGTGCTCCGCCGCCCACTTGAGCGATCGCGCACTGGTCAACGGCTCCCAGAGCTGCGGATGCGGTTTTTGAATGGGCTGCGGGAAGACCTGAAGTTCCTTCAGCGTGGTCGTGGTGGCCTGCACCGGATTGCCCGCGGAATACATGTCGGGATCGCCGAGTGACAGCACGTCTTCCAGACGGCGCTCGACCTTGTCCATCTGAAAATAGGCAATGGTCTGCTTGTGGTTCCACTTCGTGTAGGTGGGCGGGATCGAGAAGTTCTCGCCGTGATGCGAGAAGGACGGCTCGGTCCAGCACTTCTTCAGGATCGCGACGGCCTCCTCGAAGGACTTGCGGTTGCGCTCCTGGTCCTGGATCGTCGAGCCGTACGGCCGTCCGAGGGTTTCGTTCTCGCGCGGCTGATAGCCGCGGCCGATGCCGCATTCCACCCGGCCACCGCTGATCACGTCGAGCGTCGCGATCTGTTCGGCCAGGCGCACGGGATGGTGCCAGACAATGATGTTGGCCGCCTGGCCCAGCCGGATGCGTCTGGTGTTGGCTGCGATGGCCGTCTGCACCATCAGTGGGTTGGGGCTCATCTCCGCGCCTTCCGGCTGGAAGTGGTGCTCGGTGAGCCAGAACGACTGAAAGCCCAACTTCTCTGCCAGGATGCCCTGTCGCACCTGGTTCACCAGCGTCTCCTGCGCGGCCTGATGCACCTGCGCAAGCGAACCGTCGTTGAGCGTGACGCCGTCCTTGGTGGTGATGACCGGCAGGCTGGACGCACCGTTATGGAACACACCGACTTCCAGCATGGCTGTTTCGCTCCCTATCCGACCGTTGAACCGGTTTCCACCAGTGATGGAGCGGATTGGCTCAGGATGCCAGCAGAGCGTGCGTGTTCACCCGTTTTTGTTCATGACGCCGTGGCCGCACAAACCATGGATTCAGGGCACCAGCAGGATCTTGCCGATGTGCTCTGACGATTCCATCAGACGGTGCGCCTCCGCGGCCTCACGCAGGGGGAAACGGCGATAGGTGAATGGCCGCAGTTTGTGCTCCGCCCACATCGGCCACACCTTCTCGCGCAACGCGCCGATGATCGCCGCCTTCTGCACCACGCTGCGTGAACGCAGCGTCGAGCCGGTGACGGTCAGGTGCTTGCGCTGGATCGCGCCGAAATCCGCTTCCACCAGCGTGCCGCCCATGAGCGCGACAAAGCACAGCCGCCCCTCGTGTGCGAGCAGTTCGATCTCGCGTGGGATGTAGTGGCCGCCGACCATGTCGAGGATCGCATCGACGCCGCGCTCGCCGGTGAACTCCTTGCCCACCGCGACAAAATCCTGCGTGCGATAGTTGATCGCGACATCGGCGCCGAACCCGCGGCAGGCAGCGCATTTCGCGTCAGAGCCGGCGGTGGCGAGCACCTTGCAGCCCCACGCCTTAGCAAGCTGTATGGAGGTGACGCCGATGCCGCTGGAGCCGCCCTGGATCAGGAACGTCTCGCCGGGCTGGAGATGCATCCGATCGAACACGTTGGTCCAGACAGTGCAGAACGTCTCCGGCAGTCCGCCGGCGTCGATCAGGTCGACATCCTGAGGCACCGGCAGGCACTGCACCGCGGGAACCGCGGCATACTCGCCGTAGCCGTCGCCGATCATCAGCGCGCAGACCTGATCGCCGTCCTGCCACTGCGTGACCGCGTCGCCGCGCTTTACGATGGTGCCGGAGCATTCCAGCCCGGGGATGTCCGGCGCTCCAGGCGGCATCGGATAGCGGCCCATGCGCTGGAGGCAGTCGGCTCGATTGACCCCGCCGGCCGCTATTCGTATCAGCACCTCGCCTGCCTTCGGCTCCGGCACGGGACGTGTTGCAGGCACCAGCACCTCGGGTCCGCCGGCCTTGCTGATTTCGATCACGGTCTGGGTGGCTGGAATGTTGGCGAGCATGAGCGGTTCCTCCCATTCGCAGGTCCTGGTTGTCCCCGGTATGGCAAATCGCCCGCTCTCGCGCCAGGACACGCGCGGTGGTACGCTGGCCGAATTGGAAACGGGGAGTTGCGTGGCCGCGCTCGTGCCCATGGTGGACCTGTGGCCGTCAGCCACGGCGCTTCCGGCAGAAGCCTACCGGTTGCTGTACCCGGGTTCGTTATCGTTGTTCGGCTTCATCGGCTTCACAGTTCTGAAAATCCCTGGCGGCTGGTCGAACCCGCTGTATCTGGCGCCGTTGTTTGTCTCGATTGTGCTGACATACGGGATGTTCTGGTTCGTCTGGGCCTATTTCGGTGCCTTGATCGCCTTCGCGTGTCTCGCGGGGCCATTTGTGCTGGCGGAGATCACCGGCAGCATCCTGCCGATCCGCGTCCGCGCGATCCTCGTATTCGTAGCCTTCGTCGGCAGCCTTGTGTGCGCCGATTTGGCAGTGCACATGGGCGAACTGGGCTGATGGCTTACTACACGAAGGTCCTGCAGCCTGATGAGACGGTAAAAGTGGTCGGGCGGCTTCATTGGTCGATCTACGGCCGCGCTTTCGTGGTGCTGGCGATCGCCGCGGCGTTGTTGGTGTTCTCTGAACAACTGCCGGGTCCTGATTGGCAGCGCTATGGGTTGATGGCGGGTGGAGTGGTTGGTGTTGTGGGCATCCTGCTGCTGCTCGGCGCCTGGATCCGCCGCAAGGCGACCGAGATCGTGGTGACCGATCGGCGGGTTATCTTCAAGCGTGGTCTGCTGTCGCGACACACGGTCGAGATGAACGTGGGCAAGATCGAGACGGTGGACGTGGAACAGGGCCTGGCCGGCCGTATCTGGGGCTATGGCACGCTGCTCATCCGCGGCACCGGTGCCGGGTTCGAGCCCCTGGTGGGCGTGGGCTCGCCGCTTCGCATCCGCAACGCGATCGTGGCGGGGTAGCGCTGCCGATGGTGTAGGCGTCTGGGCGGCGGTTCTCGCCTTCGCCACGGGTCGCATTATGATGCGTGGGATGCGCTATACTCTGACCCTTATCGTCCCGCGTGGTGCGGCCACGCTATCCGCGGCAGCAATCGCGCGCGTGCGGGACGCGGTGAGGGGCAGCGTTCCCGACATCCTTGCGCCTGGTGAGGCCGTTGACATCGCATTGCCCGGTCCACCTGACATGGCGGTGGTGCGCGCGGCTCTCGACAGCGCCGCGATCGACGCCATAGCGACACCCTCCGAGGGCAGGCGCAAAGCGTTGCTGGTCGCCGACATGGACAGCACCATCGTGACCGGCGAGACACTCGACGAACTTGCCGACTTCGCTGGCCTGAAACCGCGCATCGCCGAGATAACCGCCCGCGCGATGAACGGCGAACTCGACTTCAAGGCGGCGCTGCGCGAGCGGGTGGGCATGCTGAAGGGGCTTCCGATCGCCGCGCTCGAGCAGACATGGCAGCGCATTCGTCTGACGCCGGGTGCCCGCGAACTGGTGGCGACGATGCGTGCGCATGGCGCCTTTGCCGTGCTCGTGTCCGGCGGTTTCTCCTTCTTCACCAGCAGGGTCGCGGCGCTGTGCGGATTCGATCAGCATCGATCCAATGTGCTGATGGATGACGGCTCGGTGCTGACCGGGCGCGTTGCCGAACCAATCCTCGATCGTGACACCAAGCTCGCCACGCTGATCCAGCTTGCCGCCGAACGCGGACTGCCTCTGTCCGCGACGCTGGCGGTCGGCGATGGCGCCAATGACCTCGACATGCTGCGAGCCGCCGGCCTGGGCGTTGCGTTCCGCGCCAAGCCGATCGTGGCAGCCGCGGCCGACGCGCGTGTGGACCACACCGATCTGCGCGCACTGCTGTTCGCGCAAGGCTACCGGGCGTCGGACATCGTCACCGGTTGAGGTTGGCTCAACACGACCAGCGCTTCCGCCTCGGAAGCCACGTGGATGGTCGCATATCCGGCCGTTTCCGCCGTGCGGTCCATCTGGGTTGCGGCACGCTGCGCTCCATCGCCCTTGCCCACGATGCGCACCACCCAGCGCATACCCGCCTTGTGCAGGAGAGCCTGGAGCCGCTCGATGTGCTCGGCCACATGCCGCGAAACAGGCCGCATATTGGTGGTATCACTGATGCAATCGAACCCCGGCCGCAGCTTCGGCAGCAGCGAGGTCACCTCCGCCTGTAGCCGTTCGACGTCGGAGACATTGAGCGAGTCAATCCAATGCAGGATCAGCCGATTGTGTTCCAAATCGATGTCGGCGCGATGCATCCCGATGCCCCGGTTGCCTGAGTTGTTCAGATGCCCAAGCAAGCGCCGCAATTCCTCACCAAGTGCTTAAAGCCCGCGTCGCGCCATCATCTGACGCCCACTGGAGTGGAATTGCCGGGCAAGGCAAGCTGAAGCGATGCCCACGAGCTATGCACACTATGGTCCGACACACCCTGTACTCGGCGCACTGGCAGAGCGCGTCAGCCGTCCGCTGCTGCGCGCATACGCCGCGCGCTGCGGATTCCACACGCCAGACAGTGCCTATGCGCGTGAACGCGGCGCGACCTTCGCTGAGAAGCTGCGACGCGGCGAGCGCGTCTATCTGGCCGGCATAGGGCCCGCGGGCCACAACAGCGGCGTCGCCCTGGTAGAGGCCTCGCAGGCCGACGGCATCCGTGTGATCTGTAACAATGAGGAGGAGCGCTACACCGGCGTTCGCCACTGCACCAGCTGGCCGGAACAGGGCCTGCACGCCGCACTGGCCATGCTGGAAAGAATCGGCATCGAGCCGGTGCAGATCCATGCGTTCGTCGCAAGCTGGGACTACGTCACACTCGCCGCCACCCTGTTGCGCAGCATCGTCGAGGAACTGCCGGCGAGCCGCGTCTTCCTGCGGCCGCAGAATTTCGTGCCGATGAACGCGGGCCACATCGCCCGTGCGTTCCACTCGCCGCAGCGGCTCGGACGCCAACTGGGGCTGCGTCGAGCGATGCCGATCATCGGCATGCGGCATCATGACAACCACGCATATTTCTCCTATGCGGTATCGCCGTTCGCCGACGGCGACGAGCCGGTGATGATCAGCGTGCTGGACGGCATCGGCGACGATGGCGCGATCTCGCTCTATGTTGCGCAACGCGACACCGTCACGCTGGTCCATCGCAATCGCGACATTTTCGATTCACTGGGCGGCTACTACAGCATGATCAGCTCGACGCAGGGAGGCTGGACCATCCTCAGCAGCGAGGGCCGCTTCATGGGCTCCGCCGCCTGGGGCGATGGCGAGCGGCTCACCAACCCGTATTACCGGCAGCTTCGCGAGCTGTTCCACTTCGAGGGCGACGGCACGTTGCGGCTCAATCGCGCTCTGGCGAACTGGCCGCGCGGCCTTCAGGCGCGCCCCTACACCAGGGCGCTGCACGACATCATTGGCCCACCCATTCCGCTCGACGCGATGTGGAATCCCGATGCGGTGATGCGTGTCGACGTCGCATCGGCCGAGGTCGATTCCCAGGCCCGCTTCGACAAGGCCGCGGCGACGCAGCTCGTATTCGAGGATGCGCTGTTCCACATCGTCGGCCATCTGATGCGGACCACCGGGAGCAGGCGGCTGGTGCTGACCGGCGGCACCGCGCTCAATGCGATCGCCAACATGCGGCTGCTGGATCACCACCCGGGCCTGCATATCTGGGTACCGCCAGTGCCGAGCGACGCCGGTGTACCGGTCGGTGCCGCGTATCATTTCGCACTGTCGAATGGCGCGCCGCTTGGCAAGAAGCTGGGTCACGCATTCTACTGCGGCGTGGCGCCTGGCAATCGCGCGATCGAGGCGGCCCTGCGCAACATCGACGAAATCGGCTGGGAACGCCTGAGCGACGACCACGGTCACATCGCGGACCTGCTTGCCTGGTGCATCGCGCAGGATGGCGTGCTGGGCCTGTTTCAGGGTCCCGCCGAGACCGGGCCACGCGCGCTCGGGCATCGATCGATCCTCGCCAATCCCTGCAATCCGCGGACGCTGGAAACCATCAACCGGCTGGTCAAGTTCCGCGAGCCGTTCCGTCCACTGGCGCCAATGCTCACGCTGGAGGCCGCGCATCGCTGGTTCGAATTGCAGGATGGCGCCGCGGACGATGACTACAGTGCCTACAACTACATGGTGCTGACCGTGCGGCCGCGCGCGGACGCGATCCGCCATATCCCCGCGGTGATCCATCGCGACAACACCAGCCGCATCCAGATCGTGCGCGAGGACACAGATCCGTTCACGCACGCCTATCTGAAGGCGATGGGCAAGCGCGCAGGCGTCGAGGTGTCGGTGAATACCTCGCTCAACGTCGCCGGGCCGATCGTGCAGACGCCACAGCAGGCGCTCGAGGCGCTGCGGCGCTCCAAGGCAATGGATGGCGTGCTGCTGCTGGGCGCGGAGGGCGGCGCATACCTTGCGTGGCACGCGGTCGATGCACCGCCGAAGGATGGCGGGCTGCGGCTTCGGCGGTGGCTGCAGCAATGGCGGGCGGAGACCGGCGTCTTGGCGTGATCGTCGCCCATCCGGGCAGCGCAGGCGCCACGGTGCAGCCCACGCCGCGCGCAGAAAGGATATGTTGACGGACCTGGTGGCATGATGCGCAGTCAATCAGCGAATACCCACAGTGAGCGCGACTGCCCAACCCGCTTCCCGCCCGGATGTCCAACCGGTCGACGCTTTCCTGCCAACCACGTTTCTTGAGCGTGGGGTGGCAGTCCCGTTCACCACGCCACAATTAAACGGCGCGCGCGCGCGGCCAGGTGAGCGCAACCCGCTGGAACTGGTCGTGCAAAATCCGTCGGGGGGGCGCGGTGTCTATATTCTATCCTGGGATCATATATCCAGCCTCTACACCCTCACGCTGAACGATCGACGGCTCATTGAAGCGGTTGTCAAACTGCGCGGCGTGACGCCCGACACGATCCGTACCACGGCTCGCGAAGTTGCCTCTGAAGGGCTGGCCGGCCGCGGCGCGGTGACAGCCGCAAAAAAAGCGCGAGAAAGCGATGACCTGGAACGTTTGCAGGCAAATTTCGACCTGCTCCTTGAATTGGTGCGCCAGACGGAGCGCAAGGGCGAGTGTCCGATCCCTCCCGAGCAGGCCCCTCCGCTCGAACTGGAACAGCGCGGCAAGCGCGCAGTAGCGCGCATGGCGCCGAAGCTTGGCTGCACCGTCGATGCGATAGCAACCGCCCTCGAACAGCTTGCCGCGCTCTTCAGGGGAGTTGGTGTCAGACGACCTGCCAGGGTAGCGCGGGAAATCGGCAGACTGATCCGCGTGCGCCGCGAGGTCATCAAGTACGCTGAAAGCGATCCGGACGAGAACGCGAACGTGGCGATCCTGGTCGCCAATGCCGCGGACCTGACCATCATGCTGGCAAAGTCGACGCTAGCCGACGCGCAGGCGACGCCCGGCAATATCGCGGCTCTCCTGAGAAATTGGGCAAGAGATCCAGGTGAGATCGCGCAGTTGCTGGCGCGACCGGATTGGCTGCTCGATGGCTGGGACCGCATAGGCGCCCTGTGGGATACCGCACCAGACATGGCGGACACTCTGGTTGAGATGGCCGCTTTGGTGCCGGTGGTTCCGCGCGAGGCTGACCACTGGCTGAGCTACCGCCTTGGCAATGCGGTCGACCTGCCACGCTACCGCAGCAAGGTGGTGCAGCAACTGGAGGATTGGCGGACGGGGCTGACCGTATCCGACCTCGTTTCGCGCAACGAAGCCCTCTTGGAGAAAACTCTGTGATCTGCAGCGTTGGCAGGAGGCCGAGTTGACCACAAACGGGCCGTCGTCCCCGCTGACTGGACCGAACCTGCGCACCCTGCATCGTGATCTCGCGGCGGCGCAGGACGATCAGATCCATCGTGTCTTGACGATCATCGACGATCTCGCCGAGCGCGGTGATGCCGACAAGCTCATCGCACCGCTACGCGGGCGCATCGCTGAGTTGCGACCGAGGCGCAAGCTCAGTCTGGCACGACTGCTGTTCACGCCGTTCAATCCGTTGATCGTTGACGCCGCCAGTTGGAGCGCCGCCGCACCGTCGATCCCCCGCACCGCGATCCTGCCGCTGGCCGGTCAGGTGAGGGACGGCCTCGGCGCAGCGGCCGCGCAGATGGATGCCATGGCTGCCCTGCATTCGTCGACTGACGGCATTGGTGAACTAGTCGAGATCGGCGGCAAGCTCTGGCCGACTGCCGCCATAATTCTCGCAGACGTGCCGATGCCGGCCAACTGGACGGCAAAAACCGGTCTGCGAGAACGCGATCACGCGGCGCTGGCCAGTGCTGTATCCAGCGTGCTTGCCCAGGCACTCCCCCTATTGCGTGTTGTCGCCAGCGCGATGGCCGGCACCACCCCTGAGCCTGAGGAATTGCATGCCCTCCTGGAAGCGGTGGCACCTGCCGGCGCCCAGACGCTTGCGATGATGATTGCACTGGCAATGGGGTGGTTGCCGCGTTCCGAACTACTGATCCAGGTGGTCGACGACTTCGCAAGACGGCATGCCGACCCGGCAGTCGGCGCGACGGTCGACCGCGCCGTCGACTTTGTGCTCACGCGGATTGAGCAATCGCCACTGCCCAGCACGGATCTGACGACGGCCGCCGTCGAAGCCCGTCAGATCGCCATCATGCTCGGCGATCTCATGCTTTGCTCAGCGCAGCGACCACGACGGCGAAACCGTGTCGAGCAGGTTCGCCGCGAAGTGGACACAGCCTGCCGTAAGCGCTTTGCGATCGAGGTGGAGACACAATTGGTCGCGCCGTCAACTGGGATCGCTGCGGCTGAAGATGATACGATCGAGGCATTGGAGGCGGCCGCGCGCGGCTTGCGCCGGTTTGAGGGGGCCGCGCGGCAAATCGGCAGCGCCGAGCAATATGACCAGCAATTGCAACGCGCCGCCGAGGCATTGCGTCCAAAGCCAGAGGAAGATGCGGTGGCGCGTGTCAGCCGCATCAGGTTGGTGGAGATCCTGCGCGGGTCCGATGCCGCGGTGGCCATGCTCAAATGACGTTTGCGTTGTTCGACCTGGTGAGACCGGTACGCTCGATCGGCAGATGTCCTATTTGACGAGTGCCTCACACTCGATCTCCAAAAGAAAATCAGGACTTGGTAGTCCGGCGACAACAACGGTGGTACGGGCCGGAAACTTGCCGTCTGGAAAATACGTGGAGTAGGTACGGTTCATCTCGGCGAAGTCGGCGGACCGCGTCAGCAAGACATTCGTCTTCACCACTCGATCCCAACCGGAGCCGGAAGCCTTGAGCACAGCAGTGATATTCTCCATGACCTGCTTCATCTGAGCTGGGAAATCGCCGACTGCGAGTTTCCCGTTGCCATCGAAGGCCGGTGTGCCTGACACAAATACAACATTCCCTGCCTTTACGGCCTGTGAAACAGGAACGCCGCGCACGGGCTTTCCGATGTACTCCAGAGGCTGTGCACTGACGTGAGTTGCGCCAAACAGCAGGGCTGCTGTCGCCAGGAGCTTGCCAGCCAGAAGTGTCATCCGTTTCCTCCAGGACCAGGCGCACCGCGCTTGCCGGCGCCATTACACGGTCGGCGAAACGGCGGTCAGTGAGAGCCGACAGCACGATCAGCAAAAACGGTCGTGCGATCAAGCCGGCGGAAACCGTCCAGCGCCGGCCGGCCGATGACATGACGCGAGTGATACTGCAGAAGGACCTCGCCTTCAGCGCGCGCCGGGCTTCGTGCGCCAGGGAAGGGCCCGCGCGCGCATCGATGCCTGCCAGTTCGGGGTCGCTGGCGATCAGGCGATCGAGCGCGGCGCGGGCAGCGGCGGGCGGATGGGGAGGTTCACGCCCACCGTATCACGCGATCAGCCGGTGCGGGTCACCCGGCCGGTGTGCGGGTCCATGGTGAACCGGGCGATCACCGAGCCTTCCTGGGTGGCGAGTGCGAAGCCAATCGCGCCATCTGCGGTCGGTGCGACCTCGTCCACCTTCCAGGTGTGATTGCCGTTCCACAGCAAGAACGCCTCGGCGATCTTCTGCACGTCCGGCGGCGTTAGGTTACGATCCTCCTGCCGGTAAACCAACGCGAACGTGCGCAGCCGCTGCATGCCGCCGCCACGCCGCTCGTCATGGCCGCGCTGCATCCAGCCCATCCAGTGCGGTCGGCCAGGCGGCCCGTCCTGCCCCGGTGGCGGAGGCGCCGGCTGCGCGTTGGCTATCAGGATTCCGGTGGCGGCGCCGCCAATGGTCAGTACGGCCAGCGTTGTCAGAATGGTCTTTCGCACAATACTCTCCCGGACAATGGTCCGCGTCTCGCGGTGGACACACTGTGGCGCGTTCGCGTTGCTGCCGTGTGTCGCCAACGCGACGAATTGCGACGGAATGCAAACGGCTCTGCCGAAACGGCGTGAACCGTCGTATGTTACACAGTCATGGAACCCGCGCCTCACATCATGGTGGTGGACGATGATCGCGAGATCCGCGACCTCCTCGCTCGCTTCCTGGAGGAGAAGCACCAGATGCGCGTCACCGCGGTGCGGGACGCCAGGGAAGCCCGGCGCGCCTTCGCCAATGGCCACTACCAACTGGTTGTGCTCGACCTGATGCTGCCGGGCGAGGGGGGCCTGGACTTCGCGCGCTGGCTGCGCAGCCAGTCCGAGGTCCCTATCGTCATGCTGACTGCGATGGGCGAGGAGACCGACCGCATCATCGGCCTCGAACTTGGCGCCGACGACTACGTGCCGAAGCCGTTCAACCCGCGCGAACTGCTGGCGCGCATCCGCGCCGTGTTGCGCCGCGCCGGCGATGCCAGAGAGCGGCGCGTCGAGACGTCGTCGCGGAACATGCGCTTTGCCGGCTGGACGCTGGTGCCGGCGCGGCGGCGACTGCTCAACCCCGACGGTGCCGAGGTCGCCCTCACGGGAGGTGAGTACGACCTGCTGGTGGCGCTGGTCGAGCGTGCCAACCGCGTGCTAACGCGGGACATGCTCCTCGACCTGCTGCGTGGCCGCCAAGCCGGCCCGTTCGACCGGGCGATCGACGTCGCGATCAGTCGCTTGCGACGCAAGCTGGAGGATGACGGCCGCAACGCCCAGCTCATCAAGACAGTCCGCGGCGGGGGCTACGTACTGGCGGCGACGGTCGAGCGGGCGTGAGGCTGCGTTTCTGGCCGCGCAGCCTGGCTGCGCGCACGGCATTCGTTCTTATCGCCGGCCTCGTCGTGGTGCAGATCGCCGGGCTGACCATTCACGCGCTCGACCGGGTTGATGCCCTGCGCCTGGCGCAGTCGCGCGAAATCGCCGTGAGGGTCATCAGTATCTACCGCACCGTGATGATGACCGCCCCGGAGCGGCGCGAGGCGGTGCTCGACGAGCTGCGGCACGCCCCAGGCGTCACCGCCGAACTGGCGCGTGATCCACCAACCTCCGAGCTGCCGGATGAATTGCCGCCCGGACAGAGGCTGCTGCGTGTCAACCTGAACCTGGTGCCGTTGATGGGCGTGCCACACTGGCGCGGGCTCCGCATCCTGGCGGACCATGATCGACATCGGCTCATCATCGCGATGCGGATCCCCGAGGGCGACTGGCTGGACCTGACGGTAGCGGCGGAGCCGCTGCGGCCCTGGCACTCGCCGAGATTCCTCGCCGCCTTCCTGCTGATGACCGTCACTGCCGCGGGATTGACCGTGTGGGCCGTGCGGCGGCTCACCGCCCCGGTGCGCACGCTTGCCGCGGCGGCCGAGGCGCTGGGGCGTGATGTGAACGCGGCACCGCTGCCGGAAGGCGGCCCAACGGAAGTGGCCACCGCCGCCGCAGCGTTCAACACGATGGCATCGCGCATCCGTCGCTTCGTGCAGGACCGTACCGAGCTGCTGACCGCGATCGGCCATGACCTGCGCACGCCAATCACCCGTTTGAAGCTGCGCGCCGAATTCGTCGAGGACGATGAGCAGCGGGGCAAGATGCTGGCCGATCTCGAGGAACTGGAGGCGATGGTCTCCGCGACCCTCGCGTTCGGCCGGGACGCGCGGACCACCGAGCCGGTGGCACCGCTGGATCTGGCGGAGCTGCTGCGCACGGTCCTCGATGAGACCGGCGACACCCGCCCGGATGCCGCGACCAAGCTCGCCTATGACGGCCCGCCGCATCTGACGGTGCAGGGCCGGACGCTGGCACTGAAGCGGGCGTTCGCCAATCTGGTCTCCAACGCCGTGGTCTATGGCGGGTCCGCGCGGATCACGCTCAATCCGCCGGCGGGCGGGGTGGCGGTGATCGAGGTTGAGGATGATGGCCCTGGCATTCCGCCCGGCGAACTGGAGCGCGTGTTCGAGCCATTCCATCGCGGCGAACCATCGCGCAATCGCGAAACTGGTGGCGTGGGGCTCGGTCTGCCGATCGCCCGGAATATTCTGCGGGCGCATGGCGGCGATGTAACACTGGCCAACCGGCCGATGAGCGGCGTCAAGGCGACGGTGACCCTGCCGGTGTGAGCCGCCACTCATATACCTGACTGTAACCACGCCGTGCGATGATCCATTGCATGACAAAAACCGGGACATCGCTGAATAGACGGCCGACCGCGAGCGGCGAGCCAAATCATCGCCAGGAACTGGCACTGGAGCGGGTCGAATTCGCCGTCGAGGAACTGGCCACGGTGCTGCTGTCGCATTGCCGGGCGCATGGTTTGGCCAACGTAGCGATCGGCGACATCCGCAAAGCGGTGAGACCAGTCCTTGTCGATATCCTCGCGGATTGAACCGTTCGAGGTGCCGTGCGTTTCGGCAGGGCCACGTGGAAGTGTTGGGAGGCTACTCAGTGACTGCGCGTGACTGCAGGCCAGGTGTGCGGGCGCCGTCTGCCGGCACCTATGAAGAGCGAAATGTGCTGGGCACGCCGACCGGTATCCGCGTTTCAGTGACGGAGGGCGAGGTGCTGCCGGCCGCCCCGCGCGGGTTTACGTGGCGCATGGTCGTGGCCTCCGGGAAGCCAGCGGGTCGAACGGCACGAGGGATCCGGTAGCGGTCTCCGTGCTACCAGCGTGCCGCGGCCGCATCGTCCGCGGCACGCGCTTCGACCCAGTTGGATACACCGTCCGCGAACTCTTCCTTCTTCCAGAAGGGCGCTTTTGTCTTCAGCCAGTCGATCAGGAAGGCTGTGGCATCTAGTGCCGGTTGGCGGTGCGCAGCGGCGGCCAGCACAAGCACGATGTTTTCACCCGGCGCCAGCCGGCCGACGCGGTGGATGACCGTGCAGCCAAGCAGGTTCCAGCGGCGTTCGGCTTCCTCGGCGATAGCTGTAATGGCCCGCATGGTCATTGCCGGATAGTGCTCCAGCGTCATCGCCGCGACACGATCCTGCGCATTGCTGCGCACTGTGCCGACGAAGCAGCCAATGCCACCGATATCGCTGCGTCCGGCGGCCAACGCCCCGAATTCCGCGCCGATGTCGAAATCCGCAGTCTGCACGCTGATCCGGGCCATGCGGTCAGCCTCCTGTCACCGGCGGGAAGAAAGCCACCTCGTCGCCGGGACCGACGCGCGCCGCGGCGTCGGCGAAATCCTGGTTCACCGCGCAACGCACCGTGCGACGATTGGCGAAGGCGCTCGCGTGGCCAGGGCTGCGCTCGGCGAGCCACGCGATGAGATCGCCGACCGTACGCACGTTGGCAGGCGGCGTTACGCTCTCTTCCGGGGTACCGGTCCGCTCGCGCAGCCAGGCGAAGTAGAGAATGGTTAGCGGAGCGTCGATATCGGCCATGGCAACTCAGCGTGGTGAGGGAACAGTCTCAATCTTGCCGTCCGAATGTATGATAGTGCTGGTGCCATTGCCATTGGGCACGACGATTGCTGAACCGCCACCCGGGGTCTGGATGGTCTGATAGCCGCTGGTGCCACCGGAGGTGACTGCCGGGCCCTGTTGCGTTGGCGTGACCTGCCCGGCGGGATTGGGAGAGGGTGGCGCCGTATTGACCGGCGGGGGGGCGGTCGGGGCCGGCAGCCTGCTGGCGCCGGGCTGGTTCGAGCCGGGCGGTGTCGAACTGCCACGCGAGGGTAGCGGCGGCAGGTTCGGAGGCGGTGCCGCCTGAAACTGCGGCGAGCCAGGTACAGGCCGCTCAGGACCGCTCTGCTGACCCTGCTGCTCGAGCTCCTGCAGCGTTGGTTCCGGCGGCAGCGGTCCGGGCCAGATGTCGCCAGGTTCTGGCGTGAGCACCGGCGTCTCCACTCGCGCGCCCATCACGCGGCGCATGTTTTCGCTGTCGCCGGTCGGAAAGTTCGGGTTCGTGCCGGACGAGAACGGCAGGTCTGACCACGTACTGTAACCGCAGGCGGACAGCGCCAGGCACAGGCAGGGAAGGGCGATGCGCCGCATGAACCAAGGCTCCCACCGGGACGGATCGTCGAATTGACGGGCCGGACGGGCCAGCCGCTACGGAATGTGCCCCGGCCGTGCGCTGCGCTCAAGAACTTCGTGAGGGTCTTACCCAGGTCGGCTGCTCGCGGAGATCGATACCGGCGGCCGTCCTGGCGAAGATCTGGGGGGTCTGAGTCCCGCGTAGCACGCCATGGTTGCAGCGTCCCGCACATAGGGGACACGGGCTCAAAAGCGGCCAATCCAGGCGACGATCGCGGCAGGGTCGTTCAGCGGGAGGACGACGCGGTCGGCGCTGACCGGCGCATCGGCGGCAATCGCCACAATGTTGGGTTGATCAGGCCAGATCGGCGGCTTGCCCAATGCGGTACGGTAGACCTCGAGCTTGGGGAACTTGTGGGTCTTGTAGCCCTCCACCAGCACCAGATCGACCGGCTGCATCCGCGCCAGCAGTTCAGGCAGCTCCGGCTCTCGCCCCACCACTTCGTGCAACAGCGCCCAACGCGTCCCGGCTGCAACCAAAACTTCGTGCGCGCCGGCCTCGCGATGGCGGTAGGTGTCCTTGCCAGGCCGGTCCATGTCGAAGCCGTGATGCGTGTGCTTCACGGTGGACACTGTCAGCCCCTGCGCGCGCAGCAACGGGATCAGCTTGGTCAGCAGCGTGGTCTTTCCGCTGCCGGACCAGCCGACAATGCCGAGAACGCGCACGGTCAGGGAATTTGGCGTTTGGTCAGACCGGCGGGCGCGCCAGATGCGTGGCGCACCCCCGCCGTCAGATAGTCCCAACCGGTCCACAAAGTCAGCGCCGCGGCGACCCAGAGCATGGCCTCACCGATCGTGGTGACCGGGATGAACGAGAGGTGCAGCCAGTGCGCGGTGGAGTTGCCGGCGAGCAGGGTGCCGAGAGCACCCATCTGGAACCCCGTCTTCCACTTGGCGAGCGGCGTGACCGGCAGGCCGATAAGGATCGCGGCAAGATACTCGCGCAGTCCGCTGACCAGTATCTCGCGCAGCATGATGACGATGGCGGGGTACAGGCCCCATGTGGACATGCGTCCCTGGCCGACCAGCATCATGAGCGCGGCTCCGACCAGGAGCTTGTCCGCGATCGGATCGAGCATGCGGCCCAGATCGGATTGCTGTCGTCGCGAGCGGGCAAGGCGGCCGTCGAAGTAGTCGGTGATGGCAGCGCCGCTGAACAGCACGCATGCGGCAAGGTCGGCCGCGGGCTGGCGCAGCGCCACCAGCGCGACCAACAGCGGAATCGCCGCGATGCGCGAGAGCGTCAGCAAATTCGGTAAGTCGGTCAGCATCGCGAGCACACCCTAGCCGCTTGGCTGGCGCAGCGGGAGGGGAATTGTGGGTACTTCTGTCATGGGTTGGAGGAGACCTGCATCCCGCCTGCCGCTGGCTCAAGCACGACGGGTCTTCGACTTCCCGAGAATGTCGGCCAGCCGAACTGGCCGGAAATCCTGGCCGTCCACGCCAACGTCGAACTGTCGCGGCAATGCCTCAAGTCTTGCATGACTGTGACCGTGCAGATTGACCGACCCCCTCCCCATGTCTCGCCAAGACCTGAACGGGTAGTGGCAGAGCACGAGCGTCTGCCCACCGACTGTCAGTTCCGCATACGGCTGAACGCTTGCCCAGCCGGTGCAGCCGGTCACTGCTGCGTCGTCGTTGTTGCCGACGACGAGATGCTTCCTGCCATGCAGCGTCGCCAATAGGTGGGCCACCCGCTCTGCCGATTGGCGCACAGCGAGGTCCCCCAAGTGCCAGACCTCATCCTCAGGGCTGATCACTGTATTCCACCGATCTGTCATTTCCTGGTCCATCGCGGCGACTGACGAGAATGGCCGACGATAGAAGGTCCTCGCTGCGGAATGGCCGAAGTGGTGATCGCTGGTGAAGTAGACCGTCATTGGCTCGTGTCGCAGTCTGGCTCGCGATGTGGCACGGGCGATCGCTGGCCCTCTTCACGAAATCGTGTGCCAAAATATTATGATTAGGCAATGCAATACATGCGTTCCGATGGTGAATCGGGCTGCAATCAGGGAGCCGGGGTTCCTCTACTTCAGCAACGATACGATGATCGAAGGCCTGCTGCCTGCTATAGATGTGCTCGCGTCATTCCCTCGTTATTTTGCCATAGCAAACCGACGGGCTTTGTTATAACAGTTGTCTGACTGCCCTGTTTTCCCGATTCTGGGCCGCCCCGTGCCGCGATAGGTCAAGAACCTGCAACCGAAAGCATCTTGCTTTCCAGAGGTCCTGGGTGGGGACGATGCAAAACCAAACTCGCGCGAACAGGTCGAAGCTCGCCCTCGGCAACCGTCTATCTCAGGACGAGATGAACTTAGCCGCATCCATTCTCGTGGAGGCTCTGTCTCAGGACATTTGCCGGTTCCTTTGGGAGATTTGCCATGACGGACTACCTTGAATTGAATGTCGAGACCATTGGCACGACCTTCAGAAATCAAGCGTCGGGGCTTCGCCACCTCGCCGGCCAAGTACTCGATGACGATTTTCGTAGCCGACTGCTCGAAGTCGCTTTGGACTACGATCACCAGGCGGAGAAGCTGGAAAGCGAGTTCGCGTCCCAGCATTAGACTGCGATGAACACGCCAGCTTTTCGCACGCGCCTTGGCATCCTCGGACTGTCTGTGCGTCGGTTCGCCGCGATGACGGGAGTGCAGGACCGAGACTGCGCGGCACTGGGGCGGCTCGCGGAGCGGGAAGCCGCAGGAGTTCCCGCGTTGGGTGCCGCTGATGCTGGAGATGATGGACGCAACGGTTGCCCAGAGGCCGCCGGATCAGGCAATGCGTCTGGGGTCACATGCGCAGCAATACCGCCGCAGCGAGCACTGACGCGCCGGTGTCGGCGTGGTGCGGCGGGGCGGAAGCTGAAGCCAATAGCTCGCCGCATGAGACATGCCTTCGTTACGCCTCGATGCGTCGCCACTCAGACAGGAGATGACTGCGTGCTGCATCGAACGAAAAGAAGTTGCCGCCGCCTTCGCCGGGTTGATCTTCGCTCCGACTGATCGGGACGCCTTTGAGGTGGCAAAGAAACAGTGTTCCGACACCGCCATGGGAAACAATGGCGACGTCGCCGTCGGCCACCGCCATCGAGATGACGCGCTCAACGGCATCTACGATCCTGCGCTGCGCGTCCTTGCCACGCTCCCATCCTCGTATGCTGTCTTCGGGTCGCGCGAAGAACTCGTCGGCCACAGCCTCGAATTCGCTCTTCGGCAGATAGCCGGTCGCCGAGCGGTCGTTCTCGCCCAGGGCCTCGACGACAATCGGACGCAATCCGAGGTAATTTGCCACGATACCGGCCGCATCCGTGGCCTTTCGTTCGGCGCTGCAAAACACTGAGCGAACACCTGCGAGCCACGGTCGCCTCATTGCCGCCTGCATACGGCGACGGCCAACCGGCGAGAGCGGCCAATCGGGCACCGGCACGGCCGCGTCGATACTGACCTCGGGGTGGGTGATGAAGTGCACTATGGCCATGGTCACTTACGTGTCCGACGATCTGTCCGCTGGCCGGGGCGACCAGCAGCGATCTCGCCACCCTGTTCCACCGCGCGCGGCCTGACTATACCATCCGGCGCCATGCCACGCGGCGACCTGTTCCCTGAGATCGGCCCGTTCGAGACCGGCTACCTGCCGCTTTCGACCAACCACGTCATGTACTGGGAACAGGTCGGCAACCCGCGTGGCCGTCCGGTGCTTTTTCTGCACGGCGGTCCCGGCGCCGGCGCCGGCGCGGTGCATCGCCGGTTCTTCGATCCCGAGTTCTGGCGGGTGATCATCTTCGATCAACGCGGTGCGGGACGGTCGCGCCCTCTGGGCAGCCTGGAGAGCAACACGACCCAGGACCTCGTCTCCGATATCGAGACATTGCGGCGGCATCTCGCCCTCGACCGCTGGTTGCTGTTTGGCGGCTCCTGGGGCTCGACGCTGGCGCTCGCCTATGCCCAGGCGTTTCCGGAGCGTGTCATCGGCTGCGTGCTGCGGGGCGTGTTCCTTGGCCGGCCGGCCGAGGTGGATTGGTTCCTGCACGGCCTGGCCGCGATATTTCCCGATGCGCATGCCGGCTTCGCTGGCTTCCTGCCCGAAGCGGAGCGAGGCGACATTCTCGCCGGCTATCTGTGTCGGCTGACCGATCCCGATCCGTCCGTGCACTTGCCGGCGGCGCGCGCCTGGTCGGTGTATGAAGGCTCGTGCAGCACTCTGCTGCCTAGCCCGGAGACGGTCAGTTCGTTTGCACAGGACCGCACGGCGCTCGGGCTGGCCCGCATCGAAGCGCACTATTTCGCGCACAACCTGTTCCTGCCGCCCGAAGGCCTGCTCGGCAACATGGAACGGATCGGCCGGGTTCCCGCGGAGATCGTCCAAGGCCGCTACGACATGATCTGCCCGGCGCGCACCGCGTTCGAACTGGCCGCTGCGTGGCCGTCGGCGCGGCTGTCGATCGTGCCGGACGCCGGGCATTCCGCGCTGGAACCGGGCATTCGCCGCGCGCTGGTCGCCGCGGTCGAGCGCTTCCGACACGGGAGATGACGTCATGAAGGTTGCGGTCATCGGGCTGGGCACCATGGGGATGGGCGCCGCGCTCAACCTCGTGCGCAAGGACCATCAGGTGACCGGTTGCGACGTGCGCGAGGCGGCGCGAACGGAGCTTGCGGCGGCGGGCGGTGTTGCCGTCGCGCGTGCTGCCGATCTACCTGCCGATACCGAGGCGGTCCTCGTGTTCGTGGTGAATGCGGCACAGACCGAGGAGGTGCTGTTCGGTGCGCAAGGATGTCTGAGCAAACTCACGAGGGGTGGGGTGATCCTGTGCTGCGCGACCGTGGCGCCGGAGGCTGCGCGGGCATTGGAACCGAAGATCACCACGGCAGGGTTCCTGATGCTGGATGCACCGGTGTCCGGCGGCAAGGCCGGCGCACATGCCGGCACGATGACGGTTATGGCCTCCGGCTCCGAGGCCGCCTTCGCTAAGGCACAGCCGGTGCTGGACACGATATCGTCCAAGGTATGGCGGCTCGGCGACAAGGCCGGCGTCGGCAGCACGGTGAAGATGGTCAATCAGTTGCTCGCTGGCGTGCATATCGCCACGGCTGCCGAGGCACTGGCGCTCGGCATACGTGCGGGGGCCGATCCGCGCACGCTGTTCGAGGTCATCTCCTCGTCGGCCGGCAGTTCGTGGATGTGGCAGAACCGCGTGCCGCATATCCTCGACGGCGACGATACGCCGCTGTCGGCGGTGAACATTTTCGTCAAGGACCTGGGTATCGTGCTGGATCAGGCGCGAGCGCTGACGTTTCCGCTGCCGCTGGCCGCTGCCGCGCATCAGTTGTTCCTCGCCGCCGCCGCGCATGGCGAGGGTGCCAAGGACGATGCGTTCGTGATCCGCGTGTGGCAGGCGCTGACCGGGATCGAGCTGCCATGAAGCCGGAACAGCGGCTGGAGTACCAGGCCAGCATCGACCGGCCGCGTCTTGCACTGCCGGACGGCAAACGCGTCGCGGTGTTCATCGTGGTGAACGTGGAGAACTGGGACATCGCGCGCGCCATGCCGCGGCAGGTATTGACCGCGCCGCAGGGGGCGTCGGTTACTCCCGATCTGCCCAACTGGGCGTGGCATGAATACGGCATGCGCGTCGGGTTCTGGCGGCTGAAGGCGGTGCTCGATGCGCATGGCATCGCGCCCTCGATGACGATCAACGGCACCGTGCCCGCCGCTTATCCACGCGTGGCGCAGGCGGCACGTGATGCCGGTTGGGAGTTCATGGGTCACGGGTTCCGCCAGATCGCCACGCATCTGGTGGAGGATCAGCGCGCGATGATCCGCGATGCGATCGCCACGCTGCGCGAGGCGGCGGGGCACGACATCGTCGGCTGGCTTGCACCAGGTCTTACCGAGACGCTGGAGACTCCCGATCTGCTGGCGGAGGCCGGCATCCGGTATTGCGCCGACTGGGTGGTGGATGATCTGCCGTGCACGATCCGCACGTCGCATGGTCCGTTGCTCACCATGCCGTACAGCGTCGAGCTGAACGACATTCCGATGATGATGATCCAGCACCACGCGGCACGCGAGCTGTATGACCGGACGGTCGCGCAGTTCGATCGGCTGTACGCTGAAGCCGAGACGCAGGGCGCGAAGGTGATGGGCCTCGCTGTGCATCCCTATATCAGCGGGGTGCCGCATCGCATCGGCTGGTTCGAGCAGGCCCTGGGCTACATGGCTGCGAAGCGCGGCACGCTGTTCTGGCAGGGGCGGCAGATCATGGACTGGTATCAGAAGGCGACGGCATGAACTGGGGGACGATGAGCCGCGCCGAGCGCGATGCGGCTTACGACAATGTCGGTGCGGTCAAGGACAGCATGGCGTTGCGGGCAGAGTCCGCGGCAGCATCTGAGGCGTTCCGCGGCGCGCATGCGGAACATCTCGATCTGCGCTACGGGAAGCGCGAGCGGAACCGATGGGACCTGTTTCCGGCAAAGGACCCGAAAGCGCCGTGTCTCGTGTTCATCCATGGTGGCTACTGGCAGCGCAACAGCAAGGAGCAGTTCGCCAACCTGATCGGCGGCCCTTATGCGCATGGCTGGGCGGCGGCGCTGCCCGGCTACACGCTGGCGCCCGATGCGTCCATGACCGACATTATCGTCGAGATTCGTGCCGCGTTGGATTGGCTGGCCGAACATGGAGCGGCGCACGGGATTGCCGGTCCGATCGTTCTGTCGGGCTGGTCGGCGGGTGGACATCTCACCGCGATGTGTCTGGATCATCCCGGCGTCGTTGCCGGCCTGGCGATCTCGGGCATCTTCGAACTCGGCCCGCTGCGCGATACGTCGCTGGACGAGAAGCTGCGGTTGACCGACGACGAGATCGCGACGCTGTCGCCACTGCGTCTGCCGGTGGTGCACAAGAGGCTGGCTATCACATATGGCACGGCGGAGCTGCCGCCGCTGGTATCCGACAGTCGCGATCTGCACGTTGTACGAGCGGCGACGCATGCGCCGGGTGTGCTGATTCCGGTGGCAGGCGCGAACCACTTCACGATCATGCACGAACTGCGCGACGCGGACGGGGAGTTGACGCGGCAGGTGATGCTGCTGGCGTGACCGTGTTCGCTACAGCGCCGCCTCGATCGCGACGGCGATGCTGAACAGCCTGGCATCGCCCAGCGTTTCGCCCACCAGCATCAAACCAACTGGCGGTTCACCGTCACGGTGGCAGGGCAGGCTGATAGAGCAGCGGTCGAAGAAGTTGCCGAGTGCGGTGTTGCGCAGTGTCAGCAGGTTGATCCGGTTGTACTCGCGTTCGTCGTCGAGGTCGGCAATACGGGGCGGCACGATCGGCACTGTGGGCATGATCAGCGCATCGAATTTGCTGGTGCTCGCATTGAGGTTCGCGATCAACCGTGCACGGGCGGCTGGGAGTTCCAGGTAGTCCACCGCAGTCATCCGCTCGCCGCGTGCGATACGCGCACGGATGCGGGGGTCGTAGCCCTCACCGCTTCTGGCAAGCAGGTCGTGGTGCCACGCATAAGCCTCGGAAGCGGCGAAGCCACCTTTGGCGTTCACCGCGGAGACTTCATCGAACTCAGGGAAGGCAACGTGCGCGATGTGCGCGCCGGCCTGCGATAGCGCAGCCAGGGCACGGTCGAATGCGCCGCTGACGATCGTGTCCATGCCGTCGAGCACGACGTTGGTCGGAACCGCGAGGCGCAAAGCGTCCAAACTGGCCGGCACCGGCACGGCCGGCGTTTCGCCTGCCAGGATCGCGTCGATCAGCGCGCAGCATGCAACGCTTGGCGCCAGTGGTCCGACCGAGTCCAAACTCGGCGCCAACGGCAGCACGCCGGTGATCGGCACGCGTCGCGCCGTCGGCTTGTAGCCGACGATGCCGCAGAACGCCGCGGGGATGCGGCATGATCCGCCGGTGTCGGTGCCGAGACCTGCGATGGCCATGCCGTCCGAGACCGACACCGCGGTGCCCGAGGAACTGCCGCCAGGAATCCGCCCTGTCGCGCGATCCCAGGGTGAGCGCGGCGTGCCGTAATGCGGGTTGATGCCGAGACCGGAGAATGCGAACTCGGTCATGTTGGTCCGACCGATCGGCACAAAGCCAGCCGCGAGCATGCGTTGGATAACCGGTGCGTGCGCGGTGGCTGGCGCTGCGTCGGCCAGCACACGCGAACCAGCCGGTGTCGGTTCGCCGGCGATGTCGAACAGGTCCTTCACGCTGACCGGAATGCCGGCATAGCGGCTCGGTTCGCGCCCGACGCGACGCAGCGTGTCCATCGCGTCCGCCATTGCGCGCGCCTGATCGGCATGCACCTTGATGAAGGCGCGCGCACCTTCGCTGTGCGGATCGGCGATGCGGGCGAGACATTGCTCCACCAGCGCGCGGCTTGTCGTGCTGCCATCGGCCAGGGCTTGGGCATGTTGTTCGATCGTGCGCATGATGCGGCCTCTCCGTTCTCATGAAAGGATGCACAATGAGCGATAAGCCCGCAAAGCCCGTGCTGCTGACCGGCGCATCCGGCGCGCTCGGCCGCGTGCTGACGAAGTCGCTGGCAGCCGACGGCTGGACGTTGCAGCTGACGGATATCGCACCATTCCCGGATGCCGTGCCGCCGGGCGCCAGCTTCACCAAGGTTGACCTGAACGATGGCGTGGCAATTCTGCGACTGGCGGAAGGTTGCGGGGCGATCGTGCATCTCGGCGGCGTGTCGGTGGAGCGTCCGTTCGAGGAGGTGCTCGGACCGAACATCCGCGGTCTGTATCATATCTACGAGGCAGCGCGACGCGAGAAGGCGCGGGTGATCTTCGCCTCGTCCAATCATTCAATCGGCTTTCACGAACGCGCGGAAACGATTGGTGCGGATACGCAGTTTCTGCCTGACGGGTTCTACGGATTGTCAAAAGCGTATGGTGAGCTGATGGGGCGGCTCTATTGGTTTAAGCATGGTGTGGAGAGCGTGTTCGTGCGCATCGGTTCGTGTTTTCCCGAGCCGACCAATGCGCGGATGCTGGCCACCTGGCTGTCGTACCCTGACTTGTCCCGACTGGTGGTGCGCTGCGTGACGGCCGAGCGGGTAGGATGCAGCGTGATCTGGGGCGCGTCGAGCAACCAGCGCATGACGTGGTGGAAGGACGATGCCCGTTCGAAGCTCGGTTGGCAGCCGACCGACAGTGCCGCTCCGTTCGCCGGCCAGCTTGCCGGCAAGGTCAGCGGCGATCCGGTGGAGGAACGCTACATGGGTGGCGGGTTCTGCTCGCTCGACTATTCGCGCGGTGCGCCGGCGCCGCAGCAACTGTTCGATTGAGGATGAAGGTCGATGCCTGAGGGTCGTCTGTATATCGGCAATCGCCGTTATTCGTCGTGGTCGATGCGCGGTTGGCTTGCGGTGAAGTTGGCGGGGCTCGATGTCGAGGAGATAATGTTACATTTCAGCCGCCCGGGGCCAACCGCAGCGATTGGCAGGCTGTCTCCCAATGGTCTGGTCCCTTACCTGGAGCATCGCGGTGCGCGCGTGTGGGAGTCACTCGCGGTGTGCGAGTACTGTGCCGAGATCGCGCCGTCGTTGTGGCCGGCCGACCCGATTGCGCGGGCGCATGCGCGTGCCATCAGCGCGGAGATGCATGCCGGGTTCGCCGGTTTGCGGCAGTCGATGTGGATGAATCTCGGGCGGGACTTCGCCAGGCTGGGCCGAACGCCGGAGGCACTGGCCGACATCGCCCGCATCGAGGCAATGTGGGAGGAGACGCGTCAGCGTTTCGGAGCCGACGGACCATTCTTGTTTGGTGCCGCGTTCACAATGGCCGATGTGATGTACGTGCCGGTCGTCACACGGTTCCTCACCTGGCGACCAGAGATCGGCGCTGCGACACGCGCTTATTGCGACGCAGTACGGGCGCATCCGCTGGTGAGCGAATGGTATGCTGGCGCTCAAGCGGAACCTGCCGAGTGGCTGCTACCGGACTACGAAGACGCCAGGTGAGCGGATATGCCAAGCGGTTCTTTGATGGTTGTGTCAATCTAAGCATTCCGCTCCAGGGGAGCCCCAGATTGGGTGCGGTCAAGCGCGGGATCTGGAGGCCCACAATATTCCGTGTTTTCCCGGCGTCAGCGCTGCAACTTCACGTCGGTGCAGCTTACCACGCTTGAATGGGTGGGGCCGCCTGCCTGCATGTAGCAGAAGCTCAGGACGTTATCCTCGCTGATGTCGCCGACGACATAGCCGTCCGTGTCTGCCGTAACGAAGTGTCGGTTGTCCTTTCCAGTCAGCTCGCCGACAAAGGGTCCCTCGGTCTTCTGATCTTTGCCGGATATGATTACGCGGCCCCAGATATGCCGGTCGGACTCCGGTCACCTTGATGACGATGTCCTTCTCGTACAAGCCGGGCTTGTCGAATGTGCCGATGCTGGTGGGTCAATGTCCCCCACGCCCCGCGATGATCGTGTGAGTCTTGCCGACCCAGTCGCCCTTCACATCAGGCACCTGATCGGCGCCGAAAGCGACCGCGGGCAACGATATTGCAAAACCGCAGCGGAAATCGGGGGCAACGGTACATAGGGGTATCTTCTGTTACGGGTTATTGCGGCCTCAGGAAGGCTGGTGGAGAGAAACTAGCACTACTTCGGCAGAATGCATTTTATCGCTATGCCGAGCTGAGCCATATCCGACAGTGCGGACATCGCAGATGCCGCCGGCGCATGATGTGAGCGAGGATGGCATGATTACGCTGGCAGGCTTGGCTGAGGTAGTAGCGGTAGGTTCCGGTGACGCGTTTGATGACCCCGAGGTCGAGCAGTCGGCGCAGGTGTCGCGACAGTCGGGTGGGTGAGAACATGCCGAGGTGCGGCAACAACTGGCTGCGGCGAATGCCGGCGATGTTGACCCTCGGGTTCTGCAGGGCGTGTAGCAGGGTTTTGTCCGCCGGAGCGAAGAAGTTGATCCCCGGCACCGTCTTGCCGTCCACTTCACGCGGCCTGGTCAGGCGGCCCAGCGCCCGGAACCCGGCGGAGAAGTCGTCCAGCGCGGACAGGTGGGCGATATAGCGCCGGTTGCAGCCAAGCAGAATGTCTCGCAGGTCGATCAGGCTGTAGATCGACTTCTTGACCGGCGCGAGTTCCCGGCTCGCCGGGCCCTTGCGGTGTTCCACCCTTCGGTGGTGCTTGAAGAACGACACATCGTTGGTGGTGGTCTCGATACGCAGGACGATGCCGTGCTTGTCATACATCTTGATCGAGCACTTGCCGAAGCGATGCCTGATGCAGGTGCCCTCGATCCGGGTGGCGAACTGCGAGCCGATCTCCTGCGCCAGCGACGGCGTGATCTGCCGGCCGAGAAACGTGGCGACCTGCTCGGCCTTCACGTTCAGCACCGACTGGCGGACCAGTTGCTCATAAAGCGGGCCGAGGGTGACGGTGGAGCGGAACGCCAGATCGGTGGCGTATTCCACCTGCATCAGGCTCCAATGATAGGACTGCCCGAACACATCAGATACCGGGCAATACAGCCTGGCATACCGATCCAGCGTGCGGTGCAACTGGTCAGGCGACAGTGTGTCGGCCAAGGCCTGGGCAAGCGCCCAGTCGTCGATGTGCACGAACGCATTGTCGGCCATGGTGTAGCCGATGCCCTTCGCGGACAGCTTGCGCGCCAGCCAGCTATGGCCGTTGCAGTAGAACTGCAGGCGGAACGGCGCCCAGGTCGGCACGCGCAGGTAGACCAGCCCGAATGTGGCGTCCTGAAAGTAGAAATAATAGTGCAGGCACTTGCCACTGTCCGGCCGGATGAAGGTCTTGTGGGTCTGCTTGTCGTGCCAGGGTTTGTACGCGTCGATGGCTTCCATCGCCGAGATGACGTGCACCAGACCGGGGCGATCGCGCACGCTGGCGGAGCAGCCCGCGCGTCGACGTCTGCCTCTGGGATGACGGCGGCTCAGCCGAGGTGCTTGATGGCTGTGCGCTGGCGGACGCTCATTCACCAGCGTGTAGGGCGTGGATGAACGCGAGATATTGTCCCTGCCTTGGCGTGAACCTCGGGGTAATCACTGCCGCGCAATTCGATGCCCTCGATAGCGGGGGATCAGCCATGAACATACGGTATCCGGGTGGAACTGAACGAGGGGGAACGCGCGGACCTCACGGCGATGCTGAGCGGCGGGAAACTTGCAGCGCGCAAACTCAAACGGGCGCAAATCCTGCTGGCGGCCGACGCGGGGATCAGCGACGAAGCGATCGCGAGTAGTATCTCGGTGGGCGGGTCCACGGTTTACCGGACCAAACGGCGCTTCGTGGAAGGCAACATTGAGCTGGCACTGAGCGAAGAACCGCGGCCTGGAGCTGTCCGCAAGCTGTCCGGCAAGGAGACGGCGTTGCTGGTGGCGACGGTCTGCTCGAGCCCGCCGGCAGGCCGCAAGCGCTGGACACTGGATCTGCTGGCCGGCGAGATGGTCCAACTGACGGAGCATGAAGGGCTGTCGCGTGAGACGGTATGCCGGCGGCTGGCCGAGGACGACCTGAAGCCCTGGCTCCGGAAGATGTGGTGCATTCCGCAAGTGGATGGCACTTATGTCGCCCGGATGGAGGATGTGCTCGATCTTTATGCCGAAGAGGCCGATCCCAGGCGTCCGGTGGTTTGCTTCGACGAAAGTCCGACGCAGTTGATCGGTGAGTGCGCGAGCGGATTCCGGCGGCACCTGGTCAGCCTGAGCGTTACGATTGCGAATATCGGCGCAATGGCACGGCCAATCTGTTCGTGTTTCTCGACGCACACACATCCTGGCGGCATGTGAAGGTGACGGACCACCGAACCGCGCGCGACTTCGCCGATTGCATGCGCGAGGTGGCCGATGTGCATTATCCGGACGCGGACCGGATCCGGGTGGTGATGGACAATCTTTCCACCCACACGGCCGGGGCCTTGTACGAGGCTTTCCCGGCACCGGAGGCACACCGCGTGCTTCAGCGCCTAGAGTTTCATTACACACCGAAGCACGCGAGCTGGCTCAACATGGTGGAAATCGAATCGCGTGTTGCGCGGGCAATGTCTGGATCGCCGAATTGGTGCGCGTGAGCTCCTTGTCTCCGAGATCGAGGCGTGGGAGCGGCAACGCAACTCCTCCGGCGCCCGCGTCAAATGGAAGTTCACCACGCAAAAGGCGCGGGACAAGCTGGCACGCGCTTATCCTGACACCGCCAAAGAGTCATAATCACTGTGCAGAGGTACTAGTGGTGGCTAGTCAGAATACCAGTGGCGCCGCCGTGACGCTGCCTCTGGCCGATCGCCTTATACTAATCCAGGCAGTCGCACAACGACAGGACCACACGGCTTTCGTCAAGCTGTTCGATTACTTCGCGCCGCGCGTCAAGGCTTTGATGATTCGCAGTGAGGTTGATCCGCCCATTGCCGATGAAATTGCGCAAGAGACCATGGCCACGGTCTGGCGCGACGCGGCTGCATTCGACCCAAGGAAAAAAACGCTTGCTGGTTGGATTTTCGGCATTGCTCGTGATCTGCGGGCCGATGTGGTTCACGGCGAGCGTTTTGTCGCGGCAGTTCGCGCTTCTGATAACGCCGTAGACCCACCTGCCGATCAGGTGATGGCAATCGCCGAACACCAAGCGCGGCTGAAACAGGCGCTTGAAAATCTTCCTGTTGAACAGACCACGGTCATTCGCAAGGCATTCCTGGAGGAGAAGACCCACCGGGAGATTGAACGGGACTTGCATATCCCGCTAGGCACGGTGAAGTCGCGGCTGCGGTTGGCGATACGGCGGTTGCGCTCGCAACTGGATGACCTGCTGTGATCCGGCATCATCCTGATGAGGCTACGCTGTTGCAGTATGCTACTGGTGCAATGCCTGAGGTGTTGAAGATCGTGACAGCAACCCACCTGACATTCTGCACCGTCTGCCGAGACGCACTGGCTGACTTGGAAATGCTCGGCGGCATCTTGCTGGAGGAGATCGATCCGCTGCCAATGTGCGGCGTGGTGAGGCCCCCCGCATCGTTCATCGATTTGGGCCCACCACCGATCGTCAACCCAGACTTGCCGGCGCCGCTCAATCGCATCCCATTGAGAACACGGTGGTGGCCGGTCAGTGCCGGCTTCTGGTGGCGCATGATGCATGTTCCTGGCCCCGGCTGGGGCGGCCTTCTTTGGGGTAGACCCGGCAGCAAACTGCCGCGCCATCGCCATCGTGGCCTCGAACTTGCCTGTGTGCTGGCAGGCTCATTTATCGACAGTAGCGGCGAATACTCCGTGGGTGATATTTCTGATCCCGAGGCCAGCGAGCATGCCGAGGTGGCAATCATGGTCACGGGCTCAGAGCCATGTTTGTGTGTGTTGGCCAGCGAAGGCATGCATCTGCGTGGGATTCTGGGTCTTATGCAACGAATTGTCGGATGACGAATTGGATCACCGCGGCTGGCGTCACATCGACGTTACTTGGAACATAAAAGATTGCACTCCGCGTTAGCACGCGACATCTAGTAACCACGGTTACTAAAGGGGCCGTGCCATGATCATACAATCGAAATAGCTATTTTATCGCGCCGCTTGAACCGTAGCCGATGCTCGGCTTCTAACCGCGCTCGATCAAGACGCCTGATTTCATCGTAGATGGCTTGGGTTTTTCCTGGCGGTGGACCGAGGCACCCCTCGTCCTCATTCTCCGCTCCGATGACATTCGCTATCGCCTGCATGACGACCGGATCGCGCTTATCCATCTGCGAATACCTTGCCCGTCGGAAGCGGTTCTCCGTCACTAATTTCGCACCCGATAGGCGGGCCAGCACCAACCGCGCCAAAAGTCGCGGAGGCCCTCAGCCCTTCTTGGTCGGTGCCTGTTTCCGATAAGACCTGCTCACTACGCAATATCCCTGAGGCAGGTATTTTATGATCCTGATGGCAGCGAAGACTGCTGACAATGGAGTTGATACCTGATGGCGAACAACAGCCCGTGATCTTTCAAGTCGAAGCCAGGGGCCAGTTCCGTCATGATTGCTGTCCTTATTGAGCGAGTAGGCCTTGGTCGGGACAACCGGACAACCCTGTCGTTCATCGCGATGGAAGAACGGCGCGTGGTTCGTCAGAGGATTAGCTTGCCGTGCATATGCAGCAACATTGCCCACGAATGCCACAGCCGTGACACCAAGACATAGGAGAGATGACTTGAATACGGAAATGGGCGATTGGATGGCAGAAGCCCTACTCCGCGCAATTGTTGCGCTTGTTCGCCGCGAGGGTGCTGACCTGTCCGCGCGCCAGATCGGGGTATTTTTGATGTGCTACCTCGAGGACGAAGCCCAGACGGTTCGAGGTTTGGCCACCAAGCTGAATATATCGAGACCTGCGGTCTGTCGTGCGCTAAATCGTCTTTCTGAATTCCATTTGGTTCGCCGGAAGACCGACCCTCTGGATCGGCGTAGTGTCCTGGTCCAGCGGACGACGATGGGTGCTGGGTTTTTACGCGATCTCAAAAAGATACTCGCTGACGCCGCCAAAGAAGCCGGCAGCATTCCGGTGAGGGGCAATCTGCGACCCTGGCTGGTGTCGGCTAACGGTTAAGCTGCTCCTGCCCTGAAGGACCTGCGCCATCGTAAAGCCTCGAAATGACACGATCCGCACTGGACCTGTGCTCGCGGCCGACGGACGCAAAGATGCCGCCAATGCCTGTCGAGCGGTTTGGTAATATTCCGGCTACGAGCGGATCTTGCAAAAGCTCATAAGTGAGCGAAACATGGTGCTCCGGGGGCGACGCGATCGACCCTGGCGACGAAGTTTGGTCTCGGTCGCAAGACTCAGGCGACACCGAAAAAGCCAGCAAGGATGAGCCGGACGCGCGGCCAGGTGAGATGGTCCGTCGCATCCCTGCAACCCGGCTGCAGATGGCACCAGGCGTCGCCCCAGCCCAGCCCGATCGCATTTTGCGAAGTTGATCGGGCGCATCGCCCTGGTCGGCAATACAGTTTGACGCCCCTGACCGCTAGTCTTCGGCCTTCGCTGTAGCCCTTGCAGATGATAAACGCGTCGCAGGCTGGGTCCGCGTCTCGGGCCCCAAGCGCACCTCGGGCGATGCGAGTGGCGCAGATTCGGAACGCGCCTCAGGCGATACATGTGTCTCGAAGGCGGAGTGCGCTGCCGGCGATGTAGGCATCTCGGCGGCTGAAGGCATCCCAACCTGACCAAGAGACCCGAGCATGCCGCTCATGATCTTGCTGTTGACTTCCATCAGCTTGCTCATCTCGCTCAGGTAGTCGTCAGCAGCGTCCTGAACCCATTGAGCTTGAATGGCGAAGACCTCAGGGAAATTCTGGCACCTCGTCACCCGCCCTAGTGCTTCGCCATTTCGAGCCACGCGATGGGTGACAAAACGGCTGGCCTCGCTGTGCCACTCGCTGATCGTCTTCGTCACAGAGTGGCCTTGCTCGCAAAGACGACGGGCTGCATCCGAACCAACCTGCACGAACGACACGCCAAAATCAGGCATTGCCCCCGCGAATTCCGACTTTTTCACTTCGTTCATCGCCGTCTCCTGTTCTGGATTGAGCGGCGCAACCCAAACCCTCAATAGAGCCACTGTCAATGGTAAAGAGATTAAGAGTCGAATGCGACTCGAATCTTGTTTTGTAGAAGCCTCTTCTTTCCTGGGCGCTCACCCTATTCTGGCAAATCAGAATTATTCATCATGCTGTTTATTCTCGGCTCAAGGTAATAGCGCCAATGGCCCAGCTGGCGGATCCCATCAGACTGTTTGGTGCTGGGATCGGTCAATGACTCGGCTCGCGAGCCGAGTGTTGTGTCTTCGAGACATCGAGAGTGGCGCGTGCCGTCCCGGCTTACCGGGTTTTCATCGAATACAACGAGCCTGACCTTCCACACTATGCTTCGCTGCCATCTCAGCATAGCGATCGGCGAGGTCGCACAAGGCATTTGCCACGTCTACGGTGTGTGCTGTGGTAGCAAGCTGACGGGTACTCTGCGGCAAGCGCCCAGAGTTCCTCCTCGGTCCGCTCGGACAGCGGGACCCAGGGTTGTGTCCTCAACGAGGCGGCATAGTCCGACATGACTAACTTTCGCGGGCGTCAATCACCCGGGTATCCGTTGTGAACTCGGCGTCCAGAGGACCCTTTTTCGGACGGCTAAAATGGCTCCTAACCGTTAATCGAAGGTTAAATCCAAAATAACGTCTACCAACTGCGAATTAACGCGAATTTACTGCTATTCCTCAGGTGGATTCTCCGCTCCACCAAAAGCCGAATGGCGCGCGCGCGTCGAGAGCCGTCGGCGTC
Organism: uncultured Alphaproteobacteria bacterium; assembly: GCA_963818775.1. Lineage (GTDB taxonomy): Bacteria > Pseudomonadota > Alphaproteobacteria > Acetobacterales > Acetobacteraceae > JAMXLO01. The sequence continues at coordinate 72,776 of CAWFUF010000033.1, read as the reverse complement.
GGGCGATCGAACCAATTGTGGTGACCCACGATTGCGTGAGCGAGCTACTTCAGTAGCCAGCGTTAACCAATCATTTCCTACTGAGGCATATCCCGATATGCGTGAACGTATATCGCACCAGTCATCACCACCGCCCGCTGCTAGTCGGCATGACAGACGCGGATGCGGGAAGCCCAGATACAGATGGATTTGCAACGGACCTTTTTTTCCACCCGGGCGGCGCTATGGAATTGGCGATCTACTTACGCAAAGGTGATGATCCGTCGCGGTTACCGGGCTGGCGCATCACCAAACCCCAATCAGGCTCCAAAGCAATCGTACAACGGTGACATTCGGCAATGGAGATAGCTTCGCTGACAACATGCAGATCAGATCGCGCTGAAGGGCCAGCGTGAATTTGCGCGGTGTCATGGGACGAAGGGGCTAAACCTCACTTGCCCGGCGATTGCTCTGCGCTGGCCATCGGATGGTCCGGCAACCGCCCGTGGACCAAACTGTGAAGAGATGCAGGCGGGGCTGACCGGAGGCGGCAAATCCGAAGTACCGAAGGGAAATTGTAACCGACTTCGAATTGATTATGGCGGGCATGAGATTCCCGCGCTTCGAAACATGGCCAGCCGCGCTCGGCAGGCGCCTGATGGCGCGCTACCTGTCCGACCTTCTGATGTCGATCTGTCTGGCGCTGACCGTCGGCTGGCTGTTCCAGGCGGCCGCCGGCAATATCCATCTGCGCGATGCGATGATCACGCAGAACGGGACGTATGTGGCGATCAGCCGGTTCACGCCGGCCAACCTCGTCGCCAGCTACTTCGATACGGTCGAGCACATGACTCAACACGCTCCCGTGAGCTACCATCTGGCCGATGGCGTCGGAGCAGTCATCGAACAGACGGTCGCCATGGTGGTGGGGCTGTTGCTGGCCATCTGCGTTGGCGTGCCGGGCACATTGATCGGTCTCTATCAGGCGGCCAGCGGCATCGCGGGGTGGGTCGTGCTGGCGGGGTTCGGCATGGCGATCGGCGCAGTGTTCCACTGGCTGCGGGCGGCGAAGGTCACGTCGCGACGGCTGCTGGTGGGTTTGGCGCTGGTACCGCTCGCCATATCCGCGATCTTCATCATTTTGCAGGCGTTGATGGTGTTGGTGTTGGCCACATGCTTCTGGTTCGCCTCGCTGGCACCCTTCGTGGTGGCCGCCGTGGTGCTCTGCCCGGCCTACTGGCTGGCATCTCCGCGCCGTCGATCACGGGCCTATGACTATGTTGTCGCCCGCGATCCTTCGGGTACTCGCCCGCGGCGCTGAGCGGTCAGCGCAGCCCCGTCATCTTGTCCCACTCGCGCGCGAACTGCGTATGCGTCTTGAGAAACGCATCCCAGTCGGTCGGCGCGAGCACCTTGAAGTCGTTGATTGGGATGCCGCCCGCCGGGGGCGATACGTCCGCGCGCGGTGAATACAGCGCCGTGGCTGCGACGAGAGCCTTCTGCCCCGGCACGCCAAGCAGCCAGTCCATGAACAGGCGCGCGGCCTGCGGGTGCGGTGGGTTCTCCAGGATGCCATAGACACCGGGCGTCGCGGTCAGTCCCTCGGGCGCATTGACGAAGGCGATCGGCGCGCCCTTCGCCTTGAACTGCAGATAGCCTGAATACTGGGCGGTGGAGATCACCTTGTCCTGACCGTTCACCGTGCGGTCGAACTGCTGCACGTATGAGTCGAAGGCGCGCGGGTTCAGTTCGCCGAACTTCTTCCAGTAGTCGTCGCCGTAGAGCTGCCGAATCATGTACCATGTTACGTGTTGCAGGCCTGAGGTTGAGACCTTGACGTTGATCGCGTCCTTCCACCGCGGATCGAGCAGGTCCTTCCAGCTCTTCGGCGCCTGGTCGGCCGGCACGAGGTTGGGATTGTAGGCAATGCCGGCAACGATGATGACGCCCCAGGTCCACAGACCTTCCGGGCTGCTCTTGTATTCGGTCTTGTAGGCAGCCAGTTCCGGCAACTCGTATGGCACGTAGCCTTTGCGCTTCTGGAAATCCAGCACGAAGCTCATGTCGGTGATCTGCATCACGTCGGCCAGGTACTGCTTCGCCTGGCGTTCGGCGTTCACCTTGGCATACAGCGCACCTGCCTGCAGGCGGACATAGTTGGTCGCGATCTGTGGAAATATCTTGTGGAAGTCCCCGAGATACTGCGCCATGTTGGTTTCCGGGTCGGTGCTGTAGAGGACGAGCTGACCTTCCTTTTCCGCTGCCTCGACGTCGGCGCAGGTCTTGAAGCCGTCCATCTGGCGCGGGCTGTCGCACGCAGTCGCCCAGGCGAAGGACGCGAGCAATAGCGCGGCCGATCCCGCGGTCACCGAACGTAGCCGGTTCAAAGGTATTCCTCCCTGGTTGCGTTTGAGACTAGTTTATTATGCGAGCAGTTCGAGCGCTGCGCGTGACAATGCCTGCACGCCGAAACCGATGCACCGTTCGTCCGGCTGATAGGCAGAATTGTGCAGCCGATCGCTGCGTCCGGGCTGTGACGATCCGACACGCAACTGAAACGCCGGCACGAGATCGGCCATCAGCGCGAAGTCCTCACCGCCGAGACTTGGTTCGAACTCGTCGATCACGTCGCCCAACTGGTGACGCACCGCGGCGACCGTCGGTTCCAACACGCTGTCGGTGTTGCGCAAGGGTGGCACACCACGGCGATAATCCACATCGCAGGCGACCCGCATGCCTTCCAGCATGCCGGCGGCAAGACGCTTGATCGCTGCCTCGGCGGCATCGCGGGCCGGAGGGTGCAGCGTCCGGACAGTGCCTTTGATCAGGCAGGCGTCGGGGATGATGTTGTACGTCGTGCCACCATTGATCGCACCCACGGTGACCACGGCCGGATGAGTCGGCCGAACCTCACGCGAGACGACGGTCTGCAACTGGGCGACCAGCATCGCAGCGGCGACGATCGGATCGACCGCATGATGTGGATACGCGGCGTGGCCTGACTTGCCGCGTACGACGATGTCGAACCGGTCCGCTGCCGCCAGGCAGGCGCCATGCACGAAGCCGAAATTGCCGACCGGGATCTCCGGGTGGTTGTGGAACCCGAGTGCCAGATCGATCTTTGGGCCGTCCATGACGCCGTCGGCGATCATGGCCTGCATGCCGCCGATACCCTCCTCGGCCGGCTGGAACACCAGCTTGATGGTGCCCGCAAGCTGCGGCGCCAACTCCTTGAGCACCGCGGCAACACCGAGCAGCGTCGTGGTGTGGATATCGTGGCCGCAGGCGTGCATCAAACCGACCTTTGTGCTGGCGAACGGCAGGCCGGTCTTCTCCTCGATCGGTAGGGCGTCCATGTCGGCACGGATCGCCAGCACCGGGCCTGGGCGACCGCCTTCGATGAGGCCCACGACGCCGGTCTTGCCGATGCCGGTCTGGTGGGCGATGCCAAGTCGCGAGAGTTCGCGTGCAACGACCCCGGCGGTGCGGATTTCCTCGAAGCCGAGTTCAGGGTTGGCGTGGATGTCTCGGCGGATTTCGATCAGCGCCGGCTCGATCCGCCGGGTAGCGTCATGGATCGCGGTGGTGGGATCGTTGGCAAGGGACATGATTGAGCCTTCATGGCGATATGGCCGGCATCATGTTGGGCGTGGCCTGTCACGGCAAGGGAGCGGAACGACCTAAAGTCGCCTCACCCATGACGCGGTGCGCCGCAACCTCTCGGCCGCAGCGGCGGACAGCCGCCAGGGAACTTCCTCCCGCACGGTCACGCGCTGCCAGCGCGCGCAGCCTGGACAGCGCACCGTCTGGTCCGCCCGGTCCGGCTTGATCAGCATCCGCGCCCCGCAGCAGGCGCATAGGCTATGGCGCCGCGGATCCTGATGGGCGTCTCGCATGACCTGTGCGAGCAGCGGCCCCCTGGCGAGGACGAGCGGCAGCCACCTCATCGGCAACCTTTCCCGGAAAATGAAATGATACGGTCTGGGGTCCGGATTCCGCGAATGCGTCCTGTCGAGCTGGACTTCGCCACGGCCGTGATTACCTTCTTGGCAAATGCAAGCAGCAATCCCTGGAGGCGCAGCATGACCCTCACAGGCGGATGTCAGTGCGGCGCCGTCCGCTACGAAGTCTCGGCGGAGCCACTACAAGTGTATGTCTGTCATTGTCGCGAATGTCGGCGGCAGTCGGCGTCAGCGTTCGGCATTTCCGTCATCGTTCCGGTGGCTGCTTTTGCCCTCACGCAGGGACAGGTGAAGATCTGGAGCCGGCCGACCGACAGTGGCGGAACCCTCGAATGCATGTTCTGCATCGAGTGTGGCACGCGGATCCGGCATTTCGACCCACGCCAGGATACCGTCAGCATCAAGGGCGGGTCGCTGGATGACCCGGTCGATATTACGTCATCCCGCCATATCTGGACGACGCGCAAACTGCCGGGCGTGATCATCCCCGACGGAGCCATGCAATTTGCGGGGGAACCAACGTAGTTCGGAGGGCCGGGCAGCGAAACCCGGCCCTCCTCGATACGCTGGCGAGCCACCGTCACGCGGCAGGCACCGCGGGCCGTGTTGCGGGCAATCAGCCGAGGGTGGCGAGTGTTTCCTCGTCTGTCGGGAAGCGGCCGGTTGCCTTCTTCGAGTAGGCGAGCCTGCCGTCCACCGTGATCTCGAAGACGCCGCCGCCGGACCTGCGCAAAATGACTTGCGCGGCGGGCTGCGTTTTCAGGATCGCGTCCCGCGCCGCACGGGCGCGCGGTTCGTAGCCTCACATTCCGCAGTATTCGATTTCGACCTGCATCAGAGTGTGTCTCCTGGGTTGTGGACACCGGCGCCAGGGTGGCAGGAGATGGCGCCGTCGAATAGCCCCTGGAGGACGCCATGAACCCTGATCGCCGCCTGAGGCCCATGGACCCCTCGGTTTCACCCCGCTTCGGCGACGTGGCAACGCTGCTGCGCGCGCCGCGCGTGCCGCCCGGTCCCGGGATCGACATTGCGCTGGTCGGCGTGCCATTCGACCTCGGCACCAACTATCGCACCGGAGCACGCGGCGGTCCGGCCGCGGTGCGGGAGGCGTCGCGCACGATCCGGCTGGTGCATCCGACCAGCCGGATCGCACCGTTCGATCTGTGCGAGGTCGCCGATGTCGGCGACGTCGCGATCAACGCCATGGACCTGGCAGCCAGCCTCGCCGCGATCGAGGCGTTCTTCGAGAACCTGCACGAACTGCACGCGACGCCGATTACGGTCGGCGGTGACCATACCGTGCCGCTGCCGATCCTGCGCGCCATTGCCAAGGATCGGCCGGTCGGCCTGGTGCAGTTCGACGCGCATCCAGACACGCTCGACACGCTGATGGGCACGCGCATAAACCACGCGACCACATTCCGCCGAGCCGTTGAGGAGGGATTGCTGGATCCGAAGCGCGCGGTGCAGGTCGGACTGCGCGGCAGCATGTTCACTGCGGACGATGCGAGCTGGGGACGCGAGGCTGGCATGCGCGTCATCACCATGGACGAATTCGAACAGCTCGGCCGCGCTCGGGTCATCGAAGAGATCGGTCGGGTGATCGGCGATGGCCCTACCTATGTCAGCTTTGACATCGACGGCCTCGATGCGACGAACGCGATGGGCACCGGCGTGCCGGAGGTTGGTGGCTACTCGGTGCGCGACGCTCAGGTGATGCTGCAGAGTCTGCGGGGGCGCCACCTCGTCGGCGCCGATCTGTGCGAGGTCGCGCCGATGTATGATCCCACGGGACAGACCGCGCTGAACGCAGCCAATCTCCTGTTCGAGCTGCTTTGCGTGGTGGCGGACAGCCGAGTGGCGCGTTAATCGGCACCACCTCTGACCTGTTCTGTCAGCCTATCGTCCAGGTCAGCGAGGTCACGACGGAGCGTCACCAGCGAGAAGCCTGAGTACGCTGTTCGGCGGCACCGTGCCGATCACACCATCCAGCTTTGCGAGCGCTGGCGCCGAGCCAAGACCGCGCAAGAACGCCGCCGCGTCAGCGAAATACTGAGCCAATGTCTCACTCGTCGTTACCTCCACCTCCCGTGGTTCGAAAACCATCGCGCGTCCTAAGAACGCAACGTCGCTGCGGACCCTGCGTAAGGTCCGCAACAAGGGTGCAACCGCCGGGCCGGTCCGCAAAGAGAGTGCCCGCTCCCGTGCATCCTCGGCTGCCGCTGTGGCGACTGCGTTCAGATGACGATGCACCAGCTCGTTCAGCGCATCGATGTGTGCTATGTCGGCCCCGGTCAAATGCGCCGCCGCGAGCTTGCCCAGTCCGTCCAGCGCGCCGGCGGTACCCGTCCTGATCACCACCCGCGCCCGGTCTGGCAGCACCAGATGGGCTGTCAGGGCACCGATGACGCATCCTAATGTGATCTCCACCACGCGATGGAAGGCTGTCAGCAGGCCGGCTCCGGGTGACGCACCGACAAGTACGATTACTGCGGTGATGGGCGCCAGCCGGAAGCTCGGACGCAGTGCGGCAAGCAGTGCCGTTGGGCCGACGGCCAGGGTCAGCACGAGAACCTCTGGCAACGGCGTGCGCCCGCGAAGGGTTGCGCAGGCTGCGCCCACTATTGCACCAGCCACTGTCGCCATCAGCCGGTCGAGGCTCGCCCCCAGCGTGCCGCCGAGGCTACTTTGCATAACAACGATTGCGCTGATCACCGCCCAGTAGCTCTCCGGCAACGAGAACGCCCAGGCGGCAGCGAACGCCAGTATTGCCGCGACGGTCATCCGTGTCGCGTGCCGCAACACCTGCGGTTGAGGCAGTCGGTGCTTCAGCCAGCGTACCGAGGAAGCCAACTTGGTCACGAGATAGCCGGATAGCTTTCCGCAGCGGGCCGCGATGCCACCGTCCAGCCAGTTGAGGATCAAATCACGCACTTGCCGTCCGCGCGCACCGGTTGATCAGCGTCGCAGCAGCAACCGACCCGCCTGCGCGGCCGCGGCGGCCGCCATGTCGCGCAAGGCTGCGTCGCTCGCGCTGCTGAGCGGGTGCGCGATCACGGCGAACTCATAGCCCGTAAAGCCGAGTACGCGCGCCATCAGTTCGGCCGCACTGACGAAGCGAGCAGTCATCACTGCCATCGCGGGGATGCCAAGCTTCTCGGCGGTGACGGAGTCATGCAGACTGCACGACGAGCAGCTGCCTCAGTCGCCGATACCTGTGACCACAGCATGCCAGCGCGCGATCTTGTCCACGATGTCAGGATCGGCCGGCGCGCTGTAGTTCGACTTCTGCCGCATGATCACTTCGCCGACGCCCAATTCGTCGCGCAGCATGCGATCGAGGTGAGCGAAGAAGCCCTTCGTTCCCTCTTTGCCGTTCGAGATGAAGCCAACGGTCTTGCCGGCAAGCGAGGTCAGGCGCGGTGCCGCCTGACCCAGTGGCGGCGCCGTCTCGTTGGTGGGATCGAGGACCTGGAAGACCATGCCGGTAGTTTCACTGCGTCTGTGGTTCGCAGTCAACGCATGCGCCGATCGGCAGCGTGACTGCGCGGCTCTTGTGACCGAGCCAGGGCGGGATCACCGCGCCGAACCCGCCGGCAGGACCGCCGGCCGCGACAACAAGCAACTGATCGGGCGACTCCAGTGCGGCGTATTCGGTGTCGCCACGGTCGCGCACCACCGCACCCTTGCCGACCTCGGCCCATTCGCTCCGGTGGATGAGCGCGCGCCGGTGGATGAAGGCGGCGACATCCGTTTTGCTCCAGCCCGCCGCTTGCAGATGCTCGCGCAGTTGCCTGGGAATGATCAGCGCATAGTTGCCGGCCCAAATCGAATAGTGCCGCATGTTGGCGCGCATTTCCGCGGCGAAGGTCTCCAGGATCTCCTCTGGCTGCGTGGTCCACTCGTTCATGATCTGGCGCGGCGCGCCGGCCGCCATGACGGTGACGGCGGAAACCTCTGCCGGCAGCCCGCGCTGCGCGTGCAAAGGCAGCCAGCCGGTCTCCTCCTCGTCCTCGGCTACGCAATAGCTGTACTTGCCCGGATGGCCGATCGTGGAGCGGTCGATGCCGCCGGGCCGCACCTCCAGGATGTTGATCAGTGCGAGGCGGATCGCGCGGCCGATCACCGCGGTGGCGCGGTCGCTGTTGCCAAGAGCATTGAACGAACCGGCGGCGCCAAGTTCGCGACGCATGGGGCCGTTCAGCACCACGAACACGGCACATCCACCCGTCGAGGCGGTCGCGCCGTGCAGCAGAAACTCCGGTTGCAGCATCGCGGCGAAGGCGGTGATGACGGCAGGAAAATGCATCGGCAGGCAGCCGGCCATGACGGCGTTGATGGCGAGCTTCTCCGCGGTGATTGCCACGCCGCGCACCGGCTCGATGCCAAGCAGCTGGTCAGGCGGCATCATCGCCCAGTCCAGGCAGGCCCCCACGGCGTCCTGCGTCGGCGGAACGATCGGCAGGCCATCTGTCCAGCCGTTGGAATGGTAGAGTTCCTGGATCGCCTGGATGTCGGCGACGTCATAGGTCTTGCTGGCAAGCTGCATGGCGGCGACATTAGCGCGCACGCCAGGCAACGGAGAAGACTGCATGTTCACCACTCGCCCCGAGATAGCCGGCACGTTCGGTGTCGTCGCCAGTACCCACTGGATCGCGAGCCAGGTCGGCATGGCGGTACTGGAACGCGGCGGGAACGCATTCGATGCCGCCGCCGCGACGGCGTTCACGCTTCAGGTGGCGGAGCCGCATCTCAACGGCCCGGGCGGCGATGCGCCGATCATCCTGCATTCGGCGCGCACGCGGACACAGCACGTGGTCTGCGGGCAGGGCGTGGCGCCGCAGACCGCGACGCTGGAAAAGTTCCGTGCCCTCGACATCGACCTGATCCCCGCGACCGGCGTGTTGCCCGCAGTGGTGCCCGGCGCGTTCGACGCCTGGTGCCTGCTGTTGCGCGACTGGGGCACCTGGGAACTGCCCGACGTGCTGGCATTTGCCATCGGCTACGCAAAGAACGGCATCCATGTCGTGCCGCGCATCAGCGCGACGATTGAGAGCATGCGGTCGCTGTTCGAGACAGAGTGGAAATCGTCGGCCGCTGTTTACCTGCCTGACGGCAAGGGGCCGGCACCGGAATTGCTGTTCGCGCGCCCCGCGCTCGCCGCAACTTATGAACGTATCTGCCGCGAGGCGATCGGTGATACGCGCGCGGCACGCATCGATGCCGCGCGCGGCGCCTGGTATCGCGGCTTCGTCGCCGAAGCGGTGGATAAGTTCTTCCGCACGACCGATGTGCTGGACGTATCGGGGCGTCGCCATCGTGGGCTGTTGGCAGCGGATGATTTTGCTCGGTGGTCGGCGACGGTCGAGGAACCGGTGAGCTACGATTACCATGGCCATACCGTCTTGAAGTGTGGTCCATGGAGCCAGGGGCCGGTGTTCCTGCAACAGCTTGCACTGCTGCGTGGCTTCGATATCGGTGCGATGGACCCCTTCGGCAACGACTTCGTCCACACTGTTGTCGAATGTGCGAAGCTGGCCTACGCCGATCGCGAGGCCTACTACGGCGATCCAAATTTTACCCGCGTGCCCCTCAGCACGTTATTGTCTGATGAGTACAATGCGGAACGCCGCAGGCTGGTCGGCCGCAGCGCGTCGCTGGAACTGCGTCCTGGCACAGTGTCCGGCTACGCGCCGATCGTCGATCGCGACGCCGATCGCCGCGCGCACTTGCTCACTCGCACGCCGGGTGTCGGCGAGCCGACCGTTTCTCGGCTCGGCGTAATCGGTGCCGACACCTGTCATCTCGACGTGATCGACAAGGACGGCAACATGGTCAGCGCCACACCATCTGGCGGCTGGCTGCAGTCCTCTCCGGTGATTCCGGAACTTGGCTTCTGCATGGGGACGCGCGGACAGATGTTCTGGCTGAAGCCGGATCTGCCCAACAGCCTGGAGCCAGGCAAGCGCCCGCGCACCACATTATCGCCGAGTTTCGCGCTGCGCGACGGCAAGCCATGGATGGCATTCGGCACGCCGGGCGGCGAGCAGCAGGACCAGTGGTCGCTGATCTTCTTCCTGCGCATGGTGCATCATCATATGGGCATTCAGCAGGCGATCGATGCGCCGTCGTTCCACACCGAGCACTGGCCGTCGAGCTTCTGGCCGCGTGTCGCGCGTCCCGGCAAGGTAGTGCTGGAAGGCCGCTACCCCGACGCAGTGATGTACGAACTGAAGGCACGCGACCACAAGGCCGAGAAGGGCGAGGAGTGGTCGGAGGGCCGTTTGTCTGCCGCACGCATCGAGGGTGACCAGTTCCGTGCCGGCGCCAATCCGCGCGGCATGCAGGGCTACGCGGTCGGCCGCTGACGTTTGTGACCATACGCACACCGGGTCTCCAGCGGGGGCGGTAAGCACCCTCCGCAGGCGAGTTCATCGCCTCGCTCATACGAAAAGAGGAGATAGACAATGACACGCCTGACGTTCGGCCTGATCTCGCTGGCCGCCTTGCTTGCAACCTCACCTGCTTTCGCAGGCGGTCAACACGGTGCGGATGTTGCACGTCCCGTTTTTTACGAAGCGCCGAATCAACATCCTGGCCACGAGACGCGCGAGTTGGAGAACAGAGCCAACCTCCTGACAAATGACGTGAACCGCGACACCAGGGCATTGACGCTGGACCAGCAGAGGCTGAATGCGCTGGAGATCCAGGCGGCGGAGGCCAATGTAGGCAAGGCGCCCCCGCTATCCCCGTGGCAGCAGAACGAGCTGGTGGACCTGCGGCGGGATATCACGCACCTCAACCAGGATATTGCCCGCGACAACCAGCGGCGAGCTGTTGATGAGCTGAAGATCGAAGCCTGGCACTAGACACCGAAAGACCGGACACGTGCGGCACTTGTTATGGCGAGGAGCGCAAGCGACGAAGCAATCTCCATCGGTGCGCACTGATGATGGAGATTGCTTCGTCGCTGCGCTCCTCGCAATGACAGCTTGTCCTTCGTACGTTGCGCTCATCCACCCCGTTTCTTGCCGGGCTGTGCGCTCCGCGGATGCTTCGGTGCCGCGGCACGCTTTGGCCTCGCCGCATGCTTCGGCGCCTTGGCCGCGCGCAGGTCGGCGATTGTGGCACGTGTGGTGATCTGCTCGGGGTTCATGCGCAATTCGACGACTGCCGGCCTGCCGCTGTCCACCGCTCGGTGGAACGCCGGCGCGAATTCCGCGGTGTCACTCACCACCTCGCCATGCCCGCCGAAGGCCTCGATGAATTTGGCGAAGTCCGGGTTGGTCAATCCAGTGCCGGAGACGCGGCCAGGATACGCACGCTCCTGGTGCATGCGGATGGTGCCATACATCTGGTTGTTGAACACCAGCACAATCGGCGCGACGCCGTGGTGGAACGCGGTGGCGAGCTCCTGACCGGTCATCAGGAAACCGCCATCGCCGACGAGGCTTACCACCATGCGATCCGGGTATGCGATCTTTGCGCCGATCGCGGCCGGCACGCTGTAGCCCATCGCACCGTTGGTTGGACCGATATAGCGTTGGCCGTCGCGGAAGTTGATGAAGCGCGTTGCCCAGCCGGCGAAGTTGCCGGCATCCGTGGTAATCAGCGCATCGCGATCGAGCAGCGATTCGAGCTCACGCATCGCTGTGCCGAGGTTGAGCGTGCCCGCATAGTTTGGGACGGCGCGCTGCGCCTCGCGCAGTGAGCGCAGCTCCTCGGTCCATGCCACCCAGTCGGACCGCACCGGCTCCAATGCTGCGACGGCGTGGGCGAATGCATTGGGGTCGGACACGATGCCGATTGCTGGACGGAACACACGGCCGATCTCGCTGCCATCAGGATGCACCTGGATGATCGGCACGCTGCCGGCCATGTCGAAGAGCGTGTAGCCCTGCGTCACAGTATCACCGAGCCGCGAGCCGATCGCCAGGATCAGGTCCGCTTCCTTCACCTTGGCGACGAGACCGGGATCGGAACCGACACCGAGGTCGCCTGCGAAGTTGTCGAGCGTTCCGTCGTACAGTGCCTGGCGACGGAAGCCGACGGTCACCGGAATGTCATTGCCGAGCAGGAAATCGCGGATCGCCGCGCGGCCTTCGTCTGTCCAGCACGAGCCGCCGAGAACGGCAAGCGGCTTGCGGGCACGACCAAGCATCGTGCGCATTTGCGCGAGGGCGGCGGGATCGGGATGTGGCGGCGATACCGGTGCGCGCGGCAGATCGCACACCTCGATCATGTCCTTTTGCATCTCCTCGGAGAGCGCGACGACCACTGGGCCGGGCCGTCCTGACACCGCGACGTCCATCGCATGCGCGACGACTTCGGGGATGCGCTTCGCCTGGTCGATCTGCGTTACCCACTTGGCGAGCGGGCTGAACATCCGGCGGTAGTCGACCTCCTGGAACGCATCGCGACCAGCGTCCTCGTGCGGGATCTGGCCGACGAAGAGCAGCAGCGGCGTGCTGTCCTGCATCGCCACGTGCACGCCGATCGAGCCATGGCAGGCGCCGGGACCACGTGTCACCATCGCCGCCGCGGGACGGCCTTTCAGTTTGCCAAATGCTTCGGCCATGTGAACCGCGCCGGCCTCGAAGCGACAGGTGACCAGCTTGAGTTTCTGCCGGACCTCGTAGAGCCCGTCGAGCACATCGAGATAACTCTCGCCTGGCACGGCGAATACATGATCGATGCCCTGCGCCACCAGGGCATCTGCAAGCGCGCGCCCGCCCGTCCGTGGGACGATACGCGCCTTGCGCGCCTGAGCCAGTTCCATCCAAGCCTCCCGCTGTGCCCGTCAGGGCGCTTGCTCACAGGATAGTCAGATCGAGCCGCTTTCGTCACGCCCGACCCGGATGGAGCAGCCGGATGAAGCGTACGTACAAGCCCTATCCGCAACATTCCGAATTGCCGTCCGGTCACTCGACAGTGTTTGCTCGCCACAAATCGGACAAAACGTCTGCCAATTTCCGCCCTTGCCAGTGCCGACCCTTTGCGTATCTGCTGAGAACGCCATGAAAGGTACCCCGATGCTACAAAGCTTGACCTGGTATGCGACCGATACTCTGGCTCGGAGCCAGTTCCAGATGTTTACCCAACTCGGCGAGGAGATGCAGCTCAGCAAGGACGATCAACGTCGCGTGCTGCTGCTGTCGCCGCAGGAATGGGCCGACTGGTCGGAATTCGTCGACGACGGCGCGCTGCCGGCGCAACCGCAACTCCCGGTGATGCTGCGTCGCCTGGGCAACGCCAGTCACCGCTTGGCGGTATTGGCCGACCGGAGAGGTGCGCAGGCATAGTTCGCCCGCGGGCGAATCCTGCTACCCTGCTCGTGGCGTCGGACCGGGAGGTCGCATGCGGGCGATATTCGTGCAGATCAAGTGTGAGATGGGTCAGGCCTACAAGGTCGCCCGCGAGGCGGCAGACACCATTGAACAGATGTCAGAACTCTACTCCACATCGGGGCAATACGACCTGCTCGGCAAGTTCTACCTCGAGCCGGAGCAGGACATCGGGCTGTTCGTGACTGAGAAAATCCAGACACTGCCCGGCGTGAAGGATACCTACACGCTAATTACCTTCAACGCATTCAGTGGCGGTCGCGCTTAGGGCCCGACGGAAATGACGTTGTGGGCGCGATCGTGCGCTGCGTGGCGCAGTTATATTCCCTCAGGGCGTGCGACTCAGTCTTAGGCCTTGCGCGCTATCAGGTCTACTTCCACCAGCGCGCCACGCGCCAGGCCCGTTACCCCGACGCACGTGCGCGCTGGCAGGCGAGCAGGCGGGAAGTAGCTGCGATACACAGCGTTCATCGGCTCATAGTCCTGCTCGAAGCGCGTCAGGAACACGCGCACGCTGACCACATGCCGCAGGTCAAGCGCAAGGCCACGCAGCACGATGATCAGGTTATCCATCACGCGCCGCGTCTGAGCCTCGATCCCATTCGGCAGCGGTGCCGAATCATCCTCGGGCAGTGTCGGCATCTGGCCGGTCAGGAACACCCAGCCATCCACCTCCACTGCATGCGAGAACGGCGCCACCGGCGCGGGCGCGCCGGCGACCATGTGAAATAGCGCTTCACTCATGCACGCGCCGCAGCGATTGCCGACCAGACGCGATTGGGCGTCGCCGGCATGTCGAAGTGGCGGATGCCGAGAGGCGCTAGTGCGTCGTTCACCGCGTTCATGGCCGCCGCCATTGCGCCGACCGTGCCAGCCTCGCCAACACCCTTGGCGCCCAGTGGATTGACCTTGGTCGGCACCTCGCGCGTCGTCATGAGGATGTCCGGCAGATCGTCGGCCCGAGGCATCTGGTAGTCCATGAACGATGCAGTCAGCATCTGGCCCGATTGTGGATCATGCACGATCTGCTCGGCCATCGCCTGGCCGACGCCTTGCGCCACGCCGCCATGCGTCTGGCCCGCCACCAGCATCGGGTTCAGCACGTGGCCAAGCTCTTCCACCGCGCTGTAGCGAACAACTTCGGTCACACCCGTGTCGGGATCGATCTCCACCTCGCAGATATGCGTGCCATTCGGGAAGGTGACTGCGGTGGGGGTGAATTCACCGCTTTCCACCAACTCGTTGCCATCGATGTTCGTGGCGTGTGCCACTTCGGCAAGAGTTACCGAACGGTCGGTGCCGGCAATGGTGAAACGCCCCGCGTCGAACGTGACATCGACCACCGCAGCCTCGAGCAATTCCGCGGCGGCCTGCTTGGCTTTTTCAATTACCTTGTCCACCGCCACACTCACCGCCGATCCACCGATGCACAGCGCGCCGGAGCCTCCATTGCCCTTGCCGCCGGACAGCAGATCGGTGTCCCCCGCTTCATAGCGGACATGATCGAGCGGCACGCCGAACCGTTCGGCGACGAGTTGGGAGAATGCGGTCTCCAGCCCCTGTCCCACCGACATCGAACCGGAGCGCAGCACCAGCGTGCCATCCTCGGCCAGGCGCAGCGTGGCCTGATCCTTCGCAGGACGCAGGAATGGCCCGCCGGCAACCTCGATGCAGTTGCACAGCCCGATGCCACGCAGCTTGCCGCGTGCCTCAGCTTCGGCGCGACGTGCGGTGAAGCCGTCCAGCTCCGCCATCTCCGCCGCCTTCAACATGTTCCCTTCGAACTCGCCGCAATCGTAGGTGAACGTCAGCGCGGTCTTGTACGGCATCGCCTCCGGCGGGATCAGATTGATCCTTCGAAGCTCATACGGGGTCATGCCGAGCTCGTGAGCGGCGATATCGATGATGCGCTCGATCGTGTAGGTCGCCTCGGGCCGGCCTGCGCCGCGATAGGCAGCGGTGGGCACCGTGTTGGTCAAAACGCCGCAAGCCTCGGCGTACATCGACGGGATATGATAGACGCCGGCGGTGCCGCCGATGTTGCCGACCGGCCAGCCGGACCGTCCCGTGACATAGGCGCCGAGATTGGCGTCCCAGCGCAGCCGCAACCCTGTGAACCTGTGATCCTTGTCGAGCCCAAGCTCCACGGTGATCCGCATCTCGCGCGCCTGCTCGTCGGTGAGGAACCCCTCCGTGCGATCGGAAATCCACCGCACCGGACGACCCACCCTGCGCGCCGCCCACGCTACCAGCGCATATTCCGCCTGCACGCCCGACTTCATGCCGAACGAGCCGCCGACATCGGCCGTCAGAACGCGAATATCCGTCGGCTTGATATTGAAGTTGCCGTTCGCCATGCCGTTGCGGAGGTTATACGGTGACTGATGCGCGGCGTGCATAACCATGCGGCCGTCAGCGCCCACCTCGGCCCATGCGCCGCGCGGCTCCATGGTGTTGGCAGTGACGCGCGACACGGTGAATTGCAGCCGCGCCACATGCGCCGCCGACCGCAACGCCGTATCCGTCGCCTCGGCGTCCCCGCGCTTCCACAGAAAGCCAATGTTGTCCGGCACGTCGTCCCACACCTTGGGCGCGCCCGGCTCCATTGCGGCGATCGCATCGGTCACGAGCGGCAGTTCGTGGTAATCGACCATCACCGCCTCGGCCGCATCCTTGCCCGCGTCGATCGTTTCAGCCAGCACCACCGCGACCGGCTCGCCGACGAAGCGCACACGGTCCGCCGCAAGCAACGGCCGGTCGGTCTTCGGTGCCGGACTGCCGTCCGGACGGGGGAAGCCGATGCCGCCCGGGATCGGCGCGACGTCGGTCAGATCAGCGGCAGTGAACACTGCGACCACACCCGGGATGGCGCGTGCGGCCGTGGTATCGATGTCGCCGATCGCCGCGTGCGCGTGATGCGAGCGAACCAGCACGGCGTGCAGCATGCGGTCCGGATGCGGGTCTGCGCTATAGTTGCCCTTGCCGGTCAGCAGCCGCACATCCTCGCGCCGACGCACTGATCTGCTCTGCATCGTTGCCATCACTTGTTCTCCCCGGCTGATACGATGACGTCGTTGGCCGGCAGCGGTTCACCGTTCAGCACGGCCTGCATATTGCCGAAGGCGTGCCGGGCGATGTCGGCCACCAGGTCGATTGCGCTGCCGGCGATATGCGGCGTCAGCACCACCTGATCGAGCTTGAACAACGGGTTGTTGGGGTCTGCTGGCTCCTTGGCGAATACGTCCAGCCCGGCGCCGCGCAGTTTGCCGCTGACCAGCGCATCGTAGAGTGCGGCCTCATCGACCACTTCGCCGCGCGCGGCGTTGACCAGGATCGCGCCAGGCTTCATGCGTGCGAGCACCTGGGCGTTGATCATGTCGCGCGTGACCTTGGTCAGCGGCGTGTGCACCGTGAGCACGTCGCTGCGTTCGAGCAACTCGTCGAATGTCACCGGCGTGGCGTGCAATGCCCGTTCGGTCGGACGATCGGCGCGACGGATGTCATGGTAGATGATCTGCACGTCGAAGCCGGCGAGGCGATGCGCCACCATGCGGCCGACATTGCCGAAGCCGAGAATGCCCACCGTCTTGCCGGAAAGCTGGTAGGCCTTGCCGCGAATTTGTGGGCGGATCCATTCGCCATCACGCAGTTTCCGATCGGCCAGCGTCAGGCAGCGGTAGGTGGCGAGCATCAGCATCACGGTGTGCTCGGACACCGCGCCAGCATTCGCGCCGGAAGTTATCGCCACCGGGATGCGCGCCGCACGCGCCGCATCGAGATCGAACTTGTCGACGCCGATGCCCCATTTGTGCAACAACTTCAGCTTCGGGGCGCCGCGGATCATCTCGGCATCCACCGCCACGGCGGTGAGGATGAATTCAGCATCGGCGACTATCGCCAGGTGCTCGCGCCGATCGCCGGTCTCGGCAAATTGGATCGAGAACCCGGTCGGCAGCGCGGAACGGATCTCGTCCTTCACCTTGGCGTCCATGACATCGAGGTAGGCAATCTTGTGGGTCATACGGCGTCTCCACACGGTCCCGCCATCTTGAGGCCCGTGCGCCCAACGGGCAACAATGGCCGGCAACCTCGGGAGGACACCATGGCAGAAGAACTGCGCGACATCCTGCGCAACCGCGTGAAGGAGAAGCTGGCGCGTGACGAAGTGGTGGCCTCGATGACAGTTCGGTTATGCCGCTCGATCGAGATCGCCCGGATCGCCGCCACCGCCGGGTTCGACACGATCTACGTCGATGTCGAGCACAACACCTTGTCGATCGATGCCGTCTGCCAGATCTGCATCGCCGCGATGCAGTGCGGCATCACGCCTCTGGTGCGCGTGCCGGCCAACACGCCGGAGTTCATCTGCCGGCTGCTCGATGGCGGG
Organism: uncultured Alphaproteobacteria bacterium; assembly: GCA_963818775.1. Classification (GTDB taxonomy): domain Bacteria; phylum Pseudomonadota; class Alphaproteobacteria; order Acetobacterales; family Acetobacteraceae; genus JAMXLO01. The sequence goes on along the minus strand of CAWFUF010000033.1, from coordinate 55,104 downwards.
GCGATGGGCGTGATTGCGCCTCACGTCCGTTCAGCGGAGGAGGCGCGAGAGGTGGTGCGCTACGCCAAGTTCACGCCGCAAGGCGAACGCGGTGCCGGCGGCGCGCTGCCGCACTACCACTATCGCAGCTTCCCTTCCGCCGTGGTCAACCAGGCGATGAACGACGCCACCATGGTGGTGGTGATGATGGAAACGGTCGCCGCGCTGGAACACGTTGAAGAGATCGCTGCCGTGGATGGTGTGGACATGATGCTGATCGGCACCAACGACCTGTGCAACGAAATGGGCATCACCGGGCAGTTCGATCATGCCAATGTGCGCGACGCGTATCTACGCACCATCGCGGCATGCCGCAAACACGGCAAGCACGTGGGAGTTGGCGGCCTGGCGTCGCGGCCTGAGCTGATGGCGGAATATGTGCGCCAGGGGGCACGCTACGTATCCACCGGAACGGACCTGTCGTTCCTGCTGGCGGCTGCGGCGGAGAAGGCGAAGTTCGTGCGGGACATCTGAGCATCCCCCTTGTCATTGCGACGAGGCGAAGCCGACGCGGCAATCTCGGTCAAATCACGCGCGCACGTGCCTGACCGGACTTGCTTCGTCGGCTTCACCTTCCGGCAATGACAATCGTAGCTACGTGCGTATCGCCGCAAAGTCCGCAGTGCACGCTTCGACGATCGCCTCGATCGAGCCGAACACCCGGGCGCCGGCCTGCGTCAGCCGCTGCGTCTTCGAAGCCAGCGTGCCGGCATCGCCGAGTACCAGCGCTCCGGCATGGCCCATGGACACGCCTTCCTTCGCCTCGCGTCCGGCAATCAGCGCGTAGAGCGGCTTGCGCACGCCGAGGCGGATCAACGCGTCGGCGCATTCCTCTTCCTCACTGCCGCCGACTTCGCCAACGAGAACGATGGCGTGCGTGCGCGGATCGGCGAAGAACTCCGGCAGCAGGTCAGCGAACCGCACGCCCTTTACCTGGTCACCGCCCACGCCGACCCAGATGCTCTGGCCGAGCCCGGCCTGCGCCAGGCGGTAGCCGCATTCGTAGGACAGCGTCCCGCTCTTCGACATGATCGCGAAGGGCCCGGGTCGCAGGCAGGTGTCCGGGATGAAGCCGAGTTTGATTTCGCCGGGGATCGCCATGCCAGGCGTGGAGCCGCCGATCCAGGTGGCGCCGGCACGACGCACTGCACGACCGATACGAATGGCGTCGTGCAGCGGAATCCCCTCGGCCACGGTCACGATGACCCGAATGCCGGCAGCGAGCGCTTCCTCGACGGCAGCGAGTGTTTCCAATGGTGGTGCCATCGCGACCGACGCCAACGCGCCTGTTGCCGCTACGGCGTCGCGGCAGTTGGCGAACACAGGCACGCCGGCGGCTTCCTTAGCGTCCGAGCGCGCGGATGTGCCGCCAACGATGTTGGTGGCGTACGCGCGCATCAATGCGGCGTGGGTTCGGCCCATGCGGCCGGTGATGCCCTGCACGATGACGGGTGTGGTCTTCGACAGTGAGGCGAGGCCGTCTCCCCCAACCCCCTCCCGCAAGGGGAGGGGGAGCGTCGTGTCGCGAGGAACTCCCCCTCCCCTTGCGGGAGGGGGTTGGGGGGAGGGGGCGCCGCCCACCACGCCGCCCACCCTTTCCATCGCCTCTTCCAGATCCTCGGTGACGAACACGTCGGGTTGCCGTTCCGCCAGGATACGCCGCGCCTCGGCGGCACCACGCCCGACCAGCCGCGCCACCACCGGAACACGAAGGCTCGGGGTCCGCTCCATCCCGGTCGCGAGCAGGTCAGCGAACTCGGCCAGATCGGTGATGCCGGCGAACACACTCACCAGCACCGCGCGCAATGACTGGTGCGCCGTGATCCACTCCAGCACGCGCATCACCCGCGCCGGGCTGCCGCGCATCTGGCCGGTGCGGATGTCGCAGAAGTTCAGCGGCTTCATGCCCCGCGCGGTGAGTTCGTCGATCAGCATCATTGAAAGCCCGGCGCCGGTGGTGACCAGGCCGATCTCGCCCTCGGGGTCCATCTCCACGTAATCGAAACCCTCGATCAGCTTGCGATTGGCATCGGCGTAGGTCTGCGGCCGTCCCTCGATCAGCGCAGCAACGCGCGGCTGGCGTTCCACGGCGCCCAGATCCACCACAAGCTTCGCATCACCGGCGACACAGCCTGCGGCGGAGACGAACAGCGGATTGATCTCCGCCAACGCAAGTTCGCGCTCGATCAGCACGTCCGCCAGCCTGCGAGCGACCGAGGCGACATGGCCTCGCCACGCTGCCGGCTCGTCAGCGATCAGTTCGGCGAGTGCCTCGAGCACCGCACCGGCATGCGGCGCGCATGGTCGCCCCTGGGCCGAACCGGACCGTTCGATATCGACGCCGCCCTGGCGGGAGTAGATCACCCGGAGCCCGTAATTCACGGCATCGACCATGATCGCGAGGTAACGCTCCTCGCCCCCGACTGCCTGCTCGATCAGGCAGGCATCCACCTGATGGCCCTTCAGGCGACCACCGAGCATTCGCTCCACGGCGGAGGCCACATCCTGCGGCGTGTCACAACGCACCACGCCGCCGGCCTTACCGCGACCACCCACCGGCACCTGCGCCTTCACCATCCAGGGGCCTTCGCCTGGCAGCTTGACCCGGGAGTCGCCGATGGCGGCATCGGTCGCAAGCGTCGCCTCGGGCACAGCGATGCCGTACTCGGCCAGCAACGCCTTGCCGTCAGCCTCGATCAGCAGCACGTCAGTAGGTTCCGAGCGCCAGGATGCCCTGGTCGAAATCCACGTCGGAGACAATCTTGCGGCCCATCAGATCGCGCAGCGTCTCCGAGGTGCCGCCGCCAATCGTGCCGTAGCGCGCGCCGCGATACAGCCGTGACACCGCCGCCTCGTCCGTGAAGCCGAAGCCGCCGTGCAGCTGCACCGCCTCCGACGTGACGCGCAGCGACATCTCATTGCAGAACACCTTGGCGGCCGCCGCCATGAACGGATCGGGGAACGGATCGGCGGTGAGGCAGGCGCGATACAGGATGCCGCGCCCCGCCTCGATGTCCTTGAACATGTCGGCGAGCTTCCAGCGTATGCCCTGATGATCGGCGATCGGCTTGCCGAACACGGTGCGTTCCCGCACATAGTTCACCGCCTCGTCGAACGCGCCTTCCGCCAGGCCCAGCGAGATCGCCGGATTGAGGCAGCGCTGCGTGTTGAAGGCGCTGAGCAGCTTGCGGAAGCCATCATCCTTGATGACCAAATTCTCCAGCGGCAGCTCGCAGTCGTTGAACTGGATCTCGAACAGGTTCTCGCCGCCCATCGTGTGATAGGTGCCGGTGACCTCGAACCCCGGCGTTCCGGCTTCCAACAAGATGCAGCCGATGCCTTCGCGGCCGGGCTTGCCGTCGATGCGACTGAACACGATGAACATGCCAGCCTCGGGCGCGCGGCTGATCAGTGTCTTGGTGCCCTTCAGGATGACGCGGTCGCCGACGATGCGCGCATTGGTGCGGTAGTTGGCGACATCGGTGCCGGCGTGCGGCTCGGTCATGCAGATCGCCAGCATGCAGTCGCCGGCGACGACGCGGGGGAGGATGCGGTCGCGGATCGACGCGGGGGCATAGCGGGCTATCACACGGGTCTGCACGCCGGCCTCCCCCAGCACCGCCATCGCGGTGATGTAGCAGACCTTGGCGATCTCCTCGAGGATCAGCGCGGTGTCCAGGATCGGCAAGCCAAGCCCGCCGTATTCCTCCGGCACCGACATGCCGAGGACGCCCAGGGACGCGAGCTGCTTCATGTTCTCCCAGGGGAAGCTGCCGTCCATCCAGCGCCCGGCCTTGGGCTTGAATTCGGCCTGCGCCAGCTCGCGCACCGAGGCGAGCATCTGGCGTTGTTCGGCGCTGATGTGGAAGTCCATGCTGTGGAGGCCCCCTGGTGGCGTGTTGCCGTGAAGTCTAGGCGGCGGCGGAGTGAGGCACCACATGGGGGTGCCGATTAGCGGGACGGCGTGCTATAGTGAGGACATGTCGGAAGCAGCGCGGAAGGTTCCTGCGGTGATGGATACGGCGGAGTTCCTGGCCTGGGACGCGCCTGCCAAAGAGCGCTGGCAGTTGATAGACGGCCATCCCCAGGCAATGGCCCCCGCCAGCGAGACCCACAACATCATTCAGGGTGAGCTGGGTGCACTGATTCGAAATCACCTGGTTGCAATGGGGCGGCGGTGTACGCTGGTTCCGAACGCCGGTATCGTGCCGCATGTTCGATCGGATCGGAACGTCCGCATCCCGGACTTAGCTGTCACCTGCGTGCGCTCCGCACAGGAGAGCCAGTCGACAAGCGATCCTGTACTGCTGGTGGAGATACTTTCGCCCAGCAACCAGGCGGAAACCTGGATCAATGTGTGGGCCTACACGACCATTCCAAGCGTGCAGGAAATCCTGGTGCTGCACAGCACTGCGATCCGGGCAGAAATGCTGCGACGGGATGCGAATGGCAATTGGCCCGAGCGGCCGGAGCTGATGGAAGACGGCATGCTGGAATTGCACAGCATCGGACTTCAGCTCCCACTGGCGGCGGCCTATGCCGGCACACGGTTTGATCGCAACCTACCGGCGTAAGCCTGCAGACGATGCGCATGGGGAATTGGCCAAAGCGTGCGCCAGCGATCGCAGACGGAGCATTGGGACTGCAGAATATCGGGCTCCGGTTTGCGCTTGCCACAGCGCTGTTCTTGCAGGTTCGCTTGGCCTGCCGGATAGAGACTTTTCTGTCTTTCTCAATGCGGCGCTCTGTATGGAATTTCCGAGCGGCGTATCCTGACTGCGCCTGAATGGAATGCCCGTAGGCAATCAACCGCGAACTTGCCAGCCCTATCATGGTCCGCTGCAGGGCCGACAACTATCTCCTTGAGGGTCGCGGCTGCCGATTCTCGCCACCTAAATTGTCGATATCGTGCTAGCGAGTATGGTCTCTGCTTCCAGGCGACTTCTGGCGACGGGAGGTCGCCTCAATATACCTGCAAAAACCGATATTCTGATTCGTTTTTGTATGCCTTGTGTTTGAAGTAGACGGCGGCATGCAGTGCTTGCACGGTAAGGGCGGCATCAAGCTCGTTCTCATATTCCTCTGCATGATGGCCTGATTTTCGTCCGTACAGTCCGGACAGGATGTCAAGTGTCCGGTCGGCCATTTTTCATACATCTTCCGCAGCCTTTCGGCTTTGTATGAAACAGGGAATGTGCAGTTGTTCTCTACTCGTTGTCCGCCTTCCGTCGTGAACGCTGCTTCCAAGATTTTAGTTTCGAAGCCTATCGCAAAGCCGTGGCCGTTGTCAGCATATGCACGCCATTGCCCAAGATCATCACCGCAGCCGCTGAATGAACATGAAAAGAAGTGAGCGGATGCCTCAATGCCCCGTTGCAGGCCAAAATTTGCATATCGTTCGGCGAACTTCCTGATCTCACCGGGATGAGTCCTTGCCTTGTCGATCAAGATCCCGGCTGAGATGGAAAAGCCATAGCTCAATTCTGATGGATCATTCAGGCCAAAGATATCGTGAAGGTGAATGGCTCCGCTCTCTAAAATACCCCGAAGTCCTCTGTCGTCTGTATAGTGATAAATGATCGGGCGTGGTTGCTGCGATTCCAGTTTCTTCGCAAACGCATCCACCAACTTGCCACACTTCACAGAAAATCGCCTCACCGTTTCCTGCTTGATTGCGGGCATTGCGCCAACCTCACCAGATACGACTGTCGAGTTTTGAGATTGTCGGGGGACTGATGTTGTAGCTGCGGACAATGTCACGCAATGGCTCGCCTCGCTCTCGGCGATCGACCGCCTCGCGCTGCAGGTGAGAGGTGAGCTTTGGCTCTCTGCCCATCTTCACGTCGCGCGCCTTGGCCGGTCGAGCCGTGTCACGGTCAGCACGTCGCCCGCCTCAAGCTGGCCGCACAAGCGGCGAAGCTGCGCACGGTCGGTCTTTGGCCCCGCCCGCCACCTCGCGGAACACCTTCTTGCATCCGGCCTTGGTCAGTTGCCGCATCTGTGCGCCAACGCTCTGGCCGTCCGTCGACACCCGCGCGTATCCGTAAATCATGCCAGTCGTTATGAACCAGAAAAGCCCTTTTATCCCAACACTCTGGCTTTGGTTCATAATTCTTCAATTCCGCGCTCCACTCAACCTCTCGCCGCGGCGGCCGGCGGCGGGACCAACCGACGCGCGCACCCCTTTGGCAACCGCCGCCCCAGATGCTACCCATCGGTAGCACCATCGAACGGAAAGCATATGCCTGACGCAGGAGTGGCGCCGGCCGGGGCGGTCGCGCGCAAATTGGCCTCGATCGAGGCAGTGGAACAAGGGCTTGCCTCGGTCGGCTACATTCCGAACCGGCAGATTTCCACCGCCGTCTACCTGGCCCAGCATCTCCAGAAGCCGATCCTGGTGGAAGGGCCGGCGGGCGTCGGCAAGACCGAGCTTGCCAAGTCGGTCGCGGCGTTCCTCGACCTCACGCTGATCCGCATGCAGTGCTACGAGGGACTGGATGAGTTGAAGGCGCTGTATGAGTGGAAGTACGGCAAGCAGCTCCTCTACACCCAGATCCTGAAGGACAAGATCGGCGACGTGCTGGGTGGGACCGAGACCCTGGCCGCCGCGCTGAACAAGCTGCACGCGTTCGGCGATGTCTTCTTCTCGGAGCAGTTCCTGGAGCCGCGGCCGCTGTTGCGCGCGTTGCAGCAGCCGGGCGGAGCCGTGCTGCTGATCGACGAGATCGACAAGTCGGACCAGGAGTTCGAGGCATTCCTCCTGGAGATCCTGTCCGACTATCAGGTGACGATCCCCGAGATCGGCACTGTTCACGCTGCGGAGACGCCGATCGTGCTGCTGACCTCGAACAGCACGCGCGATCTGGGCGATGCGCTGAAGCGGCGCTGTCTGCATCTGCATATCGGGTTTCCCGACGCGAAGCTGGAAGGCCGGATCATCGAAGCGCGCGTGCCGGGAATTGAGAAGAACCTGCGGCGCGAGCTGGTGGCGTTCGTGCAGCAGTTGCGGACGCTGGATCTGAAGAAGGTGCCATCGGTCAGCGAGACGATCGACTGGGCACGCGTGCTGGTGCTGCTGCATGCGGCGTCGCTCGATACCGAGCTGGTGCACGACACGCTGAATGTGCTGCTGAAGTTCGAGGCGGACATCGAGGTGGCGAACAAGCAGATCGCCACGCTGACCCAGAAGGCAAAGCACGAGGCCGGGCTGCCGGTATGAGTATGGGTGTCGGCCCCGTCCGTACAACGACACTCCCCCGCCCCTTGCGGGAGGGGGGCGGGGGGAGGGGGCCCGCCTCCGAACCGCTGCGCCAGTTCCTCCAGGCCGCACGCAGCGTCGGCATCCGTGTCTCGGCCGCCGAGGGCATCGACGCCGCCCGTGCCGTACAGATCGTCGGCTACTCAGACCGCACCGTCCTGAAGGACACGTTATCCCTCGTCCTCGCCAAGACACCCGACGAGAAGCACCTGTTCGACGAATGCTTCGACCTCTACTTCCGCCGCGACAGCCTCGCCGAGGAAACCGAGGCAGCAACCGACCTCCAGACCCCCATCACGCCAGGCGGCTTCGGCGGCGAGGGCACCGGCGGTGGTGGTGGCCGTTCGCTCTCCGAGATGCTGCTGGACGACGATCGCGCCGCGCTCGCCACGGCGATGGAAGAGGCGGCGCGTGACTCCGGCATCCAGAACATCCGCTTCTTCACCCAGAAGAACCTGTACGCCCGGCGCATCCTCGACCGCATGGGACTGCGTCAGGTCGAGCGCGACATCGATGCGCTGCGCAAGGACGAGCGGCACGCCGCCGCCGATCGGCTGGAGAACCGCATCGAGGCGCTGCGCGACCAGGCGCGTGACCTGGTCGAGCGCAACTTGCTGCTGTTCGCTCGCGGCGAGACGGAGAAGTTCCGCGAGGAACTGCTGAAATCCGCCCGCCTCTCCAACCTCGAACGCCGCGACCTCGACAGGATGCGCATCCTGGTCCGCGCCATGGCCAAGCGCCTGGCCGCGCGTTACGCCAAGACGCGTCGCCGCCGGCTGCGCGGCCAGCTCGATGCGCGGCGGACGCTGCGGCGGAATATGGGGTGGGGCGGCATCCCCTTCGTCACCGTGTGGAAGCAGAAGCGCATCGAGAAGCCGCGCGTCATGGTGCTGTGCGATGTGTCCGGCTCGGTCGCCGCGATGGCGCAGTTCCTGCTGATGTTCCTCTACGCACTGAATGAGGCACTGAAGGACATCCGCTCCTTCGCCTTCGCCGGCAGCCTCATGGAAGTCAGCGATATCCTCGAAGCCGAACCGATCGAGGCCGCGATCGCGAAGATCATGCAGGCGATCGGCTTCGGTTCATCGAACTACGGCAACTCGCTCGCCGATTTCGAGGACGGCTGGATGCGCAACGTATCCAACAAGACAACCGTCATCATCCTGGGCGACGCGCGCGGCAACCGCACTGACCCGCGGACCGACATCATGGAGCGTCTGTCGCAGCGGGCGAAGCGGATCATCTGGTTGAACCCGGAATTCCGCTCCGCCTGGGGCACCGGCGATTCCGACATGTTCCGCTATGCGCCGTACTGCAACCTCGTGACGGTGTGCAACACGCTGCGCCATCTGGAGCGCGTGGTGGCCGATCTGCTGAAGGACGCGGCCTGACTGTGTGGTAATTTCCTACCACACGCCCCAAACGCTTGACCCTGCCTGCATTTCCCGCCATACCCCGCCGCCAACTCGCAGGGTCCGACATGAAGACCACGATCTCGCTGAAGCCCGCGGAGGTGAAGAAGGACTGGGTGCTGATCGACGCCGAGGGCGTCGTACTCGGCCGGCTCGCGTCCATCATCGCCAACCGCCTGCGCGGCAAACACAAGCCGCAGTTCACGCCGCACGTCGACTGCGGCGACAACGTCGTTGTGGTGAATGCGGCGAAGGTACGCGTGACCGGAAACAAAACGGATCAGTCGGTGTTCTACTATCACACCGGCTACCCGGGCGGCATCAAGGGCCGCAGCATTCGCCAGCGCCTCGAGTCCAAGCATCCCGAGCAGGTGCTGGAGAAGGCGGTCGAACGCATGATCACCCGCGGCCCGTTGCAGCGGCGTCAGATGAAACACTTGTACGTCTACGCCGGCCCCGAGCACAAGCATGCGGCACAGCAGCCTGCGTCGCTCGATGTCGCGGCGATGAACCCGAAGAACAAGCGAGGCTGATTCCGCATGTCTGGTACCCGCACGCTCGCCGACCTTCGTGACGCACTCGCCGCGCAGCAGGCCGCCGCTCCGGCCGGCGCCGTGCCTGTGCCCAGCGACCAGCCGAAGCGCGAGCCGAAACGCGACGCGCTGGGTCGCTCCTACGCCACCGGTCGCCGCAAGAATGCTGTGGCGCGCGTGTGGATCAGGCCCGGCAAGGGCGAGATCACCGTGAACCACAGGAAGGTCGTACAGTATTTTGCTCGCCCCGTGCTGCGCATGCTGATCACCCAGCCGTTCCTGGTCGCCGATCGCTACAACCAGTTCGACGTATTCTGCACTGTCACGGGCGGGGGCCTGTCCGGTCAGGCCGGCGCGGTGAGGCACGGGATATCGCGTGCGCTGACCTACTACGAGCCCGACCTGCGCGGCATCCTCAAGGTCGCTGGCTTCCTCACGCGTGACTCGCGCGTGGTGGAGCGCAAGAAGTACGGCAAGATGAAAGCCCGACGAAGCTTCCAGTTCAGCAAGCGTTAGCTCTGTCATGACTGGAGGATCGACATGGCTGCCAAGCCGACTGTGTTCATCGATGGCGAAGCCGGCACCACGGGCCTCGGTATCCGGGATCGTCTGCGTGCGCTGCCCGACGTTGAACTGAAGAGCCTTCCCGCCGAACATCGCCGCGATCCTGCCGCGCGGCGCGACATGATGGCGGCAGTGGACCTCGTCATTCTGTGCCTGCCCGACGACGCGGCGCGCGAGGCCGTGGCGCTGGCCGACGGATTGGGCAGAGCCGCACCGAAGCTCCTCGACGCCAGCACCGCGCATCGCGTGCACCCTGACTGGGCCTATGGCTTTCCGGAAATGCAGCCGGGTCAGGCGGAGCGCATCGCAGACGCAGGCAAGGTCGCAAATCCAGGCTGCTACCCGACCGGTGCGATCGGCCTGATCCGCCCGCTGGTCGATGCCGGCATCATCCCGGCCGACTACCCGGTCACCATTAACGCGGTCAGCGGCTATTCCGGCGGCGGCCGGACGATGATCGAGGAACACGACCGGCATGGCGGCCCGGCCTTCGAACTCTATGCTCTAAAGCTCGAGCATAAGCACGTGCCCGAGACGCAGCGCTATTGCGGCCTGTCCCGTCGGCCAATCTTCGTGCCATCGGTTGGCCATTACCGTCAGGGCATGCTGGTCTCCGTGCCGCTGCATCTCGATACGCTGCATGGGAAACCCACCGGCGCTGATCTGCAGGCGGTGCTCGAAGCACGCTATCGCGGCTGCGATTATGTTCGCGTCACCGCTCCGCAGACCGATGGCAAGATCGAGCCGGAGGCGTTGAACGAGACCAACCTGCTGGAACTTGCTGTCAATGCCAACGAGAAGCATCGGCAGGCGGTGCTGGTCGCGCGGCTCGACAATCTTGGCAAGGGGGCGTCCGGGGCGGCGGTGCAAAATCTTCGCCTGATGCTTGGTCTGCCCGCCAACGTGCTGCACCCGGAGAAGGTCGATGCCTGAGCCGCTGGTCGGCCCCGGTCCGATCTACACGCTGGACGGCGTCACCCCGAAGGTCGCGCCGGACGCCTTCATCGCCCCAGGTGCCGCGGTTATCGGCGACGTCGAGATCGGCTCGGAGACCGGCATCTGGTTCCACTGCCTGGTGCGAGGCGACCTCAACATTATCCGCATCGGCGCGCGAACCAACATCCAGGACGGCGCGATCATCCACGTCGATTCCGGGGGGTTGGCCACTTACATCGGTGACGATGTCACGGTGGGCCACAACGCGGTGATCCATGCCTGCACGCTGAAGAACCGCGCCTTCGTCGGCATCTCCGCCACGGTGCTGGACGGCGCCGTGATCGACGAAGGTGGCATGCTCGGTGCGGGTGGCCTGCTGACGCCAGGCAAGGTGATTGGCCGCAACGAGCTCTGGGTCGGCGCCCCAGCGAAGCTTGTGCGCGTAATGAGCGACGAGGAGCGCCAGAAGTTCGACCGCAACGCGGTGGTCTACCGCGATCTGGCGCGACGCTTCCGCGCCGGGCTGCGGAGTGCCGTCTAAGGCCGTTCCGATGAGCACGAAGAGGCCGCGGGTCGACCCGCAGCGATATGCTCCGCAACCATGTCGCCATAGGCTGTCCGGCCGCCGCGGCCATTCGTCACGCTGTCGGCCATCGTGCCAGAATTCCAGTATTCCCACGCAACGGTCCCCAGCCCGCTGTTATGCACGGCAGTGATGACGGCTTTCCAGCCCGGGTCGACCTTGGACCCATCGGTGGCGTCGCCATACTCCTCCACCAGGACCGGCACAGTTCCGTCAGCGGAGTGATAAGCTTGTAGGTTTGCTACCTCCTTGGCCAGTTCTGCCTTGTTGGTGCCTAGATCCGTGGAATAGCCGGTGACCCAGTTGTAGAAGTGGAGCGTCATTGCGACGTTCTTCATGTCGGCAACCGTCGATTCCTGCAGGGCAGCGTTACCGAAGGGATTGTCAGGACAGATGATGATGAGAGTGTTATTGCCGGTCGAGCGCACCGCGTTGTAGATGCCTCTGACCATCGGATTGACCGCTGGGTTGCCGTTGTTCGGCTCGTTCTGCGTGACGTAAACGACCAGCTCATTACCCTTGGTTGCAGTGGCCATCATGGAGTACCAGTTCTCGGCCTTGGCAAGGTCCGCGCCGGTCAGAGTTTTGGGATAGTTGGTGTCGCCGACCTCTACGACGATTCCGAGCGCAGTCAGCGTGGCGATATAGGGCTGAAGGCGCGCGACACTGGCGCCACTCATGTCCCATACCGTAATGCGGACGAAGTTGATGCCGGGCAGTTGCGTGGTCAGCGGCTCCCCTTGCGAGTTCCTGACGAACTTTGGCAGGTCCTCGATCCAGACGGCTACACCGCGGGCGATGAACTGTTTGCCGTGCAGGTAGAGTTGGCCCCCCGAGACGCTCCAGCCCGAACTCGCGACAGTGCCCGCCGTTTGACACGGATTGGTCGACTGCTGCGCGGTCTGTGCCTGGCCTGCGCCGATCAGGCCGAAGAGCGCGGTGGCCACGTAGAGTCCCTTTCTCATGGTTCGGCGTTCTCCTTTTGCGCCGCAATGCACCTCGCTCGATTTGTGGTCGCGGCCCACTGATCTCACCGATACCGTATTCCGAACTGGTCCCGCCAGTGGCAGCGGACGCTCCACGCCTGCGGGCCACGTTCAGGCGAGGCAGGACGGGCGCCATAATTTTCGGCGTGTTGATGTTGGCATCCGGGACCCTGTGAACCTCATCCGCCGGCCATGGCCGGAGAGCCACTTGGACCGCGAGAAATTCGACCGGCAGCTGATTGACGCGCGCAGAGACCAACCTGGCAATGGCGCAAGGCAATGTCCGGTCGGTGGCTCACAGGCGCCGTGTCGGATCCGTAGAGCCCGCGGCCTTCAACCAAAATGCAACCCAATTTCGCTACAGTGCGCGGAAGGCAGGTCCGGTCCAGTTGCCGCTGCCATCGCTTGGCCCGGCGTTCCCGCGAGGGGATGCCGGGCCAAGCTCCCGTCCATTCCGGTGGGAAGCGCTCGGCAATATCTTCGCCACCATCAACGCCTACGCCGCCGGACCTAGGCTGCCTGTGTCAGGACACCGGGTTCGTCGTTCCGTGGCGTCAATTCCATGCTGCGCGCGGCCACCACAGCTTCTGTCCGGTTCCGAACATGGAGCTTTCGGATAATGCTGTGCATGTGGGCCTTCACGGTGCTCATCGACATGCCCAGCCGATAGGCGATGATCTTGTTCTGGGCGCCGACGGCGAGAACGCTCAGGACTGCCAGTTCCCGCGGGGTGAGCTTCTCGAAGTGACGACCTGCCATCGTCGGCTGCCCTCCGGCCGCCACTGCCACTTCCGATGGCTGAGCCGCATGCGCAGATGTCGGGAAGTACTGTCCCCCGGCCACAACCAGGCGCAACGCGGCGACCGCCACATTCAGACTGGTCGATGTCGTGATGCAACCCTGCACGCCTAACTGTCTCGAAATTGTCTCAACCGTCCTTGATTCGCCCGGATCGGGCGCCTCCATCAACACGGCGATTGGCACCCCGGGGCACCTTGCAGCCAGCCATTCGACCTGCCGGCTCAACCACCCATCAGCCCGCTCGGCACGGCCGGCGCCAATAAGTATGGCCGCGGCGTCCTTCAGGAGGGCTTCGTCCTGGGTCGTCTCCACATCTGGCACGGCCAATGTCTGAAATTCATCGCTGAATTGGCCAAGCCAGTGGGTCAGGCAGCCGCGGAAAAAGGCTCGACGTTCGGCGACAATGAGCCCCGTGGATCGAGGCGCCAAATTGCCGCTGATGGTTGCCGCCTGCGCAACGGCGTGAACTCTTTCGGTCGATTGCTGGTCCATCGACTCGGCCCTCCAGTGCGAAAAGCTGACGGCGCGCTGCTCAGCGGTGCGCTGTCCGCCGTTAAGTCCGCTATCCCAACGGCGATGACCGAGTTATACCTCAATTTTTGTCCAAAGTAACCAAATTTTTACGATCCCATTATGAATGCCCGGTCTTTTGACCACCCCTGGCTGCCCGCTCCGGCCCTTCTGGCTGCGACAGGAGCAAGAGGGCCGCATCGCCGCGGTTCGCCGATCGGAAGAGCGGCTAGCCTCTGGCTCCGACTTTCTGCTGGCAAGCCCGGTATCCCGTAGTTTATTGGACGATAGTAGTAAATTACGACATGGATGGGGAGGAGATGCCAAATCCTTCCCAAGACCTCCCCTGATCTTTGCGTCAGATTCCCTAACGATCGTGGGCTGACAAGGCCGCCGCCACCTTCATCGAACCTCACTTATTCGTGTTGATGGTTCGCCCTCGAGGCCTCCGCTACGATGGAAACCTCGAATCGGAGGGTAAGACGATGCGGACAACGCCCGTGATTGCGGTCGCAATCCTGCTGAGCGCCTGCGGGACGACGCAGCCGGACCGAACCCAGGGTGGCGCAGCCGGAGGGGCGGCAACGGGCGCCGCAGTAGGGCTGATCGGCGGCCCGGTTGGGGTCGTCGTAGGCGCAGTGATCGGTGGCGGAGCCGGAGCACTTACCGGCGCTTCTACTAATTCGAAGGATCTGAACCTCGGTGCTCCACCCTGGAGCGGCACCAACTAAGGGACCGCGTATCGACCGCTGTGCCCCACCGCCTACCCATCTACGAGCGTAGCTATCGCCTTCACCTGTGCCGCAGACTGAGAATGTAGGTCGCAAGATCGTCGATCTCGGCCCGGCTCAGGTGCAGGTCAGGCATCTGCGCATGCGGCGTCTGCAGGAATACTCGCAGGGACATGGCAGTCGTCGCCTTCATCCCTGCAATGGCAACGAATGTCGGGACACCGTTGCTGGTGCCGTGCACCGTTGTGGGACCGATAACATGACATGAGCTGCACCAGGTCTCCGAAAGCTGTCGGCCGCCTGCGACATCGCCGTCCTGCTGCGCGTTCGCCTCGTGCGTCACGGCGGCCAAAAGAGCCGCACTCAGTAGCGGAATGGTCATCCGAGCCAGAAACGGTTTGCTCCATCTGCGCGTCATTGATGCATCCATATTGACGTTTGAGACGTTCGTTGTCTCACGTCATGCCGATTCTCGCGCATCCTCCAGGATCATGTCGGCCGCCTTCTCCCCAATCATGATCGACGGCGCATTGGTGTTGCCCGCCGGCACAGTTGGCATGATGGACGCGTCAACCACGCGCAGCCGCCCAACCCCATGAACCCGCAGACGCGCGTCGACCACCGTGTCGCCTTCCGGTCCCATGCGGCACGTGCCGACGGGATGCAGATTGGAATTCGCGTTCATGCGTATGTTCGCCTCGAACTCGGCATCGGTATTCACTGTCGGCCCAGGAAGGATCTCCTCGGCCACATAGGGCGCGAGTGCCGGCTGTTGGGTGAACTTGCGCGCCAGCCGCACGCCGGTTGTGAGCGCTTGCAGATCGGATTGCGTTTCCAGGAAGTTGAACCTGATGGCAGGCGCAGCCAGTGGATCGGGGCTCTTGAGGTTTACAGTGCCACGGCTGTCCGGACGCAGATGCACCGCGCTTAGGCTGAAACCGGGAAATGGGTGCGCCACAGCACCCCTGGCGTCGCGCGAGGCGTAACTCCAAGGCGTGAAGTTGAATTGCAGATCAGGCCGCTCCAGACGGGGATCGCTGCGCGCGAAGGCACCCGCGGTGACGCCGTTCGCCGCGAGCGGGCCGGCGCGAAACAGCACGTACTGCGCCATCGCAATCACCTTGTGCGGCAGGCTGTTGGCGAGCTCGTTCATCGTGATCGGCTTGGTGCACCGAAACGCCAGCCGGACGTAGAAGTGGTCCTGCAGATGCTTGCCAACCGCCGGCATGTCGTGGATCACCGGGACGCCGAGATCCTGCAACGAGGCCCCCGGACCTATGCCGGACAGTTGCAGCAGTTGCGGCGAGTTGAAAACGCCGCCGCTGATGATCACTTCGCCATCGGCGCGCACGGTGTGTGTTACCCCGCCGCTGACATAGGTGACGCCCGCGGCGCGTCCGTCCTCGATCAGAACGCGGGTGGCATGCGCGTCTGGGCGCACCACCAGGTTGCCGCGTCCGCGCGCCGGGCGCAGATACGCCGTCGCGGTGCTCCAGCGGCGGCGCTTGCCGGTGGTGCTCTGGAAATACCCAGCCCCTTCCTGGCGTCCGTCATTGAAGTCTTCAATCGCCGGCAACCCCGCCTGGATTGCTGCCTCCACCAGCCGATCCGCGAGTTCCGATCGGTTCGGCTGATCAGACACATGCAGCGGACCACCGGTGCCGTGAAACTCGTTGGCGCCGCGCTCCTGGTGTTCCGCCTTCTTGAAGTAGGGCAGCACGCTGTCCCAATCCCAGCCGGTGCAGCCTCGCTGGCGCCACTCGTCGTAGTCCGCGGCATTCCCCCGCATATACACCATGCCGTTGATTGAACTTGTGCCGCCGAGCACCTTGCCGCGCGGCTGATAAAGTCGGCGGCCGCCGAGCTGCGCCTCCGGCTCGCTCTCGTACATCCAGTTGACGCGCGGATCGGCGTAAACCCTGGAGAAGCCCATCGGGATGTGGATCCAAGGATTGCGGTCCCTGCCGCCGGCTTCCAACAGGAGTACCCGGTATTCCCCGGACTCGCTGAGCCGAGCAGCGACAGCACAGCCGGCCGAACCCGCGCCAGTGACAATATAGTCGAAGCTCTCCGCCCCTGCCGGCATTGTTTTCCCCCGAACTGCTTGCCGACCTGATACGCCTCATGCGCGGACGGGGCCAGTACCGGCCGGCAGCAGACTGCGCTGGCGAACCACCGCGTTCGGCAGGCGAATGACGGGCAGAGCCTGCGACGTGACAAGGGGAATGTCACAATACGGATCATGGTCGCGGCAGAATCGCGCAAGACCCTTGCATGCGAGCTCGTCGAACGCCGCAAGACAGAGCGCTGGAGCCTCCCTGAACGATTTGTGGCTGAAGGCGGCGAGGATGCGCTCATACTGCGCATGGTTGAGCCGGTATGCGTGCGCGACGACCGCGTCCATTGCTGCGCGCAGCCCCCATCGGTCGGCTTCCGCTGCAATCACCGGCCACGAATGAACGGGCGATGACTCCAGCCACGCGTCAGCGAGCTGCTCGCGCCAGAGTGGCATGAAGCCGCGGTGGTTGCAGGACAGTCTCAGGCTGGCATGAGCCAGAAATCGATCAGAACTTGGTGCGAAATCGGGCACCGGCAATTCGGACAGGATGTACAGACTCACATGGATGGCCGCCTTCTGACGCAACAACCAATCGAAGGCGAAGCTGTTCATGATGCCGACCAGCGAGAGAGCTGCGGCGTTTGGTCTGCGGGCTGGCCTGCGCTCGACACTGATGGTGTGACCGCAAAGCACCCCCGGGGGTAAGATGGCCGCAATAGCAGTGCGCTCATCGGTCGACCTCGCGATCTCGCGGCAGGCCGCACGATAGTAAAGTGTGCTCTCGATGGACGTGGGCTTGTCCGCCAACTTGGCCAGACTTATCGCGTACCGAGGCAAGATTGTCCGCCGGTCACTGAACTGGTGGATCGTCTTGCCCTCGTGCAGTACGAGATAGTCGCCTTTGCGGATCTCGCGGACCGTGTCCGGACTTATCAGCCGTGTATTTGGCCGCGATGGCTGCCGCAACGATGTAAAACGGCCGGCATCGTCACTCATGTGAATTTCGCGACTGAACACTATGCCAACGTCGCGCATCCGGTCCCCGAGACCACGCTGCCCGAGGAACATTCGCTGCGCGAGCGCCAGGTCCGCGGGTTCGCGCAGCTCCAGTAAAGTGGCATAGGCACCACCGGAAGCAGCAATGAAATCACGGTCGTATTTCATCCACCGGCTCTGCTCCTCGAGCTGCCGGAAATCCGTCAGATAAAATCCACAGAGCATCTCGCCTGTTGGTCCTGGTCGCCGCGCGACGATCAGAGCAAACTTGTATCGTGCGTGTATATCGAACAGGCCCTTGCGGTTTTCGAACGACAGACATCGCTCAATCCGTGTGTGCTGCAGAAAAAGCTTGCGGATTCCGGTTGCACCCTCATTCGCGTGGAATGCCGATGGAACAACCATGCCGATCGTGCCGTCACCGCAAAGCAACCCTACCATGCGTTCGGCAAACACGCGGTAAAGATCGAGCTTCCCACCCAGAGCGGCGCCACCCCCGCCGACTTTCTGATGCAGATACAACCTGGCTACCAGTTTTTGTCCGCGGGTAAATACCGCCTGATAGTCGTGCCAAGTCTTGGCCACCAAAGGATCAGCCAGCAAGCGGTCCCGAATTGCATGCACCTCGTGCCGCCCCGACGCATCCAGAATGGAAAGATCAAACCCCGCGAAGAACTCCGCTGTATTCGGTTGCATCATGTCCCAAGGTGGGTTGCTCAACACCGCATCGAATCCGCCCTCCCGGGTCCCTTCACGCCAGAAGACTTCTGGAAAGGTCAGGTCCCACGGCAGTGCCTGGCTCCCGGCGGTCAGCATCGCTTCCTGCCGCTCGGTCAGAATCTCCGGCCATCTCCCCGTCGCTGTGACCGAGCGTGCCAGCGCCAGCCATTCGTCATCTACTCCTTGCGTCGCCAACATCACCGCACCGGACCAGGCACGCGCCAGGAGACGCAACGGTTGCAGCGCAAGGTCCAACCGGCGCTTTGCCGAAGCCTTCAATGCGAGATCGGCGGCATCAGCACCGACCGTTGCCTGCAACGCCCGAACCTGATGGAGCGCCGCCTGCAGCGCCTCACTTAGGCGGGCGCTCACATCCTGCGCCAGCAGCGGGTCCAGCGCCGCGCGACCCACAGGCAGCGTCGCCAGCGCCGTGAAGAATGGCCCTGAAATCGAATCACCGTGCACCAATCGATGGTCGAGAAACGTCAGCGGCAGTCCCTCGGCGTAGGACTCCAACCAGAGCGACAATTTCGCCAGCTCCACCGCAAGCCGGTTGCTGTCCACCCCATACAGACAGTGCACCGCAACCATCCGTCGGCAGATCGCCAGCGCGCGGGATTGCGAGACCCCGCTGGTAGATCCCTCACTCACGCGGCTGGGCAGATAGGCCATCAGGAGGCGATCCGGATCAGGCAGATTCGCCACGCGCTCACGGAGTGCCGCAGCCCGCGCCAGCAGCGGCTCACGATCATCAAGCGACTTGCGCGCTGCCTGCTCTTCCGCGGCAGTCGCCAACTCGTCGCACCTGCGGCAAGCGACATACAGCGCGTCACCGAGATAGCGGCACGCTTCCACCAGGAAATGTCCGCTGCCTGCCGCGGGATCAACCACCTTCAGCGCCAAAATGGCACGCGGGTTCGGTTCTCCGTCCGGACTGCGGTCCGCAATCTGGGGTGCCAGCGTCTCACGGATCAGGAAGCGAACGAACGCATGCGGCGTATAGTAGGACCCGGTCATCTTGCGACCTACGCCAGCCCGCACGAAGAACCGCCCCGCCTGCATGTCCTCGACCCATGTCGTCCGCGTCCGGGAGGAACTGGCACCGAGACAACGCGCAGCCTGCTCGGCCGGCAGGATCACTTCGAGCTTTGTGCGCCTCAGCCGCGACATCGGTACGGTCGTGATCCCCGGTTCGAGTTCCAACAACGCTTCGTAGATACGGCCGAGGTCCTCGACATCCAGCGCGCCATAGTGAACTCGCTCGCGCGGTCGGCCCTTCGGCGTTGTCCATAGCAGCCGATCCAGCAGCACCGCGACAGCGCGCTCGCCCCAGGCCAACCGATCCAGCAGCGGTGTCGCCTGCGCGCCGAACAGCGCTCCGCCAAGCGCCGTTACCGACAGCTCGCTGCACGACAGACCGTCACGAAACGTGCAGAACACCAAGCGAATTCCATCCTCCAACATCCGCCCAGTGTGGTGACCATGATCCAGCATTCGACGCACCAGCGGCCCCAGAGCGCGATTCGGCGACAGGGCGGTGCGCCACAGGCTGGTGGAGGCAAAGCTGAACGCGCATGCCGGATCGCCTTGGCTTTCCAGTTTCAGTATGAACAGCAGGCGATAGACGAAGACCAACCCTTCTTCCCACAGCTCTGCGGCGCGCTGGTGCAGGTCGTGTTCGGTAGCGTTGGCGGAGTTGTCGAGCACCGCTTGCAAAAAGCCCTCGATTGCGCTGCGCGCCTGCACGCGCAGATCCTTTGTGATCCTGCTCTGGCTGAGCCGAGCTGCGTCAAGTACATCCGGCAACGCCACAATGCCTTTCGGTGAGGCCAGCGCCAACAGAAGACGATATGAATCCGGTGCGAAGTTCTGCGCTCGCCACCCAGTGCTGCCGGCGAGCGGCATCGCTATATGGCTGTCCGGGTAGGCAGGGTCGCACAACAGCAGGCGCAACTCGTCACCGTCAGTCAGCAATCCAAGCCGTTCGCCAGTCACCAGCAGGACGCGCTGCGCACTGCGCATTGGACTGAACCGATAGGCGCGGCCACTCCGATGCGGCGCATCGAGGTCGGTGCCCGACGCGAAGGACCAGGCTCGCAGCCGCGTCCCGCATGGGGCCCGCATAATCCAGCCGCCGCCCTCCATACCCTCGCGCGTTGAAACTTCATCCTCCTGCGCCGGAGGATCGAAGCCGAGACGTGTGGCCAACGGCGCGATGATATGGTTGCAAAGACTCTGTGGACCACCGCTTGAGCGGAATTGCCGACGGAGTGCGCCCCAATCCTGCTCGAAAGCCTTGTCCTGGGTATTGGACAGCAATCCCAACCTGGTCAGTTGCCCAGCCAATTCAAAGCCTACGAATGGTTCAGGAAGCGCCGGACCGGTGAACGTGCAATCCTGCAGATCGAGCGTCACGCGCGCAGCGCTGGCGGCACCAGCATGAGCATGCCGATCGGACGCAGAACCGGTGGAGACAATACCGCCCGCGCTGCCTGCTCCGTAATTCGGCGCTGATACAATTCCACAATGCTGTTTGCCTCGCGCCGCCGTGCTGGTGTGTTGCTGTCGTCCGCCGCAAACACTGCCAGCCGGTCGAGCGGCAACGGCAGCAATTGCCATGCTGGGCCATGAGCGACAGCACCAAACAGGTCACCCGTCTGAGGCTCGAAAGCGCCGCAGACATCGCTGGCACGTCTGTGCAGCCAGTCTTGGAGGTCGCTCGTCTCGCGTTGGCTTCTTTGTTGATGGTCCGCTGCGACCTGCGCCGTCTCGCGGAGCATGACAGCATCAGCGACCGACTCGGCCTCCAGCCGACGGCCTGGCACCCAGCATGCAAACAGGTCTTGCCAGATGCTCATTCGGGCGAGTGTTCGACAGGATGCTGCGAGCCGCAGCCAACATTCCGGTTCGGCGATTTCAACGGCAGCACCGCTCACTGGCAACAGGATTGCAAAAATTCGCCCGAACTCGACGCGCGCGCTGCTGCGCACCTCCGCCCCGTAGGTAAGCAGCACTGCAAGCGGTGCCCCTTCGTCAGCCAGCGCGAGGCTCACCCGATTGTCCCATTCCCTTCCGGCAAGCCTCCGGACGCTGGATATGGCGCGGCGAACCATTGGATGTGCACGGCCGAGAACTGCTAGTGAATGTCCCTTCTTGTCGCGAAATCTGGCGTGGTTCCGGGTAACCCTAAGCGTGCTATGTTGGCGGTCAAAGCCTGGCAGATCATCAAGTCCCGCGCACCATTCAGAAGGAAGCCGCAGCACGCCTCGACCGGCAGGCCCTCCCCCGGTTTCCACAGTGATCGCCGCGGCGATGAAATCCGGCAGATCGATGTGGCCTAGCAAGACATCGCTCCGCTGTTTCACTGACGAGGCCGCCAGGCTCTGCGACGTGTCGGTGATCGCCGCGTGATCAGCCCGCCAGCCGTGGCGGACCACCGAGCGATCGAGACCATTGAACGCTCGGTCGATCTCGCGCAAAAGATCGCGATATGCACCCAGATTGGCGGTTTCCGCCTCTCGGTCCAGCGTTCGAATCGCGGTCGGCTCATCGTCGAACAAGCCCGCCTGCCGTTCAGCAAATCCAGCAACCAGACTGGAATTCCATGCCTCTTCGTCCGCTGTCACCCCAAGCGTATCCGGCATGAACGTAAGGTGGGCGCGCGCCTTCTCGTATTTCGCGATCAGACGCAGCAGTAGTCGCTCTTCGAACGTGCCAGCGAGATAGAGATAACGAATTTGCGGATCACGTTCCTGGCCATAGCGATCAATCCGCCCATTGCGCTGCTCCAGGCGGTTCGGATTGTACGGCAGATCGAGATGGATCAGATTGAAACAGTGCTGATGCAGATTAAGCCCCTCGGCCAGCGAGTCGGTACTGACCAGGATGATGCCATCCTCCTCGGCAAACCGTTCGGCGGTCCGTGTCCGTTCGCGCTCGCTGTCAACTCCACTGATCGCCAACACATCGCCACCGCACGAGCGCAATGCACTCAGCGCGGCCGACTGGCTGTCTGCATATTCCGTGTATATCAGGACATTGGTTGCCGGTTGCGCTGCGCGGATCGCGCGCACCTCGCGCCCAATGGCACTCAGCTTCGGATCGTCAGAAGCTGCCGCCTCACCCAGCCGTACCAGTGCATCGAGCGCCTCCTTAGTTGCATCGCTGCGTGTCAGCGCCAGCAATTCGGTGGCAGAGAAACTCTGGAGATCGGCCGCCATGCCTTCGGCTTCAAGCTCAGCCAGGTCGCCCTCGTCACCCTCGTTCAGCACTCCGAACCGCAGCAACCGCTTGCGATACGCTCGTAGCGATCGCGCACGTTCCCGTCGCAATACCTCGGCCTCAACCTTGCCAGCTTGCTGATAGCGCTCGGCGACCACGCGAAGTGTGTTGACACATGCGCCGATCGTGGAAACCGAACGCTTCAGCAAACTCATGAATGCAAGCGCGTCGGCGTGTTCCCGACCCTGCGCCGCCCGTCGTAGCCGCGGTGCTACCAGTGCCGCGAGCGCCCGATGGAACAGCCGCGCCGGTTCCAAAAGCGCACCGTCAAGCTCGACTTTCACCGGTATTACCTGCCGTTCGCGGAACAGTGGCGCGCCTGTCGCAGAATTGCGGATTTGCGACTTCAACCGTCGCACGACATGACGCCGGTAGGCACTGCCCGTGAGTTCGCCATGCCCATTGACGAGGCTTGGATCCAGCAGCTCGATTAGCGACGCAAAATGCGAATCGTAGCCGTCATGCGGCGTGGCAGTAAGCAGCAGCAGTCCGTCGCTGCGCCGCGCGATGACCTCGGCCAGCCGCCTTCGCTGAGTGTCCTCGCGGTCGGTGCCGCCGGTGCTGATGCAATGATGCGCTTCGTCGATGATCGCCAGGTCCCACGCCGAACGTTCGAGTTCCTCCAGCACCCATTCCTGCTTGGCGAAATCCAGCGACGTCATGCAGAGCGCGATCGCGTCGAACGGATTGCCGCCCAACTCCAATTTTCGCCGCTGCTGTTGCAATGACGCGGCATCGGTGATGGTGGTAAACCGCAAGCCGAAGCGCTGGCGCGTTTCCTGAGCCCATTGCACGAGCAGCGGTCCCGAGGGCGCGATGATCAGCACGCGATGCGCCCGTCGGCGCGCGATCAGTTCGCAGGCAATCAGCCCTGCCTCTATCGTTTTGCCCAGACCTACACCGTCGGCGAGGAGCAGGCGCGGTCGCGGCAATTCCAGTGCACGCATCAACGGAACGAGCTGGTAAGGCTCGATCCGAACCCGACCTGGTGTGCCCAACAGTATCTCGGCCGGACCAGGTACCTGCTCGAGCAGGCAGGCCTGATGGTAAAGTCGCCACGCCGCCAGCGAGCCCGGCACATCTGGCCGGAGTTCCGAACGTTCCATTTTGACCGGTTCGGCTGGATGCAGGATGTCCCATTCCAGACCACCGAGATCGCCATCCGCGCAGCGCAGCCGAAGCAGCGTTTGCGCACCGAGCGGCGCCACCTCCAGCACATCCCAGGCCAGACCGCGCGCGCTGACGCGGCTTCCCACCGCGAATTCCTCGTCCATTTAGACACCGTCGGTTCACAACGTAGACGGAATGTCGCTGCGGAGGGTTAAGCAAATCAAAACGACGCCTCGGTCGAGCCGATTGGCACTGAGCCGGGTAACGGTCGTTGTCGCGCCTGAGGAAAGCCAGAACCGAAACGAGCTATTGGTCAGGCTTGTTTTGTTCGACGAAAGCTCATCTGGTGGGTCACGACCAGTCACGCCAGCGCAAAGTTGGTGGCATGCAGCGATACCGCGTTGACTCCCGGCAGCAGCAATGAACTACCATTGCCCAGGTTGATCGTGGTCCCGCCAGCAACAGCTGAGGTGGCGGCTTCGACGTTGGCGTAAGATGGAAACTGGGTCTCGCTGAACTCAATCGTGTCTTGCGCTGGGTTGAAGCCGGTGATCGAGTGCGTGCCCGAGGCAAAGCTGGTGAACACGAATTCTTCTGGCGTCACCGGCGAGGCCGACAAATCTTCGTCGGCTGGCGTGCTGTAGACGAATCGCATGTTGTCGTCGAACGCATTCCACGCCGCACCGGGATTTTCCACCAGACCGCCAGCGACAACGTGGGTGCCGCTCATGTCCCACAGGGCAACCGAGCCATCGTCGTTCTGCAAGACGATGCCTGTGTGACCGTCGCCAAAGAAGTCGCCGCCCGTACCTTTGATATGCCAGCTGGGGCCAGGATCGCTCGACGCCAAGCCGCCGGCGATAATGTTGATGGCGCTCATGTCCCACAGCGCAACCGAACCGTCGTCGTTCTGCAAGACGATGTCAGTATGACCATCGCCAAAGAAGTCGCCCGTGCCCTTGATATGCCAGCTCGCGCCAGGATCGTTTGACACCAGGCCGCCAGCGACGATGTTGGTGGCGCTCATGTCCCACAGCGCAACCGAGCCGTCGTCGTTCTGCAGGAGGATGTCGGTGCCACCGTCGTCGTAGAAGTCACCTGTGCCCTCGACATGCCAGTTCGGGCCAGGATCGTTTGAGGCCAGGCCGCCAGCGATGATGTTGGTACCGCTCATGTCCCACAGCGCAACCGAGCCATCGTTGTTCTGCAAGACGATGTCGGCGTGATTGTCGCCAAAGGAGTTGTCGTCCGTGCCCGCGATGTGCCAGCTCGGGCCAGGATTACTTGATACCAAGCCACCACCAATGACGGCCAGGGCACTGGTATTCCAGATCGCGACCAAACCGTCGTCGTTCTGCCAAACCACGTCGATGTCACCATCGCCGAAGAAGTCGCCTTTGCCCAAAGAATGCCAGGCGGGGCCGGGATTGCCGCCGACCAGGCCGCCGCCGATGACGCTTGTGCCTTGCATCTGCCATACCGCCAGTGGGCCGCCGGAATTCTGCAGCCAAATGGATGGGCCAAGCCCGGAAGCCGGTGTTGTAGCAATGCTGCCGATGTCAAAGCCGAGAGCGCTCAACTCAGTCATGTCGGTGGTGCTGACAGGGTTTATGACACCCGGCGCAGAGTAGGCGTTGAAGGAATCAGGTGGGTTCCCTTGCACCCAATCGGCCTCGTCGGAAGTGGTATCGAAGTTGCCCAGGTTGGTTACGCCATCGTTGGTTGAGAAATAGGTTGGTTGTCCCGCAAAATACTGCAGCGCGCCGGGCGATGCATATTGATATAGATCCAATACCGTCATTGGGTACCCCGTGCTTGGGTTACCGAGATTAGAATAGAGCAAGGAGTAGCGGCCAAGTGCGTGTGTCAGTTCGTGCTCGGCAATACCCATGAAATCATACTCGTGGGCTGGGACGGCCCCTGTCGTGCTGTAATCAAACGGTCCCGCGCTGCTGAATCCGACCGAGCCATCGATCTGTCCAGTATGTGCCGGCGCAATGCCCCAGGCCTGCTCCTCGGCGAATGACACGTCCACGCCCGCGCCGAGGGTGGGATCGCCTGCCGGCAGGTTACCCACAGTAAGATCGGGCGTGATCTGAGAATAGGCTAGAGTTGTAAAGCGGGGGCCACCCTCACCGAGCTCGTCGGCGTTGAGTGGTTGACCGGCGTCCTCACCGTAACCTACTTCAACATTGACTGTGATCGGGTTGAGGATCAGGCCATCTAAATACTCCGCGGCAGCATTCAGCGCGGTAATGAACTCAGGTGGTGCGTTATTGACGCTGCGGTCGTACACCAGATTGATCTGCATTGAGCGGCCTCTCGATGTTCTTCCGTAACCTGATGGCGGTGGTCGCCCGAGTGGAATTCAGTCGAATTTGGGCAGGCCGATGAACAGATGGCGGAGCTGTCGCTAGAGCAAGCGGCGTGTGTTGCGATCCCCCGGCGGCCGGGACGCTCCTCACGGATCCAAACCTGGATCAGATCCAATATAGACGGCTATAGACGGCCACGGCCGGCCTAATCGAAAACGGCGGCGTGCCCACGCCCCCGAACCGCGGTAGCGGTTTCTGTATCAATTCAAAGGAGCGTAGCCCGCTGCTGCCACACCGATCAAGCGTGGTACCCCGGGTATCGACATCGCGCGTTGCGCGGGGGCATGCTCTGCCGGCTGAAAAGGGAGGGTTGCGGTGAATGATCTCGCCACGTTGCAAGGCACGTCATTGGTGGAGACGATGGCGGGCCGTGTTCGCGGTACCACCGTCGATGGTGTCGTTGCCTTCAAGTCCATCCCCTATGGCGCGCCAACGTCTGGCGCCAATCGTTTCATGCCGCCGCGCAAGCCGACACCCTGGGCTGGCGTGCGGGATGCGCTGGAGTACCAAGGGCATGCGCCGCAGCAAGGCCTACGCCCGGCCTCACGACCCGAGCTCTCCGACTTCTCCGGGGCGCCGGACACATCACCGGAAACCGAGGATTGCCTCACTCTCAATGTGTGGACGCCCGGGCTCGACCAGACGGCGAAGCGACCGGTCATGGTCTGGTTCCATGGCGGCGCCTTCTCCTACGGTACGGCAAACGTCGCTCGGCTACAGGGTTCGCGGCTGGCCAGGCGAGGTGATGTCGTTGTCGTCAACGTCAATCAGCGGCTGAACATATTCGGCTTCCTGGATCTGTCCACGATCGGCGGAGCGGACTTCTCGGCATCCGGCAACGCCGGCACGCTCGACATGCTCGCTGCACTGGAATGGGTTCGTGACAACATTGCTCGGTTCGGCGGCGATCCCGGCAACGTGACCATCTTTGGCGAATCGGGCGGTGGTGGAAAGGTCTGCACGCTGCTCTCGATGCCGTCAGCACGTGGCCTGTTCCATCGCGCCATCGTGCAGAGCGGCGCTGCCGTGCGTTTGCGCGAACCCGACCGTGCCGCCAGACTGACCGTTGCTGTCCTCAAGACGCTTGGTCTGACCTCGAGCGATCTCGTCAAACTTCAGTCGCTGCCGATGGAGCAGCTGCTGGCGGCGGTCGAGCCTGCTCTGAGGGCAATCGGTCCCGCGCCACTGCCACTCTTCGACCGCTATCCATTCGGCCCCGTGGTGGATGGGACGATTGTGCCGCGGCATCCCTTCGACGAAGGAGCACCCGCGGTCTCGGCAGACATCCCGCTGCTGATCGGCGACATGAAGGACGAGATGGCGAGCTTCCTCGCCCGTGACGACAAGGTGTGGTTCCGCACGCTGACCGAAGAGGAGATGCACGACCGTGTCGCCGTTGTTGCCGGCAAGCACACTGACAACGTGATCGAAACCTACCGGCACCTCTATCCCTCGGCGAATGCGGCGGAGCGCCTGATCGCCACATTGACCGATTCCAACTTCCGCATCCGCTCGCTCATCGTGGCGGGGCATAAGGCGAAGCAGGCCGGCGCGCCGGTCTACATGTATTCCTTCGAGTGGGAGACGCCGGTTCAGGAGGGGCGCCTCAAAGCGCCGCATGCGCTCGATGTGCCATTCACCTTTGACACGATCGATCTGACCAATGCGACCGACCGAAGCGAGGCAGCGCATCGCCTGGCGGCGACGATGTCTGGCACCTGGGCGGCATTTGCTCAGACCGGGGTGCCCGAACACACGTCCATCCCGCGGTGGCCGGCCTATGACCTTGCCAGCCGCGCAACCTTGATGCTGGATGCCGAATGCCGGGTCGAGAACGATCCGCGCAGCGAAACACGGCAACTCTGGCAAACCATCACGGGTCGCTGACCCGGCAGGGAGGCTTCGATGAACGACACCGCAGTCGCGCCATCAACCGAACGCCAGGCATTCTACGACAGGATCGGTGAACATTCGCTTGCCCCACTATGGGAGCGTCTCCACTCGATGGTGACGCGGCAGCCGATCACGCCAGCGCTGCCCGCGAGGTGGGATTACGACGCGGTGGTCCGGCCATTCTTGATGCAGGCAGGCGGGCTGATCACCGCGAAGGAGGCGGAGCGGCGGGTGCTCATCCTGGAAAATCCCGGATTACGCGGACAGACGTCGATCACGCATTCGCTGTTCGCCGGACTGCAACTGATCATGCCGGGAGAAGTGGCGCCGGCGCATCGGCACTCGCAGTCGGCGCTGCGTTTCATCATCGAAGGCCATGGCGCCTACACCGCCGTCGAAGGCGAACGCACGATGATGGAGCCTGGCGACTTCGTCATCACGCCGAGCTGGACCTGGCACGATCATGGCAACGATACTGATCAGCCGATGGTCTGGCTCGACGGGCTGGATATCCCGATCGTGCGGCTGTTCGACGCCGGCTTTGCCGAGCCGGCGAATGCCGACAGCCAGACGGTAACACGTCCGGAAGGCGACAGCCTGGCGCGTTATGGCGCCAACATGCTGCCCGTCGATTGGCATCCGACGACGAAAAGCTCGCCCGTTTTCAATTATCCCTATGCGCGCTCTCGCGAGGCGCTGGCTACACTGTCACGCAACGGCGACCCCGATCCCTGTCACGGCTATAAGCTGCGGTATGTCAATCCTGCGTCCGGTGAGTCGCCAATGCCGACGATCGGCACGTTCATGCAGTTGCTGCCTGCTGGATTCGGTTCCGCACCATATCGTTCGACCGACGGCAC
Organism: uncultured Alphaproteobacteria bacterium; assembly: GCA_963818775.1. Taxonomy (GTDB): domain Bacteria; phylum Pseudomonadota; class Alphaproteobacteria; order Acetobacterales; family Acetobacteraceae; genus JAMXLO01. Next base: position 26,457 of record CAWFUF010000033.1, on the reverse strand, counting down.
GGTGTTCGTCGCGGTCGAAGGCGAAGGCGAGACGGTGATTGGCGACACGACATTCCGCTGGAAGCCGCGCGACATTTTCGTGGTGCCAAGCTGGCACTGGCACCGTCATCGTGCCAACGGCCAGGCCGTGCTGTTCAGCTTTTCCGATAGGCCGGTGCAGGAGAAGCTGGCGCTGTTCCGAGAGGAACGGGGCGGAGTGTGATGCAAGTCGGAGTGGCCCCTCCCCCGCTTGCGCGGGGGAGGGGCCTGCTCGTCAGCCTTCAGAGTTCTGGTCCAGGTTCACACCGACAAAGACCGGCTCGCCGTTGCGAATGATGCGCAGCGCGACCGCGTGATCCTTGCTCGCGCCGCGGATTGCGTTGGCAGCGTCAGATGGGGACGTCACCTGCTTGTCACCCACGCCGACGATGACGTCGCCAGCCTGCAGACCGGCCTGGTCAGCCGGTGACCCAGGCTCGACGTTGCGTACGACCGCACCATGCGTACCGTCCGGCACGTCGAGCTGGTTGCGCAGATCAGGCGACAGCGGCGCCAGCGCCAGGCCGATCCGCTCGTGCGACGATGGCCCGGTATCGTTGCTGGCGGTCTGCTCATTCGGCATCTGGCCAACCTTCACCGACACCGTCTTGCTGTCACCATTGTGCAGGACCTGAAGCTTCGCCTCGTCGCCTGGCTGCACCGCGGCAACATCCACCGCAAGGTCGCGTGGAGTCTTCACCGTCTGGCCATTCACCGCTGTGACCACGTCACCCGGCTCCAACCCAGAGTGCGACGCCGGCGTATCGCTCTGCACGCCCGCGATCAGTGCGCCGGACTTCGCGTCCAGATGCATGGCCTTCGCCATGTTGTCGCTGACCAATTGTGCCTCGACGCCGATATAGCCACGCGTGACCTTGCCGGTCTTCTCGAGCTGCGCCACCACCGTGTGGATCATGTCGGATGGAATGGCAAAGCCGATGCCGATCGAGCCGCCGGAGGGTGACAGGATGGCGGTATTCATGCCGATCACCTTGCCGTCCTGGGTGAACAGCGGCCCGCCGGAATTGCCCTGGTTGATCGGCGCGTCGACCTGGATGAACTGATCGTATGGGCCCGCGCCGATGTCGCGACCACTGGCCGAAACGATGCCCGCGGTCACCGATCCGCCCAGACCGAACGGGTTGCCCATCGCGACCACCCACTCACCCGGCTTCACGTTCGCCGAGTTGCCAAGCTGGATGTAGGGAAGCTGCTTGTGCGCGTCGATCTTGAGCACGGCGATGTCGGTGCGGGCATCGCGCCCGATCACCTTTGCCGGCAACTGCGTGCCATCGTCCAGCGTGACGGATACCGACTTCGCGTCCTTAACCACGTGGTTGTTGGTCACGACGGTGCCGTTGGCGTCGACGATGAAGCCGGAACCGCGCGCCTCGATGGCGTGCGCTTGCGGTCCCATCTGCGGACCCATGCCGCCGAATGGGAACTGCCGGAAAGGCATCGGCAACTGCGGCCCGTCCTCGTCGGCGGCGGGGCTGGCCTGAAGCTTGGTCGTGATCGAGACCACCGCAGGTTTGACCTGAGTAACCAGGTCGGTGAAGTCCGGCAACGTATGGCCGGTCATGCCGCTGCCGGGCGGATTGACCGGAGCGCCGGGAGCGGCCTCGGTTGCGGCTAATCCAGCGTGGCCGACGGCGAAACCGCCAAGCGCGGTGCCAGCCAGCAGAACAGCGGCTATCGCGCTGCGGCGCCACAATCGTGGTGCGCGGGTCGTCTCGGTGGAAAGGCTCATAGTTCCTCCTAGTGGAAAATGCCGGATATCCAGGGCGGCAGGCCGGACGGGCGCCACCGACCCAGGGAAAATGCCGCTTCCCGGGTAACCGTTCCCTCCGTGCAGCGATTAAACCGCTGTCATGTCGGTTAAACTTATGTCATTCGCCGAATAGATCAGGGATCAGCACCGACACGGCCAACGGTAGGTGCCGATGATTTCGAAGCTGCAATCCCCGGCTCGGTCATGCTATCAGCCACGCCTGTACCGGCTGACAAGAAGTCTTCAGATGCCAGCAGGATCCGCTTCCCACCGAACTCTCGCCGCCGTCATTTTCGACGTGGACGGCGTCCTCGTCGATTCTCCCCATGAGCGTGCCTGGCGGGAGGCGCTGCAAGGGTTTACCGATCCCGCGCGCTTCACGACCGAGATCTATCAGGCGCACGTCGCGGGCAAACCGCGTCTCAGTGGGGCGCGCGCCGCGCTGGAACAGTTGGGCGTCGCCAACGCGGTGGAGCGTGCCGAGGCCTACGCCGAACACAAGCAGCAAATCCTGGAGGCATTGATCGCGGCGCGCGACTTCACCGTGTATCCTGACGCGCTACGCTTTGCCCAGGCACTCGCGGCGAAAAGCCTTCCTCTCGCGGTCGCCTCGTCGTCGAAGAACGCCGACCAGATGATGCGTCTGATCCTTCTGTCGCAGAACCAGACGTTGCTTGATCTTTTCGCGGTCGATGTCTCCGGTCGCGATCTATCCCACGGCAAGCCGCACCCGGAGATCTTTCTCATCGCCGCGCAAGAACTGGGAGCGGCACCCACGACCTGCCTCGTCGTCGAGGACGCGCCGGCCGGTATCGAAGCGGCACATGCTGGCGGGATGATGGCGCTGGGAATCGACCGGCTGGGGGATGCGGCTCTTCTGCGGGCGGCAGGCGCAGATCTGGTCGTGGCCAGTCTGGACGAAGTCGACCCGGACGCCTTGATCGAGGGCCAACTCCGCGCACGAATCAAGTGAGGCATCGCATGGATTTGCAGCAGGCGCTGGAGCCGAGCCGGGATCGCGACTGGCTGTTGGTGGAGCAGAGTTACGATCCGTTGCGGGAGAGCAGCATCGAATTGCGCTTCGCCGTCAGCAACGGCTTCCTCGGCGTCCGTGGGGCTCGAGAGATCAGCCGAGGACCTACCTGGGTATCCTGGTCGCATACTCTCAGATGGGCCTCCTGGCCGCGGACCTATGTGGCGGGGCTGTTCGATACGCCTAATATCGAGCCGCCGGTCCCGGCCCTGGTGCCGGTGGCCGATTGGCTCCGAGTACGGGTATTGGTCAATGGCAGGGCCCTGCGGCACCACAACGGAGATTCGCTGCACCACCAACGGATCCTCGACATGCGTCGGGGCGTGATGCTCACGGAGTGGCAACAGCGCGATCTGTGCGGGATTGTTGTAAAGGTGAAGACGCTCCGCCTTGTGTCGATGGCCGATCGCGCGCTGGGGCTGCAACTTGTGCGTCTGGAAGTGGAGCAGTCCAACGCGGAGATCACCGTAGATGCACGATTCGACGAATCGGGCTCCGGTCTGGACCCTGAACACCTCGAGCAGGATTTCGGTGTGTGGCGCACCGAACAGTCCGACAAGAGCCTCGCCATGGCCTGCGCCGCCTCGTTGCAATTGAACGACACCGAATTGTCGCCCCAGGCGCTGGGCCCGTTTCGGTGGTCCTGGAGTTGGACATCGGCGCCTGGCCAAGTCGCATCTTTCCGGCGCCTGATCGCCGTGGCACGCGACGACAGTCCCGCCGGCAATCCTGGCAAGCAGGCGCGGGACGCGCTCGATCGAGCGGAGCGGATCGGCTGGCGTGGTGTGCTCGCCGCACATGAGGCTGCCTGGGCAGAACGCTGGCGCCTCTGCGATCTCGAGATCAAAGGGGACGACGCCTCCGAACGGGCTTTGCGCTTTGCGATGTACCACCTGAACAGTGCAGCCAATCCGGCGGACGAAAGAGTCTCCATTGGAGCTCGCGCGCTGAGCGGAGATGGCTATCTCGGGCACGTGTTCTGGGACACGGAGATCTATGTGCTGCCGTTCTACATCGCGACATGGCCTGAGGCCGCTCGGGCTCTGCTGATGTACCGCTATCACACCTTGCCAGGGGCTCGCGCCAAGGCCGCCCGCATGGGCTGGCGCGGGGCGATGTACGCCTGGGAGTCAACCGATACCGGCGATGAGACAACACCCGAACAGCTCACTGGTCCCACCGGCGAGCTGATCCAGGTGCTCTGCGGGACACAGGAGCAGCACATCACTGCCGATGTCGCCTATGCGGTCTGGCAATACTGGGAGGCGACCGGCGACGACACCTTCATGATCGACGCCGGAGCTGAAATTCTCTTGGAAAGCGCACGGTTCTGGGCTAGCCGTGCCAGTCAGGAGGCTGACGACAAATGCCACATTCGTGGCGTCATCGGCCCCGATGAATATCATGAGAACATCGACGACAACGCCTATACGAACGTCATGGCGCGTTGGAACATCAGGCGCGGCATCGAGGCGGCGGCCGCATTGCGCGACCGCTGGCCAGATCGCTGGGGCGAACTCTCAAAACAGCTCGACCTCGACGACTCCGAACTCCAGCAGTGGGCGCAGGTGGCCGATTCGTTGTTCACCGGGTACAATCCGGACAGCGGGCTGTTCGAGCAATTTGCCGGCTTCTTCGATCTCGAAGAGGTCGACCTGCTCCGGTACGCTGACCGCACGATGCCGCTTGATGTCCTGCTTGGACGCGAGCGCACTCAGCGATCCCAGGTGGTAAAGCAGGCGGATGTCGTAGCCCTGCTGGCCCTGCTGCCGGAAGAATGCGATGCGCGGGCGAGGCTGGCGAATTTCCGCTTCTATGAGCAGCGCTGCGGCCATGGCAGCTCGCTCAGCCGCGGTATGCACGCCTTTGTTGCTGCCCGACTTGGTGACATGGATCTCGCGACCCGCTACTTCCGAGAGACGGCCGCGACAGATCTTGCGGACACCTCAGACGGCAGCGCGGGCGGCATCCATATCGCCGCGCTCGGCGGATTGTGGCAGGCGGCCGTGTTCGGTTTTGCCGGCTTGTCCTTGCGCCCCGACGCCCTTGGCGTGGATCCCCACCTGCCGCCTGCCTGGAAGCGCTTCGGCTTTAACGTCCACTGGCGCGGTCGTGTTGTCAGGATCCTGATCGATCAAGCAGCAGACGAGATCAGCGCCACCCTCGTCACTGGTGGCCCAATGTGTTTCGCTCTGAGAGGACAACGGCACATACTTCAGCCAGGCAATACGCTTTGCCTCCATGCGGCGGGTTCGCTCGCTGCTTGTTGATTGGTCGATGGACGGCAGGTGTCTGGACAGGCTACGGATGGCTATCTTACCGGTTTGTCATGCAACCGACCATGACAACTGCGGAGTGGCTGCGGCGAGCAGCGGACGCATGGTCCGAGGCCGATACGACGCAAGATCCGGAAGTGAGGCGCGTAAAGGTAATCCTCGCGGAAGGATACGAGCGTTTGGCGAAGCACGCCGCGCATCTGGCGGACTATGATGCGCCTGCGGCGCACGGCCGTCTGAGCAACAACGCGCGCTTCCTGGACCGCGTCTATCGCTATCTGTCGACAGGTGTTAAAATTCGATGGCTGCGCATGGCCGGGGGGCGTACGTAGCCCTGTCGGATGCGCAACGACGCGGCGTGGTGCCAAGGCCGCTGGTTGTTGCAACAAGCCGCGTCAGTTGCTGGCGAAACAGTTGGCGTTATTCCTTCAACGGCCATCCCCAGAGTGCGGGCCGAAAGCTGGATACGCGTTGACGTGGGTTGCCTTCAGAGAAAAAGCAGACATCGCTGATAGCGCTGCTAGCAGGAGCGCTATCTCAAGCATGTACCTCACTGCCGCATGCGGCCTTTTGTAGCTTCAAGCCAGCGTCAGCGAACTGCCCCGAGACCGTTCAGTGCCGGCCCCATTCGGCCGCACGCGTCGCCACCGATTGACGAAGACGTCAGGTTCCGCTTTGCAAGGGCCGCGGGTGCGCGCGATCAGCAGTTCTGCGTATGGCGCAGATCTCCTGGACCTGTTCGACAGATACGTCCACGGCGTGGTCAGTCGTCGCAAATTCCTGGATGGTGCCCAAAAGTTTTCAGGCGCCGGAATCACTGCGGCCGCACTCTTCCGGATGCTATCCGCCACGAACACGATGCGCGAAATTTCCAGGGGGGAAGATGAGGACCGCAGTACATGATCCGTTGATATTGCATTCCGACCCCGAGGTCGCCGAAATGCGCCGCCGGGCGGTGTCCAAGGCGGCGTGGCGATTCCTGCCGGTTCTCACAATCGCCTATATTCTCAACTACCTCGACCGTACCAGTGTAGGCATCGCCGCGCTGACGATGAACCGCGACCTTGGGCTTACGGCCTTTGAGTTCGGCTGGGGAGCCGGATTGCTGTTCGCCAGCTACAGCATCTTCGAAATCCCGAGCAATCTCATCCTTTATCGGTTTGGTGCGCGACGCTGGATCGCGCGGATCATGATCACCTGGGGAGTGGTTGCTGCAGCGAACGCCTTTGTGGTCGGACCGGCAAGCTTTTATATCGTCCGCCTGCTGTTGGGAGCCGCCGAAGCCGGGTTCTTTCCAGGCATCACGTTTTTCCTCGCTGCCTGGTTTCCGGCGCAATACCGCGCGCAAGTATTGGCATGGTTCCTGGTCGCCATCCCGGTATCGTCGGTTCTCGGCGGCCCGATCTCCAGTCTCTTGCTGCAGATGGATGGTCTGGCCGGCCTGGCCGGCTGGCAATGGATGTTCATTGTCGAGGGCCTCCCCGCCACCATCATCGGCTTTTTCATCCTGAGGATGCTATCCGACCGCCCGAAAGAGGCGGAATGGCTCAGCGTCGAGGAACGCGCGGCGATGAGCGCGATGCTCGCCGAAGAGCAGCGCGACCGTGCGCGGCACTCGATGTTATCGGCGATCAAGGATGTGCGGGTGCTGATCCTGACCGCCATCCAGTTCGGCTATACGCTTGGTTCTTATGGGGTTGGCATCTGGTTGCCACAAATTTTGAAGACGCATGGTTTGTCAAATCTGGCTGTCGGCTTTGTCTCGGCAATACCGTATCTGTTTGCCAGCGCGGCCATGCTGGTCTGGGCTGCCCATGTCGACCGCACCGGTCGTAAAATCCTCAACCTGACGCTCGGTTTTTTGCTGGCAACGGTCGGCTTGGTCCTCTCGGTCGGATGGACGGACCTGGCGCCGGCTCTGATCGGCTTGACAGTGGCGCTGGTCGGCGTGACCTCGGCGCGGGCAATCTTCTGGACCGTGCCGACCAGCTTCCTGACCGGACGCGGCGCCGCCGGCGGGCTCGCCTTCATCACGACGATCGGCTCGCTCGGCGGTTTCTTCGGCCCCTTCATGATCGGCTGGATCAAGGATTCGACGGGCTCGTTTATCTTGGGATTGCTCGCCATGGCCGCAATCCTTGCAGTAACCACAGCATTGTCAGCGGGGTTGCGATTGGTCGTCCACCAGGAATAGGCGCTGCTGACCAGAAATGTTCGCCTTGCTCGGGTTCTTTGGCCTCCGACAGAGCAACACGGCCGGGCTCTGGCGGTCATGGAGTACGTCGGGTACCCTCGGGAACAGCGTTCCGCTGATGGAGACTTGCGTGGCGACGTTCATCATTCACACTCACGGACGCCTGCAGGAATGGGTTGCTGAGGAAAAGGGCTACTTCTCGGCCGAGGGTCTGACCGACTACCAGCTATCATCGCACGGCCTCCTGACGGCGGCGCACGTCCGCGCGCCGGCTATGCTCGACAACCGCCACGGCGCCTTCCAGACCTACGAGCACGGCCGTGACGCGTCGGTCAGTTGTGCCTGCCATTGGACGGTAAACAAGGCTGCTTCGGTGCACCTTGGACGTGTATGGGGCGAATGTTACATCGTGACGCCCTGCGCGGTGTTCGTCCCCGCCGCTTCGCCTATTCATTCGCCCGAAGATCTTGCCGATGTCGGGGTGCATGTCGGATACCAGTCGGGCAGCCACTACACGACGATCCAGGCGCTTGAGCCATTCCTGTCACCCGACCGTATCAGGTTGATCTTCGGAGGTTCGCCTGCGGATCGCGTTGATCAGCTGCTGGACCGCTCGGCCCCCGCGGCCACCGTTTTCGGCGCACAGTACTACCTGATAGAGCAGCTCGGATTCCGCAAGATCGTTGATGCGACGTTCATGATCGCAGCCATGGTGCCGGAGGGCGTGGAAGTCTCCGATGTAAGCCGCTACTTCGCTGCTCTGCGCCGTGCTCAGGCAGACATCGACGTGTCGCACCAACCCTACACCCGCTACTACGCCAATGAGCTGCCCGAACGGCACCGAGCACTGATCGATGTGCGCCGCTTCGGCCCGGGTGAACGCTTCATCTTCGAGCCCTACACGCAGGTGATGTACGAACGCACCCAGGCGTGGATCAACGAACGCGGCATTTTCCCGACCGAGCAATCCGTGCCGGCACGTTACGGTGACGCCGTGATCCGAGTGGCGGCATAGCTGTCCCACCCTCGTGATTGAGGTCGACTTGGTCTGCGTGCCGGCCGCCGTGGCTGCTTGGTTTGCCTTGATACGGCACTTTGGACAGACAGACGCCGACCGCAGCGACCATCACGGAAATCTTCAGAACTGGGCCGCGTCGCTCGGTCGCCAAGGTCACGTAGGATTTAAGCCGGTGTTACAGAATCGGCGTGCGGTACCGGGGGAGACGGCACAATGAAATTCAAATTCACCAACCCCTGGTGGGTTGTCGTCGGAGCGGTCGCCGGATTGTTCGTCGGCCAGGGGCCGGTCTTCGTCGGCACCTATGGCGTGTTTCTCAAGCCGATCATGGCAGATATGGGGTGGGACCGCGGCACGGCGTCGCTCGCGTTATCGGCCGGCACGTTCTTCTCCGCGTTCGCGTTTCCCGTATTCGGCCGCCTGATGGACCGCCGGACCATACGAGCCATCGCCCTTCCGGCCATCGTCGCCTACGGGATTCTTCTGGCCGCAGTTGGGCTCGCGCCGCACAGTCTTTGGGTATTCGTGATCCTCATTGGATTGGCAGGCGTGGCCAGCACGATTCAGAGCCCGCTGCCATATGCCAAGGCGATCGCCGCCTGGTTCGACCATCGCCGCGGTCTCGCGCTGGGCATCGCGATGGCAGGGGTTGGGCTCGGGGGCTTCGTCGTTCCGCAAGTGACCCGCGCGGCGATCGACGGGTTCGGTTGGCGCGGAGCCTACGCGGTCCTGGGGACGCTGACGGTCGTTATCGCCTTTCCGGCGGTCGCGCTGTGGGTTCGCGAGCCGCTCCGTGGCGAGGGCGAGCTGCGGTCCGTCGCGGGCACCGCCCCCGGCCTGACAGTGCGCGTCGCGCTGGGGACAGGCCGCTTCTGGCTGCTGGGCGGAACATTCTTCCTGGTGGCGCTGGGTATCGTTGGCATGCAAGGCCATATCGTGCCGCTGTTGACCGATCACGGCCTGTCGCCGGCTCTGGCCGCAGCAACGCTTGGCATGTTCGGCCTCGCGACCCTGGCTGGCCGTCTTCTTGTTGGGTATCTCATTGACCGGTTTTACGCGCCGTATGTCGCGACCGCGTTTTTCCTGGCGCCGGTGCTGGGGTTCGCGCTGCTCGCCACCGCCTCCGGTCCCTTGCCGACGGTGGGCGTCGCACTGATGGGGTTGGGCCTTGGGTCGGAGATCGATCTGATCGCGTTTTTAACCAGCCGGTATTTTGGACAGCGGATGTTCGGGGAGATTTACGGATATTTCTTCATGATCTTCGCTCTGGGCACCGCGGTCGGGCCGGCCGCTGCTGGGGCGATGTTCCAGATGGCCGGGTCTTACCAGCCCGCCCTGATCGGCGCCGGTGTAGTGCTGGTGATTGCGACGGTCGGCATCAATCTGCTTGGCACGTATGCTTATCCGGTGGAGCATGGGAGGGAAACCATCGAATTCGGACCACCGAGGGAACCAGCTTAGACCATAGGCATGAAAGAGATCGAGGGCCGTTTCCGCGACGCAAAGGATCTCCGCTTCGGCATCGGGCTCGCATCGTTGCATGTTAGCACGCCGGAGTGCCTGTGGCTGATCAATGCGTTCGCGGTCGTATTGCTGACGCTCCTGGGCGCCGCCGGAGAACAACGACAAGACCGCGCGCAACTTCCTCGCCGCCATCCACCTGACCGCCGCGCTTATTTGGCTCAATTGAGGACAGGCCCTAATTCTCATGATGGTGGATAAAAATCAGGCTCCAGAGCTCGCAAGGTCAGTTCCGCACGTCGGTTCTGAGCCCTGCCCGCAACGGTGTTGTTCGGAGCAATCTGCATCGCCGTAACCATGGGCCGATAACAGCTCGGGTCTAACACCCTGTGAAATCAGGAATTGCACTACAGCGTCGGCTCGCTTTCGACGAGAAGAGCCAGATCCAAGCGCTCGACCGCACGCAGCCGGGGCTGCCGCTCAAGCCCGGTCGCCGCGGCACCATGACACATGACGACAAGCGCCATGGCACGACGACGACGCTGTTCGCGGCACTGAATGTGCTGGAAGGCACCGTGATCGGCCGCTGCATGCCGCGCCACCGGCATGAGGAGTTCGTCCGCCTTCTCAATACCGTCGAGCGGACGGTGCCAGCCGGCAGGATCATCGAGGCTGTCGTCGACAACTACGCCACCCACAAGCATCCGAAGGTGAAGGCCTGGTTCGCCCGGCATCCGCGCTGGACGTTCCACTTCACGCCGACATCTGGCTCCTGGCCCAATGCGGTAGACGTTCTTCTCTGCCCTCACGCGCCAGCGCATACGGCGCGGCAGCTTCCACTCCATCTTCAGCCTGCAAGCCGCAATCAACTGCTATCTCGACGAGCGCAACGCACAGCCAAAGCCCTTCATCTGGACCCGTCCGCCGCCTCCATCCTCGCCAAGCTTGCAAGACTGCCTGTAGCGTCCGAATGAGTCAGAGCACTAGCCCTATAGTCACCTGGTCAGGCATTTAGCGCATTCGCTGCCGGAGGAAGCATCCGCAATGAGAGTGATCGTGATTGTTGCCGTACTGCTCCTTGTGGCAGTGAGCGCGGCGGCCGTGGTATCTGTTGCCGAGCCTATCCGGCAGTACCTGCCGACAGCCACGCTGGCGCTGGCAATTCTGGTATTGATCGGGGTGGTTTCGCAGAAGCGCCCGACGATCCCCCCGCGAAGGCCCGCGGCCGAACCGGCCCGCCCGGCACCGGAACGGCCTCAAGCCGCAAATGCAGATGCCGAAATCGTCCACTTCCTGGCGATGCTGCAAGAAAAGGGGCGGCTGGTCGATTTCGTGATGGACGACATTAACGCCTACAGCGATGCCCAGGTCGGGGCAGCCGCCCGGGTCGTTCACGCCGGATGCAGGGGCGTCCTGCAAGAGCATTTCATGATCGATCCAGTACGCCCAGAGCAAGAGGGCTCTACGGTGCAGGTGCCCGCCGGCTACTCAGCCGGGGAGTATCGGCTGGTCGGCAAGATCGCAGGATCTGCGCCTTTCTCCGGCGTGCTGGTCCACCGTGGCTGGAAGACGGGTATGGTGAAGCTGCCGCAGTTGCTGCGCGGCGCTGCCGACCCGCTCCCCGCCATAGCTCCCGCAGAGGTCGAGGTAAAATGAGACCCCTTGGGAGGCGGCCCAACCGGCCCAATCATCTGCACCCAGATCATCAGGACGCCAACTTCCATGACGGCTCGCTTCAGTCTCGGGATCGACCTCGGCACCAGCAACTGCGCGATGGCACTGACCTATCTCGACACCGATCGGACCGAAATTGTCCCGATCCCCCAGATCCTGGCGGCCAACCAGCTGGGCGAGAAGCCGACCCTGGCCTCCGCGCTGTACCTGCCACATCCGGAGGAATTCCGGCCGGGGTCGTTCCCGCTACCCTGGGACAACGGCTTGGAGCTGGGTATCGTCGGGCAGTTCGCCCGCGACCATGGCGCGCTGGTGCCCGATCGCCTGGTGACATCGGCCAAATCTTGGCTATCCAACCCGCACATCGATCCGAAGCAGCGCACGCTGCCCTGGCGGTTTGATAGCGCGGAAGAGAAGCTCTCACCGTTCGAGTGTTCCCGCCGCTATCTCCAGCACCTCAAGGGCACCTTCCTCCAGACTGCGCAGGCCCAGGGACGGGAGTGGGAACTCAGCGACGGCCAGATCGTGGTGACGGTGCCCGCCTCGTTCGACGAGGTGGCGCGAAGCCTGACGGCCGAAGCGGCGGAGGCCGCCGGACTGGGCCACGTCACGTTGCTGGAGGAACCGCAGGCCGCCTTCTACGCCTGGGCCGCGCGAGCCGGCCGGCAATGGCGCGATGCGGTGACGCCGGGCGACATCATCCTGGTGTGCGACATCGGTGGCGGCACCGCCGACTTCAGCCTGATCGCCGTGACCGATGTCGCCGGCAACCTGGAGCTGGAGCGCATCAGCGTCGGCGAACACATCCTGCTCGGCGGCGACAACATGGATCTGGCGCTGGCCTACACGCTGCAGGCCAGGTTGGAGGCCGAAGGCAAGTCGCTGGATGCCTGGCAATTCCTGGCGCTGGTGCATGCGGCGGCACGGGCGAAGATCACCTTGTTCGAAGACGCCAGTCTGGCGGAAGCGCCGATCGCGGTGCCCTCGCGCGGTTCTAGCCTGTTTGCCAAAACGATTGCCACGGTGCTCGATCGCGCCTCGCTGTCGCAGATCGTCCTCGACGGGTTCTTCGCGCAGACTGCGCTCGACGATCTGCCGCGCGAGGCACGGAGGACCGGACTGCGAGAATTCGGCCTGCCCTACGCGTCCGATCCGGTGGTCAGCAAGCATCTGGCCCGCTTCCTCACCCGCAGCCTGCAGAATGTGCAGGCGAGCGAACAGCTCGGCGCGCTGGTCGGGGCCCGCGCCAGCGGGCCCGCGCTGATGCCGACCGCCGTGTTGTTCAATGGCGGCGTGTTCAAGGCCGGCCCGATCCGCGCTCGGATGCTGGACCTACTGGCATCCTGGAATGGCGAACAGGAGGTTCGGGAGCTCGAAGGTTTCGAGCCAGACCTTGCGGTCGCTCAGGGCGCTGCCATCTACGGGCAACACCGTGCCACCGGCGGGGGCATGCGCATCAAGGCCGGCGCGGCACGCTCCTACTATGTCGGCCTGGAGACGTCGATGCCGGCGATTCCCGGCTTCCGGCCGCCGGTCAAGGCGCTCTGCGTCGTGCCGCAGGGCATGCAGGAGGGCACCGAGCAATTGATCGAGGGTCGGACGTTCGGCCTGGTGACCGGCGAGGCCGCGGAATTCAGGTTCTTCTCGTCCGCCGTGCGCAGCGGCGACGCGCCCGGCCAGATTCTGCCCGATGCCGAACGCGAACTGGAGGAGACCAGGCTGCTGGAAGTCGAACTTCCTGCGCTGCCCGACGTTCCCGCAGGACAGGTCGTCCCCGTGCGGATCGAGGCTGTCGTCACGGAACTCGGCACACTCGAACTCTGGATGAGGCACACCAACTCCGACCGGAGATGGAAGATTGAGTTTCAGGTCCGCACGCAATAGCGCCGGCCCCGGCTCGCGCGATCCCGCCTCGTAATGATGGCAGCCCGGTTTTCCATTGGCGTCGATCTCGGGACCACCAATTCGGCCCTCGCTTACGTCCCACTGACCGGCGATGCCAAGCCAGAGGTTCTCGCCGTCCCGCAATGGGAAGGCCCCGCCACGCTGGTCGAGGCGCCAACGCTGCCATCCTTCCTTTATCTGCCGGAGGACGCGCTGGCCGCGGAATTGCGCGGCAGGGTTCCAGGAACCGCGGGATGGATTGCCGGCCGCCTCGCGCGCCGCAGGGTAGGCGAAATGCCCGGGCGGGTCGTGCGGTCGGCAAAGTCCTGGTTGTGTCACCACTCGGCTGACCGGTCGGCGCCAATCCTGCCCTTTGGATCGGAGGATCTTGCGCCGGAGCAGAAGATCTCGCCCGTCTGTGCCGCCGCGTCCATCTTGAATTATCTGCGCGGCGCCTGGGATAGCCGCTTTGCCCAATCCGGTGACGCGTTCGACGCGCAGGAAATCACCATCACGGTGCCTGCCTCGTTCGACGCCGCCGCGCAGCGCCTCACGCTGAATGCCGCGGGGGAAGCGGGTTTCCCGGGCAGCGTGCGGCTGCTGGAGGAGCCGCAGGCAGCTTTCTATTGCTGGCTGGAACAATACGGCGCGGCCGAGCCATTGTTGGAAGGGTCGGACCCATATACGCCGGAGCCGCGGCGCGTCCTGGTCGTCGATGTCGGCGGCGGCACCTCGGATTTCAGCTTGTTCGAGCTGCGCCCCGGAACCTCGGGTGCGATCCCTGACATCAGGCGGATTGCGGTCAGCGAACATATCCTGCTGGGCGGCGACAATATCGATCTGGCCCTCGCGGTCCTGCTGGAACCTCGCCTTGTGGCAGAACGAGGCCGGATGTCCGGCCCACAATGGGATCACCTGGTCGCGTCGTGTCGTGAGCTGAAGGAGCGCGCGCTTTCGGGCGTCAGCCCGTGTCAAGAGCAATACGTTGTGGCATTGCCGGGCCGGGGGTCTGGCCTGGTGGCCGGGGCACAGACGGCAACACTGGCGCGCGACGAGGTCGAGCGGCTGGTGCTGGATGGCTTTTTTCCGGTCTGCGATGCGCGGGCCCGCCCCTATCGCACCCAGTCCGGTTTGCGCGACTGGGGGCTGCCCTATGCGGCCGACAGCGCGGTTACCCACCATCTCGCGGATTTCCTGCGCGATCGCCCGCGGGTGGACGCCGTATTGTTCAACGGTGGTTCGCTTCATGCCGCGGTCTTGCGCCACCGGTTGCTCGACCAGATCACGGCCTGGCAAGGCGGCATCCGCCCGATCGAGCTGGAAAATGCCGAACCCGAGCTTGCCGTCGCGCGCGGAGCCGCGCGTTTCGGCAAGCTGCTGCACGGCCACGCCGGTCGCATTGCGGCAGGTGCTGCCCGAGCGGTGTTCCTCCAGGTGCAGACGGCGCCAGCGGCGACGAACCAAGCGGTCCCGCCGGCGCTGATCTGCGTGCTGCCCCGCAATGCAGCAGCCGAACAGGTGTTCGATATCAACCTGCCAGCTCTTGAGCTGCGCACGGACCAGTTGGTGAGCTTTCAGGCTTGTTCCTCGACCCGGCACGGAAGCTGCCGGGCGGGAGATGTTCTGCCGTGGGACGCGGACGGCTACCACATCCTGCCGCCCCTAGAGACGATCATCCGGACGGCGTGTGGGGCCGAGGCCGGGCCTGACCGAACGGTGCCGATCCGTCTGGCAGCGAAGCTGAATGCGCTGGGACTGCTGCAGATCTCCTGCGTCGGGACCGATCCGCGAACGCCGCAGTCCTGGCCGCTCGAGTTCAATCTACGCCCGGACGAGGGTGGCCGCGCAGCGACGCGCGGTACACCGTCGCCCGCGCGCCCCGTCGCGCCGAACGCCACGACCGAGGCCCAGCGGGCCGCGCGGGATCACATCGCGACCATATTCAGCCGTCCGCCGCCAAAGTCCGACCGGCTGACCGCCAATGCCATCCTGAGGCACCTGGAACGCATAATCGGTTTGCCCCGGCATGAGTGGAACGCTGCACTCCTGCGCAACCTTTGGCCGGCGCTGAACGAGCGGACGATGGGCCGGAAGCTTTCGGTGGAGCACGAAGAGGCCTGGCTCACTTTGGCCGGATATCTGCTGCGCCCGGGGTTTGGCTTTTCCCATGACGGGCTGCGCATGGACGAGCTGTGGCTTTTGCGCGATGCGGGGCTCTGTTTTCCAGGTAAGCGCGCCAAAGTTCAGGAATACATCCTCTGGCGTCGGGTGGCCGGCGGGCTCATGGCGGAGCACCAGGGGAGGCTGTTGGCGGGCGAGCAGGCTAGTATCCGCGCCGGCAAGGCGCCGCCGGAACTTGTCCGCCTTGCCGGCTCGCTCGAACGCCTGCCCCAAGAGACGAAGGCCGACCTGATCCAGGCTTTCATCGTCCAGGTACTGCATCGGGTGGAGCGCAAGCAGCATTGCGCGCCCTACCTTGCCGCACTCGGCCTCCTGCTGAACCGGACGCCACTCTACGCCGGGCCAGAGACCGTTGTGCCGGCAGCGCTGGTCGCGCGCGCCTACGCGGCGTTCCAGAATTTCGATTGGGCCGAGCCCGAGCTGCTGGAGTTGCACACTCTCTTTCTCAGGGCGGCGCGTGTTGTAGACGACCGCAATCTGGATGTCGCGATGTCGTTGCGTAACGAGATCGCCCGCAAGCTGGAGAGAGCCGGTATCGCACCGATCCGCACCGCAACGATCAGGGCATTCACGCCAGTCGGGCGCGTTGACTGTGCCAGCCTGTACGGCGAGTCGCTGCCTCCAGGCCTGGTGCTCGGCGCCGGCCTGATTTGAAAGGCCACCAAAGCCTGCGGCGGCTCCGGTTTTTTGGACAGTCGGATAAGCTAAGGGCTGACCGGTCCAAAGAGGCGTGAGACGTGGGTGTAAAGAGGAACCAGCACAGCGCGGCGTTCAAGGCGCGGATTGCGATGGCGGCGCTATCCGGCGAGAAGACCCTGGCCGAACTGTCGTCGGAGTTCGGCATCCATCCGACGATGATCAGCACCTGGAAGCAGGAGCTGATGAGGCGAGCGAGCGAGTTGTTTGCGCGTGGCTTGCTGCGCTTCAGTTAGCGTCCGCGGATGTGGTGGAGATTCGGCCGTCACGGGTTGACGTGGCGGTATGGGTGGCGGTGGTCATCGGCCCTATCGGTTAAGGTGGAGTTGCGAGACTTCAACCATGACCGTGAGAGGATTCCGATGACCGACGACTGTGGATAAGATGTGGATAAGTAGCTCGCTGGCTCCCGGAGTAGGACTCGAACCTACGACCCAGCGGTTAACAGCCGCTTGCTCCGTTGCTCCCTAAGGCGACACGGGGCAACATTTTACCGCTCGGTCCCTAGAAAACCGTTGTTTTTTCGCCCTCTCTATGCGACCACCATGCAACACGGGGCAACGCCAAGAATTGTTGCCCCGATGTTGCCCCGTGGTGGAGCAATCGGCGATGGCCCGAATCACTCTTACCGAGCGCTTCATCCGCTCTCTGGCGCGGCGACCCAAGGCCGGCGAAAAGATTACCCGGACGCTCTCGTTCCGGGGCTTGCGCTGCGGGTCACCGACGTCGGGCACAAGTCCTTCGTTCTGATCGCCCGCTACCCGCTCAACCCGAAGAACCCGACCCGCCGGGCCCTCGGTGACTATGGCGCGATCACACTCGATCAGGCGCGCGTCAAGGCGCGGGGTTGGTTGGCGCTGATCAAAAGGGGCTCGATCCGAAGGTCGAGGAGGCCCGCGAGCGCGCGGCCGAGAGCGGCGCAAGCGGCCAACACCTTCGCCATTGGCGGCACGGAATTCCTCGATCGGCACGCAGCGGGCTCGCAAAGGCCACGGAGGCGCGCCGGATCATCCAGGACGAATTTGTGAAGCGCTGGGGTCCCCGGCCTGTTATCGACATCATGCCGGAGGAAGCCGCGCCGCGGCCATCCGTGCCATCGTGAAGCGGGGAGCCCCGGCCAGGCGCACAACGCGCTGGGCTACCTCCGGCGCCTGTTCAATTGGGCGATCGGCACGCATGAGTTCGGCATTACCGCGTCGCCGGTTGAGCCTGAGCCCCGAGGATCTGATCGGCAAGGACGCTCCGGACCGTTGCGGAGGACCGCGAGCTTAGAGCGATCTGGAAGGCTGCTAACGGCCCAACCGATGCCGAGGCCCTTGCGGACGCCCGCCGGCGGACTGCGCGAGAGCCAGACCGCGCATGGGCTTCCCCTACGGGCCCCTGATCCGGCTGCTGATCCTGACCGGACAGCGCGAGCGCGAGGTGGCCGATCTGTCCTGGTCGGAGATCGACTTCGACCAGAAAGCTATGGACGGTTCCGGCCGTTCGCATGAAAGGGGACCGTGCGCACCAGGTGCCCCTTGCGCCGAGGCACTGGCACTGCTGCGCGCGCTGCCGCGCTTCACGGCGGCGACTTCGTGTTCACCACGACGGACGGTGCCAAGGCAGTCAACGGCTTCAGCAAGGCGAAGGCGCGGATTGACAAGCTGAGCGGTGTTGACCGGCTGGAAGTTCCACGATCTGCGGCGGACCATGCGGACGCATCTGAGCGCGCTTCCGGTGGAGGACATGGTGCGCGAGCTGGTGATCGCGCACGCAAGGCCGGGACTACACAAGGTCTACGACAGCATGCCTATTTGGACGAAAAGCGCCGCGGTTTCGAACTGTGGGAGGCGCGGCTGCAGGGGATTTAAACCGATGGCGGCGGAGATTGCAGATCTGAGCGCTGCGCGAGCGCGACGCGAAATAAGCAAGCCACGGCGTGACGGACATGCAGAAACCGTCCTCAGATGAAATCACGCCGGATTTGATGTTTGATCTGATCGAGAAGGAACAGATTGTCCAAAGGAATGACAAGAAGATAAAGAGCGATGACCCTGCGCTTGCTGAACTCTCTGCCTTGGTGTTCAAGTTCAGAGCGGAGTTCAATTTTGAGCGCGGCGGGGGCAAAAGGGGATCTGAATTGCGAAGGCGGCTTGCCGGAGCGCTTTGCGTTATCTCCGAAGTCCTCCCTCCGCTACGTGGTGAGTTAGTTGAGGGACAGCAATTACTGACGTCGGAGGTCAACTTTGTTGCTGCGCATCAGGCATATCTGACCATCAGGCTCCTGGATGAGCTGGATCACGTCGTGCGGCGCATCGATAATGCCGCGATGCTGTTTCGCTCCGGAACTGCTCGCGAAGCCGATAGAAAAATGGTGGCCTTATGCCGGCCCATTGAAGGAGCGGTTTGGTCCGGCCTGCCTGGACGGGCTGTCGCGGCAAGCTATCGCTTCGTCATGGCAGTTATGCCGCTCATTACCGGCGACGAGTTGACGTTTGGCCAGGTCGCCAGACACTTTCAGCGGAAAGTCAATGGCGACATTGCCGCGGACTGATTGTCGCCGCGACAAACGCCGGGTGCTCCTGTCGCTATAGCAACGCCTTACAGCCGAAGCCATTCCTAACGCCGCGACATAACGCGACGCGAGGAAGCCATGCCAACTGAACCGCCCGTGCGTCTACTCACCTACAGAGAGGTGATTGAGGCAAAACGTGTCCCCTACACGCGGCGCCACATCGAACGGCTCGTCGATGGGAAGCTCTTTCCTGCCCCGGTGCAAGTAGGACCAGGGCGGCTCCGTCATTGAAGCTGAGATTGACGCCTGGATCGCGCGCCGCGTGGCGCAGCGCGACACGAAGGCCGCATAGCACAACCCCGGACGCTGGCGCGTACCGTCGGTTCGAATAAATCGACAGCGACGACGACACTGTCAGTTTAGTCCGAGCCGGGGCCGTCCGCAAGCGCCGCGTCCCCGCGAAGGACGCGAGACATGAACGACAACACCCCCCGGATTACCGAGATCAAGGACACGGTCTTCCAGGCGCTCTGCCAAACCTCACCGGAACCTCCCGACGAAGAGCGGCGCACTGAACTGGACAAGCTTGCGCAAGACGCCGTCACCGGTGTTTCTGCGCAAGGCCGCCTCACGGACGAGGCCTGGACCGCCGCTGCAATTCGTTACTGCGTCGTGCGACTTCGGCGAGAGGCTGAGCGGACCTTCGCGGAGGCGGACGCGCTCGCCGCGGAGGGGCGGCCGAGCTCTGGCCGATGAACCGGCAGCAGCGCCGCGCGGCCGCGGCCGCGGCCAAGAAACGCCACCGTGTGGACGATGGCAATATCATCGTGGCCCTTGATCGAGACGGCCTCGTTCGATCCGTCGCGGCGATGGTGGAGGCGGACGAGACCATCGGCGGCGCAACTCTCATCATGGGCACCGGCGAAACCATCCATTTCGACGCAGCGACACTGCGGCGGGGCGGACGGGGATGAACGCCATCACGACCGCGCACCGGATCCGGCTGTCGAAGGTTCTCGGCATGATCCGAAGCCCCTTCGACAATGAGTCGCTGACCGCGGCTCGGAAGGCCGACCAGATTGTGAGGACGGAGCTGGGCGTGACTTGGGACGACGTACTGCTGAGCGGCGACGTCACCACTCCTGCACCAGCATCTCCACGTCAATCTGAGCCGCACGCCTGGCGCGAGCTGGCCGCCAGCTGCGCCAGGTATCCCCTGCTGTTGGACAAATGGGAGGCCGAGTTCATCGGCGGCTTGGGCAGGTTCCCGTACCTGTCTCCGAAACAGCAGACCCGGCTGACGACGATCGCCACACGGCTGCGCGCGGCCGGGTGTCACCTGTGAGCGCCGCAACCGGATCGAATGAATTCGCCCGCGCCATGGGGCCAGTGGCACGCGCCATACTGGGTGATCCGACAGAGCACAACCACATGAAGGGCGAACTGCGCTTCGGCACCCGAGGTAGCCTATCCGTAGATCTGGGCGCCGGAACATTCTACGACCACGAGGCCGGTATCGGGGGAGGGGTCCTGGACTTCGTTCAGATCCGCAAGAACCTCGACAAATCCGACGCCCTGGCTTGGCTACAGGCCCAGGGCCACATCGAGAAGCCGAAACAGAAGGCGACGATAGTCGCGACCTACGACTATGTCGCCGCGAACGGTGACCCGCTGTTCCAGGTGGTAAGGTTCGCACCGAAGGACTTTCGTCAGCGCCGTTCCGACGGCAACGGCGGCTGGCTCTGGAACATGAAGAACATCCAGCGAGTCCTCTACCGCCTGCCAGCGATTGCTAGCCTCGCGCCAGGCAGCCGTATTTATGTGGTCGAGGGCGAGAAGGCGGCCGACGGTCTGGTAGCGCTCGGGCTAATTGCAACGTGTTCACCAGGTGGCGCCAATAAATGGCGCAACGAGTACGCCGATCCTATCCGCGGCCTCGACGCAGTCATCCTGCCGGACAACGACGACCCAGGACGGCAGCACGCGGCGATGGTCGCAAAGTCACTCAATGGTATTGCCAAGCAGGTCCGAACGCTCACGCTGCCCGACCTACCGGAGAAAGGCGACGTCGCCGACTGGATCGCGGCCGGCGGCACGCGGGAGAGGCTCGATGAACTAGTCGAAGCCCTCGTTCAACCAGAACAACCAGACCCGCCACACCACGAGGACGATCTAGAAACCGCCATTGCCAGGCTCGCCGCTCTGCCCGTTACCCGCTACGAACTGGTCCGCCAGGACGAAGCCAAGCGGCTGAAGGTGCGGGCGAGCTTTCTCGATAAGATGGTGGCTCAAGCACGCGGCGCAGACGACGCCCAAGACGACCAACAAGGGCGCCCGCTCAACCTCCCCGTTCCAGAACCATGGCCTGAGCCAGTGAACGGCGCGCAGCTGCTCGCCGATCTTAGAGACTTCTTCGCCAAGCATGCGTTCCTGCCAAGGGGCGCGCCACACGCACTCGCGCTCTGGACCATGCACACCCATACCTTCGAGGCATTCACACATTCTCCACGGCTGCACGTGCGCGGCATCGTCAAGAACAGCGGTAAAACTACGGTGCTCGACCTGCTCGAAATGGTGTGTTGCCGCGCGCTGCCTGCCGCGAATGTGACCACCGCCGCATGTTCCGCGCCATCGAAATGGCCAAGCCCACACTGCTACTCGATGAGGCTGACACCTTCCTCAACGAAGCCGAGGAGCTGCGCGGTATCGTCAACGCCGGACACAAGCGCGGCGGTCAAATCCTACGCACAGTCGGCGATGATCACACGCCGCGCATGTTCTCGGTCTTCGGACCATCGCCATCGCAGGCATCGGCGACCTCCCCGGCACTATCGCCGACAGGTCCATCACCATCCCTATGAAGCGCGCACTGAAGGCGGAACTACCTTCGCCAATCACCAAGGACGTTCGCGCCGACGCTGCCGCGCTCGCCCGCAAATCGTCCGTTGGGCGCTAGACCACGAGGCGCAACTAGCCGACACAGATCCCGACATGGGCGAACTTTTCAACCGGCAGGCAGACAACTGGCGCCCCCTGTTCGTCATCGCCGACATCGCCGGTGGTACTTGGCCCGAACTTGTCCGCAAGACGGCAGACGCCCTAATCATCACTGATGACGGCACCGAAACCCTGGGCGTCAAACTGTTGGCGGATATCCGCTTCGTGTTTTCCGACGCGAAGGGCGTGACCATCGATCTCGTCGAAGGCGCCACCATCACGTCCGCCGACCTGGTAAATAGCCTGGTTAAGCTCGACGGACGCCCATGGGCCGAGTTCGGCCGAGCTGCCAAGCCAATAACTCAGAACCGGTTAGCCAGGATGCTCGCGCCGTTCAAAGTCATTCCCCACAAAGTCGGACCACGCGACGCACGGCAAAGTGGATACATCCTTATCCACTTTCTCGACGCCTTCGCGCGCCATCTTCCCCCAGCCTGAGAGCCGCCTGTCACTCCTGTGTCCGGTTGCCCACTTTGAGCGTGTCCGGTTGGGTGTCCGGTTGCTAGCCCTTGCTGGCCCCGGAAACCCGCAGAACTCGGCCACTTTGGGCGGTTGTCCGGTTGTGAGGGGGGGGGAACTTAGAGACGGGGACGCATTACCCAAAGTCATGGAATCGGCTGGGCCGTTCCATACGTAACCGGAATATCTGCTATGGCAGCAGTCATTACGGAGATCGATCGGACCAAACCAGACGCGTCGTCAGTGGTAGCTAAGCCGACGCGCGTCTAGCGACGATACGCGCAGCGCTTAAGTCCCCCCCTCCTACAACCGGACTACCAGACATGCACAAGGAACTCTGCAGCTTTCAGCCCAGAATTAACCACCTGCAACCGGACACCAACCAGACACAAGCCGGACACCAACCAGACACAGAGGGAGGAGATCGAGGAGGTAGAAATTTGCACCTCCCATCGCAATACTTCCGCGCTCTCCGCGTCCGCCAGGAGCGGCGCCGATCTCAGCTTCTGGCCATTCGGCCTACCGGTTAGCAACCGCCTGCTCTAGATTACTAGTCAGTTGTTAACGCTGGAATATTATTGGAGCTTGCTCTCACTTGACGATTCGGGGCAACATGCGGGCAACATGAGCGCCCATTCCAACGCCGTCGCCGCCTCCAATCGCCGCCGGATCACTCAGAACTCGAGGGCGATCGATCGCGGCTCCATCGGCTGGTCGCTGGATGGCCGCAGTCGCGAGGGCCGCTTTCTGACCGCCTACTCGGACATGCTGGCCGAGCACTGCGGCGGTAATCCGTCGCGGGTGCAGCAGGAACTCATCCGCCGGTGCGCGAGGCTGGCGCTGCATCTTGAGCTCCAAGACGAAAAGCTGCTTGCAGGCGTAACGCCGAGCGACCATGCCAGTCGTCAGTATCTGGCCTGGAACGGTCACCTGAGCCGCACCCTACTGAAGCTCGGCCTGCGTGGCG
Organism: uncultured Alphaproteobacteria bacterium; assembly: GCA_963818775.1. Lineage (GTDB taxonomy): Bacteria > Pseudomonadota > Alphaproteobacteria > Acetobacterales > Acetobacteraceae > JAMXLO01. The sequence goes on along the minus strand of CAWFUF010000033.1, from coordinate 3,331 downwards.
CATCCTCCGAACGCCCAGTGACCCTGGCCGATATCCAGGCCGGCCCCAAGCCAACCGGGTGAGCGCGTGCTGAACATCATTGAAGCGCTCGACCACCAGCAGCTATTCGCGCCCCACTTCAAAGGCCCTTCATGGCTGCCCTGGCGTGCCTTCCTGGCGCCTTGTTCGCCTTGCCCATGGATGCCGGCGCGCTCGGCCTTTATCAGCACCACACCGAGCGCCTGACAGCGCCAGTGGTCGCCTTTACCGAGGCGTGCCTGGTCGTCTCACGCCGAGGCGGCAAAAGTCGCATCCTCGCCCTGATCGCCGTCTACTTGGCTTGTTTTCGTGATTACGCCGAGCACTTGGCGCCTGGTGAAGTAGGCACGGTGGCGATCATCGCTGCGTCCAGATCGCAAGCGCGCAGCATCTTTCGGTTCATCTCAGGCCTGCTGCACGTCGTGCCGGCGCTCGCACAGATGATCGTCAGCGAAGACGAACAGGCGATCACGCTTAACAACCACGTCGTCATTGAGATCCACACTGCAAGCTTCCGAGTGACACGCGGCTACTCACTGGTTGCCGCGCTCTGTGACGAGACCGCGTTCTGGCGATCAGAGGAGTCAGCAAATCCAGACGTTGAGATCCTGCGCGCATTGCGGCCTGGTCTGACTAACATCCCCGGCGCCATGCTGATCATTGCGAGCAGCCCATATCGCAAAGCGGGCGTGCTTTACACACAGTTTCAGCGGCACTTTGGCAAGGATGATTCAGGGTCCTGGTTTGGCGCGGCACCTCGTTGGAGATGCATCCAAATATGGACACTGCGCAGATGCTACAGGATTACGAAGACGATCCTGAAAGCGCCGCGAGCGAATATGGTGCCGAATTCCGCAATGACCTTGCCGACTTCGTCTCTCGCGATGTTGTCGAAGCTGCACAATGCCCGGCAGGTTCGAATTGCCACACATACCAGGCACACAGTATGCCGCATTCGTTGACCTATCAGGTGGTGGTGCGGACTACAATGGTGCTGGCGATTGCCCACCGAGAGAGCAAGAGCGGCATTGCCGTACTGGACCTGGTGCGAGAGATCAGGCCGCCATGTTCGCCTGAGGGTGTCGTGGTGGACTTCAGCATCCTGCTCAAGTCATACCGCATCAACCGCGTAACGGGCGACCGATACGGTGGCGACTGGCCACGCGAGAGATTTCGCAATGCTGGTATTACGTATGACATAAGCGAGCGCACGAAGTCCGAGATTTACATCAACAGCCTGCCGCTGCTGAACTCGCGACGCGTGGAATTGCTGGACGTGAAGCGACTGGCGCAGCAGTTGGTTGGATTAGAGCGCCGCACGGCCCGAAGCGGCCACGACTCAATCGATCACGCGCCAGGTGGACATGACGACGTTTGCAACGGCGCGATGGGCGCTCTGTTGCTGGTCGGTGGTGGGCGCGCGCCGATGCAGATCAGCGAGGCTGCGATTCGCACGCTGACGCGAGGGCCTGAGCGGCCATCGGTCTCCCCGTGGTCTGGGCGGTTTTCGCGATGAGTGCTGCGCTTGCACCATCAGATTGGCGGCCAGGGCCGATCCCTCCAGAATATCTCGGGCAGGCGCGTTCGATGCGCGACAGGCTTAAGGTGGTGAACGTCGAGTGCTCCCGTGCGATCGATCACATTGCGGCGCCCTTGGTTGCGCGCAGTAAGCGGTCGCCGATCCCCAGACGCGAGCAGCTGACTGACGTAGCGCGCGAGTGGGCCTGCATGCCGGCGTTCGGGCTGCTTGATACAAAGATAGAGCTGGTGCTGGGGAAACGCTCGTTGCACATTCGCCAATTGAGGGCAAGCGCGAGCGATTTTCGTGCGGCGCGGTGGACGGTGGATGAGGCGGGTGTATCGGTCATTGGTCTAATGCTCGACATAGGCGCTCACAGATTTTCGTTTGTGATGCCGTCGCTGGTCAGCGTGTCGTTGCATGCGCTAGCGAGGCGATATCAACGCGGGTTGGAAGTGAACGACGCGGCGATATTTGGTGACTTGCATGCCCTAGCAAAAGCGCACCTGCGGTTGGCGACTGGTGCGGTCGGCGATTCGTTCGAGGTCGAGGCCGGAGGTGGTTGCTGGCGCGGCAATCTGACGGATGCGTCGACTAACGCTGGCATGGACCGGATCTTGAGTGCGCGAACATTTTTATGACATGGGCTTCCTCAGCGCTGAGAGATTTACGGTCCGAAATCTCCTGGCTGCGCCGAGTTACCCCATGAGAGAGAGGCCATAAAAAGATTGTAGGTCCACAATCTTTTTCTGCGGAGAGGTATAGCACAGATGCATACGACGGTTAGAAACGGAAAATCGACGCGGCGCTGGGCATTTGACCAAGGCAGCGGCGGCTATCAGGGCATGGAGGTGAACGCGGACCCTGGGGGCACGAACGCGATGCCCCCTGGCCAGGAGCCGCAGCCGGGGCAGGGTCAGCAGCGAGCGGCGGAACTCGACCAGGGCGCGATGGATATTGTGCAGCGGCTGCAGGAGAAACTGCAGGACGATCCGGAGGGCTTGGATCTCGTCGACAGTCTGGCTTCGATTTTGATGGGCCCTAGCGCTCACGCGGCTATGTCTGGCTCCAGCGCGCCACCTGGGCGGCCATCGGCGGCTCCTGCGCAGGATACGCCTCCTGCGTTCCGTGGCGTGCCGCGGACTGGCGCGCGGGATGCGCCGTATCGTGCAATGGCGACTGACCAGCGGCCGCGTGGCACCGGGCCTGGCGGTGCGATCATGGCGTATGACACTGCGGCGATTGAAGACGTGTGCCGGCGTGGTCGTGCGGGACAGGCGGCTCGGACTTCGGCGTCGATTGAGAAGCGCTTTCCTGGCGCGCTGGGCCGTTTGAAGAGGGCCTTCTAATGGTGCGCCAGGTTCTACAGCGCGCGGGTGCTGATGTGCTCGAGCGGCTCGGGTTGCATCGTGGCGACGGGCCGCCACCGCCATCACCGCAGACAGCGCTAGACGCGGTATTCCGGATGCCCTCGGGCGGTCCTGAGACCGAGGAGCAGCAACGGGAGCGCGAGAAGGCCGAGGAGGCGCACAGCGCGTCGAATCCTTGGGGCGGCACGTGCGGTTGCGGATGTCGGAGATTCCAGTCGACGCGCACCGCGGCCGGCAAGTTGGCGTGGGTCTGCGGCGGTTGCCGGCAGGTCTATCAGCCGGAGGGTGCTGGTGCGCTGGTTCGGCCGGCTGCTCCTGTCGCGCCACCGCCGGAGCAGCTAAGCCCGGCGGCGGCACGATCGGCATTGAAGGCAGCGGCCGTTGCGGTCGAGATGGCGATCGCCGGGCGCGCCTCTCTGAGCAA
>CAWFUF010000032.1:0-246659 GCA_963818775.1 uncultured Alphaproteobacteria bacterium | reverse complement strand
GAGGTCCGAGCTGATCTCAGTCGCGCTCACAGGCATACCCTACCACAGCTGGCGCAAGTCTGCGACGAGTCAGTCGACCACCAGGACCGGGTGAACTTCGCGGCGTGACCAAACGCAAGAAGGTGGAAGGTGGTCTGTTCATCACGTTGGCTGACCGATCTGCTCCGGTCCGCTGGGGGACCTGCCGCAGTGGGTCTATAGGTCAGTACCCAACGGTGATCGTCGACCGAAGCCGACCCGAAGCTGTCAGAGAGGCCTCTACCGTAGTGGCCACGGTGGCTTCTGCCCGAGCTGTATTAGCGATCGATCAGAGCGTGGCCTGACTCGGTTGTGCCGAAGCAACCATGCCGGGATCAGCTCAGCGTTCCCCCAGAGGGTCGGCTCGATCCATGGCGGTGGGCGGGAGGTGGCACGCGACCAGACGCATTGGTGTTTTCTCGCTCCTTCTCGCGAACAGCAGAGCATGACGACGGGACGGTGCGTGGATGACAGTCCCGTTTGCACGAAACCATCACACCGCAGCAAAGAAAACTCGCTCTTTTCGTGCGGAGACGGCTGTGACTGGCGTGACAGTTGCCGGAGGATGTGCCTCGCAATTCAAAGCCGGCAGTTACCTGTCTAGGCCGCATACGACGATGTACAACCGCTCCGGTTCGTGCTAATCGTCCAGCATGAAATGCCACGAAGCCGAGGTCCAACGTGATGACCGGCCGCCCCTGTTTGATCTGCAGCGATAGCGAGAAGACGCGGATAGCCAGCGAGATGATCGCTGGCGGCGCGACAGACGGGGCAATTGCTGCCCGGCTTGGGGGCGGATTGCACCGCATGTCAGTGAGCCGCCATCGACGGAACCACGTCGTGGCGCCCGCAAAGGCGCTTGCAGCGGTCGCTGGGAAGGGCGGGACGCCATCGAGCAACGGGCGCAAGTGTTGGCCGCGGCCGAAGCCGGAGACCCATCAGCGTTCGTCGCGCTCGCGGGCATCGTCGCTGACCTGCGTAAAGTCCATGAACGGCTGGAGGCCACGGCTGATGCCGCAGCCCGAGACAACCAGCGTGTCGCCGTCGCCAGTTTGTCGGCGCAGCAGCTCCGCGCCGCGGAGGTACGAGCCAAGATCGGCGGTGTGGGCGGCTACGGGGCGTCGAAGGCTGCCGGGCAAGGCAACCGGCCGTTCTCCGTGACCATCAACCTCCCTGACCGGCAAGTTTCTATCTCGCTGGCACCGGAAACCGCGGCGGCTGACACGCCAGGAAACGTCATCGATGGGTGGGCCGAGAGGCTTGGGGACGACGAAGCCGGGTTCGACCAACACGCGTAGGCCACTACGGTAGTGGTCGCCGACTTGCTCGGCGATCGGCCGGCAGATGCGCGAACGTCGACAGAAGTGACGGCACCGAGCTCGCGGCAGTCAGGACAGCAGTGATTTTTCGTCCTCTGCTGCGCAGTATTCCCTTGCTGCGTCGACACTCGGAAATAGGTCCCTGTGATCAGTCCCATATCTAACGTACTTTTATTACGGAATATCCATATCTTATTCGCCCGTTCTTCAATTATCCACCGGCAACCGTCAGGTCCGCTCCGCGTGATGCGGGAGAAAAGGGGACCAGAATTTACACTGTAGTTGGCGTCCCGGGCATGCCGTACGGCAATCCACGGATGGACCTCTCCGGTCGACGGCAGAGGCGGCAGCCAACTCCACGCGCCCGGGCAGTTGCCTTGGGCATTAGCAGTAGCCTGCATTTCGTTTGCAGCCTGATCGCGAGAGTCGAACGCCACCAGTTTGTGCGATCGAGCGGATACTAGACTGTGCTCCGTGACTGACCCCGTGCTGGATTTGCACAGCATATGGACTTTCCAGCCGCTATTGAATGGTCCCGGAAAGCGTATCATCAGAGTTCCCACGTCCCTGACGGGTTGGAAGTATCCCTTTGAGACGTTCCGCCAAGGCGCACGCCCATCGATCCTCTCGTAAGCAATATTCCCCCATCCGCCCGTGTTGCCATATCCTCGGGCCGGCGTAAAGTCAGCCAACTCGACCAGCTCCTCGGGTGTCAGAGGTAGGGGCGGTACAAGTTGGTTCCACTGAATACCGGGCTGCACACCGACAGCGATAGAGCAATCGATCGCGCGCTTATGCTCCTCATAGTCGCGGAATTCTGGTTGGGTCAGGTCTGCGACCGCTTGGGCGGCCGACTTGCGAGGTTTACTCATCGGTCGGGGCTTTCATTCATGGTCCTGATGTCTTGGGTGACGGGTGGCTTTGGGTCCCTTCCGGGATCCGCCGCACCCGGGGACGGGGTTGTGTCTCACAGATCTTTACGGGAGGACATCGCTGTCCTCGGTTCGCCAACTTACTCGTTACGTCGTTACGGCACCCCAAAAAACGGCGGAAATCCGACCCAAAATAGCGTAACGACTTCCGAAACGGCTCGACCCCGCTCCCAAAGGTCGTTACACCGGTAGTGGTGGATGTCTGCAGGCTTCCGGGGCTCGAGAACGGCGCAACGGTTCTAGCCGGGGCAAAGCACACCCAGGCTCGCCCTATCGCCGTCCTGTCGGAAAACTGAGGCATCATGGCCGATACCTCCGCCACACACTTCTTATAGACGGTACCAAGTAGCCGCGCGTCGGCACCCCAGCCACACGTCGGAGGGTAGGCTCCACCCCAAACGTACGGAGCAGGCGGGCGACGCGCATCTTTACGCTGCCCGTGTCGCGGTAGTCGCCGAAGCCAAAGTCGTCCTTGGCCATGAGCCACTTGGCGAGATCCTCGGAGGCGATATACCGGCAGGGGGGCGTGCGCTGCGGAACCCGCTGACCCTGCTGTGGTGGAGCGGCCTTGCGGCCGTTGCGGATCCACTGTTGATACTTCTCGACCGCGTCGCGGCGGAACGCACTAACACCTTCGACGATCTGTCGAAGTGTCCACTCTGGGCCGCGGTCACCGTCCGCCGCCTCGCCGCACAACTCGATTGCGGCAGCATGCGCTCGCGCGGGCCATGCACCACCCGCCAGGCCGGCGAGGGCAAGCAGTGGACGCCAGTTGTCAGCATCGCGATCATTCAGCGACGGTGGGATCGTGCTATCGGATACGCTCGCTGTCATCGCTGTGCCTATGGCATCGGCGTGCGCAATGAGGTGCGGCCCGACTATCTCGCGCACCCTCATCAGCCCGCTCAACCCGATACGCTTATGCGTGTTACCTTGCGGTTGTCGCACAAGTGCTATCCGGATCGAGCGATCCTCGATGGTTGATGCCAGCCGGCCGATGCCCGCCAGCGCGATAGGGGCATAGGTCGCGAAAGGCACCGGATCGAACGTCCGGAGTCCGCCCGCTGGACCTCCACTGTGCGGATGACCTGCCCCACACGGCTGTAGCCCGAATTCACCAGCCCCACGAGGTCTCTGCTCTTGGCAAAGAGTCGGTCCGCTTCGTCGATCAGCAGAGTTGGCCGCCACCGATCAATGGCACGGAACATCGCTGCTTCCGAGGTATCCGTTGCCGCCAGTGGCCGGCGAACTACATGTTGTACAATTTCGAGCATGGTCGATTTGCCGCAACGCTTCATTGGCGAGAACAAGTGCAGCCGCGGAAATAGATCTGGCCCAGAGCTGGACACGCCCCACGTGGCGACGCACCACAACGCTACAGCGTCCGCCGCAGCATTCGAGCAATGCACGCGCGCTGCAATCACGCGGACAATCTGGTCCAGCACCTTTGCAAGCGGCTCAGGGTGCGCGCACGGTTCCGGATCAGTCGCGCAGCTCAGCGCCGTCGTTGGTGTTGGTGCACCGGGCGCCCCCCCGTCGGATGCGCCGGAGCTTTCTGCATCCGCTTGCATATCGAGGTTCCATCCAGCCCCGTTGCGTCCGCAATAACCGCGGCCAATGCCTTGAATGTGGCCTCCGGCAGGAGCGATGCAACGATCTCAGCACCCAATGCGTCGGCTCCGCCGACAGACCCAGTCTTCAGCGCAGCCGCGCGTGCCCGAAATTGGGCATACAGTGCATCGACGTCCATTGTGGTCGCGTCTGCGCCCTCATCGATTGTCGCGCTCATTGAGCACCCCCGGTGTGCGCGGTCGCATTGACGGGTGTGGCCGCGACGCGCGTGGCTTCCTGCGCCCGCGTCCATTCGAGTAGGCGGTCGATGTGGTTTGTCCAGTCCCCCTCACCCCACCCGTCATTGATGACAGGCAGCACGAGCGCGCGGATGTCGTCGTCGGGCCATCCGGCCAGGATGGAGCGCGCCACTACGGATTTGAGTGTCTCGTGCCGATTGCCTGGTCGACCGTCCGCCGGCGCCTTTGCTTCGCGGAGCAGGGCACACACGGCGGGCGTGACGTAGCCACCGTGCAGGTCCAGAAGGATGCGAAGTCGCGCAGTCGTGCCGGCGGATGACACGCTGACACCGCACCCGGCGTGGCGCACCATTGGTCGCCTAATGCCCTTGCCGCCGGCCCATGGATCAGCAATCTGCGGCTGAGCGAGCACGCGAGCCATGAGCGCCGCGAACTCGTATTGGGTCGCCAAGTCAATCGACACGATGTGCGTCTGCCGAGGCTCCCCCTTCTGGTGCCAAAACCCCGGTACCCGCATCACGCGGCTGGCGTCCTGCACGGCCGCATCTGTATCGATGCGCGATATCAGCGTGAGCTGTGCTCTGGTGAATTCAGCGACGGGGCAGCCGCTCACTCGCCAATAGGCTTGGAGCTTCTCGACACCGTCGTGGATGCCGCCACTGGCAACCAACGCAGTTGGCGTCAAGCCCGTCGTAGTGATGAAGGCGCTGAGCCGCTCGACTTCAGGGCGGCTGTCAGCGTCCACGTAGAGGGCGCGAATAGCAGTGACGTTCGCCTGTCGCTGGCCGACCCCGTCCAACTTGTTGACGACAAAGAAGGCGCCTGCACCCAAGCTCTGCATGTAAGAAAGGAGGCGAGCGGGGCGGCATGGTTTGCCATCCTTCGCGGGATCATTGTGCTGCCGGATGCCACAGTCGAGCGTGCCAAAGGCTTTGACCGCAAGGCGAGGGTCGTCGCCGTGATCATCGAATGTGCGGAATCCGAACTGTGCTGATGCATCGCTGTCGACTGCGGTGAGGAGTTGCTGTGCCTTGCACGCATCCGTGGTGCTCGAACGGCGTAGGGCGGAGACGTACATTGCATTTTGTGTGCTTTCTGTTTTCGGCGCTAGACAGCGCCGGGTTGACACAGCAACGCCGCCGAGTTGCGGAACCCCGGCGGCGTTGCGCTTTTCAGGCAGCCTCTGGCAGTACCCGACACGACGGGCGGCGAGGAATGCCAGTAATCGCGGCGGACGTAGCCGATCCGGTTAGGGCTCAATGGTCCCACGAACGGTAAACCGTCAGATCCTGGCCGCTGGCGCATGCGCAGCAGCGTGAACTTGCTCAGGCCGAGCAATGCGGCTGTTTCAGCCGCGGTCAGAACGGCATCATCGACGACTGTGGGTGCGTTGGGCATGTCGAGCTCCAGGTTGTTGCTGGAGCGATCAGATAGCATCAGGGTTCTGCAGTTGCAGCAATCACGTTTTTGGTTGCCCTATTTGGGTTTGATTCCAGCTTTTCGTCCCCGCTTTGGCTCGGGGAAACCGTGCTTGCCTCTAAGATCGGTCAAACGGCGCAGGCGCGAACGCGCAGTTGCGGTGGGGTTTTTAAGTTCTGGTTCGATTTTCGTCAGCTCGCAGGCATACTCGCGGACCGCGTTCGATTTTTGGCCAGATCGCAGGGGAAGCCCTCGGCTATAGATGAACCGAAGAGCCTCGCGCAGCTTCTGGCAGTTAAGACTATTGCCGCGCCCGCGGCATTGGCGTTTTCGCGCCTCTTCCATTTGGAAAAGCACCGTCATGAGACGGTCAACCACCACATCCTCCTCGGACGAGCCGACGCGGGAACGGCGCTGCCACTGCCTAACCGCTCAATTCAGGTCCTCCGGCGGCAGTCCCCTTAGCAGGCTACTCCCCCTATGCTTCACGCCTGCGCGGGGCCCACTCGCAGTGGTGGCTTCCACATTGGGTGCGGCTGCTTTTCGTGATGTGGTGTACGGGTGTTTCGGAGGCGGTTCGCTACTAAGGAATTCGTCCGGTGCAGCCGCATGGTGTGCGTTTAATTTACGTTTCACTCGCTCCGCTTGCACGCGTCGTTTCCGAGCACGCTCAATTTCTGCGGCGTTCGCCATCAATCGGCCCGCCGCAGCGGCACTACGTTCCGCCCTGCCGCGTTCTGCTCCGCTGGCGAGTCGCTGACCAAAGTGGCAATGTGATCGCACCACACAGTCAGCGCAGCGCGCTTCTGCGCCGCATACGCCGAACGATTGTAGACTCCCGCCACGCCTGCCTTTGCGCGCCCGCTGGCGTGGTTCACCAGCGCCTCGATCACGTGCGGCTCAACCCCCAGATCATTCAGCCGGGTCACGAACGTGCGGCGGAGATCGTGCAGCACCCAGGCCGGTATTGCCTTCCGTCCATTCGCCTTAGCAATACGTTCGTCGAGACGTTATTTGCACCGGGACCAGCCTGAGAATGGCCCCTTCCCCTCCCCGAAAATCAGTTCCCGCGGCGCGCCGCCCTCGTCTGCTCGTGGCTCCGATAGAAGCGCCACGGCCATCGGGGGGAGTGCCAGCTCGTGCGGCAGGTGGTTTTTGCTGCGTTCCGCTGGCAGCACCCAGGTTACCGATCCGCTATCGCGCCGGATCAGCTCACTCCAACCCATGCCCGCAATCTCTTCGCGACGCGCGCCTGTGAGGAGCAACAGACGAACGATCCGGTCATAGTCGGCTCCGCCGGCCGTGCATGACCAGATCAGCGCCAGCTCATCATCGGTCAACACGCGCTCCCGCGGCCTCTCCTCAGCGGGCTTGAACGTCGCGGCGATCGGGTTGCCCGATACAAGCCCCGCCTTCATGCCCCAGGCGAACATCGCGGAGAGGCTGGCGCGGACGCGATTGGCCGTGACGGGTGATGTGGCAGCAAGCCCCTGCAGCAGCCCCACGACATCGCGCTGCGCCACCTGGCTCGCGCGACGACTGTGCAGGGACTTGGCATGCATCCCCAGGTGCCGGCTCAGTTCCTTGTAACTCCGTGGCTTCATGCGGAGCTTCTGGTGCGCCTGATAGCTATCTATCAGCTTGCTGACTGTGACGGCATCCTTGGCCTTCCGCGCATCTGCGGCCGGGTCTCCGCCCAACTTCGCCGCAGCGATCAGCCGACCTGCCTCGTGGCGCGCCTTGGAGAAGGGCACCGTTTGCGGGTCGCCGAGCGTATGCTTGCGCGTCTCGCCAGCCTTGGTCCGATATTGCACAAACCATGACCGTGCGCCGCTGGCGCGGCATCGAAGGCCGAACCCGGCCAGATCGTCAGACCAGTAGACGGTTTCTGTCGACCCTGGTGGGCATTTGAGGGCCGGCGCCGTGCGTCCGTTGAGTGCGACAGTGGGCATGGTGTCTCCGGAGCTGGGTAGCACTGGGGGAGTAGGGTAATTGCAATCGAAAGAGATCGGATGAAACCAACCGAAACGAACCACTGAAGGTATGGTAATCTAATCGCCTGATTGCAAGCGTCCTATATAATCCCTTGAAGTCTGCTGCTACCCAGAGCAACGAATAGTTAAATCAACTAGCGCAGTGGCGGGAACTGCAAGTCGTCATCATGAGAGAGGGCGGCAACTTCGCCGGCCTGTTGAAGGATATCCTTAACCAGGCGTTTCCCACCTCCGCAGCGCCGCGAGACCTGATCCGGCGCCCGCCGGGGCCGCTCGCGCAATTCCCTGCACCTGTCTCCACCGGGCCGCCCTGAACGCACTGTGCCGCCATAGTGCCGATCGCGGCGCATGACGCTCCCGTCGCCATCCCGGCGGCCGACGCTCCAGGCGACTGAAGGCTACCGCCTCACCGCCTGATACGCGGCGAGGCAGGCCAGATCGACGATCTGGCTCACCGACGCGTCCATCGGCATGATCTGCACCGGCCGCTCCATGCCCATCAGCAGCGGCCCGATGGTCGTGCCACCACCCAACTTGCGCGCCAGGCTCGATGTGATGTGCGCCGAATGCAGCCCCGGCATCACCAGCACATTGGCATCGTCGGTCAGCCGACAGAACGGGTACAGCGCGCGGATTGACGGCTCCAGCGCCACGTCCGGGCTCATCTCGCCGTCGTACTCGAAGTCCACCTTGCGCCGGTCGAGTATCGTCACCGCCTCGCGCATCGGCGCGTTGGCCGGCTGCATCGGATCGCCGAAGGTTGCGTGCGACAGCAGCGCCACGCGCGGTTCGTGCCCCAGATGGCGCGCGGCCTGGGCCGCACCGATGGCGATCTCGGCCAGCTCCTCTGCGTTGGGCCGGAAGTGCATCAGCGTGTCGGCGATGAAGATCGTCTTCCCGCGCATGCCGAGCACGAGCGTGAGGCCGAACGCGAGGCCGCCGGCGGCGGGCACGATCGCATGGCTGATGTCGTCCAGGCAGACCGCGGCGGAACGGGTCAGTCCGGTCACCATGGCGTCGGCATCGCCGGTCGCCACCATGCAGGCGGCGAACACGTTGCGGTCCTGGTTTACCATGCGCTGGCAGTCGCGTTGCAAGAATCCGCGGCGCTGCATTCTGCCATACAGGAACTCGACATACTTCGTGTTGGCACCGGAGAGCCGCGCGTTGTGGATCTCGATCCCCTCCACGATGCCAAGACCGAGGCTGGCCATTGTCGCCTTCACGCGATCCTCGCGGCCGATCAGCACCGGCCTGCCATAACCGGCATTGCGATAGGCGACGGCGGCGCGCACCACCTTCTCCTCCTCGCCTTCCGCGAACACCACACGGCTCGGGTTGGTGCGCACGCTTTCCATGATCGCGTCGAGCGCGCCGGCGGTCGGATCCAACCGCCCCGACAGGTCGCGCGCATAGCGCCGCAGATCGATCAGCGGGCGTCGCGCGACACCGCTCTCCATCGCCGCGCGTGCCACCGCGGGGGGCACCCAGGAGATCAGGCGCGGATCGAACGCGTTCGGAATGATGTAGTCCGGACCGAAGGTCAGCCTCCGTCCGGCCGATGCGGAATGCACCTCGTCCGGCACGTCCTCGCGCGCCAGATTGGCCAGCGCCTCGGCCGCGGCGATCTTCATCGCCTCGTTGATCGTGCTGGCCCGCACATCGAGCGCGCCGCGAAAGATGTAGGGAAATCCCAGAACGTTGTTGACCTGATTGGGATAGTCGCTGCGGCCGGTGGCGATGATCGCGTGCGGACTGGCCTCGCGCGCCTCCTCGGGGGTGATCTCGGGATCGGGGTTCGCCATCGCGAAGATGATCGGCTTGTCCGCCATGCGGCTGACCATGTCCTTGGTCACCGCACCCTTCACCGACAATCCGAAGAACACATCGGCCCCGTCCAGCGCGTCGGTCAGCGTACGTGCCTTGGTGGCGGCCGCGTGCCCCGACTTCCACTGGTTCATGCCATCGGTACGACCCTGGTAGACCACGCCCTTGGTGTCGCACAGCACGACATGCTCCGGCCGCATGCCCATCGCCTTCAGCAGCTCGACGCACGCGATGCCGGCCGCGCCGGCGCCGTTCACCACCAGCTTCGTGTCGCGCAGATCGCGGCCGGTGAGATGGCAGGCATTGATCAGTCCCGCGGCGGCGACGATGGCGGTGCCGTGCTGGTCGTCGTGGAACACCGGGATGTCCATCAGTTCGCGCAGTCGCTGCTCGATCACAAAGCATTCCGGCGCCTTGATGTCCTCAAGATTGATTCCGCCAAAGCCGGCGAGGAAACGCACGGCGTTCACCACGTCATCGACATTCTCCGAGTCGATCTCCAGGTCGATCCCATCGATGTCGGCGAAACGCTTGAACAGCGCGATCTTGCCCTCCATCACTGGCTTGGATGCCACGGCGCCGAGATTGCCCAGCCCCAGCACGGCGGTGCCGTTCGATACCACCGCGACCATGTTGCCCTTCGCCGTGTAGTCGTAGGCCAGCGCCGCGTCGCGCTGGATGTGCAGGCACGGCTCGGCGACTCCTGGCGAGTAGGCGAGCGAGAGATCGCGCGCGGTGGTGATCGGCTTGGAGATGCGCGTCTCCAGCTTGCCGGGTCGCCCCGACGCATGCAGGGCCAGCGCTTCTTCCGCCGATATGCGCGCGGTGCGCGTGTCGATGCTGCCGTCTGCCATGGCTGTTTCCCCTGTAGCAACTCTGTCTCGCTGGCAGTCATCATGCAGGCCACGGGCGCGTGATGGAAGCTGGTTGCTCGAATCACCGAGTTGGCGCATCACGTTACCCGCTGAAAACCAGTTTCGAAGAAACCGGGAGAACGTCATGGCATTGCACACCACGGCCGCTGCCGGGGCGCAGCTTGACCCGTTGGAACACGAGACCATCCGGCGAGTTGCCTGGCGCCTGATTCCGGTGCTCATGCTGGGCTACTTCTGCGCCTACCTCGATCGCGTGAATGTCGGCTTCGCCAAACTGACGATGCAGCACGCGCTCAATTTCTCGGAGGCCGTGTTCGGATTTGGCGCCGGCGTGTTTTTCATCGGCTACTTTCTTGCGGAAATTCCCAGCAACCTGGTGCTGAACCGCGTCGGCGCGCGCAAATGGATTGCCCGGATCCTGCTCACCTGGGGCATTGTTTCCGGTCTTACCGCCTTCGTCTGGAACGACTGGAGCTTCTATGGTGTCCGCTTCCTGCTCGGCCTCGCCGAAGCCGGCTTCTATCCGGGGATCGTGCTGTACCTGACCTGGTGGTTCCCGTCCTATTACCGCTCGCGCATGATGGGGATCTTTCAGTCTGCCAGTGTGATCTCACTGATCGTTGGGCCTCCGGTTTCGGCGTATTTGTTGACGATCGACGGGTGGCTCGGCCTGCAAGGCTGGCAGTGGCTGTTCGTGATCGAGGCGGTGCCACCCATCATCATGGCCGTCGTCACCTGGGTGATGCTGACCGATCGTCCGATGGATGCGCAATGGCTGAGGCCCGAACAGCGGAATTGGCTACAGCAGCGTCTCGACGCAGAGCAGTCGCAGCGCGAGTTGGTGCACCGCTTCGAACTCGGCGAGACCATGAGCAATCCTCGCGTCTGGCTGCTGACATTGGTGTACTTCGGTCAGAACGTGTCGGGTTACGGCCTGCTGTTCTTCCTGCCGACCATCGTCAAGTCGTTTGGGGTCTCGACGATCATGAACGGCGTGGTGAGCGCCATTCCGTTCGTGTTCGCTGCCGTGGCGATGATCTATTGGAGCCTCCGTTCCGACCGGTCCGGCGCACGCACGATGTATGTCGCGTCAGCCTGCCTGCTGTCTGGGGCCGGACTGATAGCCTGCGTCTTCATCGGGCCTGAACATCCGATCTGGATGATGGTTGTGCTGATCCTGGGGATCATGGGCCAATACACCATCGCGCCGACCTTCTGGCCGCTGCCAACGGCCATGCTGTCGGGTGTCGCAGCGGCCGGCGGCATCGCTCTCATCAACGCCGTCGGCAATCTTGGCGGCTTTCTGGGGCCTTACATGTTCGGGCTGATCAAGGACGCGACGGGCGGCAGTGATCTGATTGCGCTGATGGCGATCGGCGCCGCGCCGGTGATCTCAGCAGTTATTCTGGTCACTTTGGGGCACGACAGCCGGCTCGAGCGCATTCCGTCCAAGGCCGCAGCGGCAGAATAGCGGGCACGCCCGCTCCCGCTGTCCGCTTTTGGAATCGCGGGCGCGCGGGGTAAACCACAGCGATGGCTGCATCCTCCCGTTCGCTGAATGCCGCCGGCGCCACGCCCGCCATGGCGCAATGGTTTGCTGCCAAGGAGGCGCATCCGGACGCACTTGTGTTCTTTCGCATGGGCGACTTCTACGAGCTGTTCTTCGCCGATGCGGAAGCCGCCGCCGCCGCGCTCGACATCGCACTGACCCAGCGAGGCGAGCATGACGGTCGCCCGATCCCGATGTGCGGTGTGCCGCAGCACGCGGCAGAGGCGTACCTCGCCCGCCTGATCCGCCGTGGTTTCCGCGTCGCGGTGACCGAGCAGATGGAGGATCCGAAGTCCCGCACCAGCAAGGCGCCGATCCGCCGCGAAGTGGTACGTCTCGTCACCCCTGGCACGATCACCGAGGAAGCGCTGTTGGAAGCCGGCAAGGCAAATCTGCTGCTCGGGCTGGCGCAGGACCGCGACGGCATTGGCGCCGCATGGCTCGATGTGTCCACCGGGCTGTTCGAAACCGCCGCGGTGGCACAGCCGGAGTTGCAAGGCCTGCTCGGGCGGCTGGAACCAGCCGAGATCCTGGCGCCGGCTGGGTTGGCGCTCGGCGAGTGGGCCGACAAACGCGCGCCCGATGTCACGCCATCGCCGCCCCTGGTGGCGCGGCGACGGCTGGCCGAGACCTTCGGGGTCGCCAGCGTCGAGGCATTCGGAAGCTTCACGGATGCTGAGGCCGTCGCGGCGCTAATGGCAGTGGACTATGTGCGCGCCACGCAGGCTGGCACGCTGCCGCGACTCGCTCGGCCAGCGCCGCAAGGCATTACCGGGCTATTGGCGATGGATGCGGCGACGCGCGCCAGCCTTGAGATACACCGGGCGCGCGATGGTGGCACACAGCACTCCTTGCTCGGGACGGTGCAGCGGACGCTGACCCCGGCGGGCGCACGACTGCTGGCGGGATGGCTGGCCGCGCCACTCAGCGATCCAGCGGCGATCGCGGCGCGGCAGGATGCGTGGGCGTGGATGCTGGGAGAGCGCGAGGCTGCCGAACGCCTGCGGGCTGCTTTGCGGACTGCGCCCGATATTGCGCGGGCGCTCGGGCGATTGTCGGTGGGACGAGGCGGCCCCCGGGATCTCGCCGCGATACGCGACGGCCTGCGCGCCGCGCGCGGGGCGATGGCGGCTCTGAATGCGACTCCCCCTCCCCTTGCGGGAGGGGGCCGGGGGGAGGGGGAGTTTCTGGCTTTTGCTTCGTTACCTCGCCTGCTGCAATCGGCTTGCACCGCCTTGCGCGTCGATCCAGCACTCGAACAGATGCTGACCGCGGCGCTCGCCGATCCGGCGCCGCACCGCCTGGACGACGGCAATGCCATCCTGCGCGGGTTCGACGCCGAACTCGACGCCGAACGGGCCCTCCGCGACGACAGTCGCCGCGTGCTGGCGACCCTCCAGCTCGACTGCGCGCAGCGCTACGGCGTTGCCAGCCTGAAGATCCGCCATCACGCGCAGCTCGGTTACGTTCTTGAGGTCCCGGCCGCGGCCGTCGAGAAACTGCGCGGATTTCCGGAGCTGACGCTCCGCCAGGGCATGGCCAACGGCGCGCGCTTCACCATGCCTGAGCTCTCCGATCTCGACCGCCGCATTTCGGAGGCCGGTGAACGCGCCGCCGCGCGCGAACGTGCCATGTTCGCAGAACTGGTGCGGACGGCACTTGCGCACGCCGACGCCCTCGCTACCTGCGCCGACGCGCTCGCCCTGCTCGACGCCATCCAGTCCGCGGCAGCGCTTGCGGAGTCAGGCACCTGGTGCCGCCCGCTGGTTACCGAGGACGATGAATTCCTGGTCCGCGCCGGCCGCCATCCGGTGGTGGAGGCGGCGCTCGCGGGACACGCACAGTTTGTGCCGAACGACTGCGACCTCTCGCCCGACCAGCGCGTGCTGCTGCTCACCGGACCCAACATGGCCGGTAAGTCAACGTTTCTCAGGCAGAACGCGCTGATCGTCGTCCTCGCCCAGGCCGGCATGCCGGTGGCGGCCGAAGCCGCGACGATCGGCGTGGTCGATCGCCTGTTCTCCCGCGTCGGCGCCGCCGATGATCTGGCGCGCGGGCGCTCCACCTTCATGGTGGAGATGACCGAGACAGCCGCCATCCTGCACCAGGCCGGCCCGCGATCGTTGGTCGTGGTGGACGAAATCGGCCGCGGCACCGCCACGTTGGATGGCCTCGCGATCGCCTGGGCTGTGCTGGAGGCACTGCATTCGGCGATCCGCTGCCGCACAATTTTCGCCACACATTTCCATGAACTTGCCGAACTGGCGGACCGGCTGCCGCGATTGAAGCCGCACACCATGCGGGTGAAGGAATGGAAGGGGACCGTGGTTTTCCTGCACGAAGTGGCTGCCGGTGCCGCCGGACGCTCCTGGGGCGTGCATGTCGCCGAACTCGCGGGTGTGCCGGCGCCTGTGGTGCGGCGCGCCGCCTCGCTGTTGGCATCGCTGGAGAGGCATGGTGGCCCGCTGGGGGCGGCCGGCGCGCCGCTCACCGCCCTGCCGCTGTTCGCCGCCTCGCCACCGGAAACCACACCCGAAGCGGATCCGCTGGCCGAGGCAATCGCCGGCCTGGAACCGGATCGGATGACGCCACGCGATGCGCTCGACGCTTTGTATCGTCTGAAAGCACTACTGGCAGTTCCCGACACGGCCGCGACCTAGTACGCTGCCGCCGATGCTGACCCCAGTTGCCCAGCCAAAGTCGCCCGAGGCGTCGATCTCCACCCTTTCCGCCGCGCTCGCGGCGCTGGCCGAGGACGGCGCGCCTGTATCCCGCGATGCCGCGCTCGGGGCGTTTCGCCGCCACCTTGCGCGCATCCAGCAGCATGTGCAGCACGCCTTTGAGCAGGACCAGATCACCGGCCTGCAGGCCGCCCGCTTGCTCGGCAAGTTGACCGACGGATTGATCTCTGCGCTGTACGAGCACGCCACGTCGGACACCGGCTTCGGCGAGCCGGAGCATTTGTCGGTTGCGGGAACCGGTGGCTACGGCCGCGGCGTGCTCGCACCGTTCAGCGACATCGACCTGTTGTTTTTGACCGCCGAGGAGGCGTCGCGGCAGACGCTGCAGGTGGTCGAGTACATGCTGTATTTCCTGTGGGACCTTGGCGTGAAGGTGGGCCACGCCACCCGCTCGATCGAAGACTGCCTGGTCGAGGGTGCCAAGGACACCACGATCCGTACCGCGCTGCTCGACTCGCGGCACATTGCCGGCGATGCGAAACTGTTCGCCGATTTTCACGCCCGCTTCCGCGCTGCCTGCAAGGAGGCGGGTGTCGCCGAGTACATCGCCGCCAAGCAGGCAGAACGCGATGTTCGCCACCGCCGCTATGGCGACAGCCCGTTTGTCGTCGAGCCGAATGTGAAGGAAGGCCGTGGCGGGCTGCGCGACCTGCAGACGCTCTACTGGATCGCGCGCTACGTCTACGACACCCAGACGATGGGCGAACTCGCCGACATTGGCGATGTGCTGTCACCGTCGGAGGCGAAACATGGCCGACGCGCCTGGGAGTTTCTCTGGACGGTACGGTTTCATCTGCACTACGTCGCCGGCCGCGCCGAGGAGCGGCTGACATTCGATCTCCAGCCGGTCGTCGGCGCGCGGATGGGTTACACGCGCCACGGTCGGCAGGACGGGGTCGAACGTTTCATGCGCCACTATTTCCTGACCGCGCGCGAGGTCGCCCGCCTGACGCGCATTCTGGAGCCGGGCATCCTCCGCGAGGCGCTTGGCCCGCCGGCGGTCGCGGCGGAGACCGACCCGGCGCTGCTGAAGTGTGGCTTTGTCCTGGCCGAGGGGCGTCTGATGGCGGTTCCCGGTCGCGATTTCGATCGTGAGCCGCTGCAGATGCTGCGCATCCTGCAGGTGGCGCGCGACCGCAATCTGGAACTGCATCCCCTGGCAATTCGTTCGCTGATCCAGAACGAGCGCCGCGCCGTGGAACTGCGCAGCGATCCCAAGGCGGCGGCGCTGTTCATGGACCTGATGTGCGGCAAGGAACCGGACCACCATCGTGGCAGCCAGCATCCGGATGGCGCACGCTGGCTGTCGATCCTGAACGAGACCGGTTTTCTCGGCCGCTTCATTCCCGACTGGGCGCGCATCGTCGGCCAGATGCAGTTCGACACGTATCATGTGTTCACTGTCGATGAGCACACGATCGAGGCGATCCGCGTTCTGAACACGCTGGAACGCGGCGAACTCGCGGAGGTGGCTCCGGTCGCGACCGGCCTGTTCGATCACCTGCAATCGCGACGTGCGCTCTATCTGGCGATGCTGCTGCACGACATCGCCAAGGGCCGCGGCGGCGATCATTCCGAGATCGGCGCCGAGATCGCGTTGAAGGTGGGGCCTGAACTCGGCCTGTCGGCGGAAGAGACCGAGACGGTGTCGTGGCTGGTTCTGCACCACCTTTTGCTGTCCGCGATTGCCTTCAAGCGCGACATCGACGATCCGAAAACCATCCTCGA
Organism: uncultured Alphaproteobacteria bacterium; assembly: GCA_963818775.1. GTDB lineage: Bacteria > Pseudomonadota > Alphaproteobacteria > Acetobacterales > Acetobacteraceae > JAMXLO01. Next base: position 230,446 of record CAWFUF010000032.1, on the reverse strand, counting down.
TGTCGCAGATACAATCCAGTCGCCCGAGCGGCTGCGTCTGTTGCTGATCCTGACTGTCGCCGACATGCGCGCCGTGTCGCCCAAGGTGTGGAACGGTTGGAAGGCCACGCTATTGCGCGAGCTCTATGGTCGTGTCGCGGAGGTGCTGGCTGGTGGGCTGTCCACCACCGAGCGGGACGTGCGGGTCGAACGCGCGCGCCACGCCGCTGCGGCGCTGCTGTCCGACTGGTCGAAGGAGGACATCGAAAGGTTCACTTCACTTGGCTACCCCGGCTACTGGCTGGCGTTCGACCCCGAGACCCATGCTCGTCACGCAAGGCTGGTGCGCGATGCAGAGGCCCGACAGGCTCCGCTGACTGTTGACACGCAACCGCTGCCGGCTCGGGCGGTGACCGAGGTTACCGTCTACTGTGCTGATCACGCAGGGTTGTTCAGTCGAATCTCGGGCGCATTGGCGGTAGCGGGGGCGTCGATCGTCGATGCGCGGATTCATACACTGACCAACGGCATGGCGCTCGACACCTTCTGGATCCAGGACGCTGCCGGCGGCACGTTCGATGCGCCGCACCGGCTGGCGCGGCTGGCGGTGTTGATCGAGCAGGCACTGTCCGGCCGCATCCGCCTGAGCACTGAAATCCGCAAAATGTCGAAGGTGCTGCTGGGACGGCGGATGCGGGCGATCCACGTGCCGCCGCGCGTAGTGATCGACAATTACGCCTCGAACACGCACACAGTGCTTGAGGTGAACGGCCGCGACCGGCCTGGCCTGCTGCACGATGTCACCGCTGCGATCAGCGACCAGGGGCTGCAGATCGCCTCGGCGCATGTCACCACATATGGTGTGCGCGCTGTGGACGTGTTCTACGTGAAGGACGTGTTCGGCCTGAAGGTCGACAACGAACGGAAACTCGCCGCCCTGCGCGATGCACTGCTACAGGCGCTGGCCAACCCGGACGAGGCGGCGCCAGTGGAGGCGGTTCCGGCCAGGAAGCGCCGCCGAGCCGCCGCCGGATGAGCTTTTGGTAATCTGCTGCCCGAACTTGAAATACTTGCCGAACAGACGAGTCTGATACAGCACGGCAATGGTGAAGGCTATGATTGCCGGCGGACTGGAAAGATGCTTACCGTTCTGTCATAGCCGACCAAACAAAGTGGAGAACTGATCATGCGGCTACTATCAAGTACGGCGTTCGCTGCGGCGCTGCTCGGCTCAACGCTTGCGGCGCCAGCGTTTGCTGCTTCTCCGGATACGACGGGCTGCCCCCCGGGGTTGCACCGCGCGGAGGCGGAAGGCGGCGGTGTCGGCTCGGTGAACGCGGCGACTCGCAAGGCTGAGGGGGAAGGCGGCGGCGTCGGCTCGGTGAACGCGGCGACCCGCAAGGCTGAGGGGGAAGGCGGCGGCGTCGGATCGGTCAATGCAGCAACCCGCAAGGCTGAGGGGGAAGGCGGCGGCGTCGGATCGGTCAATGCAGCAACCCGCAAGGCGGAAGCCGAAGCATCGCCGACCGCCTGCATCAAGTAAGCGTATCGCCGATTGGCTGAAGTCCGAACCCGGCTGGTGATACAAACGCCAGCCGGGTTCGTCCGTTATGAGCCGGTGCCTCCCATCGACAGCGACACCCAGCGAGCACCGCTCCTGCCCTGAACCAATACGGCGAGGAACGGGCGCCGTTGCTGGTGCGCCGTCTGCACGGCGTGTCGCACGTCGTCTGGCGTGGCCACAGGATTCCCTTGCGCGGCCGTAATCACGTCGCCGGCGACGATGCCGAGGTCTCGCGCCTCGCAGTCGGCCTCCACCGAGGCGACCAGCACGCCGCTCACCTTGGCGTCGATACCGAACTGCTTGCGGGCCGCGTCGGTGAGCGTCGCAAGCCGTACGCCGGGATCGGGCATCTTCTGGATCATCGCCTCGACCATCTGCGCGCTCATCACACCGCCGCCTGGCATGTAGTTCGGCCACTGGTCGACGGTTGCGGTGACGGGTTGCTCTTTGCCATCCCGCCAGACCGTCAACTGCGCCTGCTGTCCGACCGGAATTTGCACGATCGTGCGCATAAAGGCTCTGGGGTCTTCGGGCTTGGCACCATTGATCGCCATCAGAATATCGCCTGGCCGCAGCCCCGCCGTGCTCGCCGGTCCGCCCGCGTCGACCGCGGAGATGATCGAGCCCTTCTCGCCGCGCAGGTCCAACGCCTCCGCGAGTTCGGTCGTCACGTCCTGAAGCGTGAGGCCAAGCCAACCAGGCTTGGGATGGCTGGGATCGAGCAGGCGGTCGACCACGAACTTCGATGTATTTGCCGGAATGGCAAAGCCGATACCGATGAATCCGCCGCTCTGCTCAGGGTTGTAGAGCGCGGTATCAACGCCAATCACCTGGCCATCGAGATCGACCATGGGGCCGCCGGAGTTGCCATGATTGATGGCCGAATCGGTCTGGATATAGTCGTCGAATGGCGTGTCCTGAATATCCCGGTTGAGCGCGCTGACAATCCCTGACGACACGGACATGCCGAGGCCAAGGGGGTTGCCGATTGTCAGTACGGGGTCACCGACGTGCAGGTTCCTGCTGTCACCCCACTGCAGCGCGGGCAGCGGTCGACCGGCATCCACCTTCACCACCGCAAGGTCGGCCATCGCGGCAACCGCCAGCAGCTTGCCTGGGACGCGATCGCCATTCTCGAAAAGTACCTTGATGTCGATGGCGCCGTCGATGACGTGCTTATTGGTGACGATGATCCCGCTTGGATCGATGATGAATCCGGAGCCATAGGTCTTCACCCGACGCGGTGAGTCGCCCTCCTTTTCCGGCTGCTTCACCTTCCAGGTCGAGATGTTGACGACCGCCGGCATGGCCTTTTGCGCCACGGCGGCATCGCTGCTCTCCATGACGCGCGCAGCGACCTGACCGGTCGCGAACGGTGTGGTCATGAGTGCGACAAGGGCCAGGGTCAGGATGCGGTTCATTGTGCCTCCCATCTTGTCCAATCATACCACACCAAAAATGGTAGCCAAATCCATTGAGGCACGCTGTAAGTTCGGCGATCCGTCCGTCAATCACACTCACCTTGCGCGGGTGCCACTGCGCCAGGGCAGTGGCAGCAAGGCCGGCACCTCGTCACGATATCGGCAATAGGCGACGCCGAACTGTTGCGCGAGAAAGCGTTCCTCGATGCTGATCTTGCGCAGGAGTGCGGCGGTGATCAGTGCCAGCGCGATCAGCCCGCGCCATTCGGCCAGGGCGATCGCCGAGCCGAGCACCGCCAGCAGCAGGCCGGTGTATATCGGGTGCCGCACCCGACGATATGGCCCCGCGCGGATCAGCTCATGGTCCCGCTTCAGCGTCACCATGCTGCTCCAGTTGCGGCCAAGCCAGGTCCGGGCTGCGACGCTGACTGCCAACCCCAATGCAACGAGCACAAAGCCCAGCCAGAACCAGCCGGCGGTGCGCGGCAAAAAACGCGCGGCGAGCCATGCCATCGGCACATGCGGTGTAGCCAGCAACGCGGTGCCCAACGCGAGTGGAATGACATGGGATAGCCGTGAGGCAAAACTTTCCTCTCGGAGCGTCGCCTTGGCGCCAATCGCGGCGCTGGTCCAATAGAGCAGCCATGCCAGCCACAGCGCCGGAATCGAGTACTGGTCGAACGCTCGCATTACTTCGCGCGCGGTGGCTTCGCGACGGGAGGCGGCGTCTTCGCGGGGTACTTGCACCACGCCGCTGCCACGCAGCGCCAACATTCCGGCATTCGCGCCTTGCACACGTAGCGCCCGTGCAGGATCAGCCAGTGATGTGCGTCGCGCAGCAGTTCGGGCGGGATGCGGCGCACCAGCGCATCCTCGACGGCGCGCGGCGTGGCACCTGGCGCTATACCGGTGCGGTTGCCGAGACGGAAAATGTGCGTATCGACCGCCATCGTGCTTTCGTTGAATGCGACGTTCAGCACGACATTGGCGGTCTTGCGGCCGACACCCGGCAGCTTCTCCAGAGCTTCGCGGTCACGCGGCACCTCACCGCCGTGCCCTTCGATCAACTGGCGCGACAGCTCGATGACGTTGCGCGCCTTGCCCTGCCAGAGGCCGATGGAGCGGATATGCTTTGCCACGCCATCGACGCCGAGACGCAGCATTGCCTCGGGCGTGGCGGCTTCCTTGTAGAGCGCCTCGGTGGCGCGGTTAACCGATACGTCGGTGGCCTGCGCCGAAAGCACGACGGCGACCAGCAGCGTGAATGGATCGATGAATGTCAGTTCGCTGCGCGGATCGGGATTTGCCATCGCGAGTGCTTCGATGAAGCCGCGCACTTCCTCACGCGTCATGGCGCGCGGCTTGCGTGGCTTCGCCTTGGCGGGAGGCGCTTTTGTCGGCATGGCGAGGCTTGTCGCCCGCTCTCACCGGGGCGGCAAGGGTGTGCTGACGGCGGGGCCGCGCTACATATGGCCGATGAGCGGCGAAGCCACAGTGTTCGAGGCGCTGATTGTCCCGCACCGCAGCCTGTCACCGCGCGGGCTGGCGATTCTCATGACGGTGATCGGTGCGCTGTGTGCGCTGATCGTGCTGCGCTTCTGGCTGATCGGCGCGTGGCCGGTGGCGGGTTTCGGCGTGGTGGAGATCGGGCTGGCGATCTTTCTGCTGCGACTGAATGCGAACCGAGCGCGCGCGCGCGAGCTTATTCTGCTGTCCGAACAGGCGTTGCGGATTGTGCGCACCGACCAGCACGGCCGGCGTGAGGAGCGGGTTCTGGCGACCGGCTGGCTCAACGCGGTCATCGAGGAACCGGCCGGCAAGGTGCCGCGGCTGCTTCTGGTCGCGCGCGGCGTGCGCGAGGAGATCGCGACCACGCTGGGCGAGGTGGAGAAGCGCGATCTATGGGTTGCGCTGCGCGAGGCGCTTCACCGGCTACACAACCCGACCTTCGACAATGCGCAGCTGCGCGGCGACGGATTCAGCTCTCAACCGGGCCCATGGACTTGATCAGGTCGAACACGCGCTTGCGCACCGCAGGGTCGGTGATGCGGTAATAGGCCCGCACGAGTTCCAGGGTCTCACGGCGGTTCAGCGCATCGTCGGCGAAGCTGTCCTGCGTCTCGGAGAAGCCCGCGGCGCGTCGGTTCGGGCCACCGTGGGTGTTGGTCAGGCTCTCCGGCATGTCATCGAAGAAGAAGCTGATGGGAACATCCAGGACGCGCGACAGGTCGAACAGCCGCGATGCGCCCACGCGGTTCACGCCGCGTTCATACTTCTGCACCTGCTGGAAGGTCAGGCCGAGTGCCTCGCCCAGGCGTTCCTGCGACATGCCCAGTAGGGTGCGTCGCAGACGGATGCGGGAACCGACGTGAACGTCGATCGGGCTGGGTCTTCCTTCTTTTTCGGCCCCCACGACGTGTTCGCCGCGCGCCATGTTCGTATTCCCTTTCACTTCATTCAGCATCGACCGCTCCCCGGGGCCACTCGCTCAACGGCGGCTGGACTGTTAACAGAACCTTAACCACACAACCTTCAATTGTCAACAACAGTGTCAAAATTTTCATACGGTATTATTTTTCCGACTTCGCCGGGTGCTTTTCAGCGAAGTGGCAGACTTCAATCAACCTGACGCTGCAATGCGTCTTGCCACAAGCCCTGCTCCGAGTGCAACCGATCCCGAGATGGCGGGCAACCAAAGGCCAATGCGCGCGAATAATGTGGCCGGCAGCGCTCCCGGCAACCCAACCGTCAGGATACCGGAAGTCTGTAGATCGATTCTGCCCAATTCATGGCCGTGGGCGTCGAAGGCCGCCGAAATGCCGGTATTCGCCGCGCGCAGCAGCGGCAGCCCCTCCTCCACCGCGCGCATCCGCGCGGCCGCGAGGTGCTGGCGTGGCCCGGTCGAGTTACCGAACCAGGCGTCGTTGGTGACGTTGACCAGCCAGGTCGGGCGGTCGCTGCGATCCACGACCTGTCCCGAAAAGATCGCCTCGTAGCAGATCAGGGGGCCGAATGGCGGCAGTCCTGGAACGTGCAGCGTGCGGGGGCCTGGGCCGGAGGCGAAGCCGTTGCCTGGCATCACCATGATCGGCAGTGGCAGCCAGTCCGGGATGTACTCGCCGAACGGCACCAGGTGCCACTTGTCGTAAACACCGCCGATGACACCGTCATCCAGCACCACGAACAGGCTGTTGCGCGGTCGCCTCTGCTGATCGAACCGGACGCTGCCGACCAGTGCGGGCGCGCGGGTCGCCTGCTCGATTGCCTGCCGCGCCGGTTCGTCAAGATCGAGCAGACCGGGAAACGACGTCTCCGGCCAGACCGCCACGGCCGGCCCGGTGGCGCGGGCCTGCGAACTGAGATCCAGATAATGCTGAAAGATTCGCACCACGAGGGCCTGGTCGAACTTCTGGCCCTGCGCGACGTTGCCCTGCACCAGCACAACGGCAAGCGCCTGCGGCGGAACGGTCTGCTGCAATCGCCACACTCCGAACGCGACCCACACGGCGAGCAGTGCAGCGCCCGCGGCGCGCCACCGCCAGCCGAGAACCGGCACCGCCGCGAGCAGCAGCGTCACCAGGGTGAGGCCATGCACGCCGATCCATGCCGCGGGCTGGATGAGCACGTCACCCACCGGGCCGGGGATCTCCCAGACGCTGCCCCACGGGTTCCAGGGGAAGCCGGTCAGCACGAACTGCCGTGCCAGGTCCGCCAGAACCCAGGCGCCAGCGAGCGCCAGGACGCGCGGCCAGCCGGGTGGCGCCAGGCGCGCCATGAAGCAGGCGGCTGCGATGAACACCGCGAGCGCGGCGGCGACCGCCGGCACGGCGAGCGGCACGAGCCACCAGAAGCGCGCTGCCTCGAACAGGATCGCCTCGGTGATCCAGTAGAGGCCAATCACATGATGGCCGAACCCGAACCACCAGCCGCGCCGCGCGGCGACCGCGGGAGAACGAGCCGAGTCGAGCAGCACCAGCAGACCGGGCACCGCAACCAGCAGCACCGGTATGATGTGGAACGGCGGCAACGCCGCCGCGGCCAGCGCGCCTAGCCCGAGCGCCGCAAGATCAGCGCGGAGGCCGCGCAATGCCGCGAGGCGCGACTGCAGGCGTGCAAGCATGCCAGCCCGCTACACGGCCGCCTGGGCGCCGGCAAGGTCACGCCGCGCGGCGAAAGAAAATGGCATGACCACGGTTCCGATATGATATTGCGCTGGCAACCCTCCAGGCCGAGATAGTTTACATGCTGCTTTTGATCCCAGGCCCCGTTACCACTCGCCCCGAGGTGCGCGCGGCCATGTCCCATGACTTTGCGCCGTGGGACAATGACTTCCGCCCGCTCTATGCCGGCATCCGCGAGCGGCTGCTGAGGATCGCACATGGCGTTCCCGGCGAGCACGCAACGCTGCCGTTGCAAGGCTGCGGCCACTTCATCACCGAGGCCTCGATCCGCACCTTCGTCCCGCTCGGCCACAAGGTGCTGATCCCGGCCACCGGCGCCTATGCCGATCGGATGACCCGGCTGGCACTGGAAGCCGGCCGTGTCGCAGTGCCTCTGGCATTATCGGACGTCGCCGCCACCGACCCCGACGCGGTCGCCGCCGCACTGACCGCGGATCCCGATATCAGCCATGTCGGGCTCGTGTACAGCGAGACTGGCAGCGGCATCGTGCACGATGTCGCGACGATCGGCGCCGTGGTGCGGCGCCTTGGCCGCCGGCTTATCGTCGATGCGGTGTCGGCATTTGGCGCGCTGCCACTCGACCTATCGGCGCAGCCGGAGATCGATGCGGTGGTCTTCACCTCCAACAAGTGCCTCGAAGGCATGCCAGGCATGGCATTCGCGATCGCGCGCATCGATCGTGTCGAAGCCTGCGCCGGCAATGCCGGAAGCTGGTCGCTCGATCTGTCCGGCATATACGCACATTCGCTGCACCACGGTTGGGGCAGCTTCCGCTTCACCCCGCCGGCGCAGGTGCTGAACGCGTGCAGTGTGGCGCTCGATCTTCTCGATGCGGAAGGCGGTCAAGCTGCCCGACTGGCGCGCTACACCCTCAACATGCGCACGCTGTATGACGGTGTGCGCGGCCTTGGGCTTGCGCCGTACCTGCCGCCGGAGGTGCAGGGTCCGATCATCGTCAACGTCCACGCGCCGACCGATCCGGCCTGGGATCTGCAGCGTTTCGTCGATGCTCTGAAGGCACGCGGCGTGTTGATCAGCAATTTCTACGATACCGAGCAGCCGAGCTTCCGGGTGGGCTGCATCGGCGCGGTCACCCCTGCGGACATGGCGCGCGCCGTCACGGCGATGGGCGAGGCATTAGGAGACTTGGGCATCGCGCGGCGCAAGGCGGCCTGAGCCTGCTTGCGACGGCGCCTGAGAGGCGGCAGGCTTCCGGTCCCGGGGATTGATCGGGGACGGAGGAGACAGGACAGATGCCGGACGCCACCCGCGCGCCATACATCTACATGGTGCAGATGGACATTCCCGCCGAACACGAGGCGGATTTCAATCGTATCTACGATACCGAGCATGTGCCGGAGATCATGAAGGTTCCCGGCGTGCGCGGTTGCACGCGCTACGTGTTGGTGAAGACCAACAAGGACGGCATGGCACGCTACCTGGCGCTCTATGAGATGGATGCGGCCAACGTGATGGAGAGCCCAGCCTGGCTCAAGGCGTCGGAGATCGGCGATTGGGCACCGAAGATCCGTCCGCATACCGCCAACCGGTCGCACACCGTCATGCGCAAGATAGCCTGAGGAATCCGAGACAATGAAAAGCGACCTGGAGATCGCCCGTGAAACCAAGCTCCGCCCGATCGCGGAGATCGCCGCAAAGCTGGACATCCCCGACGACGCACTGGAACCCTATGGCCGGCACAAGGCGAAGATCGGCACTGGTTTCATCGATTCGCTGGAGAGCCGGCCGGATGGCGCGCTGGTTCTGGTCACCGGCATCAGTCCGACGCCGGCGGGTGAGGGCAAGACCACGACCACCGTCGGCCTCGGCGATGCGCTGAACCGCATTGGCTCGCGCGCAGTGATCTGCCTGCGTGAGCCGTCGCTGGGTCCCAGCTTCGGAATGAAGGGCGGTGCTGCCGGCGGCGGTTATTCGCAGGTCGTGCCGATGGATCAGATCAACCTGCACTTCACCGGCGACTTCCACGCCATCACATCGGCCAACAACCTGCTGGCCGCGATGATCGACAACCACGTCTATTACGGCAATGCGCTTGGTATCGACCCGCGGCGAATCTCCTGGCGCCGCTGCCTCGATATGAACGACCGCGCGTTGCGTTCGATCGTGAACAGTCTGGGCGGCGTCGCGAACGGCTTCCCGCGCGAGGACGGGTTCGACATCACGGTTGCCTCGGAGGTGATGGCGGTGTTCTGCCTTTCCCGCGGTCTCGACGAACTGCAGGAACGCCTTGGTCGGATGATCGTGGCGCAGAAACGCGACGGGACAGCAGTGACGGCGAAGGACCTGAAGGCCGACGGCGCGATGGCCGTTCTGCTGAAGGACGCGCTGGCACCCAATCTGGTTCAGACACTGGAAGGTTCTCCGGCCTTCGTGCACGGCGGCCCGTTCGCCAATATCGCCCATGGCTGCAACTCGGTGATGGCGACGCGGACCGCGCTCAAACTGGCCGACGTGGTGGTGACCGAGGCCGGATTCGGCGCCGACCTTGGTGCGGAGAAGTTCATCGACATCAAGTGCCGGTCGGCCGGTCTGAAGCCGTCCTGCGCCGTGGTGGTGGCGACGGTGCGCGCGCTGAAGATGCACGGCGGCGTGGCGCGCAACGCGCTGGGTTCGGAGAATGTCGCGGCGGTACAGCGCGGGGTGGCCAATCTGGCGCGGCACGTGGAGAACCTGGGAAAATTCGGCCTGCCGGTGGTGGTGGGCGTGAACCACTTCACCTCGGACACTGAGGCGGAGTTCGCTGCGATCCGCGACGCCATGGCGACGCAGGGGGTGGAGGCGATCTCCTGCACCCATTGGGGCGACGGCAGCGCGGGGGCAGAGGCGCTGGCCCGCGCGGTGCAGCAGAAGATCACGTTGGGCGAGGCGAAGCCGGCGCCGCTGTATCCCGAGGGCATGAAGCTCGCCGACAAGATCCGCACCATCGCGCAGCAGATCTACCGCGCCGCGGACATCGCAGTTCCCGATGCGGTGGCGCGGCGGCTGGAGGGCTTCGAAAAGGCAGGCTTCGGCCATGTGCCGGTGTGCATTGCCAAGACGCAGTACAGCTTCACTTCGGATCCCACGGTGATGGGCGCACCGGAGGGCTTCATTCTGCCGGTGCGTGAGGTGCGCCTGTCAGCCGGTGCTGGCTTCGTGGTGGCGATCTGCGGCGAGATCATGACGATGCCCGGTCTGCCACGCGTGCCCTCGGCCGAGGCGATCCATCTGCGCGAAGACGGCGAGATCGAGGGGCTGTTCTAGCTGCGTCGTTGCGCTCCTAACAAGAAACCATGAGCAATGACAGCGCACTAACGGCGCACATTCGCCAGCGCGAGATCGATCAGCTCGTCGAGGCGGCCGTTGAGCACCGCGCGCACCATGTAGAGGGTGAACCCCTTTGCCATCTCCGCGGTGATCTTCGGGGGCATCGCCAGTTCGTTGCGGCTCACCACCGCGTCCACCACGACCGGTCCCGGATGCGCGAGCGCCTCGGCAAGGCGGCCCTCGACATCCGCGGGGTCTTCGATGCGAATACCCTTGATGCCGACAGCTTCCGCCATCATCGCGAAATTCGGGTTCTCGAGCTCCGTCCCGGTGTTGATGAAGCCGGTCGATTTCTGCTCCAGCTCGATGAAGCCGAGCGCACCGTTGTTGAACACCACGATCTTCGCTGGCAGATCGAGTTGTTTGAGGCTCAGCAGATCGCCCATCAGCATGGTGAAGCCGCCGTCGCCTGACAGCGAGATCACCTGCCGGCCTGGAAAGGCCGCCTGTGCACCGATCGCCTGCGGCATCGCATTCGCCATGGAGCCATGCCAGAACGATCCGAGCAGCCGGCGCCTCCCGTTCATCGCGAGATAGCGCGCGGCCCAGACCGTCGGCAGGCCGACGTCGCAGGTGAAGATCGCATCGTCGGCCGCGAGCTCGCTGAGCACGCGTGCGATGTGCTGCGGATGTAGCAGGCCGCCCTTCCGGCCGGTCGCCAAATCATCCAGGCCTTTGCGTGCATCGCGATAATGCGCCGTCGCCGCGTCCAGATGCGCGCGGTCGGTCTTTGGCGCAAGCTGCGGCAGCAGCGCATCCAGCGTCGCGGCGACATCGCCGATCAGACCGAGGTCCACCGGCACGCGCCGCCCGATGTTCTCACCCCTGATGTCGATCTGCGCGATGCGCGCATGGTCGGGATAGAACTGCCGATAGGGAAAGTCGGTGCCGAGCATGAGCAGCGTGTCGCAGTTGTGCATCGCGTGATAGCCCGAGGAAAAGCCTATCAATCCGGTCATGCCGACGTCGTAAGGGTTGTCCCACTCGACATGCTCCTTACCCCGCAGCGCATGCACGATTGGTGCCTTCAGCGCCTCGGCCAGTGCCAGAACCTGACGGTGGGCTCCCTGACAGCCCGAGCCGCATAGCAGCGTGACCTTGCCTGCCTTGCCCAACCATGCGGCCAACTGCGCCATCGCCTGTGTGGAGGGCACGACCACCGGCTGCTCGGGCCGCAATCCAGCCGGCTTTGGCAAGGGCGCGCCAACGGCCTGGCGCAATGCGACGTCGCCGGGGATGACGATGACGGCGACGGCGCGTTGCGATAAGGCATGGCGAATGGCCATCTCGAGGGCGCGCGGCATCTGTTCCGCGCTGGTCACCAGTTCGCAGAACGAGCTGCATTCCTGGAACAGGCTTTCGGGATGGGTCTCCTGAAAATAGCCCGATCCCAACTCGGCCGATGGGATTTGCGCGGCTAGGGCAACGACCGGCACCCGCGAGCGGTGACAGTCGAACAGGCCGTTGATCAGGTGCAGGTTGCCCGGCCCGCAACTTCCGGCGCAAACGGCCAGATTGCCAGTGAGGTGCGCGTCCGCGCCGGCCGCGAATGCCGCCACTTCCTCATGCCGGATGTGCAGCCACTTGATGCTCCCCTGCCGGCGCAGCGAATCAGTGAAGCCGTTCAGACTGTCCCCGACGATGCCGTAAATCCGTTCGACGCCTGCCGCGACGAGGGTTTCGACCATCTGATCGGCAACGGTGGTGGCCATTGGCGCCGGCTCCTTCAGTCTGATGAAGCGTCGCTTGTCAGCGACCTGGAAAGTCCGCGGGCAGTCCGCCTGGGCCCGATGCCGGCGTGACAGCGTGTCGGCTGCGGCTGGCACAGAGGAGTCGGCCGACTGATTACAGCTGGACGGAAACCTTGCCTCCGCGGCAGGTGATCGCTAACTGAACTCCTCGCGAGCGCTTGAGGAGTACTCGGATGGGCTACAGGGTCGCTGTCGTCGGCGCAACCGGGGCGGTCGGGCGTGAGATGCTGAAGACGTTGGCCGAGCGGGGGTTTCCGGTGGACGAGGTGGCCGCCCTGGCCTCGGGCCGGTCGACCGGGCAGGAGATATCGTTCGGCGAAAAACAGGTGCTCAAGGTGCGCAACCTGGAGACCTTCGACTTCCACGGATGGGACCTCGGGCTGTTCTCGCCGGGAGCTTCGGTCTCGGCGGTGCATGCACCGCGCGCCGCCGCCGCGGGCTGCGTGGTGATCGACAATACCAGCCAGTTCCGCATGGACCCCGACGTCCCGCTGGTGGTGCCCGAGGTAAACCCCGAGGCGCTGCGTAATTACGGCAAGCGCAACATCATCGCCAACCCGAACTGCTCCACCATTCAGATGGTGGTGGCGCTGAAGCCGCTGCACGACCAGTTCAGAATCAGGCGCGTGGTGGTGGCGACCTACCAGTCCGTCTCTGGCGCGGGCAAAGAGGGGATGGACGAGCTCTACGCGCATACGCGCAAGGTGTTCGTGCACGAGCACGAGAATCCGGAGCAATTCACCAAGGAGATCGCCTTCAACTGCATTCCGCACATCGACAAGTTCCTCGACGACGGCTCGACCAAGGAGGAATGGAAGATGGTGGTCGAGACCAAGAAGATCCTCGATCCGAACATCGCTGTGCATGCGACCTGCGTGCGCGTGCCGGTTTTCATCGGCCACGGCGAGGCGGTGAACGTTGAGTTCGAGAATACGGTGACCGCCGGCGAGGCGCGTGCGGCGTTGCGCGAGGCACCGGGTGTCGAGGTGGTGGATGTGCGCGAGGACGGCGGCTACGTCACGCCGCTCGAATGCGCCGGCGAGGACGCCGTCTACGTCAGCCGAATCCGCAAGGACCCGACGGTGGCGAACGGGCTGTCGTTCTGGTGTGTGTCGGACAATCTGCGCAAGGGCGCGGCATTGAACGCGGTGCAGATCGCCGAGACGCTGATCGCGCAGCGGATGCTGGCGAAGGCGGCGTGATCGCCACGCGCTAAGGGTCGATCGTCTGGCGAAAGGCAGCGATTGCATCCGGCAGGTGTCGCGCCAGGTTGGCAGCCGCATCGATCGTCGGCGTGGTCCTGTCCGCCTCAAAATTATCGTAGGCTCGGGTCGCACGGTTGCGAAATCTCCGTGTCTCGTCAGCCGAGGCCGCCAATGCGGGCGGTAGGATAGCGGGTCGGTCCACTGTGCCACGCGCGACCCTTGCGATCAGGTCGGCATGCCACGAATCGCCGCCTGGCCGTGTCTCGCTCAGCAGATCGAGAATGCGCAGCAGCGCATTCTCCAGCGAGGTATGACCAACCTGGATGGCGTGCATGAACCCCATGCGAAGCGCGGAACCAATCAGATCGGCGCCCTGGAAATCGGAGTGCCGTGCGAATTCCAGGCCTTGCTTGAGGTTATCGACGGCAGATGAGACCGCCTTGTCGATCTCGATCCAACGGGCATCGCTCAAACGATCACCTCGAGATCAGGTTCAATGTGGGCCAGGAAGGCCGCCTTGCACCAGGAGAACGGCGTGATGTCCGGCTCCAGACCCCGGTCCCAGCAGGCGCGCTCGGCAAAGTTCCAGGCGTCATCGAGCGCGTCAGGCGGAAAGTCCACGAGGATATCGACATCGCTGTCGAACCGCATCTGGCCGCGTGCTGCGGAACCGAACAGCAGGAACCGGCCGCCGTGCTCACGCGCATACGCCGCCAGCACCGGGCGCATCGCGTCCACCGCACTCTGACGGCGCTCGGCCTCGGCCGCCTTCCGCTCAGCGAGGGTGACGATACGGTCCATGGCGCTCATTAGAGCGCCCCCTCGCCGCAACGCAAGCGAACCGATGCTGGAGGTGTGGTATCGATAGCTGCAGCAACATCCGCCCTATCGTGAGCGTGTCATGATCCCATTCGAAGAGTTGCGCCGATAGCGGGATTTTTGACGGCAGGCGCCCGCGTTGACCCTGCTTCCCCGAAAGCGTAAGCAATTGTAACGGCTTGGGGCCAGTCGGCGGGCCGACAGGATGGAGCGATCCATTGCGAGACGTACGCGACGCGCTGATGGTGGCGCGCAACTCGGACGGCAGGCTGATCCGCCGCCCACTTTCTCCCCACATGCAGGTCTATCGTTGGCCGATCAGCATGGCGCTCTCGATCCTGCACCGGATCACCGGCGTAGGGCTCGGTATCGGCACGCTGCTCCTCACCTGGTGGTTGGTCGCCGCCGCCGTCTCGGATGGCGCGTTCGCAGGCGTCCAGTGGTTCCTCGCCACTCCGATTGGCATGCTGCTGCTGTTCGGCTGGACACTGGCGCTTTTTTTCCATTTCTTTGCCGGTATCCGGCATCTGGTTTGGGACGCAGGCTACGGCTTCGAACAACCCTGGTATGAACGATCGGCCTGGGCGGTCGTGATCGCCACAGTGGTGGCGACGCTGCTGCTCTGGATCATTGGCCTCGCGGTGTGGTGAGGCGCGCAATGGCAAAAGCACCGCACATCGACATCATGCGCTCGCCGCTCGGCCGGGCGCGCGGCCTTGGGTCCGCCAGGGCGGGGGCCGCGCATTGGTGGCTCCAGCGCCTCACCTCGCTCGCGCTGGTGCCGCTCACATTGTGGTTCGTCTGTGCCATGGTGCGGATGATCGGCGCGACACGCGACGATGTTGTTTCCTGGATGGCTGGTCCGCTTCCGATCGTATTGATGCTCGCACTGGTGATCGCCACGTTCCATCATCTACAGGCGGGCCTCCAGGTGGTGATCGAGGACTACGTGCATCAGGACTGGCTGCGGGTTGGCTCGATCCTTCTGGTAAAGGCCATCGCACTGCTGCTGGCACTGGCCTGCATCGTCTCGACGCTGCGGCTCGGCCTATAGCGGAAAGGACATCGATGAACGCCATCACTCTGCCCTCGTCGCGCGCTTACAACATTGTCGATCATACGTATGACGTGGTGGTGGTCGGCGCCGGCGGCTCCGGGCTGCGCGCAACCTTCGGCATGGGTGCGGCCGGCCTGAAGACCGCCTGCATCACCAAGGTATTCCCGACGCGCAGCCACACCGTCGCCGCGCAAGGCGGTATCGGCGCGGCGCTGGGTAATATGGGCGCAGACGACTGGCGTTGGCACATGTACGACACCGTCAAGGGGTCGGACTGGCTCGGCGACCAGAACGCGATCGAGTACTTGTGCCGTGAGGCGATCCCCGCTGTGTACGAGCTCGAGCATTTTGGCATGCCGTTCAGTCGCACCGATGACGGCAAGATTTACCAGCGCCCGTTCGGCGGCCACATGACGAAATTCGGCGAGGGGCCCCCAGCCGACAGGGCTTGCGCCGCAGCAGACCGCACCGGCCACGCTCTGCTGCATACGCTCTATCAGCAGAGCCTGAAGCACGACGTGGAGTTCTTTGTCGAATACTTCGCGCTCGATCTGATCATCGATCAGGAAGGCGTCTGCCGCGGCGTGACTGCGTGGTGTCTGGAGGATGGCAGCATCCATCGCTTCCGCGCCCAATCGGTGGTCCTGGCCACCGGCGGCTACGGACGCACCTATCTCTCTTGCACCTCGGCGCATATCTGCACCGGCGACGGCAACGGCATGGTGCTGCGCGCCGGCTTGCCGTGCCAGGACATGGAGTTCGTGCAGTTCCATCCGACCGGCATCTTCCCCGCCGGCTGCCTGATCACCGAAGGCGCGCGCGGTGAGGGCGGTTACCTGACCAACTCGGAAGGCGAGCGTTTCATGGAGCGCTATGCGCCGAGTGCGAAGGATTTGGCGAGCCGCGACGTGGTGTCACGCTCGATGACAATAGAGATCGCCGAAGGGCGCGGCTGCGGTCCGAACAAGGACCACATCATGCTGCATCTCGAGCATCTCGGCGCCGACATCCTGCACGAGCGGCTGCCCGGCATCTCGGAGACCGCGCGAGTGTTCGCTGGTGTCGAGGTGACCAAGGAGCCGATACCGGTGCTGCCGACGGTGCACTACAACATGGGCGGCATCCCGACGAATTATCACGGCCAAGTGCTGCGCCCGACGCGCGACGATCCTGATGCCGTGGCTCATGGGTTGATGGCGGTGGGTGAGGCGGCGTGTGTCTCGGTGCATGGCGCCAACCGGCTGGGCACCAATTCGCTGGTCGATCTGGTGGTGTTCGGGCGCGCCGCCGCGCAACTTGCGGCCGAGACGCTAAAGCCCGATGCCAGCCAGCCGCCGCTTCCGCCACGTGCGGGCGAGTATTCGCTGGATCGTTTCGATCGGGCGCGTCACGCGAAGGGCGGCACGCGGGTCGCTGATTTGCGGCTGGATATGCAGCGCACGATGCAGAGCCATGCCGCGGTGTTTCGCGACAGCGCGACGCTGGCGGATGGCGTGAAGGAAATGCAGCGTGTGTGGCACGGCATGGAGGACATGTCAGTGTCGGATCGCAGTCTGATCTGGAACAGCGATCTGGTGGAGGCGCTGGAGCTGCAAAACCTGATGGGCTGTGCGATGACCACCATGGTGGGCGCTGATGCGCGGCATGAAAGCCGCGGCGCGCATGCGCATGATGATTATCCGGAACGCGACGATGTGAATTGGATGAAGCACACGCTGGCCTGGTGCAACGATCGCGGCGACGTGGCGCTGGACTATCGGCCGGTAAAGCTGCAGACGCTGACTAACGAGGTCGCGACCTTCCCGCCGAAGGCGCGGGTGTACTGAGATGGCTGCCTTCACGCTGCCTGCCAACAGCCGCATCGGCCGCGGCAAGACCTACAAGGCGCCGTCCGATGCGCAGCGCGTGCGCGAGTTCCGCATCTATCGCTGGAACCCCGACGACGGGCAGAACCCACGCACCGACACCTACGAGGTCGACCTCGATGCGTGCGGTCCGATGGTGTTGGACGCGCTGATCAAGATCAAAAACGAGGTCGATCCGACGCTGACCTTTCGCCGTTCCTGTCGCGAAGGCATCTGCGGGTCGTGCGCGATGAACATTGATGGCGGCAATACTCTCGCTTGCTTGAAGCCGATCGACGAGATGAAGGGTGCGGTGCGCATCTCGCCGCTGCCGCACATGCCGGTGGTGAAGGACCTGGTGCCGGACCTGTCGCAGGTCTACGCGCAGCTACAGAGTATTGAGCCATGGCTCCAGGCCGACAGCCCGGCGCCGCCGGATGGCGAGCGGCTGCAAAGCCGCGAGGAGCGCGCGAAGCTGGATGGACTGTGGGAATGCATCCTGTGCTTCTGCTGCTCCACTGCGTGTCCAAGCTATTGGTGGAATGGCGACCGCTATTTGGGGCCGGCAGTACTGTTGCAGGCGTATCGCTGGATTGCCGATTCACGCGACGAGTACACCGGCGGTCGACTGGATGCGCTGGAGGATCCTTTCAAGCTGTATCGCTGCCACACGATCATGAACTGCACCGATGCGTGTCCGAAGGGGCTGAACCCGGCGAAGGCGATCGGGGCGATCAAGCAGCTGATCGTGGAGCGGCAGGTTTAGGATTCACGCGTCTGCCGGACGAAACACGACGCGCCAGAAATCCTTGTGCACCTGCGGCGGATCGGGGCTGGTGAACATGGTCTGCGTCATGAGTATCGCGGTCAGGTCGCGGCGTGGATCCGCCACCCAGGTGGTGCCAAGGCCGCCACTCCAGTCACAGGCGCCGGCCGGAATGCCTTCGGCGGTCGCGCCGAGGACCGGGGCCATGCCATACCCCCAACCACGATCCGGACCGAGGATCATCTGTCCGCGGGCGCGCTGCGCTGGTGTCAGGTGATCCTTCGTCATGGCTGCGACGGACGCCTCAGACAGGAGCTGGCGATTGCCGGTGCGGCCGCGTCTGGCTGCAGGTGACACCGTTGCCGGTTGAGAACGACGTCACCACCACGCCGCTTCCTGGCGCCACCTGCGGCATTCCCTGCATCACCGAGCGGATCATCTGGTCAGGGGAAGGCATCGCCGTCGCCATCAGCGAATCCATGCCGGCGAACATGCGGTCCATCATCGCCTCCTGCTGAGCGATCATGTGGGCCACCGGGAAATCGATTTGCGCCGCTGGCGTTGCCGGCACCATCACCACTTTTGCGCCAGCGGGAACCCAAACGTAGTGCCCGCCGTCCGGCTGCGCCGCGACGGCCGGGGCGGCAACCAACAGACCCGCAGCCAAGAGAGCGCTTCGCGTTTCACCGATCATGGGTCCCTCCTTGACAGGCGAAGGGATCATTCTTCGGGTCGGCTTGCGCCAGTTTTTCCCGCAGCGTGAAGATTTCGTAAGGTCACGCCGCCCGGGTGAGCCGCTTCATGAATGCCGACAACCGGTGCCGCCGCAGCTCGCTGCGCGCTTTCGAGTCCGTGGTCATATAGTTGAGCTGCACCGAATAGCGCTGGCCGTTGAAGCGCTTATGGCCATGCCAGGCAGTCGGGCCATTCGGGAACACCAGCAGCGTGCCGTTCACCGGCGGTACCTCCACCACGTAGTCCTCCAGGTCGCCCGGTCCGCGCAGCAAGCGGAGGCAGCCATCGTGCTGCGTCCAGGCATCCGTCGCCGGGTTCAGATACAGCAGCACCGTGACGCGCTTGGCGGTGGAGTCGCAATGGACGTAGCCGTCGCGGTCATTGGTCCAACCGCGCAGCGTCATCATCGTAGGTGCATCCGCGAGGTCGAGGCCGAAGCGCTCGGCGATCGTTTGCCGAAGCTGCGGCCCATCCAGTTCGTCCATCAGCGCCCGGGCGTTCGGTCCCAGCGAGAGCGCGTCGAGCGGGAATGAGCCACGCCGGTCCATCGGCGGCAGGTCGGCAACCACGACGCGCAAGACCCCCGGCGGCACGAAGTTCGGCACCACCACGTGGGGGAACGGCTCCGCCGCCAGCGGCGTGGCGCGAAGGGCGGCGTAATCGAGTTCGATCATGCGCCGCTGCTTAGCACGGAACCCGCTGCGTTGAACCCCGGCCTCCGACGCGCTATCTGCCAGACGCACATGGACCACCCGGGCGCCGACACCCCTGCGCAGCGCGGGCCGCTGCCAGCCTTCCGGGCGATGGTGGCGGCCGGCGAACTGGCGCCTGACCCGTCCCAGCAATTCGTGGCGGAGCGCCTCCAGAGGCTTTGGACCACGCTGCGCGGCTACGACCCGCCTTTACGCCAAGCCAATGGCATAAGCCTGTTCTCTCGCCTGCTGCGCCGCGACCATTCGCCGGAGCAGCCGAACGGCCTGTACATCGTGGGCGAGGTGGGCCGCGGCAAATCCATGCTGATGGACCTGTTCTTCGCCGCGGCCGACGTGCGCCGCAAGCAGCGCATCCACTTCCACCGCTTCATGCAGAATGTGCACACGCGGTTCCACGCGTTCAGGAGCGCCAATCCGGAGATCGACGACCCGATCCCGCCGCTTGCAGACTCGATCGCGGCCGAGGTGGTGCTGCTGTGCTTCGATGAATTCCAGGTGAACGATATCGCCGACGCGATGATCCTTGGCCGGCTGTTCCAGGCGCTGTTCGATCGCGGGGTGGTGGTGGTCGCGACATCCAACATCGCGCCGGACAATCTGTTCAAGGGCCAGCCTGGGCGCGATGCGTTCCTACCGTTCATCGAGCTGATCAAGCAACGGCTGGATGTGGTGACGATGGATGCCGGCCGCGACTTCAGGCGCGAACGGATGCGCGGCATGCGCACCTGGCTGGTGCCGGCCGACGCGCGTGCCGAGCGCGAGCTGGATCGCGCGTTCGCGGATCTGACCGGTGGCGCGGAGGGTAGACCGGATGCCCTGTGGGTGATGGGCCGCAAATTCGTCGTGCCGCTGGCAGCGGAGGGTGTCGCGCGCTGCGACTTCGATCTGCTGTGCGGCACGGCGCTCGGTGCGGGCGACTACCTTGCGCTGGCGACGCGCTTTCATACGCTGATCCTCGACGGTATCCCGCGCCTGTCGCCCGACAACTATGACAAGGCGCGGAGGTTCATCGTTCTGATCGACACGCTGTACGATCACCGTGTGAAGCTGATTGCGTCGGCGGATGCGACGCCCGACAAGCTGTATCAGCGCGGCGAGAACGCGCGGATGTTCGAGCGCACGGCGTCGCGACTGGACGAAATGCAGAGCCGCGACTGGTTGGAACTGCCACATCTGGGCTAAGGCGGTGCAGGGAAAGCATTTAACGCAGATGGTCAGAGGATTCACGCAAAACACGCAGATGGACCGGTGCGGCTTATAGACTGTGGACTACGTGTTTGATTGCCTAATGTGACTTGCGTTCTCGACCAACAGGTTCGCATTCAGCCTGCTGTCATCTGCGTGTTCTGCGTGCATCCTCTTGCATCTGCGTTTGACGGCCTTTCTTGCGCAAGCGGTCACAATTTCCGCGCACGGTATAATTCGTCAGCAATGGTGTGAGGCACTTCACAGTATTGGGCGGGTGCCCGGGATAAGTCCTGCAACCGCGTAAGCAAGGCTTGCGCGGCCCGTGTGTACATGATGCCGCAGCCCGGGTTGCGGCTGCATTGGGCTGTTGTCTTGCCGCAAACCGGAACGGTGGCCCATGCTCACAGCTGAAAAGCGACACGACGGGCACGCTGGCGAATCACTCACGCGCACGTTGCCGGCGCCGGCAGTGTCGGTCCGCGAGCGTACCGCCGAAGCCAGGGCGATTAGCTCCGCGGAGCACTTCTTCCCGGTGGCGCCTGTCTCCGGTCGTCGAAGCATCCGGCGACGACTCGCCGCGATCCTGGGCGCCGACATTCGCGGCTACAGCATGCTGATGGCGGCTGGCGAAGAAGCGGCGCATCGGCGCGTCAATGCGGCGATGGATCGCCTCATGCGCGAAATCCAGAAGTCTCATGGCCGCGTCATCTCGCACGCCGGCGATGGGCTCATGGCTGAGTTTCCGAGCGCCGTCGAAGCCCTCAAGTGTGCGCTCCGAGTGCAGGCCGATTCCACCAGGCGCAATGCGCGCCTGTCGCCCGAAATGCACATCGAATATCGCATGGGGATCAATTCCGGCGAGGTCGTCCTGCAGCAGGGGCGCGCAGGTGGCAACGCAGTCAACATCGCCGCGAGGCTGGAACAGATCGCTGACCCGGGCGGCATCTTCATATCGGGGACCGTGTTCGAGCAGGTCAGCGGCGTCGTCACGACGACCTATGAGCCGGTTGGCGAGCGCCGACTCAAGAACATACGCCAACCTGTGATGGTCTATCGCATCGCACCGGAGACATGCCTGACCTGGGCGGGCATGCCCGCGATGCGGCGGCGGGAGTTCCGCCCGGAGCGGCAGTCCGACGAGGACTATCGTCCGTCGCTTGCCGTGTTGCCTTTCCGGACATTGCAAGAGGACAAGGCAGATTTGTACTTCGCCGAGGGCATGGTGGATGACATCATCCGTCTGCTAGGCGGCCTGAAGGAGCTGCTGGTCATCGCGCGCAGCTCCACTCTCGGGTTTGCGAACTCGCCTTTGGATCTTCGGCGCATCGGCCACGAGCTCGACGTGCGCTACGTTCTGCACGGCAGTCTCCGTCGGGCAGCCAACAAGCTGCGCATAGCGGTGGAGCTTTGCGAGGCTGAGTCCGGGCATCTGATCTGGGCCGACCGCCTCGACGGGGAAATGTCCGACCTATTCGACTTGCAGGATCGCATCGCCATGCGCGTGGTCGGCGCTGTCGCGCCGTACGTTCGTGAGCGCGAACTGACTCGTGCACTGCGCAAGCATCCGAGCAGTATCACGGCATACGACCTTACACTACAGGCGCTCGACATGTTTTACCGCATGGATCGACCGTCCATCGTGCGGGCGCGTGAGCTGCTCGAGCAGGCAATTCAGCACGATCCCGACTACGCCCCTGCCTATTCGCACCTGGCGTCGCTGCGGATGCGATGGATCGGTCAGGGGTGGTCCGAAGATGAGCTGGCGGATCAGGCATTGGCGGCCAGAGCGGCAGCAATGGCGATCGAGCGGGATCGCAATGACGCGGTTGGGCTGGCGATTTATGGGCACTTACAGTCGTACTTGCTGAAAGATTACGATGCCGCGCGGAACTACCTTGAGCGTGCTCTGACGGCCGGACCAAGCTGTGCCTGGGCGTGGGCATACAGCAGTCTCACGTGCGGCTATCTCGGCGACGCAGCAACAGCGTTGGCGAGAGCCGAGCGGGCAGTCCGGCTGTCGCCGCTCGGTGCAGACGCCTTCTGGCTGGAGCACTACCTGTCGCAGGCTTACTACCTCGGCAACCGTCACGAAGAGGCGATCGCATGGGCGCGGGTGTCGGCTGCCCACGCAGCCGGCAATACCTCGAACCTGCGCTGCCTCATCGCGAGTTTGGTAGCCGCCGGCGACATCGATGAGGCTCGCAAGATGGTACAGCGCCTGCTGCAACTGGTGCCGGCATACCGTGTCGCGACCTTTCGGGCGCGAACGCCACTGCGCGGTGACGTCCGTGACCTGTTCGCGCATCGACTGCATCTGGCCGGCGTGCCTGACTAATGGGGAATAGGCCGTAGGAGGAAATCCATGACTGGAAGTTTTGACGGCAACGACGGCAATGACGGCAATGCTGCCAACTCAGGTGGCGGCGGCAACGCTACCAGTACCAGTTCGGGTTGGTATTTTGCCGACAGGGTGGACCTGCCTTTCGTCACCACGCCGGACAGCGGGCCGCGCAGTGTTCCGCCGCAAACGATCGGGCAGTTAACCATCATCCCCGATATCGTCCGGTTCCCGGCACGCAACTGGTCCGCCGAGTGGTTTTCCTGGCTGGCGCTGATCGAGTTCGCTGCATCGAATTGGCAAAACATACAGCCAGCCAACCCGCCTCCTCCGCCCTTTCAGCAGTACTGGCCGAACTGGGTGCCTGCTCCGCCGCCTCCCACCGCTCCTCTTATGAATTGGGCGACGCTGAACCCTGCGGTCGTGCAGGCGGAGATCGCCGGCCTCGTAACCGCGGCGGCCAATGAGCGGGCCGACGCCCTGGACGAGATACTGTCGCAGGCCAATGAGTTCATCAGCTATTTCCTGAACCTGCTGACCGCAAATCCTGGCGCATATCCGCAGACGACCAAGGTACTGACCCTGGCCAGCCAGGTTGGCACCTTCGTCGCGATGTACTTCAAGGGCCTGTACAAGCGGCCTCGCGCGTCGGAACTCTGTCCGGCGCTGCTGCCGCCGATCGAGGTGCCTGGACATGCGTCGTTCCCCAGCGGCCATTCGACGCAGGCCCATCTGATGGCGCTATGCGTGAACGACATATTCAACACCCTTCCTCAACAGAACACGGTGCTGGAAGATCTTTGGACTCTGGCAGATCGCATCGCGCGGAACCGCGAAATAGCCGGTCTGCATTATCCGAGCGACAGTGACGCCGGCAGAGCCATAGCGCTGGCGACATTGCCGCAATTGCGCGCTTCGGTGCCGATCTTTCTGACCGGAACGACTCTGGGAGGTGCACCTTTGGGCGGAACGACGCTGTACCAGCATGCGGTCGATCTGGCACGCGCGGAGTGGCAGCTGGAGGATGGACCATGAGTTGCGACGGGTCATATGGCAAGGGGGAGGTTTCGGATACGGTCCTCGCCGATATCGAGAGGCGCTTTACAGGTTTTGCCGTGCCTGAGGGGACTTTCGATCCCTCAACGGCGACTGCGGACCAACTCATGAAGTTCGGGCTCCCGCCCAAGCCTGATCCCGAATGTCAGCCGCTGCTGCGCCGGGCCTGGGATATCGGGTTCGGCAAGCCGCTACGACTACAGGCGTTCGAGGTGGAGCGGGATCTGGTGGAACAGGCCGAATATCGGTTGTTCGAAAAGCAGGTGGCCAATATTTCCTTCGACGGAAACAACTTCGAAATCAGCTCCAACTGGTCCGGCGCCTATATCACCGCCAATCAGGACAAGCATTTTCTGCAAGTATGGGGAACCTGGACCGTTCCAGGCAACCTGCGGATGCCACCACAGCATCTTCAGGGGCCGCCAGGAATTCCGTATGTCTGCGCCAACTGGATCGGGCTCGACGGGCAACGCCTCTATCTGGATTCGTCACTGCCCCAAATGGGCACAGTTTCCGGTACTGCAGCCGGACAACACCACGACGGCTCAGGCATGGACGCAGTGGTGGGCGAGAGACAGCGTTGATCCAGCCCCAGTACCACTCGGGCTTTCTGTCACGCCAGGCGATAGGATACTTAGCGTGCTGACGGCGTCCGACCCCACGACTGTCAACTGCGTCATGGTCAATCTAACACCCAACCCACCGATCGCGATTGTGGCTCAGGCCAGCGCGCCGACTGTGGTACTCAGCGATGGGACCAACGTGCAGCCAAGTATTGCCGGGGCTACCGCCGAATGGATCGTTGAGCGTCCGAGGGTACCCAACCCGCAGCCTGGTCAACCGCCGACCGCCTACAATTTCGCCGACTACGGCCACACCGAATTCGAACTTTGCGTTGCCGTCGAAGGCGACAGCGTGGACGTCTCTTCCTTGTCCAGCGGGCTGCCACAGGAGCTGCGGGGCGCGCGGCGCATCCGCATGTTCGATGTACTCGTCAATCCGGCACGAACCGAGTTCATATCGATGCCGAGGAAGCTGAACGACACAGCTATCCGCGTCAAATACGGCAGCTTCTGAGCCGCTCCTGATTCTGGGGCGCTCGGAAGCGGAAGCCGGTAGTGCTGCACATGCTGCACCGCATCACCTTGCCCACTGCCGCCCAATCGGCTAGCACCGTCCCGCCTCCCGGGCCGCCGGGCACCCGGCGTGCGGCAATGCGTTAACTCGGCTGGTCACCAGCTCGCTGTAAGGACACGTCCATGGCCCGCAACAAGATTGCCCTCATCGGCGCCGGCAACATTGGCGGCACCCTCGCCCACATGATCGGCCTCAAGGAACTTGGCGACGTCGTGCTGTTCGACGTGTTCGGCGGCGTCGCCGCGGGCAAGGCGCTCGACATCATGCAGTCCGGCCCGGTCGATGGATTCGACGCGCTGATGACCGGCGGCTCCAGCTACAAGGCGATCGAGGGCGCCGACGTGGTCATCGTCACTGCCGGCTTCCCACGCACGCCAGGCATGTCGCGCGACGATCTGATCGGCAAGAACGCGGGCGTGATCGCCGAGGTGGCTGACGGCATCAAGACGCATTGTCCCGACGCGTTCGTGATCTGCATCACCAACCCGCTCGACGCGATGGTCTGGGTGATGAAGGACAAGTCCGGCCTGCCCGCGAACCGCGTGGTCGGCATGGCGGGCGTGCTGGACAGCTCGCGCTTCCGGCTGTTCCTGGCGCACGAGTTCGGTGTGTCGGTGGAGGACGTCACGGCGTTCGTGCTCGGCGGCCACGGCGATACGATGGTGCCGCTGACGCGCTACTCCACGGTCGCGGGCATACCGGTGCCGGACCTGGTGAAGATGGGCTGGACAACGCAGGCGAAGATCGACGCAGTCGTAGCGCGCACGCGCGATGGCGGGGGCGAGATCGTCAAGCTGCTGGAACGCGGCAGCGCGTTCTATGCGCCGGCCGCATCCGCGGTCGCGATGGCGGAGAGCTACCTGAAGGACAAGAAGCGCGTGCTGCCGTGCGCGGCGCTGCTGAATGGCGAATACGGGGTGAAGAACCTGTATGTCGGAGTGCCAGTGGTGATTGGTGCCGGCGGCATCGAGCGGATCGTCGAGATCGCGATGAATGCGGAGGAGAAGGCCGCGTTCGACAAGTCATGCGCTGCGGTCAGAGAGCTGGTCGAGGCAGCCCAGAAGCTGATCGGGTGATGCGCGGCGTGGTAACCCCCTCCCCCCAACCCCCTCCCGCAAGGGGAGGGGGAGAACACAGTTTACTCCCCCTCCCCTTGCCGGAGGGGGTTGGGGGGAGGGGGCACCTTCCATGAACATCCACGAGTATCAGGCCAAGGAACTGCTGCGGCGCTATGGCGTGCCGGTGCCGGACGGGATGGTCGCGTGGACGCCGGATGAGGCAGTTGCGGCGGCCGGCAACCTGCCGGGTCCGGTATATGTCGTGAAGGCACAGATCCACGCGGGCGGTCGCGGCGCCGGCCACTTCGCCGATGACCCGGACGGCAAGGGCGGCGTGCGCCTCGCACGCTCGATCGAGGACGTGCGCGCGGCGGCCGATGCGATGCTCAGTCATACGCTGGTGACCAAACAGACCGGGCCGGCTGGGCGCCCGGTGCATCGCGTCTATGTCGAGGCCGGCTGCGATATCGCGCGCGAACTTTATCTCTCGCTGCTGGTTGATCGCGCCAGCGGCCGCGTCACCGTGATCGCTTCCACCGAAGGCGGCATGGAGATCGAGGACGTTGCCGCGCGACAGCCCGAGAAGATCATGCGCGTCGCGGTCGATCCTGCAGCCGGCATGTCCGGCTATCTCGCCCGCCGCCTGGCCTATGGGCTTGGTCTCACCGGCGGCCAGATAGCCGCACTCGGCCGATTTCTGCCCGCGCTTTACCGAACCTTCTCCGAACTCGACTGCTCGATCGTCGAGATCAATCCCCTCGTCGTCACCGGCGAGAGCGGGATCGTTGCGCTGGATGCCAAGATCAGCTTCGATGACAACGCGCTGTTCCGTCATCCGGAGCTGGAGAAGCTGCATGACGAAGGGGAAGAAGACCCCAAGGAACTCGAGGCTGCGAAGTACAACCTGAATTACGTGGCGCTCGATGGGAACATCGGCTGCCTGGTGAACGGTGCCGGCCTCGCCATGGCGACGATGGACATCATCAAGCTGTATGGCGCTGCGCCGGCGAACTTCCTCGATGTCGGTGGCGGCGCCACCAAGGAACGCGTGACTGCGGCGTTCAAGATCATCCTGTCGGATCCGAATGTCGAAGGCATCCTGGTCAACATCTTCGGTGGCATCATGCGCTGCGATGTGATCGCCGAGGGCGTGGTGGCCGCTGCGCGAGAGGTCAGCCTGTCGGTACCCCTGGTGGTGCGGCTGGAAGGCACCAACGTGCTGCTTGGCAAGGAGATCCTGGCAAAGTCCAACCTTCCGATCATTGCCGCTGACAATCTCGCCGATGCGGCGGAGAAGATCGTGCGCGCCGTGCAGGAGGCCGCCTGACATGGCCATCCTGGTGGACGCCGATACGCGCGTCATGACGCAGGGTTTCACCGGCGCGCAGGGCACGTTCCATTCCGAGCAGGCGATCGCCTACGGCACCAAGGTGGTCGGCGGCGTCACGCCGGGGAAGGGCGGCACCAGGCATCTCGATCTGCCGGTGTTCGACACGGTGTGGGAGGCACGCGAGAAGACCGGCGCAACCGCGACCGCGATCTACGTGCCGCCGCCGTTCGCCGCCGATGCGATCCTGGAGGCGATCGATGCCGAGATCCCGCTGATCGTGTGCATCACCGAGGGCATTCCGGTGCTCGACATGGTGCGGGTGAAACGCGCGCTGAGCGGATCGAAGTCGCGCCTGATCGGGCCCAACTGCCCCGGCGTCATTACGCCGGATGCGTGCAAAATCGGCATCATGCCGGGGCACATCCATCGGCGAGGCAGCGTCGGCATAGTGTCGCGCTCCGGCACGCTGACCTATGAGGCGGTAGCGCAGACTACGGCGGTGGGTCTGGGTCAGAGCTCCTGCGTCGGCATCGGCGGCGATCCGGTCAAGGGCACCGACTTCATCGAGGTGCTGGAGATGTTCCTCGCCGATAACGAAACGAAGCAGATCGTACTGATCGGCGAGATCGGCGGGCAGAGCGAGATCGAGGCGGCCGAGTTTCTCGCGCGACATCCGGTCAAGAAGCCGACGGTGGGCTTCATCGCTGGCGCGACGGCACCTCCCGGTCGACGCATGGGTCATGCAGGGGCGGTGATCTCCGGCGGACGCGACACTGCGGCAGCGAAGATGGAAGCGATGCGCGAGGCCGGCATCCACGTCGCGGAAAGTCCAGCCGCGCTCGGCAGCACGATGGTCGAGGTGCTGAAGGGCTGACACTTTTCCCGCAGTCGGCGCGTCACCGCTCCGCGATGGTCGCGTCTGAATCCGGCCAGACAGGGCCGTCGCGGCGAGCCATTTAGGTGCTCCCTTTCACGGAAATGAGGAACGAGCACACTCATGGCTACGATCATCAAGGAATTCCTCGTCGCGGCCAGACCAGAAAAGGTCTGGGACGCGCTCCGCGATTTCCATGCCGTGCATGAGCGGGTCGCACCCGGCTTCCTCACCGCGGCTACGCCCGACGGTGATGACCGGATTCTCACCTTCGCCAATGGTCTCGTGGCACGCGAGAGGTTGCTTGGTCACGACGAAGCGACGCGACGCATCGCCTACACCATCGTCGAGGGCCGCTTCGGCTATCACCATGCCTCCGCGCAGGTGTTTCCTCACGACCAGGGCAGCCGCATTGTCTGGATCACCGATATCCTGCCCGATACGCTGGCGGACAGTGTCAGCACGATGATGCAGCACGGTGCGGAAGCAATGGCCCGGACATTGGCTGATTGAGGTGCATTCGTACATGACCATTGGCGGCTATGATCATGTCCGAAAACTGCCAGACTCTGCACCGCGCGGCGTTAGGATCGCATCCATGGATCTCGACCACGACGCCTGCTACCGGGCGCTAAGGACTCGGGATGTCCGGTTCGACGGGCGGCTTTTCGTGGCCGTCAAGACGACCGGCATCTATTGCCGGCCGGTCTGCCCTGCGCGATTGCCTCGGCCGGAGAATGTCGAGTTCTACAGTACGGCAGCGGCGGCGCAGGAGAATGGCTATCGGCCTTGCCTGCGCTGCCGCCCGGAGACCGCGCCGAATTCTGGCTGCCTGGAACGGCACGTCGAGCACGGTGTCGCGAGCGCTCGCGCTGATCGAGATGGGCGCGTTGGACGAAGGCGACATCGCGGGTCTTGCCGAGCGCCTGGGCGTCGGTGCGCGCCAACTGCACCGGCTCTTCCGTCAGCACCTTGGAGCCTCGCCACTTGCTGTCGCGCAGACGCGGCGGATTCTGCTCGCCAAGCAGCTTATTCACGAGACCTCGCTGCGCATGTCGGAAATCGCCCTGGCGTCGGGCTTTGGCAGCATTCGGCGGTTTAACGAGACATTCCGCCAAATGTACCAACGACCACCAGGCACTCTGCGTCGCGGCAGTGGTGTCAGCGTGTCGCCCGGCGCGGCGGTGACCGTCCTGCTGCGATATCGTCCGCCCTACGACTGGCCGGCGATGATCGCATTCCTGCGTGCGCGGGCGATTCCTGGCGTCGAGATCGTTTCCGACGAAGCCTACGCCCGCACCATCGATATCGGCGGTGCCCGAGGTGTCGTCCGCGTTCGCCCCGCGCCGGGAAATGCCTTGGAAGCGAATGTGCACGTCGCGAAGCTGTCCGCGCTGCCGTCGATCATCGCCCGGCTCCGGCGCGTATTCGACCTCGCGGCGGACCCGGAGATCATCGAAGCACACCTATCGGAAGATCCCCTGCTGGCAGCCCTGGTCGCTCAACGGCGGGGGCTGCGCGTCCCTGGCGCCTGGGATGGGTTTGAGCTGGCCGTGCGCGCCATGCTCGGGCAGCAGATCACCGTCGCCGGTGCCATCAACCTCGCAGGCCGGCTCGTCAGCAGGTATGGCGAGCGGCTCGAGACCACGGTCCCTGCCCTCGCTGGGCTGACTCACGTCTTCCCGCGCCCCGAGGTCCTTGCGGCGGCCGACCTGTCAGCCGCCGGAATGCCCAAGGTTCGGGCCAACGCACTTTCGGCGCTCGCTGCGGCCGTTGCGATCGATCCCAAGATCTTCGGCCCTCGACGCACGCTTGAGGAGGCCATCGTTCAGCTCAGAAAGCTGGCTGGCATCGGAGAGTGGACGGCGCAGTACATCGCGATGCGGGAGCTCCGAGAGCCGGACGCGTTTCCGGCCGCAGATATCGGCCTGCTTCGGGCCCTTGCCGGCGCGGACGGGCGGCGTCCCTCGGCGGTCGAACTGTTGGCGCGCGCCGAACGCTGGCGTCCGTGGCGGGCTTACGCCGCCCAGCACCTTTGGGCCTCCCACGTGCCGGCAAGAAGGAACCGGGTCGTAACGGTGGAAGGGGTCGCCCGTCCTCGTCGGTCGCCCCTGGCGCAGAAGCGTCCGGTATTCGCAGAAGGAAGCGGATCGACGCCATCCCGATAAGGAGTGTGGATTACCGCCGCTCACAATGTAAAACTCCCTCACATGAGCTGGTCAGGCCAGGGTGGCTTTGAACGCCGCGGCTACCATCACGGCAATCTGCGCGAGGCGCTGGTCGAGGCGGCGTTGGCGCTCATCGCCGAGAAGGGCCCCGCCGGCTTCACTATCGCGGAAGCCGCGCGCCTGGCCGGTGTCAGCCCAGGCGCGCCGTATCGCCACTTCCGCGACGCAGAGGCGCTGCTGGCGGAAGTCGCATTGCGCGGGTTTGAACGTTTCGCTGCAGCGCTGGCCGCCGCCTGGAGCGGCGGCCGGCCCAGCGCGTTGCGCGCCTTCGAGGCGCTCGGCCGCGCCTACCTCGCGTTTGCTCGCGACGAGCCGGCCTACTACGCGGCGATGTTCGAGACGCGTATCGCGTTCGACAGCCATCCGGGGCTGCTCGCTGCTGGCGATCGTGCCTTCGCCATCGTGCGCGAGGCGGCCGAGCGGCTTACGACAAGCCTGCCGCCAGGGCAGCGCCCACCTTCGCTGATGGTGGCGCTGCACGTCTGGGCATTGTCGCATGGCATTGCGTCACTGTTCGTGCGCGCCGATCCGTCGCGGCGAAAGCTACCGATGTCGCCGGAAGACCTTCTGGAGGCCGGTGTGCTGATCTATCTGCAAAGTCTCGGACTGGCGGGCAGTTCGCCTACGAGGTGATGGGTGCGAGCGTTTCAAATTGACCGCATCGGTCGCGACTTCGTGCATGCCGGCACTCCTGCCCCAGCGGCTCGCTTATCCGATTTGGCTTGACGATCGCCTTGGTCGCTCCCAACATGTAAATGTATCTTACATTCACATGAGGGCCGCCATGTCGGGCACGGCAAATCACGGCGCATACGGCAACCCTGGTGCACCCAACTCACCCTGGGGGCCGGGTTCGGGATGGGGAAACCCTGGGTGGGACCACTGGCGTGCCTGGCATGCCACCAGGCCACTCTGGATCGTGGCGATGTTACTCGGCTTCATCTTCTGGTGGCCGGTCGGCCTCGCCCTCCTGTTCTTCGGTATGTGGAGCAAGCGCATGGGATATTGGGGATGCGGCCGCTACGGTGCATGGCAGGGCGGTTGGCAACGCGGCAACTGGCAGGGGCCGCCCCCGCCATGGGCGGGGTGGAAGAGCTTCTGGTGCGGCGGCGACCG
The DNA here is from genome assembly GCA_963818775.1 of uncultured Alphaproteobacteria bacterium. Classification (GTDB taxonomy): domain Bacteria; phylum Pseudomonadota; class Alphaproteobacteria; order Acetobacterales; family Acetobacteraceae; genus JAMXLO01. Next base: position 198,758 of record CAWFUF010000032.1, on the reverse strand, counting down.
CCAGCAGCAGCCGGCGTCCAGTGGCAACCGCGCCTTCGACGAATACCGCGCCGAGACGTTGCGTCGGCTAGAGGAGGAGCAGAAGGAATTCGGCACGTTCCTCGACCGGTTGCGCTTCGCCAAGGACAAGGCGGAGTTCGACCAGTTCATGGCCGAACGCCGCAACCATCCGCCAACCCCGCCCGAGCAGTCGCAACCGCCGACCGCCCAGGGCTGAGTTCCAACCAATCTCGTCAGTCGGCCGCGGCAGGTGCTGCGGTCGACTCGCGTTTGGCAGCTCGCAGCAATTCGATCCGCCGGGTCAGCACGTAGAACACCGGCGTGAACACCAACCCGAACAGCGTCACACCCAGCATACCCGCAAACACGGCAGTCCCAAGCGACTGCCGCATCTCTGCCCCAGCGCCTACCGCGACCGCCAGCGGCACAACCCCGAGGATGAACGCCAGCGACGTCATGAGGATCGGCCGCAGTCGCGTGCGCGCCGCGGCGACCGCGGCCTCGAACCGGTTCATGCCGTTAACCTCAGCCTGACGGGCGAATTCGACGATCAAAATTGCGTTCTTCGCCGCCAGTCCAACCAAAACCACCAAGCCGATCTCGACCAGGATATTGCGATCGAGGCCACGCGCGTTCACCCCCAGCATCGCTGCGAGAATGCACATCGGCACGATCAGCACAACTGCGAGCGGCAGCAGCCAGCTCTCATACAGTGCCGCCAGCAGCAGGAACACGAACGTCACCGCCAATCCGAAGGCGATCATCGCCGTATTGCCGGCGAGCTTCTCCTGCAGCGCGATCTCCGTCCATTCGAAGCCGAAGCCCTGCGGCAGCCGCTGCTTGGCGATCATCTCGATTGCGGCGATCGCCTGGCCGGTGGAGAACCCGCGCGCCAAGCCCAGTTGCACTTCGGCAGCCGGGTACAGATTGTACCGCGGCACGCGGAACGGCCCCGTCGTGTCGCGGAAGGTCGCCACGGAACCGATCGGCACCATGTCGCCGTAGTTGTTGCGCGTCTTCAGGTTCTCGACATCGCGTTGGCTTAATCGGAACTGATTGTCCGCCTGCGCGGATACCTGATAGGTGCGGCCCAGCAGGTTGAAGTCGTTGATGTACTCCGAGCCCATGTAGACCGACAGCGCCTGGAACACGCGGTCGATCGGTACTTGCAGCAGCTCTGCCTTGGTCCGGTCGATGTCTGCGTAGATCTGCGGCGTGTGTGTGTTGAACAGCGTGAATGCCTGATTGAACCCCGGTGTCTTAGCCGCCGAGCCGGCGACAATCCATGTTGCCTGCTCGAGCGCAGGCAGCCCGTGTCCGGCGCGATCCTGAACGTAGAGCTTCAGTCCGCCGCCCGTGCCGATCCCTGGCACCGATGGAGGTTCCAGCACGAACACGAACGCATCGTCGAGCTGCGCGAGCTGCTGGCGCAGATCGGCAAGAATGCGGGGGGCGGTCAGCCCCAGGGGAACGCGCTCCTCGAACGGCTTCAACGGCACGAAGATCACGCCGGCGTTGGGCGCGTTGGTGAAGGTGGCGCCGTCGAAGCCGGTGAACGCCACGGAGTTCTGCACGCCGGGCCGCGCCAGGATGATCTCCGAGGCGCGGCGGATGACCGCATCGGTGCGTGCCAGCGACGCGCCCGGTGGCAATTGGAACGCGGCGATCAGATAGCCACGATCGAGCTGCGGGATCAGCCCGGTCGGAGTCGCCGCCAGTCGGTCATAGGCCAGATAGATCAGCCCGGCGTAGGCCACGAGTACGATCACACCGACGCGTATGAGCCGCGCCACCAGTCGGCTGTAGCCGGTCGACAACCGATCGAACAGCCAGTTGAACCCTGCGAAGAATGCACGCACCGGCGCACCCAGGCGGTAGAACACAGTACGCTTCGGTTCGTGCGTGTGCGGCTTCAGCAGCAGCGCCGCCAGTGCCGGAGACAACGTCAGCGAGACAAAAGCGGAAATGACCGTGGCCGCGGCGATGGTGATGGCGAACTGCCGATAGAACGAACCTTGCAGGCCGCTGATGAACGCGGTCGGGATGAACACCGCGCACAGCACCAGCGCGATCGCGATCAGCGCGCTGCCGACCTCGTCCATGGTCGTGTGCGCCGCATCGCGCGGTGACATGCCTTGCTGGATGTAGCGCTCGACGTTCTCCACCACGACGATCGCATCGTCCACGACGATGCCGATCGCCAGCACAAGACCGAACAGCGACAGCGTGTTGAACGAGATGCCGACCAGTCCCATGACCAGGAAGCAGCCGACCAGCGACACCGGTATCGCGACCACCGGGATGATCGCGGCACGCCAGGTCTGCAGGAACAGGATCACCACGCAGACCACCAGCCCGATCGCCTCGAACAGCGTCCGCTGGACCTCGTTGATCGACTGCTGGATGAACTCGGTGGGATTGTAGACGACGGTATAGTCGAGTCCCGACGGAAAGTCCTTTTTCGCCTCCGCCATCGCCGCGTTCACCGCGGCGGCCGTGGTCAGCGCATTCGAGCCCGGACGCTGATAGATCACGATCGCCGTCGCCGCGGCCTTGTTCAGGTAGGCGTTGACCGTGTAGTCCTGCGAACCGAGCTCCACACGGGCGATGTCGCGGATGCGCACATAACCGCCATTCGGATCGGCGCGCACAACGATGTTGCCGAACTGCTCGACGTCCGAGAGCCGTCCCAGGGTCTGCACCGACAACTGGAATGCGCCAGGCGACATCGCCGGCGGCTGATTGATCGCGCCCGCTGCCACCTGCAGGTTCGCTGCGCGCAACGATGCGACAACATCGTCCGCGGTCAGACCGCGCGCCGCCACCTTGCCGGGGTCGAGCCAGATGCGCATCGAGTAGTCGCGTGCGCCGAACACGTTGACATCGCCGACGCCATCAACCCGAGCCAGCGCGTCCTTGATGTAGAGCGTCGCGTAGTTGGAAATATACTGCTGATCGCGCGAGCCGTCAGGCGAGATCATGTGCACGACCATCATGAGGTCGGGCGAGGCCTTGCGCACCGTGACGCCAAGCCGCTGCACATCGTCCGGCAGACGCGGCGTTGCGACCGACACCCGATTTTGCACCAATACCTGCGCCGTATCGACGTTGACGCCGGGCTTGAACACCACATCGATGGTCAGCGTGCCATCGCCGACCGACTGCGAGGTGATGTAAAGCATGTCGTCGACGCCGTTCACCTCCTGCTCGATCGGCGTGGCGACAGTCTCAGCCAGCACCTGGGCCGATGCGCCGGGATAGGTCGCGCGGATGCTGACCGTGGGTGGCGCGATCTCGGGATACTCGGAGATCGGCAGGGCGCGCTCTACGAGAACGCCCGCGATGGTGATGATGATCGACAGCACAGCAGCGAAGATCGGCCGGTCGATGAAGAAGTGCGAGAAGCGCATGTAACCTGCCTCTTCGTGATGCCTTCTCTACTGATCCGCGGCGAACTGACTGCCCGATGGATGAATTGCCCCCTCGCGCGCCTCGACGATCGCGCCGGCACGCACAAACGGATTGGCCAGTCCGCCAACGACCACTCGATCGCTCGGCGTAAGGCCCGACGCGACCACGCGCAGCCCGCGCGCCATGCCGCCGAGGGTGACCGGCTTGCCGACCACCTTGTTGTCCTCACCCACGGTCAGCACCACTTTTTGCGCCTGATCGGACACAACCGCGGCGTCCGGAATCAGCAGCGCGTCGATCGGACCGCCATAGAGCCGCAGCCGGCCAAACGTGCCCGGCGTCAGGAACTGGTCCTTGTTGTCGAAGATCGCGCGCCCGCGGATCGTCCCCGAATGCGCGTTGATTTCGTTGTCAACGAAATTCATTACACCGCTGTGCGGCCAGTTCTTCTCGTCGGCGAGCTGCACCCTCACCGGGTTGGGCGTGTCGCGCGACGACCCCCGCTGCCCCTCCACGCTCAATCGGCTATAGCGGATGTAGTCGGCCTCCGATCCGTCAAAAATGAAGTAGATCGGGTCCAGGCGAACGATGGTCGTCAGCAGGGTCGCGCCGTTCTGCCCGCCGGCGACGAGGTTGCCGGCATCGACCCTTCTGTCGGAGACGCGACCGCTGATCGGCGCGCGCACCTCGGACCACTCAAGATTGAGCTGCGCCGAGCGCAATGCGGTCTCGGCGGCCATCTCCTGCGCACGGGCGATGTCGAGATTGGCTTTGCGCTGATCCAGCTCCCGCACCGGTGTCGCCGCTGTCTTCACCAGTTGCTCCGCGCGTGCATAGTCCGCCTCGTCCAGCACGACCTGCGCCTTGGCGCGCACCACGTCGGATTCGGCGGATTCCACGGCCAGCTGGAACGGACGCTGGTCGATGGTGAACAGCAGGTCGTCCTGCTTGACCATGCTGCCGTCGCGGAAGTGCACCTTGTCGATGTAGCCGGAGACGCGAGGGCGCACCTCGACCCGCTCCATGGCCTCGAAGCGTCCGGTGAACTCGTCCCATTGGGCAACCCGGCTGGCGAGCGGCTTGGCGACCGTCACCTCGGGCGGCCCTGCCTGCGCCCACGCCTCGGTGGCCAGTGCCAGGATGATGGCCACCACCCAGGCAATACGGAAAACCAAGGCGCGAGATATGGCACCGATTGATCCGGGCGAAGCAGTCATGAAATCGTCCTTTTCGGGGCCGATGAGGTCGTTTGGGTAGCCGATATGGCTAAGGGTTTGGCGGTGTTGAGCTAACCATCTGGCTGGGTTGCCATCTCCGAACCATCGCTTCAACTTTGCCAGGATCAAGAAATCGGGAGGCTCTTGCGCCCGATCGGACACAACCGCCGTCAGACGGACAACCTCGCTTCATCAAAGCCTGAGACCAATCATCTCAGTTTGGCACCCAGACCGCGGCCCTGATCTCGCCGAACTCACGCGCGATCTTGCGCCAGGACGCGCCCGCATCTTCGCTGACATAGACCTCGCCGAAGAGGCTGAACGCGACAACGCGGTCGGCGTTGGCGGGATGCGTAGCAAGGCCCCACACAGTTGCATTTGGTTCGGTGGGCAGCGGCAGGACCTCCCAACTCTCGCCGAAGTTTGTAGTGCGGAGCACGTGCCCCTTTTCGCCCGTCGTAGTCTCGCCGCACCCGGCGAACAGCACGCCGGGATCGTTTGCCTTGACCATCATGCCGCGGGCATAAGGCAGTGGCCATTTCTCCTTGATGCCCAGGGGCTGCCAAGTATCGCCCAGATCACGGCTGACAAATATTTCGCGCGCCGTGCTGGCGTAAAGCCGCCTGGGCTGCGTCGGCGCGATTGTCACGGCGTGAACGTCCGGATCATGCAAACCCGTCTCAAGGTGCGTCCAACTGTCTCCGCCATCCAGGCTGCGGAACACGCCGTCGATTTCCACTCCGGCCCAGACGATACGATGATCATCGGTGTCAACGATGATGCTGGTGACGAAGGGTGTGCCGATCGAGCATGCGCGGGCGATGTCCACCGCCAATTTCTCCCAGTGCCGTCCGCTGTCGCGTGAGCGATAGACCCCTGCCGGGCGCGTGCCGGCAAAGAGAATATCGGGCTCGGCCGGGTCGATGGTTAGCGACCAGATCGTCGGCAGGATGCCATCGGTTCCGATCCTCTCCCACCGCGCCCCACCATTATGACTCACGAACAAGCCGGTATCGCCGCCGGCGAAGACGGTGTGCGCCTGTGTCGGGTGGGTAGCCAAAGCCTGTATGCGGCTATTGAGCGGGAACGGAGCGCGATGCCGTACCCACGACGTGCCGGCATCCGGACTGTGCCATACGCCCCAGCCAGCCGTTCCAAGACATATGCTGTAATCCGCCGCCATACGCCGCCTCCCTTTGGCTCTTCGTCGCGGTAACAAGCAACCTACAGGCAGGAGGATGCTTTCAAACGGATCCTCGCTGCAAGCCAGGTGGCCTCCGATCGGCTCCCAACCGTGACCCCACGGATGGAGTTGGCTTGTGCCGGTAGTCGATAGGGGGCCCGCGCGTCGCGGCGTGCCGACGGCGAACTCGCCACGGTCGGCGGCGGCGATGAGGAAACCGGCTGGGTCAGTTGCGGTGGCACGGCCTCAGGCATGGGGTAGTCGCTGCAAAGACGCCGACTTTCGCAGGGCATTACGGCAAGGGGTGCCCCTCTGCCGTCGCGGGCTCCGTATTGCAAGCCGATACCCACCTGATTTGGCAACTCGCAAATGCTCCACTAGGCTTGGTGATTGGCGGTCGCCTGCGACCGATAATGGCGGAGGGGACGCATGAACGGCCGGCCGGGGCATCCGATTCCGCGGCGACGCTGGGGCATCGCAGTGCTGCTCGGCGTCAGTGTGCTGTTCAACTATTTCGATCGCCTGGCGCTGTCCGTCGCCGGGCCGTCGCTGCGTCAGGAGCTGCACCTCGATGCTCTGACGCTCGGCGTGTTGTTCAGCGCGTTCAGTTGGTCCTATGCGGCGCTGCAAATTCCGTCCGGCATGATCCTCGACCGGTTCGGAGTCACCCGCGTCGGGCGCATCGGTATCATGCTGTGGGGAGTTGCCTCGGCGATCACCGCGCTATCGGGTGGCTATGGCGGTATCTTGCTCGCCCGCCTGCTGCTGGGCGCGGCCGAGGCGCCGAGCTTCCCGCTGAACTCCAAGGCGGTCGGCCACTGGTTCCCGCGTGCCGAGCGCAGTACCGCGACCGCCATGTTCGACGGCATGGCGAAATTCTCCCAGGTGGTCGGCGTGCCGTTGGTCGCCGTCGCTCTGGTGTGGTTCGGCTGGCGCGGTGCGTTCTGGATGACCGCCGGATTGAGCTTTCTATTCCTGATCGTGTTCTGGATCTGCTATCGCGATCCCAGCGAGGATGCACACCTGTCGCCGGTCGAGCACGACTATATCCTCGCCGGCGGTGCCGTGCCGGAGGGACGCGCCGACGGCGGCACCGCGCGATGCTGGGCTACATCCTTACCCGCCGGAAGGTGTGGGGGCTGACGCTTGGCTTCGCTTGCTACGGCTATTCCAACTCGCTGTTTGCTTCGTGGCTGCCGACCTATTTCGTGCAGACCATGAACGTCAGCCTGCTGAAATCAGCCAGCTTCACCATGCTGCCTTGGTTCATCGCCACCGTCGCGCAGTTCGTCATCGCCGGATGGCTGGTCGATCGTCTGGTGCAGCGGGGTCATGACGAGACGCTGGTACGCAAATCGACCATCATCGCCTGTCTGCTGGGCGGGTTGGCGATCCTGGGCGCTGCGTTCACTCGCGAGGTGTTCTGGGTGCTGTTCTGGATGACGATATCGGTCAGTGCTCTGACGTCTGCATCGAGCATCGGTTGGTCGTTCCCCTCGCTGGTGGCGCCGCGCGGTGCCAGCGGCATCGTGGGCGCCGTGATGAACACGGTGAACGCCGCAGTCGGATCGATCTCCGCCATCGTCACCGGTGCGATCGTGGATGCGACCGGCTCTTTTGCCGTCGCTTTTGTGGTGGCGGCCGCGGTGCTGCTGGCCGGGGTCTGCTTCTATGGCTTGCTGATGGGTCGCATCGAGCCAGTGCCAGACCTGCCGGGGCGTGGCGCCGCCCTGCCCGCCACCGGCGTGCGTCTGGTCGAATAACGAAAGGGAAAAACAAAATGATCCCACTCCTCGGAAAGACGGAGATTTTGAAAGGCGTCGACGTTTGAACGCTCACGGGGCAGTGCTGATACCGGAGCCGCGACGGCGATGATGCCGTCGCGCTCGGTGAGCTACAGGGTGCGGCAGCTGAACGGCTCCCCGACACAAATCGGACCCCGTCTGTTTCCGTATATTCCTCATGCATTGTGCCAGCGGGAACATTGCAGGGGTCACCACACGGTCTGTAAAGCGCAGTGATCCTCCACAAGAACCAGATACTACCTTCCAGAAGCATCACTCTGGCGTCGAAGTCGTGCACATGGGCCGGACGATAGGGGCGGGACAAGATGACGGTTCAATCGGATTTCAACGATGAAAGCCAGACGGTCATGGTGCCGCGCAATGACAAGGCATTGGTGGCGATAGCACCCGAGCGTGTGCGTCGATTACGCGAGCACCTGATCAAGGCTTTACGTGAACTGCGAACGGCGAAGCCTTGGGCGCAATCAGTTTCGCCCGTTCGACCCGAGCCTGTTGGTTTCGCGGCCCGTGTCGCACAGACGGCTTGTTCTCTATGCAAGGGCTGGTGCTGCAGGAATGGCGATGATGACGCCTACCTGGATGACCGAACCCTCGCCCGCGTGCGTCTCGCTAGGCCGGGCACGACGGAACGCGCTATTTTGCGGGTATATCTCGAGCGCATCCCGCCGGTCGCTTACCGGGATTCGTGCATCTTCCACGGGAAACTGGGATGCGCGTTGGACCGTTCACTTCGCGCCGACATCTGCAACATTTATTTCTGCGGAGGTCTCGGCGCCTACATGAAGACCGAAGCCGCCACTCCGACAACGATCATTGCTGGTGAAGGCGACAAGATGCGGATATCACCGGTTCTGGTTCCTTAGGCATGCGTCTTGCGTCATCTCTGCTGGCCGGCGCATAGCGGGCTGAACGGCACGTCGAGGGTTTGGCGCTCGGCCGATTACTTTCACTGGAACCGGAACAGCCGCTTTGCAGTACGCACAGAGGCAAGCGCCGGAAGAAGTTGTCCGGGTGATGGCGACCCGACTGTTGGACCGTGTCGGCGACTTCACCCTGCGGCAAGTGGCTGAAGGCCAAGGTGCCGCGCCGACGGTGGAAGACCGTGACCTTCCTCGCCGCGTCACGCCACGATCGCATCGAAGCGCCATGGCTGATCGATGGGCCGACCAGCGGCGAGCGCTTCCGGCTCTACGTCGAACGAAAGGCCGCCAAACGGACCGTCGATACTGTCACCTCAGACGAGTGCGGGAACTATTTCGCTCATGCCGGATGTGACCTCACGTGGAGTCATCGCTCTAACGTAGCAGCAGCGCCGCCAGCTCCGCCTCGTGCTCGTATTCAGGCATGAGGCGGCTCAGGGTCGCGTCGCGACTGACTGCCGGATGGAAGTAGATTTCGCTCTCCCCATCGGGCAGCTCCGCCATCAGTCGTCGCACTCGCTCCAACGTCATGTGCCCGCTCCAGGCGATGCCGAAGCAGTGGTCGGTCGTGGCCATGCCCGCGGCCCGCACCTGTCGGCGCAGCACGCGCGTCCAGTGATACAACGCGTATCCCCCAGGCCCGACAGGCGTGCCGCAACGCGCGAGCACCGCAGGCGGCTCGGCCGGAACACGTACGCGGCGGAGGCCGAACCCCCGGCCGATCTCCAGCATCAGCCGACCCACCGTCGGATGCAGATGCATATGCTTGTGCGCATCAGCGTGGTGCAGCACCAGCCCCGTCGCAGCGAACGCGGCGAACTGCGCGCTGATCTCGTCTGCTAGCTGGCGGCGCACGCGCGGCCTGGCGAAGTAATTCAGGCCAAGACGTAGCTGGTGCGCCGGGAACCAGCCGTCCTCAGCGACAAGATCGGGGATTTCGCTTGGCGCCAGCACCGCAGGGCCTTCGATCACCACAAGATGCAGCCCCACGCGCAGGTTCGGCATGGCATGGGAGCGACGCACGGCATCGGCCGCAGCGGGACCGGCCACCATGAGACTGGCGGCCTGCAACGTGCCGGCACGGTGTGCGCGCTCGACCGCCTCATTGACCGATTCACTGAGGCCGAAATCGTCGGCGGAGAAGTTAACGCGCTGCATGGCGGATGAATAACACGGATTAAACTGATTCTTGACTATATGATGCAGGGTCGCTGGATTCTTTGTGTGGTACGGCTTCCGCTTCCAAAGTCGCGCATGATTTCCGCCTTATTCCGAAGATTTAAGCATCTTGCATTTAGAATGTCGCAAACCTAAGGTCACGAGCGTGAACTCGGAAGGATGCGTTCGTTGCCACGCAAACCCAATTTTGCTCGCTATCTTCGTGAAGCCCGGATCCGGCGCCATCTAACGGTCGCCGAAGTTGCCGAACAGGTCGGTGTCAGGTACCGCATCTATATATTTCTGGGAAACCGCTCACTGTCGGCCGCGCGATGCCAACCTCAATGCGTTGTGCAAGGTGCTAAAGCTGCCGATCAAGGCCACGAGGGCGATCGCTGCGGCGTAATCTCTACCGATAGACGGGATCGCGCCGACCGGCTCGGTTTTTAGCAACCTGGTCTGGCGGAGCCACTACTCGCCTGACATGTCCCTGTGCGACACGCCGCACACATTCCGGCGACCGTCGCCTCGTACTTGATTCCGGCGACCGGACGCGCGAGACGGTGCAGTCTCAGCATCATTTCATCAGACTATTCTACGGATTGCTGCGCTCGAGCGCGTCGAGCAATTCCCGGCGCCTCTCCTCCAATCGCCGGTCGTTCTCCTTCTCCGCCTTCGTCCGGCCATGCCGCACGCGGTTCTGCTTCGCTTCCGCAACCGTCGCCTGACGATCGAGCTGCTTCTTCACGGCACGGAGGTTGACGATCTCGCTCATGACGCCATCCTGCGCATACTACGCCGCGTGCACAATCGGGAGGGGGAATCCATGGGCAATACGATCAACCTGAAGGCGTCGGACGGCTTCACGCTTTCCGCATACACGGCCGGGCCCGCCACGCCCACCAAGGGCCTCGTGGTCATCCAGGAGATTTTCGGGGTCAACCATCACATGCGTGACATGTGCGACCGCTTCGCCGCCCAGGGTTATGCGGTCTGCGCACCGGCCCTCTTCGATCGCGCCGAGAAGGGCGTAGAACTTGGTTATGCTCAGGAGGACATCGACAAGGGCCGCGCGTACCGCATGAAGCTCAACGATGCGCAGGTGATGCTGGACGTCGAGGCTGCTGCCGCGCATCTAGGCGGTAAGAAGCTTGGCATTGTCGGCTATTGCTTTGGTGGCACTGTCGCTTGGTGGGGTGCCACGCGCACCAACAAATTCGCTGCTTCGTCGTGCTGGTACGGTGGTGGCATCGCCGGCACAAAGGACGAGCGTCCGCACTGTCCGGTGCAGATGCATTTCGGTGAAACGGATGCCTCGATTCCAATGACGGACGTGCAGGCGATACGAGCCGCACAACCAAAGGTGGAGAGTTACGTTTACACAGGCGCCGGGCATGGCTTCGGCTGCGACGAACGCGGCAGCTTCAGCAAGCCCGATTACGAGCTCGCGCAGCGGCGCACGCTCGAGTTCTTCGCCAAACACCTCGGCTAGAACTAGACACACGCAAGCGCGCGCTGCTCACAAGGCGGCGCGCGGTGCGCACAAACCCGTGGGAATGCGCGAACTGCCACGGTGTGGCCGCATCACCTATCATTAAATAGCCAATGACAAACTTTCATTCCGCCAGCATGGCTGGCCTCGTGGCATTGCTGTGCGCATCGACCGGCTGTGCCCCTGTCGCTCACCCACCCGCAGCGTCAACTGCCCCAGAGGCAGCGAGCCAGCCGACCATGCCACCAGACTTACAGGCGGCCGTTCAGGATGCAGAGGAACTGGCGCAGCTTCCGCCGGTCGACCCGCACCATATCGATCATTCGGGCCGTAAGCAGCAAGGTCGCGCGTCGTACTATGCGTCACGGTTCGCCAACCGGAAGATGGCCAACGGCAACCGCTTCAACCCGAACTCGGATGTTGCTGCCAGCAAGACACTGCCACTCGGCACCATTGCGAAGGTGACCAATCTGAGCAACGGCAAGACGGCAACTGTGAAGGTGGAGGATCGTGGGCCGTACGTCGACGGCCGCGTCGTGGATCTCGCTCCCAAGGTTGCCGAACAACTTGACATGAAGAAGGCTGGCGTGAGCCCTGTCGTAGTGGCGCCTATTGCCGTGCCGCAACCGAACGGTGCTGTTAAGCTCGGTGCCGGGGCCGCGGAAGTCAGTCCAGACGAAGTGACCGCGGCGACCCAGACGACTCAGGCGCCCGCGCACTGATCATCCTCCCAGCACCCGTCCCGCAATCGCATCCAGCTTTGCCACAAGCTGCGGATCGCGCATGTGGCTCGCCGTGATGATTGCGTTGTCGAGCGCATGGTCGCAACCGGCAGGGCACGCTTCACGTTGCCTGCCGATCTCCGGCACGACGCGCTGCACCAGCGCGCGCGCCTTATCGGCATTGTCGAGCAGTACGCGCACCACGGCCTCGACGGTGACGTGGTCGTGGTCCGGATGCCAGCAGTCGAAGTCGGTCACCATGGCCACGGTCGCGTAGTTCAGCTCCGCCTCGCGCGCGAGCTTCGCCTCCGGCATGTTGGTCATGCCGATCACGCTGCAGCCCCAGGAGCGGTACAGTTCGCTCTCGGCCCTGGTGGAAAACTGCGGCCCTTCCATCACCAGATATGTGCCACCGCGAGTCACCGGCAGGCCGAGCCCGCGCGCCGCGCCTTCCAACGCGTCGGCGAGACGCGAACAGACCGGATGGGCCATCGACACATGTGCCACGATGCCCTCGCCGAAGAAGCTTTTCTCGCGCGCGAAGCTGCGGTCGATGAACTGGTCGACGATGACAAAGTGCCCGGGCGGCAGCTCAGGCTTGAGACTGCCGACCGCCGAGAGTGACAGCACATCGGTAACACCGGAGCGCTTCAGCGCATCGATATTCGCGCGGTAGTTGAGGTGCGTCGGCGATAGCGGATGACCACGTCCGTGCCGCGGAAGGAACACGCAGCGCACGTCGCCGAGCCGCCCGAACAGCAGCGCATCCGACGGCATGCCCCAGGGGGTCGCCACCTGGCGCCACACCTTGTCCTCAAGTCCGTCGATGTCGTAAATGCCCGACCCGCCGATCACCCCAATGACCGGGTCGATCATCGGCAAACGGTCATCAGCGTGTCAGTGCACATCAGCCCATACCTTGCGCTTCACCGCATAGGTCAGGCCCGCCATGATCAGGAAAAACAGCACCCAGCGCCAGCCGATCTGCTTGCGCTCCACCATCTCGGGGTTGGCGGCCCAATCGAGGAAGGTGACGACGTCGTGCGCCATCTGCTCGACTGTCGCCGGCGTGCCGTCGGCATAGGTAACCTGGCTATCGTGCAGCGGCGGCGGCATCGCGATCTGATGGCCGGGGAAGTACTTGTTGTAGTTCATTCCCTCCTGCATCTGCATGCCAGGCGGCGGATCGGCGAACCCCGTGAGTACCGCATAGACGTAGTCGGCATGTCCTTCGCGGGCGTTGACGATCAGCGACAGATCGGGCGGCAGCGCGCCGTTGTGGGCCGCACGCGCCGCCTGCTCGTTCGGGTAGGGTGACTTGAACTGATCCGCCGGTGTCGCCGGGCCTTCCTTGGGATTGCCTTGATCATCCACCCCCTGCGGCACCGTGATTGCGGCGGCAATAGCCTTGATCTGGTCCTCGGTCAGACCGATGCCGGTTAGATCGCGGTAGTGCAGATACTGCAGCGAATGACAGACCGAGCAGATCTCGGAATAGACCTGAAAGCCACGCTGCGCGGCGGCCAGGTCAAGGCTGCCGAACGGGCCGTCGAAACTCCAATGCTGCGCCGGCGGTGTAGGTGCCTCCTCCTGAGCCGCGGCAGTTGTCACCACCGCTCCAACCAAAAGCGCTATCGCGAGGAGATGGCCCAACGCGCGTGCGCGCATCATGCCTTCTCCATCGGCTTGGCGGTGGCTCCCGAGGGCATGGGGCCGCCGCCGCTGATGACGGGACGACTGATGCTCTCTGGCAGGGGCAACGGGCGCTCCAGTTTGCCGAGGATCGGCAGGATCACCAGGAAGTGCAGGTAGTAGTACAGCGTGCCGACTTGCGCCAGCACGACCCAGATGCCCTCGGGCTTATGGGCGCCGCAGACGCCCAAAACTATCACCGCCAAGACCCATACCCAGATGATCTGCCGATAGATCGGCCGGAAGCGCGCGCTGCGTACCCGCGATGTATCGAGCCAAGGCAGCACGAACAGGATCAGGATCGAGCCGAACATCATGCACACGCCGAGCAATTTGTTCGGCACCGAGCGCAGGATCGCATAGTACGGCAGGAAGTACCACTCGGGCACGATGTCGGCGGGAGTTTGCAGTGGGTTGGCCGGAATGAAGTTGTTGGCGTCGCCCAGGAAGTTGGGTGCGAAGAACACCAACACCGCCCAGACAAGGAAGAACACACACAGGCCGACGCTGTCCTTCACTGTATAGTACGGATGGAACGGCACAGTGTCCTGCGGCGACTTCACATCGATGCCGAGTGGATTGTTGGACCCCACCACGTGCAGCGCCGCGACGTGCAGGAACACCACACCGATCAGCACGAAGGGCAACAGGTAGTGCAGACTGAAGAATTGGTTGAGCGTCGGATTGTCCACGCTGAACCCGCCCCACAGGAACGTCACGATCGGCTTGCCCACGATGGGAAAGGCGGAAAACAGGTTGGTGATGACGGTGGCGCCCCAATAGGACATTTGTCCCCACGGCAGCACGTAGCCCATGAAGGCCGTCGCCATCATGAGAAGCAGGATCACCACGCCGATCATCCACAACAGCTCGCGCGGCGACTTGTAGGAGCCGTAATACATCCCGCGGAAGATGTGAACGTAGGTGACGATGAAGAACATCGACGCCCCGTTCTGGTGAATGTAGCGCAGCAGCCAGCCGTAGTTCACGTCGCGCATGATGTGCTGCACGGATCCGAAGGCGAGTTCCGAGTTCGGCTGATAGTTCATCGCCAGGAAGATACCGGTGGCGATCATCACCAGCAGGGTCACCATCGCCAGTGCGCCGAAATTCCAGAAATAGTTGAAGTTCTTCGGCGTCGGGAAGACCCCGTACTCTTTCTGCATCATCGTGAAGATAGGCAGACGGGTGTCGATCCAGTTAATCAGCGGGTTGCTGAATTCACTCTTGTTCAGGCCGGCCATCAGGCGATTTCCTTCGTCAGCCGATCTTGACCTTGGTATCGGACTCGAACGCGTAGGGCGGTATCGGCAGGTTGGCCGGCGCTGGGCCGTGGCGCACGCGTCCCGACGTGTCGTACTGGCTGCCGTGGCACGGACAGAACCAGCCACCCCAGTCGCCGCGCGGATCGGTCGGCTTGTTGCCGAGAGGAACGCAGCCGAGATGGGTACAGATGCCGATCAGCACGATCCACGGGTTGTGGCCCGGCTTGACCCGAGCCTGATCCGGTTGCGGCTCGATGAGTTGGGACAACTGCACGTCCTCGGCTTCCTTGATCTCCTTATCCGTGCGGTGGCGGACAAAGACGGGCTTGCCTTGCCAGAGCACCGTGATGCCCTGGCCGACCGAGATCGGCGTGAGGTCGACCTCGATGGCGGACAATGCGAGCACGTCCTTCGAGGGGTTCATATAGTCGATGAAGGTCCAGGCGACGGCGGCAACACCGATGCCAGCGGTCGCGCCAGTGACCAGCTTCAGGAAGTCACGCTTGGTAACGTCGCCAGGATGACCGTGGGCGATTGCGGCGACGGACGGATCAGCCATCTTTCCCCTCGACAAAACCCAGCCTGCCACCGGACGTGCTGCACCGCAGACAGACCCAGAGGTCTGCCTGGAATTCAGCCTTGGCACCGCCGGTTGCGGCAACGCGCGGCATACTAGGGGCGAGCCCCGCCCCCTGCAACACACCGCCCGAATGAGCCCCGAGCCTCCGGTCGCGGCCGAACTAACGTCTCGATAACGTCAAGATAGCGTGACATTGATCAGATTTTAACGGGGGCGGGCTTGCAGGCGTTTTAGGCCCGCTCGAAGTGCAGAGATGATCGAGCGGATGAACCAACAACCGGTCCGCGCCGCGGGCGCAGCACGGTGGATCTGGCATTCGGTCCAGCGCTAGGCAGCGGAGTCGCCTCATCCGATCGCGAGAATGGCAGTGCCGGGAGGGCAGGGCACCATGACCGACAGCGACCAGCGGACGCAGATCAATAGTGCGGCGTGATGCGGCAGTGCTCGCGCTGGGGGCGCTGGCGCAGGAGGTTCGACTGGAGTTGGTCAGTCTATTGGCTGACAGCGGATCCGATGGCTTGCCCGCCGGCGTGATCGCCGCTCGGCTAGGAATCGCACCCGCGTCGCTCTCCTTTCATTTTCAGCAGTTGGTGCGCGCCGGGCTTGTCACCCAGCGACGGCGCAGCCGGTACGTCATCTATGCCGCAAACCTGGGGATGATGGACTGCCTGCTCACCTACCTGGATGGGCGCTGGCGCTGCCGACAGCTCAAAGGAGACTCACTGGAGTCCCAAGAGCAGCAAGGAAGCGATGATTCTTAATCAAGCTTATAATAATACGGCAGTTCAAGTATCAAACGTCAATTCTAACCTTCTGTAGCATATTAGACCTTGTACCGCAGACCAAGGCCGAGAATTTTCCTTGCGGCGGGGCACACGACACAATTGTTTTGCGTTAACTAGGATCAACCTGGCATAAATATAGGGAATCCCTCGTTAGTAATTTGACCTGCGGCCCGCTGTTAAAGTATTAAATTTATCAAGCGCATGTGTTTGGCGTCACTATATTTCCGTTGACGCTCTTCCAACGCACGAGGACTATAGAAGTGCCCCGTCTGCATGTCGTTGTCGGGGTGACGGTAACGCGTGAGGAGACTACTGATGAACAATCAGATGACCGAAAACCAGATCACCGACACCCCGACAGAATTGGATGACCGTGACCTGGACCTCGTCGCAGGCGGATGGGGTGGTGGGGTGAGTTACAACCAAGGCAACACCAGTCAGTTCGGCCTCTTGAATGTTAGTGCCCTGAACGGCAACAACATCCTGAGCCTTGTAGGCCTCTGATTGCGTGACGGGTCTCCCCCGGCGCGTCCGGGGGAGATTCGAGGCCTTACCAATGCGACCGGTCCTATTCCGTCCAGAATTTATCGCGGCACGGCAAAACGCGTGGCTCGGCCAGCCAACGATCTCTTTGGCGCCACCCGTTAATCTCATCTCGATATCATCGTGCGTGCTGGCGGCCGTCATGGTCGCAATGGTCATATTGGGTAGCTATGCCCGTCGCACGGACCTACGCGGATTGATGCTGCCGTCATCTGGGCTGGTGAAGGTATTCGCACCGCAGAGCGGCGCCATCCGATCAGCCAGCGTTGCAAACGACCAAAAGGTCCACGCTGGAGACGTACCTGTACGTGCTGGACACCGATACCACGAGCAGCGACGGAGCAACCCAGGAGAGAATACTGGCGTCGCTGGGGCATCAGCGTGATCTGCTATTGCGGCAGATCGAGACGAAGCTGCAACTGCACAGGTCTAAAGACCGCGAATTGCAGGACAAGCTGACCAATCTGCGTGCGCAAATCGAACAGGCGGCCTTGCAGATTGCTGTGCAATCATCGTTCACCGATGTGCTTCAGCGTCAGTACAACGATTTCAGCAGCTACGTGACCAAAGGTATTACATCGGTGAATGACCTTCAGGTTCGTGAGCAAGCATGGATGCATGCCAGGACAGAGCTTGAAGACCTGAAAAACACAAAGCTGAAGCTGGAGGCGCAGTTGACGGACGCCGAATATCAGCTTCGCACGAATGCCCCACAGACCGACGCCGACATCAATGCCGTGCACAACCAAGTACTGGACATCGACCAGAGGATCGCCAACAGCGAGGCGAGCCGCTCGGTACAAATTCGCGCGCCAAGCGACGGGTACGTCACCGCCATCGACGGTCATGTCGGACAGTCCGTCGCCGCCAATGCACCTTTGCTGACGATTGTACCAGCGAGTCCTCTGTTGGCCGAATTGGTTGCGCCGAGCAGCGCGGTTGGGTTTATCGCTCCCGGTGAGCGCGTGCTGTTGCGCTACGATGCCTTCCCCTACCAGCACTTCGGCCAGTATTTGGGTAAGGTGGTCGATGTGTCACGGGCGGCATTGACGGACGAGGAAATCAAGTCGTTGCCGATCGCGGCGCAAAAGGTCACCTATTACCGGGTCGATGTCCGGCCAGACAATCCATACGTGAACGTCGATGGCCGCGAAACGCCGCTGCGTGCCAGCATGCAGGTCGAAGCATATGTTCTGCTGGATCGGCGCCACCTCTACCAATGGATTCTCGCGCCGGTTTACGGCTGGCGCCACAGCCTCTGACGAGGGGACACCGAATGCGCAGGACGCCGATTGTCCTTCAGTCTGAGGCCGCCGAGTGCGGCATCGCTTGTCTGGCGATGGTATCCGGCGCCCACGGACGTCGGCTGGACCTTCCCGCAATCCGCCGCCACCACGATGTGTCTCTCAAGGGCACGACCTTGCGCGACCTGATCAATGTCGCTCACGACATCCATCTCAACACGCGCCCACTACGGGCCGAACTGCACCATCTGAAGCAACTGCGATTGCCCTGCATCCTGCATTGGGAACACAATCATTTTGTGGTGCTGACGCGTGCTGCGGGTCATCTAGTCGTCCACGACCCACGCGTGGGACAGCGTCGCATAGCGCTGTCCGAAGCGGCCAGACATTTCACCGGGATCGTCCTGGAAGTCTGGCCTGACGAGAGCTTCCAGCCCGGCAATGAACGAAGCCGCGTGCAGATCACGCATCTGGTCCGCAGCACCGTGGGTTATGGCAAAGCCTTGGCGCAGGTCCTGTTGCTGTCGCTTCTTGTCGAGACAGTCATCATTGCCATGCCGATCGGCTTTCAGCTTGTGCTGGACAACGTGATTGTGTCGATGGACCGTGATCTGCTTACGCTGGTCGCGATCGGTCTGGGATTGCTGCTCGGATTCCGTGTGCTGACCGAGTATGTCCGCTCATTGGCAATTCTCTCTGCGGGTGCGCAGGTCACATTGCAATGGAAGGTGAGTCTGTTCAGCCACCTGATGAGGCTGCCTCTCGACTTCTTTGAACGGCGCCATGTCGGTGACATTGCCTCGCGGTTTACCTCGATCGACACTATTCAGAAGAACTTCACGACCGGCCCGGTATCAGGTCTTGTCGATGGAATCATGGGTCCGCTGTTGATCGTGATGATGTTCCTCTACAGCCCCCTACTGGCCACGATCTGCCTTGCGACGACCGCTCTGTATGCGGTTACCCGCATGGTGGCGCATCGCCTCTATTGGCGAGCCAACGAAGAAGCGGTCGTCTTCGCCGCGCAAGAGAACAGCCACTTCATCGAGACGCTGCGCGGCATGCCAAGCATCAAGTCACTCGGCATCGAACGGCGGCGGCAGGGCCTCTGGGCAAACTATCTCAGCGAACGGGTGAGTGCCGATGTGCGGGTCGCCCGGATCGATCTCGTGTTCAACACTCTGAGCACCGGGCTGTTTGGGATTGACCGCATTCTGATCATCGTCATCGGTGCCCATGCCGTGATGGCGAATACTCTGACGGTCGGTATGCTAGTGGCCTTCCTCGCTTACAAGGATCAGTTCTCGCAACGGCTAAGCAAGCTTCTCGACACGCTTGCCAAGCTGGCCATGCTGTCGATGCACGGTGAGCGGATTGCCGATATTGCCCTGGCGGAGCCTGAGACCCTCGCAGCACCCGCCATATTTCGCTCGTCTATGCCGATGTCGGACCCTGTGCTGAGCGCCCGCGAGATTCACTTTCGCTATGCCGCCAATGAACCGGAGATAATCGCCGGGGCCAATCTCGATGTCGCGATGGGCGAGTGCGTCGCCATCATAGGTCCTTCCGGTGCCGGCAAGACCACCTTTCTCAAGATACTGGCGGGACTGCTACGGCCGCAGAGTGGCACGGTCGCGCTCCACGGTCTGCCGATTGACGCACTCGGGCTAAGCGAATACCGCGCGCAGATCGGTTGCGTCTTGCAGGACGACCGATTGCTCGCCGGGTCGGTCGCCGACAACATCGCAGGCTTTAATGAGAACGTGGATCGCCAACTGGTGGAAACGGCGGCCAGCCTCGCAGCCATTCATGACGAGATCGTGCATATGCCGATGGGCTATGAAACCCTGGTCGGTGATATGGGGAGTTCGCTTTCCGGCGGACAGCTACAGCGAATTGTCCTGGCGCGTGCGCTATACCGGCGACCCCGCTTGCTCCTGCTCGATGAGGCGACCAGTCATCTGGACGAGCAAAACGAGAGTGCAATAAACCGGGCGATCTGCTCATTGACCATCCCGCGGGTTATCGTCGCACATCGGCGCTCGACGATCGAGATGGCAGATCGCATCATCCCGATCCTGACACAAGGTGCGTCCGCCGCCCTGATTGGACGCCGCGCGACGGAGCCGGCAAGGTAGTGCGGCTGCAATAGACCGGGACGCCATGCCTCCACATCAGGCGCTGAAACCCGCGGCGCAATCGTGGTTCGAGTTGCTGCGCGACCGGCTCTGCGAAGAGTTCGAAGCGATTGAGGACGCGCATCCGGGCGAATCGCCCGCCGGCCGCTTCGCCCGGCGCGAGTGGCCTCGGCCAGGCGGCGGTGGCGGCACGATGAGCGTGATGCACGGGCGCGTATTCGAGAAGGTCGGCGTCAACGTCTCCACCGTATGGGGCGAATTCAGCCCGGAATTCCGCGCACAGATTCCCGGGGCAGAGACAGACCCGCGCTTTTGGGCAAGCGGCATCAGCCTGGTCGCGCACATGCGCAGCCCGCGCGTGCCGGCAGCACACTTCAACACACGGATGCTGGCCACCACCAAGGGTTGGTTCGGTGGCGGCGGCGATCTGACGCCGATGCGGCTCGAAACACCCGAGGCGGTGGAAGACGCCGCCGACTTCCATGCGACGTTCAAGGCTGCCTGCGATCGCCACGATCCCGGCTACTATCCCGACTTCAAGGCCTGGTGCGACCGCTACTTCTTCCTGCCGCACCGCGACGAGCCGCGCGGTGCCGGCGGTATCTTCTACGACCACCACTTCAGCGGCGATGCCGATGCCGATTTCGCATTCACGCGCGACATCGGGCTGGCGTTCCTCGACGCCTTTCCCCGCATCGTGCGGCGCCGCATGGCGGAGCCGTGGACAGCCGAGGAGCGCGAGCACCAGTTGGTGAGGCGCGGCCGTTATGTGGAATTCAACCTGATCTACGACCGCGGCACGCTGTTCGGTTTGAAGACCGGCGGAAACGTCGAGGCGATCCTGATGAGCCTACCGCCCGAGGTGAAGTGGCCCTAATTCGGCCATCTGTTGCCCTTGTCATTCCTCGCGCGGCTCATCCGCCTCATCCTCGTCAGACGTCAGCACGGCCTGCGCTTCGTCGCTTTCCAGCAACGCCGTCTGCTGCGTCTCGGTCATCAGGCCCCACGCGGTCCGCAGAAGATCCTGCAGCGACGCGATCTCCTGTTCCGGATCGACCGTGCCGGAAAGTCTCGCGGCATCGATCAGGCTCTCAATATCGGTGTCAGTCGCTCCGCTCATGCCTCAGTTCCTCCTGTGTCATCGCACGCGTGGCAGTTCCGCGAAGGTGCGTATCGGCGGCGGCGAGATGCTGGATGCAACCCGCTAAATCGGTTGCCAGGGCCTCGGGATTTTTAACGTTGTCGTGAACTCTCAGCGCCCCCCGGGGCGTCCGACCACACCGGCGCGGAACAGCAGGGTCAGCGGAACCAGGCAGAACGCCGCGAGCGCAATATAGGCGTAGAGGTCCATGTAGGACAGGATTGCCGCCTGCAGGTTGAGCGTCCGATTGATCAGCCCCATCGCAGCATCGTGCGCACCGGCCCCGGTGTGTCCCATCGACCGCAGCGTCTGCGTGTAGCGCCCAAGCGTGTCCTGATAGGGCTGGTCATACGGCGTCAGGTGGCCGGCGAGATACGCCCGATGCGCCTGCTGACGCTCCGCTCCCACTGCCGTGATCACGGCGATGCCGACCGAACCGGAGATGTTGCGGAACATCGAATACAGCGCGGTGGCATCGGCGTTCAGCGACCGTGGCAGCGACGAATAGGACAATGTGCTGTTCGGCACGAACAGAAATCCAAACGCCATCATCTGAAACGCGCGGAAGGAGGCGAGCGTCCAGAAATCCATCTGAGGTGTCAACCGATATCCAATCGCGACGGAGCACCCCAGCACGGTGAACCCGAACGCGATCACATACCGCGTCTGCACGTTCGGCAAGACGATGCGCGCCACGATCGGAATGAATACGATCATCGCCGCCGCACCCGGCGACAACAGCAGTCCTGCCAACAATGCCGTGTAGCCGAACCACTGCTGCGCCATCACCGGGATGATCACGTTCGTCGAATAGAGTATCGCGCCGATCCCCGACACCATGACCACGCCGACAGCGAAATTCCGGTCCTTGAGGCAGCGCAGATCTACCACCGGTTTTTCGACCATCAACAGCCAGGCCACGCCACCGACGATCCCGACCGCTGCCAACAGGGCGTAAAGCTGGATGGTGGGCGAATTGAACCAGTCGCTGTCCTCGCCGCGGTCCAGCATGATCTGCAGCGCGCCCAGTCCGAGCGCAATCAACGCCAGGCCGCCATAGTCGATGTCGCGCGGATGCGCGCGATCGCGCTGCACCCATGGCGGATCCTCCACCAATTGTGACACGGCGATGAAGGCGCAGATCCCGACCGGCACGTTGATCAGGAACACCCAGCGCCAGGAATAGTCATCGGTGATCCAGCCGCCCAGCACCGGACCGATGATCGGCGCAAAGATCACGGCGATCGCCACCAGCGAAAACCCCTTCGCCCGATCCGACGGTGCGAACGTGTCCAGGATCACCGACTGCTGGCTAGGCTGCAGCCCGCCGCCGAACAACCCCTGCAGCAGCCGAAACACCACAAGCTGCGGCAGGCTGGTCGCGATGCCGCACAGGAACGAGCATACCGTGAACATCGCAATGCAGATCAGGAAATACCGCTTGCGACCGATCAGCCGCCCCAGCCAGCCCGCAACCGGCACCACAATTCCGTTCGCGACCAGATAGGACGTCAGCGTCCAGGTCGCATCGTCATTGCTCGCCGACAGTGCCCCCGCAATGTTTGGCAGGCTCACATTGACGATCGTGGTGTCCAGGATCTCCATGAACGGCGCCAATGTCGCCGCGGCGGCCACCAGCCAGACATTCCCCCGCGGCCGCCACGCCGCATCCTGCCAATCGCTCATGCGCTACGCAGTGAGCCGATGGGGACGCTGTCCCCCTCGCCTCTATCCGGGCCCCGCATCGCCGAGATGCACGGTGGGAATGGCGGAGAGGCCGAGGGGCAGGGGGAAAGTGGGGTCCATGCCGGAGTTGATCAGTATCTTGACCGGGACACGCTGGACGATCTTCACAAAGTTGCCGGTGGCGTTTTCCGGCGGGAAGGCGGTGAAGCGCGAACCGGAGCCAAGCTGGATGCTGTCGACGTGGCCGACCAGTTTCAGGTGCGGATAGGCGTCGATGTCGATGTTCGCCTTCTCGCCCGGGCGCATATGGTCGAGTTGGGATTCCTTGAAGTTTGCGGTGATCCAGATGTCGGGGGTGACGATCGACAGAACGGACTGGGCCGACTGCACATAGTTCCCCTGCTCGACATTCCGCTTGGTGATCCAGCCATCCTGCGGCGCGGTGACCTTGGTCCATGACAGGTTCAGCGCCGCCTGATCGAGCTGCGCGTGAGCGAGCGCCACCTGCGCCTCGAGCTCTCGCACCTTGGCCTCCGCCTCGCCGATGAATTGCGGCACCAGCTCGGCCTGCCGGAGCGCCGCCTGCGCCTGGTCCACCTGGGCATTGGCGTTGCGCAGCGCGGCGTTCGCGGTGTCGACCTCCTGCTGGGTGGTTGCCTGCTTCGGCAGGTCCTGCTGGCGGCGCGCATCCGCCTCAGCCTTGAAGTGGCTGGCGCGGGTCGCGGCCAGCGCGGCCTGCGCAGCAGCCAGCTTGGCGGGGTATTCCTCCTTCGCCCACTCCAGGTTGATCCGGGCATTGGCGAGCTGTGCTTCGGCCACCTGAAGATTGCCCTGCGCCTGATCGCGCGCCGCGATGTAGGCGCGCGGATCAATCTCGAGCAGAACGTCGCCGGCCCTGACCCGCTGGTTGTCGGTTACGAGCAGGGCAATGACCGTGCCCGCCACCTGCGGCGCTACCGCGATCGCGCGGCCGTCGGTGTAGGCGTCGTCGGTGCTTACCTCGTCCCGGCTGAGATACCAGTGAGTCGCGGCTCCCGCGGCGGCCACCAGCACGATCAGCAGCAGAACCCATTTGGCGCGCGAAGCCCGCCGGCTCCTCTGTCGTGACGACAGATGATCCCATTGGTCGGAGCGCGTATGCCCCCGCGCGACTGGCGGCGGCAGGTCGGTTGTTGTCTGGTCGTTCATCCCCGTCGCCCATTGGGTGGCCGACACTTGAGCCCAGGCATAACACAATCAATTGCGGCGCTGGAAAGGTTAACTGAAGGTTACTGCGCCACCCCGGGTTCCATCAGGCCCTGGCTGCGGACCAATCTGGCATACAGACCGTCATGATCCAGCAATCCAGCGTGACTTCCGCGTTCTATTGCTCTGCCGTCATTCATGACCACCACCTGATCGGCGTCACGCACCGTGGAAAGCCGGTGCGCGACCACAATCGTGGTACGGCCCTCCCGCAACCGCGCGAGCGCCACCTGGATAGCTGCCTCGCTCTCGGTGTCGAGCGCGCTGGTCGCCTCGTCGAGCAGCAGGATGCGCGGATTGCGGAGCAGAGCGCGCGCCAGGGCCACCCGTTGGCGTTGGCCGCCGGACAGCCGTTGGCCGCCCGGTCCGACCCTGGTTGCAAACCCGTTCGGCAGTGCCGCAATGAACCCCGAGGCCGCGGCAGCCTCTGCCGCTGCGGCGATCTCGGCCTCCGATGCACTCGGCCGCCCCATGCGGATGTTCGCCAGGACCGTGTCATCAAACAACAAGGCGTCCTGCGCAACATAGGCGATGGCGTCGCGCAGACTGGCCAGCGTGACGCGCCGCACGTCGCTGCCGTCGATCCGCACCATGCCGGCGGTCGCATCGTGCAGCCGCGGGATCAGGGCCAGTGCGGTGGATTTGCCCGCGCCGGATGGTCCGACCAATGCGACCATCGTGCCAGGCTCGGCTGCGAAGCTGAGCCCCGCGAGACCGACACGACCGTCCGGGTAGAGGAAATGCACGTCGTCGAACACCACGCGACCCCGACCGCCCGGCAGCGGGGCGGCGTCCGGCGTATCCACGATGTGCGGCCGCTCGTCGACCACACTGAACACGCGCGTCAGTCCGGCCAGACCCTCCTGCAGCGCGGCGTTCAGCGAGCCGAGAGCGCGTAGCGGGCGTGAGGCGATCAGCAGCGCGGCAACGAAGCCGGTGAAGTTGCCGATCGTCTGCGAGCTGATCGCGGCACGCCAGCCGGCGAAGCCGATCACCGCGGCGACCGCCGCACCCCCCAGAACCTCGAGCACCGGATCGACCCGTGCGCGCCCCTTGGCCATGCGCATCAATGCCCGATAGAGCTGCGCGAAAGCGCTCTCCGCACGCTCGGTTTCGGCGTCCTCCAGACGATAGGCGCGCACCGTGCGGGCCTGCGCGAAGCTCTCATTCAGCATTGCCGCGGCCTCGCCCATCCGCTCCTGCATGCCGCCCGAGGCGCGGCGGATGCGCCGGCCGATATTCTGGATCGGCACCGCCGCCAGCGGATACAGCGCCGCAGCGATCAGGCTGAGCAGCCAGTCGAGATAGAGCATCGACGCGACCAGTCCCACCACCGTCACCGCATCGGCAACGCCATTCACCGTGCGGGTCAGCGCGTCGCGGATGGTCGCTGCGTCGGTGGTGAAGCGGGCGGCGAGCTGCGCGGGCGCCTCGCGCTCCAGCCGTGCCAGATCGGCGTGCGCGAGGTGCGAGAACATGCGTCCTTGCAGCTCGCGGATCACCAGCAGCACGATCTGCTGCACCTGCACGTTCTGGAAATACTGTGCCGCCGCCTTGATCGAGGTGATGGCGACCACCAGCGCGGGAATCTGATACAGGATGCGCCGGTCGCGATCGGTGAACATCTGGAATGCGTGGTCGATCACCACGGGGTACAGCGCAGTGGTGCCAGCCATCAGGCAGGTCAGCACCAGCACCAGCAGCAGACGCGGTCTGTGGTGGCTGACGTGCTCGCGCCACAACCGCGCCAGCAGTGCACGCGTCGAGTCGCGTCCGGCTGCGAAGTCCAGGCCGGGTGTGACAGCATCCATGGTCAGCGTTTATCAGCGGCGGCGGGGGGTTGCCAGCGCAGCAGCGGCCGCGGTTCAGGTTTCTGGCAGGTTCAGATCGATCTTGAGCTTGAGCATCAGCGGCGTTTCCGGGTGGCTGGCCAGGATGACCGATGGCACGGCGCCGCCGATACGGACGCCGTATCGCGTATCGATGCCAAGCCGGCATTCCAGGAAGTCGAAATGCACCTCCGCCCCGTTCGGGTGGACGATCACCGGAAAGCCAAGCCCGCCACCGTGGCACAGCTTGTTCACCAGGCCCTGGATCACCTTCTGGATCCTCAGCAGCTCCGTTCGCCCGACCAATTCGATGAGCATCCGGCGGTAGAACTCGCGCACCAAGGGCAGCGCGCCACGCAGCACCATCGACGACACGACGGGATTGCGCAGCCAGCCCTCCTCCACCGGCGAGACAAAAAATCCCAGCCTGGCGCGATTGTAATCCGACTCCCCAATACGCGCCGGCCCCTCACAGAAAGCCGACAGGCCGATGGTCTTGGTGAGAAATGGATCGCGCGGGAAAATCGCCCGCATATTGTCGATGACCAGAACCTGATCCAACTGCACCGCACTGTCAGACGATATGCGGTCGAGAATCTGGCTTAGGTAGAAATGCGCGACGTTGTCGGCAATCTCCGACGCCATGGCGGGCACGACATAGCCCGTGCACCTGTGGCGCGCCACGATAGCCTGCTCATCGTGATTGAAGTCGCCAACGCAATACACCGCAACGGAATCATTGACGCAGTGCAGGCTGCTCAAGAAAATGTCGAGCCAGCCTGCATCACGCTCATGCAGGTAGAAAGCAACCACCGCGTCGGTCGCCGACGCCGGTAGCTCATGTGCCGGCGGCAATGTATCCATCGTGTTGAGCCAGGCGCCTCGCAACGGCCGCATGTGGACAACATAATTGTGCACGCCCTGATCGATCGCACCGGTGATTGGTGTTGTCCGTCCGGCCAGCTGGTGCACCATCGCGGCGAGGTAGCGCAGCATGCCAGACCGGGTGCCGGCTGTGATGTCGGCATTCGACACAGTGCAATCGCGCATGTTGTGGGCGACTGCCTCGCCATAGGCCTGCACAACGGCATCGCGCACCCCCGGTGCGTCGTCGATCCGGCTGCATTCAGCTGTATAGACGATGTCCGCAGGCAGCGGTGCCGCGAACGGGTCGGCCGGGAAAACCGTCGTCGACGGGTCCGTCAGCAACACGTTGGCGTATGATTCGCCCTTGCGGAGCAGGAAATCCTGAAAGCTGAAGTAGCGACTCGCCATGGCCGTCATGCGCGGCTGCGCCGAGTGGCTGATGCGCTCCACGATGACGCCGTAGGCGCGAAGCTGCTCGATGGTGTCCGCCGCGATATCCTGGACATGAAGACACACGTCTCCGGCGAACGTCGCATTGCGGAGTGACGTGATGAACGGTTCCAGCCTGTGGAACGGCAACCTGGCGCAGTAGCCCATGATCAGGTTCTTCGAGCCGCTCACGCACTTGCCCCGGTCGGTGACAGGGCGTGCAGCCTAAAGCAAGGTGAGGCCATGCTGAAACGTTTGAAGGCAAGAAGAGGATTTCTCCCTTCCGGGAGGGGGAGGGGGCCTAAACCCGCCGCGCCAGTTCGCTGCGGCAGGCCTCCTCGCCGGCAACGCATCCGCCGTCCAACCACCACTGGCGCACCGCACGCAACAGGACACCGACGCGTGGGCCTTCGGGCTCGCCAAGCGCCAGCACGTCCCTGCCCTCCAAAGGAAACACCGGACGCGGCAACGCCGCCAGCCGCGCGCGCAATGCAACCCATTCCGGCGCATCACCGCCCGTGAGCCACGCCCGATCGATCAGCAACTCTCGCGTCTCATCCGCCAACAGACGACGGAGCGCCGCGTCATCGTCGCCCGGGCGCGGCACGGAGCCAGCGCGCAGCGCCACGAGCCGATCGCGCTCCACGGCCGACAGACGCAGGCGCGCAGACAGCGCCGCGGCATCGCCGGTCAGCAGCGCCGCCACCCTCAGCAACGGATCATCTGGGACGCCCGCCTCGATCAGGCGCGCAAGCCGTTTCGGATCCGCGCCCTCCGGCAGCACCGCTCCCAGCACGCCCGTCTCCGCCATCAGGACAACGGCAGCACGCGGGTCGTGCGCCGCAAGAATTCGCGCAAGCTCACTCCACACGCGCTCGACCGACAGTCTCGCCAGCCCCGGGACACCAGCGCGGATTGCCGCCAGTGCCGCCGCATCGGCCTTCCCTTTGGCGTAGCGCGCGAAGAAGCGGAAGAATTGCAGGATGCGCAGATAGTCCTCGGCGATGCGGGTCGCCGGTTCGCCGACGAACCGCACGACGCCGGCATGCAGGTCGCTGACTCCGCCGAAGTAGTCGAACACCTCACCGTCGCGCGTCAGCGACATGGCATTGATAGTGAAGTCGCGCCGTGCAGCATCCGCCCGCCAGTCGTCGGTGAATGCCACCACCGCGTGCCGTCCATCAGTCTCGACGTCTCGCCGCAGAGTGGTAACTTCGAAACCGCGCCCATCCGCCACCGCCGTTACCGTGCCGTGCGCGATCCCAGTGGGCACAGCCCGGATTTCGGCCGCCTGCAGCGCCTCCGTCACCTGCTCGGGTGTGCGCGGTGTGGCCAGGTCGATCTCAACGACACTGCGGGTCGCCAGCGTGTCGCGCACCGCGCCACCAATAACGCGCGCCTCGGGCAACGCCGCCATCACTGCTGCCAGTGCAGGCTCCGCCAGGAAGGCAGGAGGTGGGATTCGCAGAACTGGTGCAACGCTCATTGTGGCGCGGCGTGCCCGGAGATCACCCTGCCATTTTGCAGCCGTGCGGGTTCGTAGCGGGTACCCGGGGGCAGCGCATCCTCCTGGCTAAGCCAGATCAGCAGACCGGCAAGTACAGCCAGCACGCAGGCCGCGCCCACCACGACGCGGACGGACGCGGCGCCTTCCAGCGCCGCGAAGCGCCAGATGGCAAAGACGACAAACGGCGTGAGAAACAACGCCAGTTCAACCAGCCGAAGCATGCGGCCCCAGCGCACGCAGCTTCTGCGCCAAATGCACCAGGATCGCGGCCGTTGCACCCCAGATGTAGTGATCAGGATGGGGCCACACCCAGTATTCGCGCCAAACCCCCCGAACGTGGTGGCGCTGGCGCTTCGGCGCAGCGGGATCGAGCAACACGTCGATCGACAGTTCGAATACCGACTCCACTTCATCGGGTGCCGGCCGTAGCGGCAAACCGGGCGGCAACAGCCCAAGCACGGGAGTGATACGATAGCCCGTGTTGGTCACGTAGTCCGCCATCGGACCGAGTATCTCGACCTGAGACCGGTCGAGCGCGATCTCCTCCTCCGCCTCGCGCAACGCCGCCGCAGCGGCATCTTCATCGTGCGCGTCGATCCGGCCGCCGGGGAAACTCACCTGCCCGCCATGCTTGTTCAGGTGCGCGTTGCGTTTGGTGAGCAAAATGGCCGGCGCCGGCCCCAGGATGACCGGAACAAGCACCGCGGCCGGCACCGGCGCCCGGTTCATCACGGCGAGAATGTCATCGCCATGCGCAACATCGCCGGGGAGCGGTTCGGCAGCAATCGCGGTGAGCCGCGCACGCAGCTCGGCAGCCGTCATTGAGGTGGCGTCAACCTTCGCCGGGGGGCAGTGCGCCCAGCGGAAAGAACCGGCAGCAGCTCCAGACGCCGAGCATCCGGCGGCAGCCGACCCACTCAGGGACGGCCAGCGCGACCAGCTCGTAATAGACGGCGCGATTGATCCGGGCCTCGACGCCGTGCTCGCCGGCACCTGAACGCATAAGGATGTAGGGCGTCGGTTCGCAGGTCAGCAGGTCGTGTGCCACCCGGATCGGATGTTCCGGACCCGCCGTCACCACCTGGTCGACATTGGTGCGAAAGGACAGGGTCTGTTGACGACCATCGCCTGTCCAATCGAGTTCGACGGCGATGAAAGGCGCGTCCTCCACCTCGATGCGCCCACGCTCGGCAGGCGTCTCCAACCAGAACGAACCGTCGGTTTCCCGCTTCAGCACGCTGGCGAACAGGCACACCAGCTCTTTTCGCGCGATAGGACTTCCGCGATACAGCCAAGTGCCATCGCGCCGGATCAGGAAGGGTAGATCACCGCATTCCACCGGCAGGCGGCGCGGCCGTGCTCGGGAGCATGGGACTTGGTGGATTGGCTCAGCAAACGCCGCCGCGGCCGCCCGCGCGCCCGGGTCAGCCCCGAGAGCACCGGCAAATGGCGTTGGAGAGCTGCCCTCGTTCACGTCTCCATCCTTCGCGAACTTTCATCCTACGGCCGATATAGGGAGCATCCCCCCGCGCGTGAAAGTGCCTATATGACGGCTTGGTAAGTTTTATCAGAGGTATATCGCGGTATGTCTGTGAGTATGGCTGCCACGCAACAAGGCGCGATCGACCCGACCACCATTCTCTCGGAGGTCGAAGCGCTCGGCGCGCGCATCGGCAGGGTGCGTGCGGCAATCGGGCGCGTGATCTTTGGCCAGGATGAAGTGGTGGATCAGACGCTGATCACGCTGCTTTCGGGTGGCCACGCGCTACTGGTCGGCGTGCCGGGTCTGGGCAAGAGCCGATTGGTCGAGACGTTGGGCGTCGTGCTCGGATTGGCGACCAAACGGGTGCAGTTCACTCCCGACCTGATGCCCGCGGACATAATCGGCAGCGAGGTGCTGGACGATGTGGAAGGCCGCCGCACCTTCCGCTTTGTCCCTGGACCGGTGTTCAGCCAGCTCCTGATGGCCGACGAGATCAATCGCGCCAGTCCGCGCACCCAATCCGCGCTGTTGCAGGCGATGCAGGAGCAACGTGTGGCGATGGCGGGCATCGAACACGTGCTGCCGCAGCCATTCCATGTGCTGGCGACACAGAATCCGATTGAACAGGAAGGCACCTATCCGCTGCCTGAAGCGCAGCTCGATCGCTTCCTGCTCGAAGTCGATGTCAGCTACCCGGCGCTGGAGGCGGAACGCACCATGCTGCTGGCCACGACCGGCACAGCCGAGGCACCGCCGGAGCCGACCATGACAAGCGAAGAACTGCGTGCCGCGCAGGCACTCATTCGCCGCGTGCCGGTGGGCGAGAAGGTGGTGGATGCAATCCTGTCGCTGGTGCGCGGCGGACGCCCGGAAACCGCCGATGACGACACGGTGCGGCGGCATGTCGCGTGGGGTCCTGGGCCGCGGGCGGCGCAGGCGCTCATGTTGGCGTCGCGGGCTCGTGCGCTGTTGGGTGCCCGGCTCGCGCCAAGCATCGACGATGTGGTGGCGCTGGCGCGCCCGGTGCTGCGGCATCGCATGGCCCTGAATTTTTCGGCGCGCGCGGATGGCGTGGCGCTGGCGGATGTGATCGACCGTCTGGTTGAGCGACTTGCCTAGCGGTTTCGTTCACGCCACCGCGGACGCGAGACGGGCCGAGGCCCTTGGTGCGCGCCTGCCTCCGCTGCTCGTGGCCGCCGAGCGTGTCGCTTCGACGGTCGCGCAGGGTGTCCACGGCAGGCGCCGGGTCGGCCAGGGCGACAGCTTCTGGCAGTTCCGCCATTTCGTCGCCGGCGACCCGATGTCGCGCATCGATTGGCGTCAGTCAGCGAAATCGGGCCGCCCTGCGCCGGAAGGTTGGTTCATTCGCGAGACCGAGTGGGAGGCGGCGCAGACCGTATGCCTCTGGCGCGACGCTTCGGCGTCAATGTGCTGGCGCTCGCGCGGTGCGCCGGTGGAGAAGCGCGACCGCGCGGGATTGCTGCTGTTGGCGTTGGCGTCACTGCTGCTGCGCGGCGGCGAGCGGGTCACGATGATCGCCCCCGATGCGCGACCGATTTCCGGCCGCGGCGGGCTGGACCGGCTGGCCGAGGCATTGGTCGGCAGATCCGACGACGACCTTGGGCTGCCACCGCGGATGCCTCTGCCCAGGCATGCGCGGGTCGTGCTGTTCGGCGATTTCCTGTCGCCGCTCGAGGAAATCCAGACGGCGGTCGGTCAGCTGGCTTCGATCCCTGTTGGCGGCTACATGCTACAGGTGCTCGACCCGGCCGAGGCAGACCTGCCCTATAGCGGCCGCATCCGTTTCCGCGGCCTGGAGCGGGAGGGCGACACGCTGATCCCGCGCGTGGAGGGCGTCCGTGACGAGTACGGGCGGCGCATGAAGGCACAGCAGGAGGGGCTCGCGGCAATCTGCTCCGCTGCCGGGTTTGGCTTCGCCATACATCGCACTGACCATTCGCCTGAGTCCGCGCTGCTAGGCCTCTACACGGCGCTGACCGCGCGATGATGGCCGGAACAAGTCCGGCCATGACGGTTGAAGGCCGGGCTGACGCCCGGAGCAATGCATGATCTTCGCCGCGCCCTGGGTGCTGCTCGCGTTGCCGGCCCTGCCGCTGCTGTGGTGGCTCCTGCGGGTGACGCCGCCTGCGCCCCGGAGCGAGTCGTTCCCGGCAATCCGTCTGTTGATGGGGCTTCACGCCCGCGAAGAAACGCCCGCACGGACCCCCTGGTGGCTGCTGCTGCTGCGGATGGTCGCGGCGACGCTGGTGATACTGGCATTGGCGCGGCCGATCCTCGATGCCGGCTCGACACTGGCCGGCTCTGGCCCGGGTACTGTTGGTGGTGGACAATGGCTGGGCATCGGCCGGCGACTGGCCGCGCCGCATGCAGGCGGCCAACACCGTACTGGATCGCGCCGAACGCGCCGGGCGGGAGGTGGCGCTGCTGGCCACCGCACCTGATGGCTCCGCTGCCGCGCCGCAGGCCACCGTGCCGCTCCCGGTGGCCGATCTACGGGCGCGAGTCGCCGCGCTGCACCCCGAAGCCTGGCCGCCAGATCGCGCGGCCGCGGCGAAGGCGCTGCTGGCCTGGCACCAACCCGACGCGGCGGTGGTCTATCTGGGCGACGGGCTGACACATGGTGGCGATTTCGCGCAATTTGGTGCGGCGCTAGGCGAAGCGGGCAAGGTAACCGAGTTGCGCAGCGAGGCCGCGCCAGCGCGCCTCCTGCTGCCACCGGAGAACCAGGCGGACCGGCTGGTTGCGCGAGTCGCCCAGGCGCCGCATCAACTTCCCGGCAAGGCCGTGGTGCTGGCGCAAAGCGGCGACGGCCGCACCCTGGCCCGCGCAACGTTGGATCTACCGGCTGGTGCAAGCCAGGCTAACGCCGCGATAGTGCTGCCGCCAGAGTTGCGCAACCGGCTGAGCCGTCTGGTGCTCGAAGGGCCTCCGACGGCTGCCTCCGTGGTGCTGCTCGACGAACGCTGGCGCCGGCGGCCGGTTGGGGTTCTCGCCGGTGACCTTGCGACCGCCGACACCCCATTTGCCGGACCGCTCTACTATCTGCATCGCGCGCTGGAGCCGTACACCGAGGTACGCGAGGCCGATCTCGCAACGCTGCTGCAACGCGAGCTTTCGGTGCTGATCCTTGCCGACCGGCCGTTGCCGGCGGGCGCTGAGCGCGACGCGTTGACCAAATGGGTGGATCAAGGCGGACTGCTGATCCGCTTCGCCGGTCCACGCACCGCGGAACAGCCGCTCGGCGAAACCGACCCTCTGATGCCGGTGAAATTGCTCAGCGGCGACCGCCAGCTTGGTGGGGCGTTGTCGTGGGCCGAACCCGCTGGCGTGGCGCAGTTCAGCGCCACTTCACCGTTCGCCGGCCTCGCCGTGCCGGACGAAGTCAAGGTGAACCGTCAGGTCCTGGCGGAGCCTTCGGCGGACCTCACCGCCCATACCTGGGCGACGCTGGCCGATGGCACGCCGCTGGTGACCCAGTCGACTGTGGGCGCGGGACGCGTGGTGCTGTTCCATGTCACCGCCAATGCCGACTGGTCCAACCTTCCGCTGTCAGGCCTGTTCGTCGATATGCTGCGTCGCCTGGTCGCGTTGTCGGTGGGCGTGGCGCCGATCTCCGACAACAGCGTCCTGGCGCCGGCGGAAACTCTTGACGGGTATGGACTGTTGTCCCCGCCACCCCAGGCAGCGACAGGCCTGCCAGCCAACGAGATCGCACGCACTCCAGCTTCTCCGCGCCACCCGCCAGGGTTATACGGGCCGGAGAACGGACGGCGCGCGCTCAATCTCGGCACGAACCTTCCGTTGCCCCAGCTCGCGCCACCGGTAGCCGGCGCTCGCATCGAGGATTACGCCAATGCGGTGCCAGAGCGAGCGCTAGGGCCGGCACTCCTGGCAGCCGCGGTGGTCCTGCTAGCGCTCGATCTGCTGATAGCGCTGGGGCTGCGCGGCCTGCTGCGGCCCAGTCGGGTGGCGGCCGCGCTGTTGCTGGGGCTGCTTGCCGCGCCGGCGGCGCATGCACTCGACAACAATCCTAACCCAGCGCTCGCCACGCGGCTCGGCTACATCGTCACCGGGGATGGCCAATTGGATGGCGTGTCACGCACCGGCCTGGAAGGGTTATCAGAATATGTCAACCGGCGTACCGCGGCGACGTTGGCGGAACCGGACGCGGTGGAGCCCGGCAAGACCGACCTCAGCTTCTATCCCCTGCTCTACTGGCCGATCAGTGCCGATGCGCAGCCACTGTCCCCAGAGCAGGCGGCGGCGCTGAACGACTACATGAGCCGGGGCGGCATCATCCTCATCGACACGCGGGATTCCGGCTCCGGGGCGGGCTTCGCGCCAGGTGCCGGGTCGGCATTGCAGCGGGTCGCGCAAGGCCTGGTCATCCCGCCACTGGCGCCGTTGACCACCGAGCACGTGCTGGCGCGCGCGTTCTATCTGCTGCAAGACTTTCCAGGGCGCTACACGGGCGATCAAGTGTGGGTGCAGCGCGATCAGGACCGCACCAATGACAGCGTCAGCCCGGTGATCATTGGCGGCAACGACTGGGCCTCCGCGTGGGCAGTGGACGAAGGGGGACGCAACCCGTACGCGGTGATACCCGGCGGCGCCCGTCAGCGGACGGTGGCCTACCGGTTCGGTGTGAACCTCGTGATGTACGCGCTGACCGGCAACTACAAGGGCGATCAGGTGCACGTGCCAGCGATACTGCAAAGGCTCGGGCAGTGATGGCACCCCGGAACCAAGCCGCTCCCCCTCCCCTTGCGGGAGGGGGTTGGGGGGCAGGGAACCTAGATGCACCCTGAAGACGTCATCGCCGCACTCCGCTTCGAGCCGTTGCTGCCGCTCTGGCTGATCGCAATCCTCGGCGCGATCACGTTCCTGGTTGTGGCAGTCGCCGCCTTCCGCCGGGCGCGCGGCACGGCGTGGCGGCTTGCCGGCTTCGCCATTCTGCTGCTGTGGTTGGCCGGTCCGCGCGTGGTGCAGGAAAGCCGCGACAATCTCCCCGACATCGGCCTGCTCGTGGTGGATCAGACGGCCTCCATGCAGATCGGCGAGCGCGCTCGGCTTGCCGAGGCAGCACGCGCGGCCTTGACCCAGCAGGCGGGGAAGCTTCCAGATCTCGAGCTCCGCACCGTGACCGTGCCGGAGAGCGGTGATGCCGGCACACGCCTGTTCGGTGCGGTCGACCGCGCGTTGGCGGATATTCCGCGCTCCCGCCTGGCCGGCACGATCGCCATCACCGACGGTCAGGTACATGACATTCCGGACGCGCCGCCGGGAGGTGCGCCGCTCAATGTGCTGATCCCGGCGAAGGGGGAGGAGACCGACCGCCGTCTGCGAATCATCGAGGCGCCGAGTTACGGCATCGTCGGCAAGACGGTCACGCTGCGCGTCGCCATTGAGGATCTCGGCGTGGACCATCCCGGTCCTTCCGCCAACCTGACGATCCGCCGCGATGGCGAGCCGCCTCGCGTCGAGAACGTGCCGATCGGCGTGGAGCAGCGCATCGATCTGCCGATCACCCGTGCCGGTCCTACTGTCGTGGAACTCTCGGCAAGCACGCTGCCGGGCGAGGTTTCCACCATCAACAATCGCGCTGTGATCGAGATCAATGGCGTTCGTGACCGTCTGCGCGTTCTGCTGATCTCGGGCGAACCGCATCCCGGCGAGCGCACCTGGCGTCGCCTGCTGAAAGCGGATCCGTCGGTCGATCTGGTGCACTTCACGATCCTGCGTCCACCGGAGAAGGACGACCTGACGCCGCTGAACGAGCTGGCTCTGATCGCCTTTCCGGTGCGCGAGCTGTTTCTCGACAAGATCCACGAGTTCGACCTGATCATCCTGGACCGCTTCCAGAACCGTGGTCTGCTGCCGATGCCCTACATCGCCAACATCGCCGAGCATGTCCGTGAGGGCGGCGCCCTCCTGCTGAGCGTGGGGCCGGAATTCTCGGGCGCGAGCAGTCTGGCCGCCACGCCGATCGGTCAGATCCTGCCGGGCGTGCCGGCGTCGATGAACGCGGTTGTCGAGGGACAGTTCCGCCCGCGGGTCACCGATCTCGGCCAGCGTCATCCGGTCACCGAGGGACTGACCGGCGCGAATTCGCCAGGCAACCGCGACGCGGCGCCGGAGTGGGGTTCGTGGTATCGCCGCATCCAGCCGGCCGACGTCAGCGGTGAGGCGTTGTTGGGCACTCGTGACGGCGATCCGCTTCTGCTGCTCGACCGGGTGGGCAAGGGACGCGTCGCCCTGCTGCTGTCGGACCAGATCTGGCTGTGGTCGCGCGGCCACCAGGGCGGGGGCCCTCAGGCCGAACTGCTGCGCCGGGTGGCGCACTGGCTGATGCAGGAGCCCGAGCTGGAGGAGAATGCGCTCACCGCGCAGGTTGCGGCCGGTCGGCTGACGATCGAGCGCCGTTCGACCGATCCGGCGCCGCCCGGTCAGGTCACGGTAACCGACCCGGACGGCAAGGCGCGGACCTTGGGCCTGGCCGCAACCAGTCCCGGCAAAGGCACCGCCAATCTGCCGGCTCCCACACCGGGCGTCTGGCAGGTCAGCGACGGAGCCCGCACCGCCTACGCCGCGGCCGGTGCCGCCAATCCGCTCGAATTCGCCGATCTGCGCGCCACGGCGACGCTGCTACGCAAGCTGGCACGCGCTTCGGGCGGCGGCGTGCATTTCATCGGCACCGGTGTTGCCGGCGCGCCGCCCGATCTGCCGGAACTGCGCCGCACCGAACCGGACCGCTCTGCGGCTGGCAGTTCCTGGGTCGGTCTGGAACGGCGGCATGACCACGTGGTGACAGGGATTGCCTCACTGGCGCTGCTGCCCTCCTGGATCGCTCTGCCGCTGATGCTTGGCTTGATGGTGCTGGCTTGGCGGCGCGAGGGGCAATAACGCGCCCTTAATCCCGCCGGGCTTAGGCTGCGCCACATTGTTTCGCGGGAGATCGGAACGTGGAGGCCGCTGCACGGCTGCACGGGTTACGTGACGCACTGAACCTGCTGGAGAACGGTCGGCCCGAGCAGGCAGCGCAGATCTGTCGCTGCCTGATCTCGCTGAACCGCGCCGATACCGAGGCTCTGCTGCTCCTTGGTCTCGCGGTCGGCATGCAAGGACACGCCGCCGCGGCCGCCCCGCTGCTCAATCGCGTCGCGCATACGAGGCGCGGATTCGCTCATCCGTGCGGCGACCTTGCCCGAATGCTCGTCGCGCAAGACAAAGCGGCCCTCGTTGAGCCGCTATACCGTGCGTGCCTGAAGCTGACGCCGGACGATCTGCGATTGCGCTACGGCCTGTCGGAGTTCCTGCGCGAGCGCGGCGACTCCGAGGCTGCAATCGCGCTGCTCGCACCTGTACTGCTGACACGTCCTGACGATGCCGAGGCGCAGGACCAGATGGGATTGGCCTTGGCCGAGGCTGGCCGCTTTGCCGAAGCGGCCGAGCGGTTCCGCCAGGCGACAGTGTGCGATCCGATGCAGGCAGTGTTCTGGGCAAACCTCGGAATGATGCTGAAGGTCGAGGGACAGTTCGACGCGTCACTCGATGCGTACGACGAGGCGCTGGCGCGTGCTCCCGATAATCGAGAGATGAGGACGAATCGAGCCGTGGCACAACTGCTTGCCGGACGGTTTACCGAAGCCTGGGCCGACGTCGATTTT
Source organism: uncultured Alphaproteobacteria bacterium (assembly GCA_963818775.1). Lineage (GTDB taxonomy): Bacteria > Pseudomonadota > Alphaproteobacteria > Acetobacterales > Acetobacteraceae > JAMXLO01. The sequence continues at coordinate 160,728 of CAWFUF010000032.1, read as the reverse complement.
TTGGCCCTCGCTCAGCCAGGCACCGGCAGGCTGCCTTTCGATCGCGTGCTGCCGCCGATGTCGCGTCAGCCGGATCTGACTGGGCTGACCGTTCTGGTGTTCCAGGAGGAAGGTCTCGGCGACACGCTGCAGTTCATGCGCTATCTGCCGCTGCTGGCCCAACGAGGTGCGCGCGTTGCCGTCGCAGTACCGCCGAGCCTGGTGCGGTTGTTGCGCACTGTCCCCGGAGTCGCCGAAGTGCCGGACGGCGACGCGTCGGTACCGGCGCACGATTTCCATTGCACATTCAATGGCCTGCCACGCTCCTTCGAGACGACGCTGGATACCATACCGCGCGAGGTACCATACTTGATGGCTGACCCTGCGCTCGTGCGCGATTGGGCCGCACGGTTACCGAGCGGCGATACGCTGCGGGTCGGCCTGTGTTGGGCGGGTCAGGCACGCCCCTGGATCACCGGATTCCACTCGCTGGACCGCAGACGCAGCACCAGCGTCGCCACGTTGCGGCCGCTCGCCGCCGTGCCTGGAGTTCGGTTCGTCAGCCTGCAAAAGGGACCCGCAGCGGCGCAGGCCCGCGAGGCCGGCTTCGATCTGATCGATGTGATGGACGATGTCCGCGACTTCGCCGACACCGCGGCCATTGTCGCCAACCTGGACCTGGTGATCAGCGTCGATACCTCGATCGTGCACCTTGCAGGCGCGCTGGGAAAGCCGGTGTTCCTGCTCGACCGCTACGACAATTGCTGGCGCTGGCTGAGCGGGCGCGAGGACAGCCCGTGGTACCCGACACTGCGCATCTTTCGCCAGGAACGGAGCGGCGACTGGGCGCCGGTGATCGCCCGCGTCGCTACGGCACTCGCTGGAGCGGCGAGCCGTCCATCCCGCTTGCCGGAACACCGAGATGCCGCATGATGCTGGGTGCGAGATCGACAACGTGGGTCGCTTCGCTGCGAGAACCGCCAGCGGCAAAGCCCGGGCCATCGATCAGCAGCGTGGGTGACTGCTCGAACTGAGCGAGGCCGCCGTGCTGGCCGCAGCCCAGCCGATCCTGCTTGCCCCAGCGCGGCCTGGCGGCGAGCGATCGCCCCGGCACACCAAACTCGTTCTCGTCGCCGTCGGCCCTCAGCGACACCGCGAATGCCAGGCTGTTGTGCGGCGCCTGTCCCACAGTCGCGAGCGTGTTCGCGTCGAAAACCTGACCGGCCCACGGCTGCGATGCCAGGAAGTCACCGAGCCGATCGCGTCGCTGTTCGGCATCCGGGTGCAGATGGATCAGGCTTGCGTTGCCGCTGGACACGGCGATGACGTCGTTCGAGTTGCGACCAGCCTTCAGGCCGCCGGCGACCAGCTCCGCCTCTATGTCCACGACGCCGGACACGGTTTCATGGCCATGATCGGAGCCGACGATCAGCAGGATGTCGTCGCCCGCCGCACGTAGGGCGTCCACCGCGGCAATCGCCTTGCCGGCGTTGCGGTCCGCGTCGTGCAGAACGGCGAGATGTTCCGGCGAGCCCAGCGGAAGTTCGTGCTGCGAGTGATCGGGCTCGGCCAGCCACAGTACGGCGAGCGCCGGTCGGCGTGCGTTCAATGCATCGGCGATGAAACGATCCGTCACGATCCGATCCCCCGCCGAGTCCAACGTGACGGGTAGCGGCGCGATCGCCTTCCGGCCCGGCGCGAATGACCCTGCGCGGTGATACACATAGCCACAGCCGTCTGGATCGTGCGCATAAGCGGCGCCCGGCGAGACATTGTTGTAGACGATGGCTCCGCCATGAGGCGCGAGGCGTTCGGCAAGCGTCGGCACAGCGAGCGCATAGCCGCTGACCGCGCGCTTGTGGCTGAGGAAGTCGGGGCGGCCGACATCGTGCGCCACCAGCACGCCATTCTCGAGCAGCGCCATCGAGTTGCCCTGCAGCGTGTGGCGTGCCGGATGGCAGCCCGTGGCGAAGGTCGCGGTCACCACCCGGGTGGCCGATGGAAAGGCGGTACGATAGGCAGGGAAGCGTTCGGCGCGTGCGGCGAACTCGGCAAGGACTGGCGTTCGTGCGGCATCGACGAAATCGCGCCGTAGGCCGTCGAGGACCACCATGACGACTCGCTTCATGCCAACCTCTCGGACAAGTTCATGATCGTCATCACCACCGATGCCCACGCCGCGCACGACCCCGCTACCATGGCGCCTTCGCCGAGCGGTCGGCCATTTTATGACCGCGCGGCGCGGGTGGACCAGTTGCTGTCGGCAGTGCGTCGCCTGGGCCTGCCGACCACCCCAGCACCAGATCACGGTATGACACCGATCGCCGCGGTGCACGACGCGGGGTATCTGCACTTTCTGGAGACCGTCTTCGCGCGCTGGCAGGCGACGCCGCTGGCGGGGCCCGCAGTTCGAGCGTTCGGCTACGCGGTGCGGCAAATGCAACGGCGACCGGACGCCGTCGTGGGTCAGGCGGGGTACTATTTGAGCGGTGAGACCGTGCCTGTGCTGCAAGGAACCTGGCAGGCCGCGAAGACCTCGGCGCATATCGCGATCGAGGGCGCGAACCACGTCCTTGACGGGGCACGCGAGGCATATGCGCTATGCCGTCCGTCAGGTCATCACGTCTATGCCGATCTGGCCGGCGGGTTCTGCTATCTCAATAACGCCGCGATCGCTGCGCAGGTGCTGGTGGAAGGCGGAGCCAAGCCGGCAATTCTGGATGTCGACGTGCACCACGGCAACGGCACACAGGGCATTCTGTACGAGCGCGACGATGTCTTCTTCTGCTCGGTGCACGGCGATCCGCGCGAACTGTATCCGTGGTACGCGGGTTATCCAGACGAGACCGGTGCGGGGAAGGGATCAGGCTGCAATCTGAACCTGCCGCTGGCGGCGGGGACGCAAGACGCAGGCTATGTCGAGGCGGTCGAGACAGGGTTGGCCGCCATCAGAAGGTCGGGCGCCTCCGTGCTGATCATTTCGCTCGGCTTCGACGCCCATGTCGGCGATCCCACCGCAAATCTCGCAGTCACCGTCGAGGGTTTCCGGATGATCGGTCAGCGCATCGGCAGCCTGGGTCTGCCAACGCTGCTGGTGCAGGAGGGCGGCTACATCGTCGAGCGGCTCGGCGACAATCTTGCGGCGTTTCTCGAAGGGTTTCTGCCAACACGGATGTAAATACGGGGACATAGGCAGCGTCATCGCCCAGTAAGGATGCGTTCCACGAGCTGCTTCACCGACGGGATGAAGCCGTTCGAGTAGTACGGATCCTTGGCGAAGCGGAACGCATTGTGCCCGCTGAACATCAGGTTGCGTTCCAGCGACGTCGGATCGTCGCTCTCGTGCGCGATATTCTGCAGCGTCTTCTGAATGCAGAAGCTGCGCGGGTCCGGTCGCTTATTGGTGCTGTAGTCGGGCTCCTGCTGCTCCCAGTTCGAGAAGCGGCACTGGCTGAGGCATCCCATGCAGGCGACCTGATCCGTCAGCAGCTCCTTGGCCTTCTGCGGCGTCACGTAGATCAATGTGCTGTCGGGTGTTCGCAGTGCCTCGGTGTAGCCTGCGGCCTCCCATGCACGCGCGCGTTCCAGATCGGCCGGGGTCAGATAGACAATGCGTTTGCGCGGCCCGACGCCGTACTCGGCGATGTGTTCGCCGATCACCTCGGTGGTGTAGGCAGCCTGGCGTTCGTTGCGCTCGCGCAGCTCCTGGATGAAGCCGTTGTTCACCGCGCTGGAGTAGAAGCCGGTTGGACTGAAGTGGTTGAGGAACACATCGCCTTCCCGCAGCGTACGTAGCCGTTCCTTCCAAGCGTCGCCAATCGGGCTTTCCTGAGTGAGCAGCGGACGCGTGCCGAACTGAAATGCAACCGGGCCGAGATCAGGATTGTCGATCCAGTCCTGCCACTCCTCCAGCCACCAGACGCCGCCGGCCATGATGATCGGCGTCTCATGCAGCCCGAACTCGCGCATCAGCTTGCGCAGCGCCAGCACTCGGGGGAACGGATCTTCGGGCTTCGCCGGATCCTCGCTGTTGGACAGGCCGTTGTGGCCGCCGGCGAGCCACGGGTCCTCGTACACCACGCCGCCCAGCAGCGAGGCGGCCTTGGAATAGGCCCGCTTCCACAGTGCATTGAAGGCACGCGCCGAGGAGATGATGGGGTAGTAGTAGACATTGAAGCGGGCGGCGATGTCCGACAGGCGGTACGGCATGCCGGCACCGCAGGTGATGCCGCTGACGATGCCCTTCGCCTGTTCCAGCACCTCAGTGATGATGCGTTCGGCCGCACCCATCTCCCATAGGATGTTGGCGTGGATACGCCCCATGCCGCTGGCCAGCTCATAGGCACGGCGTGCCTGCGTCAGCGCGCCTTGGACAGCGTAGGCGACCAGTTCCTCGTGCCGTTCGCGCCGCGTGCGGCCACGATAGACCTGAGGAATGCGACGGCCTTGGTCGTCGAAGCTGTCGGCGTTGACAGCGCTGAACGTGCCGACACCGCCGGCGCACGCCCAGTGTCCGGACGAGATCCCGTTCGAGATGGAGATGCCTTTGCCACCCTCCACGAGTGGCAGCACCTCCATACCTCCCATGCGAATCGCGTTGATTGCCTTCATAGGCCTCCGCCTCCCACAGGCCGTATGACACAACCATTACCGGCTTCGAAACCCCCTTCCCTTGCGCAAGGGATTAGGGGGAGGGAGCCCAACTACTCCCCGATCGCCGGCTGCTCGGCAGCCTCCGGCGGCACTTCCACGTCCCGGCGCTCGCGGCGCTCGCCGCGCTCAGGGCGATCGCGATCCCGGTCGCCCCGGCCAGGCTTGGCGCCAACCTTCTCGGTGATGTCCTCGCCGGTTGCCTGATCGACCACCCGCATCGACAGCTTCACCTTGCCGCGGTCGTCGAAGCCAAGGACCTTCACCTTCACCTGGTCGCCGACATTCACCACGTCGGTGGTCTTGCCGACGCGGCCCTGTTGCAACTCGCTGATATGCACCAGCCCGTCACGCGAGCCCAGGAAGTTCACGAAGGCGCCGAACTCTGCGGTCTTCACCACCTTGCCGTTGTAGATAATGCCGATCTCCGGCTCCGCCACGATCCCGCGGATCCAGTCGATCGCCCGCTGCGCCTGCAGCGAATCGGTGGCGGCGATCTTGATCGTGCCGTCGTCCTCGATGTCGACCTTGCAGCCGGTCTGCTCGACGATCTCGCGGATCACCTTGCCGCCGGTGCCGATCACCTCGCGGATCTTCTCCTTCGGCACGTTCATGATGGTGATGCGTGGCGCGGTGGCGGCAACGTCACCACGGTGCCCGGTCAGAGCCTTCGACATCTCGCCCAGAATGTGCATCCGCCCGTCGCGCGCCTGCTCCAGTGCGATGCGCATGATGTCCGGCGTGATCGAGGTGATCTTGATGTCCATCTGCAGCGCGGTGATGCCGCTGTCGGTCCCCGCCACCTTGAAGTCCATATCGCCGAGGTGGTCCTCGTCGCCGAGGATGTCGGACAGCACGGCGAAGCCGCGGTCCTCCTTGATCAGCCCCATGGCGATGCCGGCCACCGGCCGCTTCAGCGGTACTCCGGCGTCCATCAGCGCGAGCGAGCTGCCGCACACCGTCGCCATCGAAGAGCTGCCGTTGCTTTCGGTGATCTCCGAGACCACCCGCAGCGTGTAGGGGAACCTCTCCTTCGCAGGCAGCGTGGGATGGATCGCGCGCCAGGCCAGCTTGCCGTGGCCCACCTCGCGGCGCCCAGGCGAACCCATCCGGCCGGCCTCGCCCACCGAATAAGGCGGGAAATTGTAGTGCAGCATGAAGTGCTCGCGGTACTCGCCCTCGAGCGCATCGATGATCTGCTCGTCCTGCCCCGTGCCAAGCGTGGCAACGCACAGCGCCTGCGTCTCGCCGCGCGTGAACAGCGCGGAGCCGTGCGCGCGCGGCAGAACGCCAACCTCGGCGATGATCGGCCGCACTGTCCTGGTGTCACGGCCGTCGATGCGTATGCCGGTGTCGAGGATGCCGCCGCGGACGACGTCCGCCTCCAGGTCATGGAAGACAGACCTGGCCTTCTCGACGTCGACCCCCTCTGCGGTCAGCGCCTCTTTCACCATTGCGCGGACCGCGTCCACCTTGTCGTGGCGCGCGCCCTTGTCCGGCTCGCGATAGGCGTCCGTCAGACCGGCACGTGCCAGCGCATCGACGCGCGCCTTCAGCGCCTGCTCCTCAGCCGACGGCTCGGATAGCGGCCACGGCTCCTTCGCGGCGTGTTCGGCCAGCTCGATGATCGCCTGGATCACCGGCTGGAAGCTCTCATGGCCGAAGGTGACCGCGCCCAGCATGACGTCCTCGGGCAGTTCCTCGGCCTCGGATTCCACCATCAGCACGCCGGCCGACGTGCCGGCGACCACCAGTTCGAGCTTCGAGCGTTCCGTCTGGTCAGCGGTGGGGTTCAGAATGTACTGGCCGTCCTCGTAACCCACGCGCGCGGCCGCGATCGGGCCAAAGAAAGGAATGCCGGACAGCGTGAGCGCGGCTGAGCAGCCGATCATGGCGACGATGTCGGGGTCGTTCTCCAGGTCGTGGCTCAGGACGGTTGCGACGATCTGGACCTCATTGCGGAAGCCCTCGGGGAACAGGGGTCGGATCGGCCGGTCGATCAGGCGGGACTTCAGCACCTCGGCCTCGGACGGCCGTCCCTCGCGCTTGAAGAACCCGCCGGGGATCTTGCCTGCCGCGAAGGCCTTCTCCTGGTAGTTCACCGTGAGCGGGAAAAAGTCCTGACCGGGCCGGGAACTCTTCACCCCGACGGCAGTGCACAGCACGATCGTGTCGCCATAGCGCGCGAGCACCGCACCGTCAGCCTGCCGGGCCATCTTGCCGGTCTCCAGGATCAGCTTGCGGCCGCCCCAGTCGAGTTCCTTGCGGAAATAGTTGAACATTCAAACGTCCTTACAGATGCGCGGCATCGACGGACGGAGAGCCGGGCGCGCCAGTCCCCCATAGTTGGGCGGGAGGCGGCGTCTCGGGTCGCATGGATGGCGCGGGCTGCGTTTGCTTCGAGCGCGGGCGCAGCCGCGGGCCATGTGGCCGGAAACGCCGTCGCGGGTCCCGCACCTCGGGTCGCCGGAACGGCGGTCTGTCGGTCCGCCGCGTGACGCGGCGTCGGAGGCGCCAGCCGGCCCCCCTCGGCATTGCCCCGAGCCACCATGGTTCGGGGGTAGGCATCTTCGTACCCACGTCGGGCATATTATATCTGGCGAACTCACTACAAGGTGTTCGCCTCAGGCAGGCGCCTTGAGCGGGCCATAGAACAGCACCCAGACACAGAAATCGTCCGAGATCGCCTCGAATCCGTGCGGGACATGCGCCGCACAGAACAACACGTCGCCGGGGCCGACCGAGGTTACGTTGTCCTCTACCCGGTAACGACCGGTGCCGGCAGCCACGAAATACAGCTCATCGCGCTGATGCGGCACCTGTGGGCCGTCAGTTGGCCTGGCGGCGAACCGCACCTCCAGGTCGCCGTCAACGAATACCTCGGCCGACCGGCCCGGCGTCCGCGGCAGAGCAAGCGCGACAGCCAGCGACACCGGCGGAGGGGTTCGGTCCATCAGCGGCGTAGACTGAGCCGGCCGATCAGCGTCTCGTAGCGGCCCTGGTTCTTCGCCTTCAGGTAGTCGAGCAGTCGCCGGCGGCGGCCGACCAGCATCAGCAGACCGCGCCGCGAGTGAAAATCCTTGGCGTGGGTCTTCAGGTGCTCGGTCAGGTTGCCGATGCGCTCAGAGAGCAGGGCCACCTGCACTTCCGGGCTGCCGGTATCCTCCGGCGCGGTGGCGTACTCGCCGATCAGCGCCGTGCGGCGCTCCGCGGTGATCGACATCGTGATGGTCTCCTTGGGTAAGAGTCACAGCATGCGGGCGGGCTTCATCCAGCCGTCTTCCAGCCGGGCGAGCCCGATCACGCACCCCCCCGCCATGGCGCGCACCAATCCTCCAGCAGGATCGGCCGAACCTGGAATGCGGCCCATCAGCGTGACCAGGCTGATCGCCTGGCCGTGCCTCAGGCCACTGACCTCCGCCTCAGTCAGGGCCAGCGCCGGGATGTCGGCCAGCGCGGTCGCGACCGGAAGCAGCAGGTCCGGGGAAGCGGGCGGGGTATCGTCTGTCGCGCGGAGTTTGTCCAGGGGCGTCGCCTGGGCCTCGGTGAACGGGCCGACGCGGAGGCGGCGCAACGCCGTGATATGACCCAAGGTGCCGCACGCCTGGGCCAGGTCGCGTGCCAGACTCCGCATGTACACGCCCTTGCCGGAGGCGACCTCGAAGATGGCGGTGTCCCCATCTGGGCGTTCGATCAGCTCAAAGCGGTCCACCCGGGCGGGACGCGGCTCCAGGTTCGGCGGGCGTCCCTCGCGCGCCATGTCGTAGGCGCGCTCTCCGGCAACCTTCACCGCCGAGAAGGTAGGAGGAACCTGCATGATGTCGCCACGGAATGTTCCTGATGCTGCGTGAATCTGCTCGTCCGTGGGTCGGACGGGCGAGGTGGCGCTGAGTTTGCCATCGGCATCGTCGGTGTCGCGCGCCTCACCGAAGCGAAGCGTGAAGCGGTAGAGTTTCGTGCCGTCCATGACATAGGGCACGGTCTTCGTGGCGGCACCGAACGCGATCGGCAGGACGCCCGTGGCGAGCGGATCGAGCGTGCCGCCGTGACCGGCCTTCTGCGCGTCGAATGCGCGGCGGACGCGGTTGACCACGTCGGTGCTGGTCAGCCCCGGTGGTTTGTCAATGATCAGCCAGCCGTCGAGCGGACGGCCGCGGGGCCTGCGGCGGGGCATGGGGCAAAAGTCCTGGGAGGGCGCGGCGTAGGGGGATAGCGGCGAGGTGTCAATGCGGGCGTCGCTACGTGTGAGCGCCCCTTCGCCTGCGGAGGGCTTGGCATCATCCGCGCGCCGTTCAGGCGTGCAGTCGCAGGCATCGAGTCGGCCGATGCGCAATTGCATCAGCAGTCGATCGCGGCGTGACGGCTGCTCCCGATATGCACCGTACATCTGGACGCAAACTTGACCCTCGCGACCAATGCCACGACTATTGTTAGTGGACGCCCAGGCAGCCATGCGTGGCCCTCCGTCCGAAGCGCCGGTCAGACCATCTAAGACCGGCGTTTCCATTATTGGCCAAGCTCCGCTCATGGTGGGCGGGGAAAACAGCAGCGGGCCGATGGCGGTCACGTCATCGGCCTGTTTCTTGTTGTGAGGAGATTGAGCTAACGATGTCTGATGTCATCACCATCCAACCGGGTGCCGGATCGTTCACGGACCCTTCCGGCAACGTCTTTACAATCAACGCTGGCGACAACAACACGGCCGACATAAACGGTCAGCCGATAACGCCTGACGAAGGAAGCAGTAACACCGGCGCATTGCAACTGAACAACGGCAGCGTATACGGACAGGACCAAAACAGCGGTCAGTGGTATCTCCTGGCCTCGAAAGGGTCACCGGGACTTTGGGAATGGCAGCCTGTCTCGGCTCCGCCGGATTCAACGACTGTCGGCTCCAACGGAAACTTCGTGCTGTCTTCTGGCAACTCGACGACGACAGCTCTCGGCAACGACCAGCCTGCCATGGGCTTTGTTGGCGGCAGCCCGCCTGACGCGACAACGGCAAGCCCCAGCAGCACGACCCTCTCGCAAACCACCAGCGGGCCCATCACAATCCTGCCGGGTTCCGGATCGTTCACGGACCCCGCCGGTGACGTCTTTACGATCAGCGCCAACGACTACAATACAGCCGACATAAACGGTCAGCCGATAACGCCGAACGGCGAAAGCAGCAACACCGGCGCCTTGCAACTGAACAACGGCAGCGTGTTCGGACAGGACCAAACCAGCGGTCAGTGGTATCTCCTGGCCTCGAAGGGGTCACCGGGGCTCTGGGAATGGCAGCCTGTCGCGGCAATCCCGGCGTCTTAGTCTAATTGCGGAACCAACGCTGACACGAGGCTCGGTGACACGAGCAAAACAATCCGTCGTCATCTCCTGGTCCGCGTGACCTCATCTCGAATAATCATCTACCTCTTCCCCGGACGCGTGCACCGTGCGCGTCCGGGGCGCTAACACCGCGCGCTCAGCCCGGTGAAGGACTCACTTCAAGCGCGAAGCGCCAATACCCTTTACTCCGTGGGCCTCAGTGGCTCTCCCTGCTTCTGCTTGAGCTCCCTTAAGGAGCTCTTGGTCGCGCCGGGCCTCTGAGCACGATAGGGTCAGCCCGGGACCGGGGAACCAGGATCGGATCATGTGCCCATCGTTGAGGCGTGCGTGGCGCGCGGTCGGCGTACTGTGCGTCGTAGGAACCGCACTCTCTTTGCCGAACAACGCCCTCGCAGGCTCGGCCCGGGACTATCTGAATGCGCCGATCGACAGCTGGTTCGCCTTCTACAACGTGGGTTACGCCGCCTCGGTGACGCCGGAGGATGGGCTGGATGTAGCGGCACGCATCCGCACCAACGTGGTTTCGCAATCGCTCGTCCTGACCCGGACCATGGACTACTGGGGGCGCACGGGCGGCATATCGATTGTCGTGCCCTACCTCTACGTGGAATCGAGCTCGGGCTCCAACAGCACCGCGGTCGGTGGTGTGTCCGATGTCGGTTTCCTTTGGCAGATAAACATCTTTGGCGGACCTGCTCTGACCCGCGAGGCATTCGCCAGCTTCGTGCCTCAGACCTTCGCAAGCTTCCACCTGTACGTGGGAACACCGCTGGGGGACTATCAATCAAGCCGCGCGCTCAACCCGTCGGCAAACCGATGGACCGTCCGTCCCACTGTCAATTTCAGCTACACGCCCGACCGCGGCTGGACATGGCTCGAGACCTACGTGTCGGTTGCGGCCTTCACCCCGAACAACGCATTCCAGGCTGGCGGTGCAAGCCGCCTGACGCAGAATCCGCTGCTCATCGTGGAAGGTCATGCAAGCCGCAACATCACTCCTCGCATCTGGCTGTCAGCGGACGCCTATTACAACGTCGGCGGAGAAACGAGCATCGACGGGCTGCGTCAAGACAACGCCGCCGACACGCTGCGACTGGGTGCCGGCACTGGCGCGCAGCTCTGGCGTGGCGGCGACATCGTGCTGAATGCCGAGTCCGTCGTCGCCAAGCCCGCAGGCGAGCCAAACGCCTGGGGCGTCCGACTCACCCTCCGACAGTTCTGGTAGGCGCGCGCTGCATCTTGCCGATCAGGACGGCCGGGCGAAGGTGATGTTGTCGTCGATGACGGCGTTCGGACCGATCGGCACCCGGCGCGGGTTCGGCAAATTCAAACTGCGGAAGCTTATCTTGTCGCGCCAGACCTTGCGCAGAAAGTCCTCGAACACCTGGATGGTGAGCTGCTCGCCCGGGCAGCGGCGATACCCGAAGCCGAATGGCGCGAACCCGGCGTAGTCGCAGACCGGCAGCGGCTTGCCGTCGACCACGCCAAACACCGTGCCGAACGCGCTGTTGGCCAAGGCTGCATTGCGGCCGTCGCTGACCTTAATCGTCGTGAGGTCGAATGGGCATTTGGCGAAGCCGATCTGTTTGCTCTTCGCCTCGTCCACCTGAGCGCTGGTTGGCACATTTCGGTAGCGCCCCGGGTCGAATTGCTGCGGATTGGTCCAGTGAAGGGGATCAAAGCTGGTCGAGGTGTGCGGCGAGATGATGTAGCCATTGCGCTCGTAGGGAAGACCGAACCGCACGAAGGGCGAGACGCTGTCGCCGTAGTTGTCGCCTGAGCCCGCCAGCCGCGTGTCCGAAATCGAGGAGAGGCTCCCACCGTTCGGCGAGATCGTGCGAAACAACTCCATGACGAACATCTCGAGCGGCGTGTAGGGCGCGCCATTCGCGGCATCCGGACTTCCCGACATAGTCTTCTCGAACGCGGCGCGGACTTCCGGATCACCGCCATCCTGGCTGAGGCGCGACATGATGCCGAAGATCGAGTTGCCCCATTGGCTCAGCGCGACGAAGTTGTGGAAGCACTCAAAAACCACGTCTCTCTTGCTGAAGTGCGTGCCGTCGCCGGCATTCTTGAGCCAGTACCAGGCGATCGTCCGCTCCGGGTTGGCGATACGCCCATTGGCGATGTCGTCCAGACGTTCGTCGATCCAGTTCCTCAGAAAAGCCAGGAGCGCCCGCACCGTCATGTAGTTTTCGTACACGATTCGCTGGGTCGGATCGCGGAACGCCAGGACAGTGTTGAAGCTCTCGCCGATCGTGCGGACCTGCGGCGGAATTGCGTCGCCCTTCACTCCGAGGTGCAGGTCCCAGTAGATGTCCCAGTAATAGTCGAGATAGTGCCGCATGAACGGCCGGCCGGCGAATTTCGGGTCGAGCAACCCATCGAAGAAGGCGACCACCTTGGCACTGTACATCGGATGGTACAGGTCGGGCGTGACCGCGGACATGTAGATCCGCTTCCGCAGGTTGTTATCGCCGCGTTTCTCCAGACCCTGGAGGAACACCGTGACGCCCTCTTCCGGGGTTGGCTTCCACCCCTGGTAGATCAGCCCCCAGAGGTCGTGGGGCAGGGCGTCCTCCTTGGTAAGCGTCACGTCGATCATCGGCAACGCGGGACGTTCGCCTTCATAGACGCTGGTGAGGAAGAACGGGACGACGGCGTTCTCCACATACGTCCGGTCGAAATCCGCCGGAATGGTGGCGCGAAACCGGTCCAGTGCCAGGGCAAGATCCGACGGTGCGGGACTCGCTGCCGTGGTATCAGCGGCGGAAGCAGCGCCGGAAAACAACCCCGCCGCGCTCGCAGCGGCACCTGTCAGAACCGTACGTCGTTCCATTCCCACCCTCCCCGTGTGCGCGAAAACTACTTTTACGCGAAAACTACCGCGGTTTCGCCTGTCGACGCCGTCTATCGGCCACGACCGCAATCTATCAGCATCGTGCTTTATCGTCGATCAACCGGCCACGCGCAAAAGCGCGAACAGGATCGACATCGCGATCACCATCGCCCCAGTGGCAAAGACCAGTCGGCTGGCAAGTAAGCGACGCATCGTGGTTTCCCTACACGAAGCTATAGCGCTCTGAATGGTACTTCGCCAGCGGGACATTCATCTCGCTGAGAGTCTGCTCGATCGCATCCATCATCACGTTCGGCCCGCAGATGAAGTACTCATGCTCGCCGAAAGGCGGCGGCAGATGGCGCTTCAGTATTTCAGCGGTTATGAAGCCCTGCTCGCCCGTCCAGCCGGAGGGTGGATCTGCCAGTACGTGGACGACCGTCAGATCGAGCCTCGTTTTCAACGCTTCGAGTTCCTCACGGAAGGTTATCGATTCCCAGTCCCTGCTGCCGTAGAGCAGAATCACGGGCCGTTTATCGCCTCGGTCGGCAAACGTGCGGATCAGGCTCATCATCGGCGTCACGCCGACGCCGCCGGCGATCAACACGTGCATATCCGCCGGATTGCCGGAGGTGAACGCACCGTACGGCCCATCGAGGTAGACGCGCTGACCTACCGGCACTTTATGAATTGTGCTGGTGAAGTCGCCCAGATCCCTGATCGACATCTCTACCCGCCCATCCGAAGCATTGGCGCTGGACGAGAAGGAGAACGGGTGCCCGGTGATTTTGAAGGGACTTCCCCACAGCGTCAGCCAACCAAACTGGCCCGGGATGAAGCGGAAGCCGGCATGGCCATCAGGCTGCATCACCAGCGTCCACGTGTCACCACGTTCCTTGCGAACTTCAGCGACGCGATACGGCCGCCGAAGCAGGAACAGTGGCTTGACAATCCGCACGTAAAGCAGCAGCCCGACCCAGAAAATTGTCAGGCCAATCCACAACACTCGCTTCCATGGGTCGACCAGATAGAAACCCCAGCCTACCATGTGCAGGATTCCCGCCGTGACGGCGACAACCGCGAGCAGGATATGGGTGACGTGCCAGGTCTCGTATCGGATACTCAATTCCTGACGCCACATAGCCATTATCACCAGGACGATCAGCGAGTAGGTCGATAGGGCGGCGAAGCGGGCGCGCCAAGGCGCTTGCAGGGAATTCAGCAGCGCGAGCAATTCCGGCCGGACGATAAACAGAATGAGCGGGTGCGCTATGACGAGACCGACGGCGATCAGCGATATCTGACGGTGAAAGTGATAGATGACATCCTCACCCCATGGCTCGGTGACATAGCGAAAACGTGCCGTGAGGCCGAATTGCAGGCCCATCATCGCAAGGCCGGAGTAACCGATCGCAACCGAGAACTCTGTCCAGAAGTCGCGCGTTGGCGGCAACGAACCTCCCAGGAGCGCGAACAATGGGGCGAGAATGAAAAGCAGATACACAATAAGCCAAACGGCCCCTCGCATCGTATAAGGAAGCATCGAGTGATCCACCCCCTGGAAACGCTCCACACGCATTCGCCACCATAGGATCGCTGCGGAGCTTAAGGAATGGCCCGAGCGGCCCGGAAGCGCCGTGTTGTAATGTGCGAGCAGTTCATCGCTTCATGCGAGGTGAATGATGCACGACGTTGTCATCATCGGCGGCGGCCACAACGGCCTTGTCTGCTCTGCCTATTTGGCGATGGCGGGGTTCAAGGTCGTCGTGCTCGATCAGCGGCCCGTGGTCGGAGGCGCCGCCGTCACGGAGGAATTCAGCCCCGGCTTTTCCAATTCGGTCGCATCCTACACCGTCTCTCTGTTGAATCCGAAGGTCATCCGGGACCTCGATCTCGGCGGCCAGGGATTGCGCATCGTCGAGCGTCCGATCGCCAACTTCCTGCCCTTGGATGATGGACGCTTCCTGAAGGTCGGCGGCGGCCAAACGAAACGCGAGGTCGCGAAATTCTCGACGCGCGATGCGGAGCGTCTGGACGACTATCAAGTACGCCTTGAGGCCGTCGCCGAGGTATTGCGCGCCGTTGTCCTCGAGACGCCGCCGAATGTTGTCGAGCGAGCCCCGATCACCGCAATCGCCGAACTGATCAAGCTTGCCAGGATGGGCAACAGAATTCGCGCCCTTGGACTCGATCTGCAGCGGGACCTTCTCGACCTCTTCACGGCGTCCGCCGGCGATTTTCTCGACGGCTGGTTCGAAAGCGCGCCCATCAAGGCTGCTTTCGGCTTCGACAGCATCGTCGGCAATTATGCGAGCCCCTACGCGCCGGGCTCGGCCTATGTTCTACTGCATCATAACTTCGGTGAGGTGAACGGCAAGAAAGGTGTCTGGGGCCACGCCATCGGCGGCATGGGTGCCATCACCCGGGCCATGGCCAAAACCGCCACAAATCACGGCGTGCACATCAGGCTTTCCACGCAGGTACGCCGGGTCCTTGTCGAGAATGGCCGTGCCGTCGGCGTCGAGACGGACAAGGGCGAGGCAATCCGTGCCACGGCCGTCGCCGCAGGAATCAATCCGAGGCTCCTCTACCTCGACCTCGTCGATCCGCTTGCGTTGCCCGCTGGGTTTCGGCAACGCATGGAGAATTGGCGCTGCGGCTCGGGCACGTTTCGCATGAATGTCGCACTTTCCGAGTTGCCGGACTTCACCGCCTTACCCGGACGCGAATGCGCCGAGCACCACGCCTCAGGCATCATCATCGCGCCCAGCCTTGCCTACATGGAACGCGCCTATTTCGACGCGCGTTCTGTTGGGTGGTCGCGCAGCCCGATCGTGGAATTGGTCATTCCCTCAACGCTCGACGACACACTCGCGCCGCGCGGGCAGCACGTGGCGAGCCTGTTCTGCCAGCACGTCGCGCCAAAGCTGCCCGACGGTACGTCGTGGGACGACCATCGCGAAACCGTCGCCGATCTGATGATCGAGACGGTCGATCGCTACGCCCCGAATTTCCGTCGCTCGGTGCTGGCACGTCAGATCTTCTCCCCTCTCGACCTCGAAAGGACGTTTGGACTGATCGGCGGCGATATCTTCCATGGAGCGCTTGATATGGGGCAGATCTTCTCGGCGCGCCCGATGCTCGGCTACGCGGATTATCGGGGTCCGATCGCGGGCCTCTATCTGTGCGGCTCGGGAGGTCATCCGGGTGGCGGTGTCACTGGCGCGCCTGGCCACAACGCCGCTCGCGAAATCCTGCGCGATCTCAGGCGCGGGCGGCATCGGCCATCCCGGACGGCACGCCAACGATCAGGTTGACGCCTTTGGTCTCGATCGCAAAACTGAGGTGAAATCATGGAGGGCGATGATGCCATTCGATGGTGAAGTGCGACCATACGTGGTGTCCGGAGGCCAGGCGGCCGCGCAGTCAGCCGTCGTGCTCGACAGGGTGGAGTTCTTTTTCGATGGCGGCGCGAAGTGGGCAAGGCGCGCGCTCGAGACAATCGATGGCAAGCGCTGTCTCCTCGGGGCGATCCAGCATGTCCGGCATGAACTTGGAAACGGGGACGATCGCGCTGCCGAGTACCTCGCTCACGCGATTGACCAGTGGCAGCGGTTGAAGGGTCTGCCGCCTCTCGGCGAGGGAGGTGATTGCAGTATCATGGGCTTCAATGACGCGCATCGGCGCGGCTTTGCCGACATTGCCGCCGTGCTGAGGGAGGCCCGCCAACTCGCCATGGCCGATACCTTGGTGGCGGCTGAGGAAACCGACCAAGCGGCCTCTGCGGGCATGTCTCAACTGGCATCGGGCTGAACAGGCTACATCGGCGCACACCCGCTCGCCACCCAACTCCGGCACTTTCGCCGATCCTGTGTTATGCTCACGGCCAACAAGACGTCAGCAGGTGGAGCATGCCCTGGTCCGGACGCAGGCTGGTCACAAATCCGCAAAAGCGGCGCGTGCTGGCCTGCCTGACGCTCGCTCTGGCATACATCGTCTCAGGCCGCCTGGGTCTGCTGCTGGCTGTTCCGCCGGGATACGCGACGGCGATCTTTCCACCCGCAGGCATTGCCACGGCCGCGGTGCTGATTGGCGGACGCGGGACACTGCCGTGGATATTCGCCAGCTCGTGCGCGCTCAATCTGTGGATTGGCTCAACGATGGAGCAGGACAGCGCGGCGCTGGCTCTCGCCGTGGCACTGGTGATCGCCGCGGCCTCCGTCGCGCAAGCCGCGGTAGGAGGCTGGGCACTGCGCAAGCTCATCGGCTACCCGGCGAACCTCGACAACGTCAAGGATCTGGGGCGATTCCTCCTGGTGACGCCGGTGCTGTGCCTGACCAGCGCCACACTGTCGCACGGTGCCATGGCGGCGCTGGGCGCAATCGACACATCTGAAGTCGCCTCAAGCTGGCTCTCCTGGTGGATTGGCGACACGCTCGGCGTGCTGCTGTTCCTGCCGCTTGTCATGGTGGCGGCCGGCGAGCCCCGTGCCCTATGGCGCAGCCGCGCGCGATCTGTGGCGCTGCCGATGCTGCTGTTCTTCGCGCTCTTCGTGGCAATCTTCGTTCGCACCAGGGCGTGGGAGCGCGATCAGTCCCTGGCCGAATTTCAGCTTCTGTCACAGGGGTTCGCCGACAAGGTGCAGTTCCAGTTGGAGGCACAAGAGGATTTTCTCCAGCAACTCAGTGCCAGCTGGAACGGACCATCGCCGCTGTCACCAAAGGATTTCACCACGCTCACCAGTCGCCTCTTGCAGCGATACCCTGCGATAAAGGCGATCGAATGGGCTCCTGAGGTCGCGCGTTCGGGTCGCGACAAATTTGTCGCCACCCAGCAAGAGGGCAACCCGGGTTTCTCCATCCGCGAGCGCGATCAGGCTGGGGAGACGCGCCAAGCCGCCGATCGAACTGAATTTTACCCCGTCACCTATGTTGAGCCGCTGCAAGGCAATGAAGCCGCGGTTGGCTTCGATCTCGCCTCTGATCCCGAGCGACGTGCCACGATACGTCGCACGATCGCAACCGGAACTGCGGCTGCCACCGCTCCAATCAGGCTGGTCCAGCAGCCAGAGGACCTCAGTGGTATTCTGTTGACCCTGTCTGTTCCGCACGGCCCGAACGGGCCTGGCGTGTTGCTGGTCGTCCTTCACATGGACAAGTTCATCGCGGCCACGCTCGGTCCGGCAAGCCAGAATCTCGCTGTCGAGTTTGTCGATCAGGCGGCAGGCCAGCCGCTGTTCGACACCCTCGCTGACGGTTTTGCGACAACGGCGTATGACCATGCGATCACCTTCGGCGGAAGAAGTTACGCCATCAGGACAGCGCCGACGCCGCACTACTCCGCAGGACATCAGGGATGGCAGAGCTGGGCCGTGTTGGTCGCCGGGATATTGAGCACCAGCCTGCTTGGCGCATTCCTGTTGTTGAGCACCGGCGAACGCCAGCGCTTCGCCCGCCTGCTCTCGGAAAGGACGCGGGAGCGTGACCGCATCTGGCAGGTATCCGAGGACCTGCTCGGTGTCAGCAATTTCGATGGCTATTTCACAAGCGTAAATCCAGCCTGGACGGGGACGCTCGGCTGGAGCGAGGACGAGATCAAGGCGCTGCATGTCAACGAATTGCGCCATCCTGACGATCTGCTGATCGGTAGCGAGGGGCGCCGACGACTCGCCGAGGGTGCTGGAACCGTGCGGATCGAGAACCGGTTCCGCCATCAGGACGGCTCATATCGCTGGATCTATTGGACTATGACCGCCCAGCAAGGCCTGATCTATTTGATCGGACGCAATGTCACTGCTGACAAGGAAGCGGCTCAGGCGCATCGGCAGACCGAGGACCAGTTACGCCAGCTCCAGAAGATGGAGTCAGTCGGCCAACTCACCGGCGGCATCGCGCACGACTTCAATAACCTGCTCACCGTCGTCCTCGGCAATCTCGAAATTCTTGAACGCTCGCTCGATGCCGCTTCCGGCAGGGCGCTCAAGGCTGTCAGGGCGGCTATGACCGGCGCGACGCGGGCGGTGACCCTGACGCAGCGCCTGCTTGCCTACGCGCAGCGTCAGCCACTTCGGCCGCGCACGGTGGATGTCAACGAGCTGGTTGCCGGCATGGGCGATCTGATCAGCCGCACGCAGGGCGAGATGATCCGCTACGAGTTCTCGCTTGGCGCACAGCCGCCATTTTGTGTCTGTGACGCCAACCAGCTCGAGACGGCCCTCCTCAATCTGGTAATCAACGCGCGCGATGCGATGCCGCAGGGTGGACGGTTGACGATAGCGACTGCCAACGTCGCCTTTGACGACGTCCGCGCGAACCTTCGCCGCATTGCCGCGGGCTCTTACGTGATGCTCGCAGTCAGCGATACCGGGGTCGGCATGTCGCGTGAAACGGTCGAGCGCGCATTCGAGCCGTTCTTCACGACGAAGGGCGCAGGCAAAGGGACCGGCCTTGGCCTCAGCATGGTCTATGGTTTTGTCAAGCAGTCCAATGGTCATACCGAGATCGAAAGCGAGCCCGGGTCCGGCACGACGCTGCGGATTTTCTTGCCGGCCCTGACGGCTGGCGAACCAGGGGGAACTCAGGGGACCGAGAGCCCGCCGGTTGACGCTGGCGCGCGCGGGGCAGGCGAGACGATCCTTGTCACCGAGGACGATGCGGGTGTGCGTGGCTATGTTGTCGAAGCCCTCCGGGAGCTTAACTACGCCGTCATGGAGGCAGACGATGCCGCCGCCGCGCTGGCGATCATCGCCCAAGCCGATTTGCGGATCGATTTGCTCCTGACCGACGTCGTCATGCCGGGGATGAACGGCCGCGAATTGGCCGACCGGGCAAGGGTGGTGATGCCCAATATCCGGGTCCTGTTCATGACGGGATACTCGCAGGACGCCATTGTCCATCAGGGCCGGCTCGACCCCGATATCGAGCTGCTCGAAAAGCCATTTCGTAGTGAGGGGCTGGCTGTTCGGGTGCGCGCGCTACTCGATGCGGAGGTCGATGCGACCTGAGTACCCTCGCGGTGCGGCGATCCCGGCTATCGGTCGGAGAGACTCATCGATCCGCCCGATTAAACTCGCCAGAATAATTCATTGGACTATGGCATCCCGAAGCACAATGTTCCGGCCGCACCGTGACCGGCTGTTCCGTCGAAGCCGCTGCGGGCTCATCAACCGGGAGACATTGTTATGGCTAAAGAGACGACCACGCTGACGACAGCGGGGGGCGCACCAGTCCCGGACAACCAGAATTCGATCACTGCCGGCGCGCGTGGGCCAGTGCTGCTGCAGGATTGGCAGCTGATCGAAAAGCTGGCGCATCAGAACCGCGAGCGCATACCCGAGCGGGTGGTGCATGCGAAGGGTTGGGGCGCCCATGGCACGCTGACGGTCACCAATGACATCACCAGATACACGCGGGCGAAGCTGTTCTCGGCCGTCGGCAAGACAACCCCGCTGATCGCCCGGTTCTCCACGGTCGCGGGCGAGGCGGGTGCCGCTGACGCGGAGCGGGACGTGCGCGGGTTCGCGGTGAAATATTACACCGAGGAAGGCAACTGGGACCTGGTGGGGAACAACACGCCGGTATTCTTCGTGCGCGACCCGCTGAAGTTCCCGGACTTCATCCACACCCAGAAGCGCCATCCGAAGACCAATCTGCGGTCACCGACCGCGATGTGGGATTTCTGGTCGCTCAGCCCGGAAAGCCTCCATCAGGTCACCATTCTGATGTCCGACCGCGGCTTGCCGACCAGCCCGCGTTTCATGAACGGCTACGGCAGCCACACGTTCAGCTTCTGGAATGACAGCGGCGAACGGTTCTGGGTGAAGTTTCACTACAAGACACTGCAGGGCCACCGCTTCCTGACCAATGCCCAGGCCGCTCAGGTCATCGGGCAGACCCGCGAGTCATACCAGGAGGATCTTTTCGGTTCGATCGAGCGGGGTGAGTTCCCGAAGTGGCGGCTCTGTGTGCAGATCATGCCGGAACTGGACGCCGAGAAGCAGCCGTTCAACCCGTTCGACCTCACCAAGGTCTGGCCGCACAAGAGCTTCCCGCTGATCGAGGTTGGCATCGTCGAGCTGAACCGGAATCCCGACAACTACTTCGCCGAAATCGAGCAACTGGCGCTGAGCCCATCCAATGTAGTGCCCGGCATCGGGTTCAGCCCGGACAAGATGCTGCAGGCACGCATTTTCTCCTACGCCGACGCGCATCGTCATCGGATCGGCACGCACTACGAGGCTCTGCCGGTGAACGCGCCGCTGGTGCCGGTGCACAATTATAACAAGGACGGCGCGATGCGGTTCACCCGTAACGACAGTGGCAACCCCGACGCCTACTACGAGCCGAATTCGTTCAACGGCCCGCGGCAGGATGCGGCGGTGAAGGAGCCACCGTTGCGGATCTCGGGCGATGGCGACCGGTACGACCACCGCATCGGCAATGACGACTATGGCCAGGTTGCCGCGCTGTTCCGCCTGTTCGATGCTGGGCAACGGCAGCGCCTGTTCAGCAACGTCGCCGCGCTGATGCAGGGCGTCCCGAGCGAAATCATTGAGCGCCAACTCATGCACTTTGCCCGGGTCGATCCGGCCTATGCTGCCGGTATTAGGGCTGCACTCGTGCCGAACCAGATGGCGGCAGAGTAGGTCGCTCCGGTCCGGCGACACGCTCCGGCATGTCACCGGACCTTTTGCCGATCGGAATAGGCGACACCTTCCTCGTCGACGCTCCGTCAGCGTCGCCAAGAGATCTTTTGACATGATCGTGGTCTGGACCGAAAGTCCCGGATTGGCACCGACCTGACGGTTGAGCCGCGGTGACGCTGCTCAACGAAATATCTGAGGGGTGCTGTAGTTCAAAGCGGGGTAGCGATCATGGCCTCTGACACGATGACAGCCCAGATGACCGGCAAGGGTGGCTTCATCGCCGCACTCGACCAGAGCGGCGGATCGACACCCGGCGCGCTCCGCCTCTACGGCATTCCGGACAGCGCCTATAGCGGCGACGCCGAGATGTTCAGGCTCATGCATGCCATGCGCGTGCGCATCATGAGCGCGCCCGCCTTCACCGGCGCCAAGGTCATCGCCGCCATCCTGTTCGAGGCTACGATGGATGGCGAAGTAAAGGGCAAGCCTGTACCCACGTTCCTGTGGGAGGATCGGGGAGTCGTGCCCTTCGTGAAGGTCGACAAGGGTCTCGAGCCTGAGAGCGACGGCGTCAGCCTGATGAAGCCCATGCCCTCGCTCGACGTGCTGCTTTCCCGGGCGGTGAAGCTCGGCGTCTTTGGCACCAAGATGCGTTCCGTCATCAACCTCCCATCGAAAGACGGTATTGCTGCCGTGGTGGCGCAACAGTTCGAGGTCGCCGCGCAGATCGCCGCGCACGGCCTCATGCCCATCATCGAGCCAGAAGTCCTGATCAAGAGCCCGGACAAGGCGGGCGCAGAGGCCATCCTGCTTGCGGAGCTAAAGCAGAAGCTTGACGCGTTGCAGGGCGACAGACGGGTGATGCTCAAGCTGACGATCCCGAATGTTCCGGATTTCTATTCGGCGCTGATCAAGCATGAGCGTGTCGCCAGGGTTGTCGCACTTTCCGGCGGCTACACGCGGGACGACGCCTGCAAACGTCTTGCCGCCAATCACGGCATGATCGCGAGCTTCTCGCGTGCCCTGACCGAGGGGCTGACACATTCGATGAGTGATGGCGAGTTTGACGCGGCGCTGGCCAAATCCATCGACGAGATCTATCGGGCCTCGACCACAAAGGTCTGATGTCCCGCGACAGCGGCGCGGATAGGCGCAACAGGGCGTCGGGGGAAATCAGCCGCCAGCGCGAATGGTTGCAGCAACCTTCTCGGCAATCATCATCACCGGAATGTTGATGTTCGCACACGGGATGGTGGGCATCAGCGATGCATCACACACACGCAGGCCTTCGATGCCGATCACCCGCGCGTTGGCATCCGTGACCGCTGTTGGATCCGCGGGATCGCCCATGCGGCAGGAGCCGCAGGCATGCCAGTTGCCATTGATACCTCGCCGTAGATAGGCCTCCAGCAAGCATTCGTCTGCGGCCAGGTCCGCCGGAGATTTACTCGTCCCCGAAACAAAATTCATGATTCTCTGCCTGATGTCTACGCTACGGTCCATAATTGGGCCGCCGAATGCGGTTAGTGCAGCATTACGCCGACTGGGTCGAGTAAGTCCGCGAATGCGGGGCGAATATCCGACAGGGAACAGATTCGTGACGACACCTGCCTGCTGTGCCGCGGCCATTGCGCGCGCCATTAACAGAAACCCGTCTTTCAGGCGCGCCATGTCACGTGGATCCGAAAGCATGCGGAAATCAATCTCGGGACGTGCAGGCTGCGAGTTGGCCAGACGCACACGGCCGGTGGAATAGGACTTGTTCACCCAGCATCCGACCGCTCCGATCCGCCATCCCACCGAGTGCCAACCGGTACGCGCCAGAATCTCGATATGCATATCGCCAGGCGGCGCCCCTTCCATTCCGGATGAGTATCGAACAGCTGCCTGGAGATGATGCCCCTTACGATCAAACAGACGCGCTGACGGATGCAGATAACCAGCGATGCGGGCCGCAGGATGCTCTTGCAAATTCTCACCCACGCCCGGTCGGTGAACCGCAACTGGTATGCCATGTTCCGCAAGATGCGCGCCTGGCCCGATGCCGCTCTTCATGAGGATCACCGGGCTCTGGAGTGCCCCCGCGGAAACAATGACCTGGCGGGACGTGATCGAAACGCACTCATTGTTTCGTATCAGACGGCCGCCGTCGATCCGTCCGTCCACGACGGTAAGGCCCTCGAACAGCGTATTCGTGAGAATGGTCAGATTTGGCCGACGACGAACCTCGGGGGACAGATACGCCAGGGCGGTACTGGCACGGCGGCCGTCCTGATCCAGATTGATCGAGGTCGGAAATACGCCGTCCACCCAGGGGCCGTTCTGGTCGTCCTGTTCTGCATAGCCCATATCGGCGAAAATCTTCACGATGGTGCGTGTGAACCCACTCCAGCCGACGCGGCGATGGCGCTGTATCGGCATGGGCCCTTCCCCCCCGTGGAGGGGCTCACCGAAGTCGGCGTCAGTTTCCAGCTTCTTGAAGTAGGGCAGAACATTGGACCAATTCCATCCAACTGCGCCCTTCGCTGCCCATTCGTCGTAGTCGTAAGGCGATCCACGGTTGGCGCAGATCCCATTGATAGACGAGCCACCACCCAGGATTCGCGCCTGCTCATAGAGCCATGACTGGCCGGGTCGGTTCCCTCCACTGTCGCCGCGAGATGCGAGCAGAGACGGCCATAGCCAATCGGGCTCAAAATGGGTCCGCCCCGGGTAGGCTGCTGCAAGCTCAGGTGGAATTTCGGTCGCCGTAAGATCGCGTCCCGCCTCTACCAACATTACGCGTGTCGCCGGGTCTTCGCTGAGCCGTGAGGCGAGTACGCAACCAGCCGAGCCGCCACCGACAATGAGAAAGTCAACTGGTTCGGAAGGTAGGCTCATCCGGTCAGACCCTCGTCGTTGTGATCGTGCAGCGACAGCCCCCATTAGAGCACATGGAAAAACTGTCAACCGGATTTGCCGGGACCAATATCCTGAAACTGTTTGAAACAATGGTCGACGTTGTCGGCCTTGAGCCTGTTGGTTCAGGGTCCCGTCAGGCGGTTATTCTTCGGTCCAAGACCGATTCTTCCGCTGCCTGTCATCAATAGGCGTTCTTATCATGCAACAAGACTCGAATCGTGCGCCAGATGATTTGCACGTCGAATGCGAGGGACCAATTGCGAATGTAATGGAGGTCAAGCTTGACCCTGTCACGGACGTCCTCGGCAGTGTGTAGCGCTCCCCGACTGCCGTTTATCTGCGCCCACCCTGTTAGTCCCGGCTTAACTCGTTGTCGTATCCGGTATGCTGGCGCCGCCTGATCCAACGGTAGGCCCTCGACCGTCGTGCCGACAGCGTGCGGCCGAGGCCCGACCAAAGACATGTCGCCCCGCAAGACATTCAGCAACTGGGGCAGTTCATCGAGGCTCCTGCGCCTCAGCCACGCTCCAACCGGGGTGATTCGGTGATCGCCCCGTCGCGTTTGGGCGGCCCCCTCGGCATCCGAAAGATGCGTGAACATCGTTCGGAACTTCAGCGCCTCAAAGGCCTCGCCGTTGTAGCCTACCCGGAGTTGCCGAAAGAGAATTGGGCCTGGCGACGTCAGCTTGACAAGCGCCGAGATCGCTAGCATCGCGGGCGCTGCCAACACGAGCAAAAGACCGGCGAAGAAAACATCCTGCCCCCGCTTCAGCGGAGCCTGCCAACCGAGCAGCGACGGGTAACTTGCCCGCATGAAGGGGATGCCACCTACTTCGACGGTAAGCGTCAGAGGCAATGCCAAGTTGTCCAGGGATGGCGCATAAAGCACGTCGACCCGCGTGCTCTCCGCCAATCTCATGACGCTCCGGGCCTCGGCGGCCTCCAACCACGGCTCGGCGAGAATAACGACGTCGACTTCCCCTTTGCGGACCATGCCAACGAGCTCGTCGGCCTGTCCCAGCACGGGCAAGCCGCAGATCGCTGTAGGTGCCCCAGCCCGGTTCGAGGGATAGGTGTTTTCGCAGTCGACGACGCCAACGATCTGCGTTGATGGAGGCAACGCCCGGCGTAGGCTCTGGACCAGCTCCGAACAGCGTTCCGCCCGACCAACAATGACGACGCGGCGTGGGTCTGCGCATGCCGCAAAGATTGGTCGACCGAGCAGGCGCACGAAGATCACCGCCAAATAACTCACGACCGGGAAGACAAACACCCATACGAGCAGCCCGGCTGCGTCCGTCCCGACAAACCTAAGGCGCTCAAGCGACTGGTGCGGCAACATGGATCCGGCTGGTACGATTGAAGCCATCACCAGGAATAGCGCGGCTCCGATCGACTGCAGCCAGGCTGACGCGAGGCTCCATGGCCGCACTCTACTGTCGAACAGAGCGCCCTGCTGGCCACGTAACCCAACGTGCGCTACCATAAGCGAGCACGCACATATTCCGAGCCATGGGTGGGGAGGATGGAAGCCGGGGAAAAATGCCTTTGGAATTGCAAGTGACGCAAAAAAGATCGCGATAACGGCCACCGCCTCGGCCAGACGCGCAGACACGGCTACGGGCATTAATATTAGCCTTCTTTCTCCTGAGTTTCCGCGTCACACACGAGCTGTTTTTGACATCGTCCTAGGATCGGTGCTAGGGGTCTCGTGTGCCTCGTCCGACGCGTGGTATCGCATTTTTCGATGCTAAAAGTCGAGCTTTGTACGAACGTTCAGCGGCGCAACATCGCGTGATCGACACGACAAGCCCATGCACGCCTATAAGGGAATTGGATGCGGGATGCTAATTGGAATAATTGGTTGGCTCGCGATCTTAGAGCTGGCCGCGCTTCTCATCAAGGTCGGCAAATAACCAAAAGTTGAAGCCGCATCCACGGAACCGAACCTGAGCGTGTAGCTGGAGCGCATTCGCCTGGATAGGTTGAAACCCGCTCTGACTTTGGCCGACCGGTCTTCAGCCTGAATAGGCCACTCGCCACTCCAGAATCCTCAACCGCCCCTGCGCCCCCCGCTCAACAGCCGCTCAACCAATACCGCCGCGACGATGATGGCGCCGATCGCGGACCCCTGCCAATACGGCGAGACGTTCAGCAGGTTCAGCCCGTTGCGGATGAACACCATGATAAATCCGCCCAGCAACGTGCCGATGATCGAGCCGCGGCCGCCGAACAGACTGGCACCGCCGATCACGACGGCAGCGATCGCATCCAGTTCCAGCCCGGAACCGCCGATCGGGTCAATGGAGAGAATGCGTGATGCTAGGAAGATGGCGGCCACGCCGCTCATCACGCCTGAGACGACATAGGCGAGCACGCTCCACAGCGCGATCGAAAGTCCGGCAACCCGCGCCGCCTCAACATTCGATCCGATCGCGTACAGCGTGCGGCCGCCTTTGGCGTAGGTCAGGAACAGCCAGCACAGCGCATACGCCGCCAGCAGGCAGGCGAAATCCACCGGCAAACCAGCGACCGTCCCGGTAGAGATGTCAGAGAGCCCCGGCGGCAGATCGCTGATCGAATTCGCACCGCTCAGCACATAGGCCATGCTGCGCCCGATCGCCATCATGCCGAGCGTCACAACAAAGGCTGCGACGCCGCCATAGGTGATGATCACGCCGTTGATCAGGCCCGCAAGCGCGCCCACGCCAAGACACGCGGCGATGCCACCGAACAGCCCTGCAGCGTGGCAGGCAAGGCCCAGCACGATGCCTGTCACGCCGGCCAGCGCGCCAACAGAAAGATCGATCCCGCCAATCAGGATCACCAGCGTTTGGCCCAGCGCGACCATCCCGGTCACCACCGACTGGTCCATCACGTTGTAAAGGTTGCTGGCGGTAAAGAAGTAGGGCGAGCTCAGCGAAAGCGAGACCATCACCACGATCACCACCAGCAGCATGCGGAACTCGATCTGCGTGGCGAGCACGTGCAGCACGCGCTTCATACCACCTCGCTTTGCACACCGAGTTCGCTCATCACGCGCCGTCGCACCGTCTCCGCGTCAAAGCCAGACGGCACCTCGGCGAACGTCATGCCGACCAACCCGAGCCGATGGCCACGCCGGCCATGCACCGGTACCAGCAGCGAGTGCAGCCTTCCGTCAGCCTCGGCGACCAGCCCTTCCGCCGTCGCGGACAGCGCGCGAGGAATGCGCGTCTCTTCGATCTCCGGAAAGCCGCCACCGACAAATCCCGGCTCGGCGGCACGCGCGCCGTTCACTCGATCGAAACAGAACAGACGCGGCCCGTCGATGTCGATCCAATAGGTCGTGCCACCATGCGCCGCTGCCAGCGCCTCAAGCACTGTGTGTGTCCGCTCCGCTGAACTTCGGGGCGCGGCGAACATCGCCAGCCTTTCGATATCGAGCAGCCGGCCCGGAATATCGGCGACGCTAACGCCGTCGCTGAGCACGACGATACGATCGGCAATGCCGATCACCTCCTCGAAATCGGACGACACGACAACGCAGGCGATGCCACCAGCCGCCACGCGGCGTAGCAACGCATAGATGCTGCTGCGCGTGCCGATGTCCACGCCGCGCGTCGGCTCGTCCAGCAGCAATAGCCGCGGTTCCAGCAACAACCAGCGCGCCAGAATCACCTTCTGTTGCATCCCGCCGCTGAAGTTAAGCATGCTGGCATCCAGCAGCCGTTGCTGCGGCAGTTCCAGCAGATCCAGCAACCGCCGCACCGAAGCATCCCGCACGTCATAACCGAGCCCCGGTCCGACATGTTCGCCCAGATGCGCGAGCATCAGGTTCTCGCGCACCGTGAAGTCGGGCACGATCCCCTGTCCCCGCCGATCCTCCGGCACGAAGCCAATACCGGCCCGGATCGCCTCGCGCGGGGTGTGCGCGCGGAACGGCCGGCCATGCAGCTCTATCGTGCCGGCAGTGGGTCGGCGCAGGCCAAAGATCGTCTCCAGCGTCTCCGAACGCCCGGCGCCGACGAGACCTGCGAGAGCCACGATCTCGCCGCGCCGCACCTCGAACGACACGTCGTGCACCCGCGGTGGAGAGGCCAGGCCGCGCACGCGCAACACAACGTCCTCGGATCCGGCAGTGTTCGCCGCGCCCTGCCGCGCGTAGATGTCGGAAACCTCGCGCCCGACCATGAGCCGCACCAACTCCGGCTGCGTCAGCGATGTCGTGGGCACGCCGGCAGCGACCACATGCCCTTCGCGCAGCACGGTCACCCGGTCGGTAACCGAGAAGATCTCCTCCAGCCGATGCGAGACGAAGACCACGCCGCGGTCGCGCGCGGCCAGGCCACGGATGATGTCGAACAGCCGCTCGCTCTCATGCGGCGAGAGCGCGGCAGTCGGCTCGTCGAAGATCAGGATGCGGCTGTCGAGCGCCAGTGCCTTGGCGATCTCCACCAGTTGCCGCTGCGCGATGGAGAGATCGCGCACCTGCGTATCGGGCGTAAGCCCGGTGCCCTCGCCGAACTCCGCCAGCAGCGTTCGGGCCTGCGCTCGCATACGACCCCAGCGCAACGCTCCGCGCATGCCGAGCCGCGGCAGCATGATGTTCTCCAGCACCGAAAGATCAGGCGCGAGCGAGGTCTCCTGCATCACCATGGCGACGCCACTGCGGATCGCATCGCGCGCGCCCACGAAATGCACGAGGCGCGTGTCGATGCGAATCTCACCGCGGTCCGGCTGCAGGTGACCCGAAATGATGCGAGACAGCGTCGATTTGCCGGCGCCATTGGCTCCGACCAGCGCGTGTACCTCGCCGGCTTGCAGCGAAAAACTTGCGCCCGCCAGCGCGATCGTGGCGCCGAAGCGCTTCCAGATGTCAGCGAGCGCGAGCAGAGTCTATTCGCCGAAGACCGTCTTGCGGATGGTGGGCTCGACCTGCGCAATATTCTCCTGCGTCACCACCTGGATCGGGACCAGGATCTCCTTTTCGGTTTTCTTGCCGGACAGATGGTCCAGGATCGCCTGCGCAGAGCGCTGCCCCATCAGATAGGGTTGCTGCATCCCTGATCCGACGATCGTGCCCTTCTTGATCAGATCGACGAATTCGGGGATGCCGTCGAACGCTGCGACCAGCACCTGGCCCTCCTTCCGCGCGGCGCTGAGCGCGCGCAACGCGCCGAGCGTCGGCTGATCGGTCTCAATGAAAAGGCCGCCGAGATCAGGGTGTGCCGTCAGCATGTCCTGCACGAAGTGCAGTGTCTCGTCTGCCGTGTAGGTCTGCATCTGCGATAGCGCGGCCTGTTTGATCCCGACCTCGTCCATCGCCTTCATGAAGCCGTTGGTGCGTGCCTTGCCGTTGTTGCGCGCGAGGCTGATCGTCACAAGTCCGACCGTGCCCTTGGTGCCACCCTTCGCCGTCATCTTCTGCGCCAGCACCTTCCCGATGCCGTATGCGCCCTGATAATTGTCGGAGATGATGAACGAGACATAGTCGCCGCCGGTCGTGCCGATATCGGCGATCACAGCCGGGATGCCGGCGCGCTTGGCGAGGTTGAGCACGGCAGGGCAGGTGGAACTGTCGGTAGGCGAGATCAGGATGCCATCGACCTTGCGCGCGATTGCGTCCTGCGCGTTCTGCAACTGTGTCTGCGCATTGTTGTGGCTGTCATAGGCGGTCGATCCGCCGCCGGCTGCCTTGGCCTCATCGTCAATTCCCTTCGCCAGGATGCGCCAAAACGGCAGGTCCAGCCCTGGCGTCAGGTAGGCGAGCTGTCTGCCGGCCGCGCGTGCCGGCGACGGGCCTCTGGCGAACGCAGCCGCTGAAACTCCGGCCGTCGCGACCAGGCCGCGGCGCGTGATGGTCCGGTTCATGAACGTCCCTCTTGTGTATTTCTGTTCGCACGACCAACGCGTCAACGAAGCATCCACCGAGCCAACCCGTAGCGTCAACCGCCGACGCGACCTAATCTCCCGTGCAATCTCGGCACCAGAGCAGGAGGGACCATTCCGATGCCGACCGACCCGGTATACCTGCCGCTCGGCCATCTCCCCGACACGCGCTACCCGGATCCGCGCATCGAGCAACTGGACAAGCGTTTCAGGCGCCAGGGCAACGCCGCGATCGAGCGGATCGCGCACGGCTTCCGCTGGGCGGAAGGTCCCGTCTATTTCCGTGACGGTGGTTACCTGCTCTGGAGCGACATCCCGAACAATAGAATGATGCGCTGGCTGGAAGACGACGGCCACGTCAGCGTATTCCGCGCCAACTCCAATTACTCTAATGGCAACACGCGCGATCGCGAAGGCCGACTGGTGACCTGCGAGCACGATACGCGACGGGTGACGCGCACTGAACACGATGGCCGCATCACCGTGCTGATCGACCGCTACAATGGCAAGAGGCTGAACGCACCGAACGATGTCATCGTGGATTCCACAGGCGCCATCTGGTTCACCGATCCCGGCTACGGGATCGACGGCGAGTACGAAGGGCACAAGGACGAGGCTGAACTACCAGGCCAAGTTTACCGCCTGGATCCCGCAAAGGGGACGGCGACCGTTGTCCTTGATGATTTCGTTCGGCCGAACGGCCTTGCATTCTCGCCGGACGAACGTCTGCTCTACGTGGTCGACAGTGCCGCCACACACGGTGGTCCGGCGCACATACGTGTCTTCGCCGTGGAGGACGGCAAGTGCCGTGGCGGCCGCATCTTCGCCGACGATTTCGCGCCCGGCTTCACCGACGGCCTGCGCGTCGATGTCGAGGGCAATGTGTGGTGCAGCATGGGCTGGGCCGACCCGGGTGAGGACGGCGTGCGCTGCTACGCGCCGGATGGCGACCTCATCGGCAAGATCCACCTACCCGAGACCTGTGCGAACCTCTGCTTCGGCGGCAAGAAGCGCAACCGTCTGTTCATGTGCGCGAGCACGTCGATCTACTCTCTGTATGTTGACGAGCAAGGCGCGCAGCTACCCTAGCCGGGGCTTGGCCTCTCCCGCCCCGCACGAGAGGTGTATATTGCCGAGCCGCTGCTGCCGGAGGGGGAAATAACATGGCCGAGATCGAGATCTACACCCAACCCTGGTGCCCCTTCTGCGCCCGCGCCATCAGCCTGTTCAGCAGCAAGGGCGCCGCGTTCCGCGAGATCGACGCACCACACGGCTCAGCGGCGCGCGAGGAGTTGATCCGCCGCTCGGGCGGACGCACCACGGTGCCGCAGATCTTCATCGATGGTCGGCACATCGGCGGCTGCGATGATCTGGTGGCGCTGGACCGCGCGGGCCGGCTCGACCCGCTGCTGCACGCCGGATAACCACCCTTTTGCCATCAGCCATTGGCACTCCCTTGTCACGAATGCCAGAATTGGCCATCTAGGTTGTGCCATGATCCATTACGACCTGCGTTGCAGCCAGGACCACGCGTTCGATGGCTGGTTCAAGGACAGTGCCGCGTTCGACCGGCTGGCAAAGCGCGGCCTGGTGGAATGCCCGCATTGCGGCGACACCAAGGTTGAGCGCGCTCTGATGCGGCCCGCGGTCGGCAAGCGCGAGTTGCTGCCCGCCGCGCCAACCGCCCCGCCACAGCCGCCCGCGCCGCCAGACGCCGTTGCCGGGGGCCCGATGCCAGCACACATGCGTGCCATGCTGCAGCGCATGCGGTCCGAGGTGGAGAAGCACTGCGATTACGTCGGCCCGCAGTTCGCCGAGGAGGCCCGCAAGATGCAACGTGGCGAGAGCGAGAAGCGTGGCATCTATGGCGAGACCAGCCCTGAGCAGGCCGAGGCGCTGGCTGAAGAGGGCATCGAGATTTCGCGCATACCCTGGGTCCCGCGCGCCGACGGATAGGTGGCCTTAGCCGCCGATATCGTCCGCCGCGCGCTGCAGTTCTCGCGCCAGAGGAGCCAGCAGGTCGCGGCACCTGGCGCCGTCGCTGATTCGGGCGGCGGCCTCCATTGCACCGGCCGCCTGGGCCAGTGCATGGGCACCCACCGCCAGCGCGCCGCCCCGTAGGTTGTGCGACGGCATCACCGCCGCGGATATCTCGTCCGAACCCAGCGCCGCTTCGATTTCGCGCTCGTTCTGGCGCGCGGTGTTCAGAAACTCCATCAGCAGTGACCGCAACGTCGCCTCGTCGTCACCAAGCCAGCTACGCAACATCGGACGATCCACCACGCCGGTGGGCGAATCGACCGCCGGCGTCAGGGCAATCCAGCGACCGAGCGTGGCGCTGAGCCGCGCGATCGCCACCGGCTTCGCCAGATAGGCGTCCATGCCGCCTTCCAGGCATCGCTCCTCCTCGCCGCGCATGGCGTTCGCGGTGACCGCGACGATGGGAGTTCTGGCAGCGCCAACGGCTGCTTCCCGCGCGCGGATCTCGCGGGTCAGTGCATACCCGTCCATCCGAGGCATGTGCATGTCAGCCATCACAACGGCATAGTGTCCAGGCCGCCAAAGCGACAGCGCTTCCACGCCATCGACCGCGACATCGACCATCAGTCCCAGCAGGCTGAGCAGACCTGTCATGACCTGGCGATTGACCGGATGGTCATCGACCACCAGCACACGGCTGCCGGTCGCACAGATGGCCGGCCGCGGCAAAGCGGCAGTCGGCAGTGCCGGTGCTTCGGGTGCAGCGTGCAACCGCAGCGTGACGGTGAACACCGAGCCGATGCCCGGTTTGCTCCGCACCTCCACGTCACCATCCATCAGTTGCGCGAGCCGCCGCACGATCGAGAGGCCAAGGCCGCTGCCGCCGAACCGGCGCGTAGTCGAGCTGTCGGCCTGCGCGAATGGCTGGAACAGTCGCGCCCGTTCCTCCGCACTGATGCCTATTCCGGTGTCGGTGACT
This sequence comes from uncultured Alphaproteobacteria bacterium, assembly GCA_963818775.1. Classification (GTDB taxonomy): domain Bacteria; phylum Pseudomonadota; class Alphaproteobacteria; order Acetobacterales; family Acetobacteraceae; genus JAMXLO01. Next base: position 127,553 of record CAWFUF010000032.1, on the reverse strand, counting down.
TTCAGCGTCACCTCATGCCGGTCTTCGCCGATCGGCACCGAAATCGCGCTGACATGCACGCTGCCGGTCTGCGTGAACTTCACCGCATTGCCAAGCAGATTGAACAGGATCTGGCGCACCCGCACCGCGTCGCCGATCAACGCGTCGGTCGAACCTGGGACAACCTCCACAGTCAACCGCAATCCTTTGGCCGTGGCCTGCGGCCGGAGCGCCTCGACCGTCCCACGGAACAGTTCCGACAGCGAGAACGGCGTCTCCTCCAGATCGATTCGGCCTGCCTCGATTTTCGAGAAATCCAGCACGTCATCGATAATGCGCAGCAGTGCCGATGCGGACGAGCGCATGGTCGCCACGATGGCGCGCTGATCGTCCGTGATGTTCTGATGCTCGAGCACTTCGAGCATGCCGAGTACACCGTTCATCGGCGTGCGGATCTCATGACTCATCGTGGCCAGGAACGTGGATTTCGCCTGGTTCGCCGCCTCTGCCTCGGCGCGGGCAGCCTCGGCAGCGTCGCGCTCCTGCGCGAGCTCGGTCTCACGCAGCTTGAGTTCCGTAATATCGCGCACCACCACCAGGCGGCTGTCGTCCGGCATGCGCAGGAAGCAGCGCTCCACCCATGTGCCGTCCGGCCGCTGGCGAACCTGCTGGCGACCGTCGGCTCGGGTGAACAGCGCGAACTGCGCCGCGACGTGCTCGTCGACCGTGGCGGCAGTGCTAGGCACCAAATGGTTCTCGTACTGATACCGCCAGATGTTCTGCATCGTGCCCAGCGCGACGATGCGCTCATGCGGAATGCTCACCAGTTCGAACATGGCCTTATTCGAGGCGATGTAGGTGCCGTCTGCCTCCGCCGAGCCGACGCCGTCGCGCATGTTGTCGAGCAGCGCCTGCATGTGCCGGCGTGTGCGTTCGGTCTCCGCACGCGCCGCCTGCAATTCGGCGTCACGCTCCCTGCTCGCGGTGATGTCGGCGGTAGCGCCAACCAGACGGTGGGCACGGCCATCTGGGTGACGCAGCGCTATGCCGTACTGGCGCACCCATCGCCACTCACCCGCTGTGCCGAGATAGCGGTACTCATGGTCGAGCCGTGACGTTTCGCCCTTGATATGGGCCAGCAATGCGGCTCGATGGCTCTCGAAATCGTCGGGGTGCACGACGCTCGCCCAGCCATCGGCGGTGTGCACCACTTCGGCCTGGAGGCGCCGCACTTCGTGGCCCAGCGGCGGTCGGTGAATCTCGCCGGTCTCCAGGTTCCAGTCGTAGACGGTGAGGTTGATCGCCGCCAAGGCAAGCCGATGGCGCTCCGCATCCTCCGTGTCCATCAGCAGCTCCGGGCATGCAACTTGATTATCAAGTTGTAATAAAGCTTATATGCCACAACTAAGTTGCAATCGAAACTCAGCCCTCGACGGCTACAAGGTAGTTGACCGAAAGATTGCGGCTGACGCTCCAGCGCCCGGTCAGCGGGTCGGCCACCAGGCCGGTGATGTCGGATACCCGCAGCCCAACACGCCGAAGCATGTCGTCGAGTTCAGCCGGCGTGATGAATTTGCGCCAGTCATGAGTGCCGATAGGCAACCAGCGCAGCACGTATTCAGCACCGACCTTGGCGGCGAGGAATGACTGCGGCGTGCGATTGAGGGTCGAGACGAAAAGTTTCCCGCCCGGCGCCAGGAGCGCGGCGAGCGTTGCCAGAAAGGCCGCGGGATTGGGGACGTGCTCGATCACCTCCAGCGCCGTGACGATCGGGAAGCGCGCCGGCTCGGTCAGCAGGTCCTCCGCCACGCCGGTCCGATAGGCCAAAGGCAGTCCCTGGCCTTCAGCATGGGCACGCGCCGCCTCGATCGCCCCGCCGGCGGCATCCAGACCCAGAACGTCAAACCCCAGACGAGCAAAGGCCTCCGCCGCCACCCCCGCACCGCACCCAACGTCGAGCAAGCGCGGAAGAGCCTCCCCTTGCGGGAGAGGGCTAGGGGGAGGGGGCTGCGCCGCCCCAGCATTCCCCTCCCCCCAACCCCCTCCTGCAAGGGGAGGGGGAGTCTCTTGCGCCCTCTGTAGCGCCCACCGCCCGTCCCGCCTGATCCGCGCCGCAATCCATGCGACCCGCGTCGGGTTCATCCGATGCAGCGGCCGCATCGGACCGTCCGGATCCCACCACCGCGCCGCGAGCGCATCGAATTGTGCAACCTCCGCGGGCGAAACTGTCACGCTTGGCATTGTTGCCCCTGTCGTTCCGCGCCAGTATGAACACCTGGGATCGATCACTGACAACTGGCTGGAATGTCGCGAATCGTGATGAAGTTTGGCGGCACCTCTGTCGCCGACCTCGACCGCATCCGCAATGCCGCGACTCGCGTCAAGCGCGAGGTCGATGCGGGGAACGAGGTCGCCGTCGTGGTGTCCGCCATGGCGGGTGTCACCAATCAGCTCGTATCGCACTGCCAGGATCTCTCGCTGCTGCACGACGCGCGGGAATACGACACCGTCGTCGCGACCGGCGAACAGGTGACCACCGGCCTCCTGGCGATCGCGCTTCAGCAGATCGGAATCGAGGCGCGCTCCTGGCAGGGCTGGCAAATTCCGATCCGCACCGACAACGCCCACGGCAAGGCGCGCATCGCCGACATCGAGGGCGCCGAGTTGATCCGTCGCATGAAAGCGGGCCAGGTCGCCGTCGTGTCCGGCTTCCAGGGCGTCGGCACCGACAATCGCATCACCACCCTGGGTCGCGGCGGATCAGACACCTCGGCAGTCGCCCTGGCCGCCGCATTGCATGCTGATCGCTGCGACATCTACACAGATGTCGACGGCGTCTATACCACTGATCCGCGCATCGTTCCGACAGCACGCAAGCTTGCGCGCATCAGTTACGAGGAAATGCTGGAACTGGCGTCCGTCGGCGCCAAGGTGCTGCAGACGCGCAGCGTCGAACTCGCGATGAACGAGCAGGTGCGGGTTCAGGTGCTGTCGAGTTTCGCCGACGTGCCGGGCACTCTGGTGGTGGACGAGGACGAGATCGTGGAAAAGCAGAATGTCTCCGGCATCGCCTATTCGCGTGACGACGCGAAGATCACGCTTCGCCGTGTGCCGGATCGGCCAGGCATCGCTGCCGCCGTGTTCGGCGCACTCACCGACCACAACGTCAATGTCGACATGATCGTGCAGAACGTATCGGCAGATGGGTTGACCGACATGACCTTCACGGTGAGCAAGTCCGACCTGCCGCGCGCGCAGGCAACGCTGGCAGAGGCAAAGATGCAGATCGGCTTTTCCGAGGTTTTGGCGGACCCCAATGTCGCCAAGATCAGCGTGGTCGGCGTCGGCATGCGCAGCCATGCAGGCGTTGCCAACACGATGTTCCGGGCACTCGCCGACAAGGCGATCAACATCCAGGTCATCTCCACGAGCGAGATCAAGGTCAGCGTCCTCGTGGCTGCCGAATACACCGAGCTGGCGGTGCGCGCCCTGCACACCGCCTATGGCCTCGATGCCGCCTGACATTGCCATTCCCGACGTCGCGCTGACCGCCGCCCGAGCGGAGCTGGAGCGGCTGTGGGCGCGCGGCACAGCGTTTCTCGGCTGTGACGTCGCCATCCTGGGCGGCGCGATGAGCTGGGTAAGCGAACGGCACCTGGTGGCGGCGATCTCCAACGCCGGCGGATTCGGCGTGGTCGCCTGCGGCGCCATGGAGCCGGATATGCTGGCCGCCGAGATCGCCGGAGCGCAGGCGCTCACCGACCGGCCGTTCGGTGTCAACCTGATCACCATGCATCCGCGGCTCGACGCCCTCATCCGGGTCTGTTTGGAGGCGGGCGTCGGGCACATCGTGCTGGCCGGTGGGATTCCGCCAGGCGGGGCAGTACGGGCGGTGAAGGACGGCGGCGCGAAGCTGATCGCCTTTACCCCGGCCCTGGTGCTGGCAAAGCGGCTGATCCGGTCGGGTGCGGACGCGCTGGTGATCGAGGGTTCCGAGGCCGGTGGGCATATCGGTCCCGTGTCGCTGATGGTTTTGGCGCAGGAGATCCTGCCGCACATCCACGAGGTACCGGTCTTCGTTGCGGGTGGGCTGGCTCGTGGCGAGGCGATCCTGGCATTGCTGGACATGGGTGCTTCCGGAGCGCAGCTCGGCACCCGCTTCGCCGCCGCCACCGAGTTGATTGCCCACCCCAACTTCAAGCGCGCCTTCATCCGGGCCGCCGCGCGCGATGCGTTACCTTCGGTGCAACTCGACGAGCGCTTCCCGGTGATCCCCGTCCGCGGTTTGGTCAACGAGGGGGTGAAGCGTTTCCTGCGCTTTCAGGCGGAAACCCGCGATCGCTTCGAGGCCGGTGAACTGACCAAGGAGGCGGCTCAGCTCGCCATCGAACATTTCTGGGCCGGCGCGCTACGGCGGGCAGTGATCGACGGTGATGTCGAGACTGGCTCGGTGATGGCCGGCCAGTCGGTCGGCATGGTGACGGCAGAGCAGCCGACGGCGGAGATCATCGCCGCGCTGGTGGGGCAGGCCGTCGCCGCGCTGGTCGCTCGCAATCGCGCCACCTGATGCCCACTCCCCGCCGGCTGCTGGCTAGACTGCGTGAGACGATGGCGCACGGCACCGCGCCATTGCAGGAGCTTGTCCATCTCGCGGCTGCCGAACTGGTGAGCGAGGTGTGTTCTGTGTACGCCGCGCGGCCTGGCGAGATCCTGGAGCTCGTCGCGACCGAAGGGCTCAACCCCAAAGCCATCGGCCACACCAGGCTTCGCTTTGGCGAGGGCATTGTCGGCCTTTGCGCCGCCACGGCACAGGTCATGAACCTGCCGGACGCGCAAAACCACCCAGCTTTCGCATATCGACCGGAAACCGACGAAGAACCTTTCGCGTCCATGCTGGCAGCGCCTGTGCGGCGTGCCGGTCGCACTTTGGGCGTGGTTGCGGTGCAGAACCGCAACCCGAGGGGCTACTCGGAGGAGGAGGTGGACGAGCTGGAGACGGTGGCGATGCTGCTCGCCGAGGTGCTGGCGTCTGCCGGTGCCGCCGACAGCGCCGAGGAAGGCGTGGCCGCCACTGTGCCGCGCGTGTTCGCCGGAGCCACCCTGGTCCCCGGGATCGCCATCGGCCCGGTCGTGATGCACGGCAACCGTCGCCGCCCGGTCAGGCTGCTGGCTGACGATCCGGAGGCCGAACTGGCGCGGCTGCACGAGGCCACGCAGCGCATGCAGCAGGGCGTCGATGAGCTGATTGCCGGCGTACCGGATGGCTTGGCGAATGGTGCGGACGGGTCGGCATCGCGCGATGTGCTTCAGGCCTATCGCCTGATCGCCGCCGATGCGGGTTGGCTAAAACGGGTCGCCGAGGTGATCCACAGCGGGCTGTCTGCCGAAGCGGCGGTCCAGCGCGTCGCCGGCGAGCTGCACGACCGAACGCGCCGGATAACCGACCCCTATTTGCGCGAACGGCTCGCCGATCTGGAGGATCTGGCAGGTCGGCTGCTTGGCGCGTTGGACGGCGACCAGCCGCGCCCCACCGTGCCGCCCGGCGCCATCCTGCTCGCTCGCCGGCTCGGGCCAGCCGAGTTGCTCGACTGGCACGCCGCGGGCATTGCCGGCGTGGCGGTCGAGGAGGCCAGTCCCGCCGGTCATGCCGCAATTCTGGCGCGTGCCCTCGGTCTGCCGGCGGTGGGGGGCACCCGCGGCATGTTGGACTCGGCAGAGCCAGGTGACGAGGCGGTGGTCGATGCCGACGACGGCCAGCTCGTGCTCCGCCCGGAGGCCGAGGTGCGGTCGACGTATCTTCGTGAGCTGGAGGCGAGGACTGCGTTGGAAGCCGGCTGGGCGCCGCTGCGGGATCGGCCGGGGATCACTGCCGACGGCGTCAAGGTCAGCCTGATGTTGAATGTCGGCCTCACCATGGAGGTGGCGCAGCTCGACACCACCGGCGCGGAAGGTATCGGCCTGTACCGCACGGAGATCGGCATGCTGGCGCGCGGCGCGATCGCCGATGTCGCGGAGCAGGCGGCGAGCTACGCCCGCGTGCTGGATGCCGCCGGCGGACGACCGGTGCTGTTCCGCACGCTCGACCTGGGCGCCGACAAGCTGCTGCCCGGTGATGCGCCGGAGGAGGAGAATCCGGCGATGGGTTGGCGCTCGCTGCGCATCGGCCTGGACCGCCCGGCACTGCTACGCCGGCAGTTGCGCGCCTTGCTGCTGGCGGCTGGCGGACGGCCGCTTTCGGTGATGTTTCCCATGGTCGCGACGGTGGCGGAATTCCGCGCAGCACGCGCGCTGCTGCTGGCGGAGGCGCGGCGGGTCCGCCCGGCGCCGGAGCGTCTCGACATCGGCACCATGCTCGAAGTCCCGGCGCTGATGTGGCAGTTGGACGAGCTGCTGCGTGAGGTGGACTTCGTATCCGTCGGCTCGAATGACCTGCTGCAGTTCCTGTTCGCGGCCGATCGTGGCACGCCAGCGCTGTTCAGCCGTTACGACCTGCTGTCGCAGCCGGTGCTGAGCCTGCTCGAGTTCCTGCTGGAAAAGGCCCGCGCGGCCAAGGGCGGCAAGGGTGTCCCTGTCTCGCTGTGCGGCGAGGCGGCATCGCGACCGCTGGAGGCGATGGCTCTGGTCGGACTTGGCTTCAAAAGCCTGTCGATGCCGGCCTCCGGCATCATGCCGATCAAGGCGCTGCTGGCTGACCTCGATCTGGGTGCATTCCGCCCCGTGCTGACTGCAATCAGACGCAACACCTCGGGGGCTGCCAGTCTCCGCGAGCCGATCAGTGTCTGGGCACGCGAACATGGCTTAGCCATCTGACAGAGCGGCCAATTTTAACGATTTAATCGCGTATCCTTCGGTAAAGACCATTCGACTGCGACCGCAAACAGAGTCACTGTAAAGACGTTGAGAGACAACAAGCTCGCAGATGCGGGCCCAACATGATGCAGGATCGCAAATCCGCGCTGGCGAGATGCCGAAGCATTTCGTCGGCGATCGAACGGGATGCGGCGCCTCCCGATGCGCCGAGGGCGGGGGCCGAGCTGCGTGCCGCGCGCGAGCGGGTCGGCTGGTCGATACAGGAAATGGCGTCCGCGCTGCACATTCGGCCGCAGTACATCGAAGCGCTGGAAGCCGGGCAGATCAGCGAGCTCCCAGGCAACGCATATGCGCTCAACTTTCTCCGCACCTACGCCGGCGCTTTGGGTCTCGATCCGAACGAGACCGCCAGACGCTTCAGGGCCGAGGCGTCGGCGGTGGACGAGAAGACCGAGCTGACCTTTCCCGTCCCGGCTCCAGAGCGTGGCGTGCCCGCCGGTGCGGTGGCACTGCTGGGCGTGCTGTTGGCGGTCGGAGCCTATGCAGGGTGGTACCGCCTGTCCGGCGAGGGCAGGCTGCCGGCCGAGACCAGCATGCAGATCCCTCTGCGTCTCGCCTCGCTGGTGGACCAGGCGGTCCGGCCGAGTGCAACCCCGGTCGTCGCGTCGGTTCCCGCGCCGGTTGCGCCGCCGGTGCAGCAGGCGGAGGCGCCGCCGGTTCCGGCAATTTCCCCCACTTCGGCGGCAGCTGCCGCGCTGGAGCCGCCGCCGGCTGCCGACGAACCGTCCGACCAACCGCGGATTGTGCTCCGGGCGAGCGCCGACGCCTGGGTGCAGGTACGTGATCGGGCCGGCCCGGTCCTGCTGACCCGAATCATGCATCCCGGCGAAACGTGGGAGGTACCGCCAAAGCCAAACCTGTTGCTGACGACCGGGAATGCTGGTGGTACCGACCTTGTGGTGGATGGTCTGACGAGCCCGTCGCTCGGCGGCAGCGGCGTGGTGCGGCGCGACCTGCCGCTCGACCCGGACCTGATCAAGGGTGGCAGCTTGGCGGCGGCAAACCAGCGGCCTAATCCCCAGTAGCGATCCGGCGGCAGAACCCCCATTATCGGCGAGCATTGCGCCGCAGCATACGGAGAGGGACAGTATGAGCTACCGGCCGTACCAGGAGATCGTCCGGCGGAAGTCGCGCCGCGTCTATGTCGGCCGCGTGCCGGTGGGCGACGACGCTCCGATCACCGTGCAGACCATGACCAATACGCTGACCACGGACGTCGCGGGCACGGTGGCGCAGATCCGGCGTGCGGAGCTGGCAGGGGTGGACATCGTCCGCGTGTCCTGTCCCGACCAGGAGAGCGCGCTTGCACTGAAGGACATCGTGCACGAGGTAAACGTACCGATCGTCGCCGACATCCACTTCCACTACAAACGCGCAATCGAGGCGGCGGACAGCGGTGCCGCGTGCCTGCGCATCAACCCGGGCAACATCGGCAGCCAGGAGCGCGTGAAGGAAGTGATCCGGGCGGCGCGCGATCACGGTTGTTCGATGCGGATCGGCGTGAACGCCGGTTCGCTGGAGAAGCATCTGCTGGAGAAATACGGCGAGCCGAACCCCGAGGCGCTGGTGGAGAGCGCGCTGTACCACGCCGACATCCTACAGCAGCACGACTTCCACGACTTCAAGATCAGCGTGAAGGCGTCCGACGTGTTCCTGGCGGTGGCCGCGTATCAGCAGCTCGCCGAGGTGTGCGACCACCCGCTGCATATCGGCATCACCGAGGCTGGCGGCCGGCGAATGGGCACGGTGAAGTCGGCCGTTGGGCTGGGCTCGCTGCTCTGGGCCGGCATCGGCGACACCTTGCGGGTGTCGCTCTCGGACGAGCCGGAGGAGGAAGTCCGGGTAGGTTGGGACCTGCTGAAGGCCCTCGGCATCCGCCACCGCGGCGTGAAGGTGGTGTCGTGCCCGTCCTGCGCGCGGCAGGGGTTCAACGTGATCCAGACGGTGCAGACGCTGGAGGAACGGCTGGCGCATATCGAGACGCCGATCACGCTGTCCATCATCGGCTGCGTCGTGAACGGGCCGGGCGAGGCACTGATGACCGATATCGGCCTGACCGGCGGCGGCAACGGGCGCCACATGATTTATCGCGCCGGCAAGACGGACCACACGATCGATGGCCGGGACATGGTGGAGCACATCGTCGAACTCGTGGAGGCGAAGGCCGAGGAGCTGAAGGCGGCGAAGGAGGCCGAGAAGCTGGCGGCCGAATGAATGCATGAGTGATCCCGGCACACCGCTCGACATCAGTCCATTCGTGAACGCGGTCGCGAGGCTGCGAGAGGGGCTCGATCGACATCGCCGGGAACCAGACGGTGACCAGTTGCGCGACGGCCTGGATGCTGCGACGCTATTTGCGGCTGATCGCACCTTCGCCGGACATCTACGGCCAGGTGCCGTTCCAGGACCTGATCCGCACGGGCAACGAGCAAGGTCTGCTGCGCGGCGACTGGCCTGCGTGGCGCCGCTATCGCGACATGCGGGCGCGGACCAGTCACACATACGCAGCAGCCATCGCCGCGCAGGTTGCCGCCGGGATCCCGGAGTTCCTGGCCGAAGCGACCCATCTTCGGGACCAACTGCAAAAGCGCCTGCGATGACGACCGCACTGGACCTGTGCGAAGGCCATGCCGCCATCGTTCGCGCCGTGCTCTGCGCGCACCTGCCGCAAGGCGCACGAGCCTACGTTTTCGGATCGCGCGCTCATGGCGGGGCTCGACAGTATTCCGACCTCGACCTCGCGCTCGAATGGGACCGTCCGCTCGGATTGGACACAATCGGTCAGATCGCCGAGGCGCTGTCCGAATCCGATCTGCCGTTCAAGGTCGACATCGTCGATCTGTCGCTGGTCGATCCGGCGTTCCGGGCGCGCATCGCGGCGGACTGGATCGCGCTATCGGCTGAGGACGCGCGGTGATCCATCGCTTCGACCAGACGAAATGACGCGCACTATCGGCCGTCCGCAATATCCGTCTTGTCGAAGTCGTAGCCCTTGAACAGCAGGGACACGCGCCGGTTCTTCGCCATCGCGTAGGCGAAGCAGTCCGCCAGGTTGAGCTGCGCAGGGTGATTCCGCCCCTTGCCATAACGGTCGAATGCCTCCAGTGCAGCATCGCCGTCCGCTGGCGTAATCGCGACCACGCCGATCCGGGCGATGTCGAGGAACTCCCCGACGTCGACTCGCGCCTCAGTCACGCTGGCCTGGCGCTTGCGACAGATCGCAAGTGCCGCCTCGAACATTGCAATCGGCGAGGTGATGCATCCTGTGGCGCCATCCAGCCGATCCGCCAGAGCGTCTGCTTCCGTCTCACGTGTCAGGATGGCGACAATGGCGGAAGCATCGATGAACACCAGCTGTGGCCGCTGAGCCCGTCGTAGAACGCCTTATCCGCCTCCAGCCCCGTGGACGCCCGCGACATCACCCGATCCTGCAAGGGGCGCAAGCGCTGGCGCAGCGGGACTTTCTCTTCGAGGCGGTCGAGTTCGTTGCGCAGAGCGCTCTTCACCGCCGCCGTCTTCTTCGAGCGCATCCGGCTGGCAAGCTTTTCCGCCAGACGATTGGTGTCCTCGTCCCTGATGTTCAGCGGCATGACGCGGTCCTGTGTAGACATCAACAAGATAGTGTATTTACACGCCGATCTCAACGCCGTGCTTGCGTTCTGACGGCTTCCGGCTAGCTTGCCGCACCCACCACAGGCGACCACATCAGCCGGACGCACATGGCCACCGAACTCCAACCCGCCCGCGGCACCCACGACCTGATCGGCGAGGACCAGCGCCGCCATCAGCACGTGATCGACACCGCCCGCCGCGTCGCCGCCACCTACGGCTTCGACGAGTGGTCCACGCCGATCTTCGAGGACACCCGCGTGTTCTCCCGCACCCTCGGCGAGACCTCCGACGTGGTGATGAAGGAGATGTATTCGTTCGCGGACCGCGGCGGCGACCACATCACCCTGCGTCCGGAGGCCACCGCCGGCCTCTGCCGCGCGCTTGTGACCAACGGCCTCACCCAGTCGCTGCCACAGAAGATCTTCTGCGCCGGCCCGATGTTCCGTTACGAGCGCCCCCAGAAGGGTCGCTACCGCCAGTTCCACCAGATCGACATCGAGCTGATCGGCTCGGCCGAACCGCTCGCCGACGCCGAGGTCATCGCCTGCGGCTGGGACATTCTGAAAGCCCTCGGCGTCGCCGGCGAGACGGTCCTGGAGATCAACACGCTCGGTGACAAGGAAAGCCGCCAGGCCTACCGCGATGCCCTGGTCAAGTACTTTACCGAACACCAGGGATCGCTGTCGGCCGACAGTCTGGCGCGGCTCGAACGCAACCCGCTGCGCATCCTCGACTCAAAGGAAGAGAAAGACCGCCGGATTGTGGCCAACGCGCCGACCATCGCCGGTTATCTCACCGAAGCCGCCGCCACGTTCTACGCGCGGCTGCAGACGCATCTCGACCGCTTCGGCGTGCCGTTCCGCGAGAACCCACGCATCGTGCGCGGTCTGGATTATTATGGCCACACCGCCTTCGAGTTCGTCACCGACAAGCTCGGCGCGCAGGGCACGGTGATGGGCGGTGGCCGCTACGACGGTCTGGTGGAGGAAATGGGCGGGCCGCCCACGCCGGCGGTTGGCTGGGCGGCTGGAATCGAGCGACTCGCCATGCTGCTGGAAGACCCGCCGCCTGCGCCGGCAGCCGTCGCGGTGGTGCCGGTCGGTGACAGCGCGGAAGCGGCGGCGCTCGATGTGCTGCAGACGCTGCGCAACGCCGGCATCCGCGCCGAGATGGCATATCGCGGCAACCTGCGCCGGCGCATGGAACGTGCCAACCGGATCGGCGCGCGTGCCGCGGTCATCATCGGCGATGACGACATCGCGCACGGCGTCGCTCAGGTGAAGGACCTCGCGACCGGCGAACAGGAGGCGGTCGCGCTGGCGGAGCTCGCCGCTCGACTGCGATGACCCTGGCACCAAAGCTGGACCGCATCGCCGCGCGCGCCGAGGAACTGCGCGACATGCTGACCCACGGCCTGTCCGGCGAGGCCTATGTGAAGGCCTCCAAGGAGCTCGCCGACATCGAGCCGGTGGTTGCACGCATCGGCGACCTGCGCGCCGCCGAGCGCGCGCAGGATGATGCGGAGTCGCTGCTCGCCGATCCCGAGATGCGCGAACTGGCGGAAGCCGAACTGCGCGAACTCAAGGAGCGCATACCGAGCCTGCAGCACGGGATCCGCATCGCGCTGTTGCCGAAGGACGCAGCCGATGAACGCGCGGCGATCCTGGAGATGCGACCTGCCGCCGGTGGCGACGAGGCGGCTTTGTTCGCGACCGAGCTGTTCGGGATGTATCAGCGCTATGCGGAGAGCAAAGGCTGGCGCTGGGAAATCCTTGAATACAACGACACCGAGCTGGGCGGTCTGAAGGAAGGCATCGCCGAGATCACCGGCCGCGGCGTATTCGCTCGCCTCAAATACGAATTGGGCGTGCACCGCGTGCAGCGCGTGCCGACCACGGAAAGCCAGGGGCGCATTCACACCTCCACCGTCACCGTCGCGGTGCTGCCCGAAGCGGAGGAAGTCGATGTGCAGGTCGACGAGACCGATCTGCGTATCGACGTGTATCGCGCATCGGGCGCCGGCGGACAGCACGTCAACAAGACGGAAAGTGCTGTGCGCATCACACACATCCCCTCCGGGATCGTGGTCGCGATGCAGGAGGAGAAGAGCCAGCACAAGAACCGCGCCAAGGCGATGAAGATCCTGCGCGCCCGGCTCTATGAGCAGCAGCGCGCCACGGCGCACGCCACCCGCGCCGCCGACCGCAAGGCTCAGGTCGGCACCGGCGATCGCTCCGAGCGAATCCGCACCTATAACTTCCCGCAGGGCCGCGTGTCCGATCACCGCATCAATCTGACGCTGTACAAGATCGACCGCGTCATGATGGGCGAACTCGACGAGTTCATCGATGCGCTGACTGCGGAAGATCAGGCAGCACGGCTGGCGGCCGAGGACTGACTGGCGCCAGCCCCCGTCACGCGCGCGATCAACGCCTCGTACGCCGCTATATAATCCGCCATCGCCAGGTGCTTCTCGGCGTAACGCCGTGCATTCTCCCGCAGGCCGCGTGCGAGGGGCGCATCCTCCAGCACCCGCAAAACCGACTGCGCCAGTCCCTTCGGATCGAAGAACGGCACCAGCAGCCCGTTCTGCTCGTGTGCCACGAACTCGCTCACTGTCGGCGTGTCGCTGCCGATCACGACGCAGCCCGCCGACATCGCCTCGCGCAACGACCATGACGCAACGAATGGATAGGTCAGGTACACGTGCGCGTCCGAGCGCTGCAGCATCGCCACATAGGTCGGATAATCGACGCGGCCAGGAAACACCACGCGCTGTGGGTCGATGCCGTCGCCGAGTTCCGCCAGCATCTTCTGCCGCCAGGTGCCTTCCGCCGGAGGCATGCCGTAGCTGATCCCGTCCCCGCCGACCATCACCACGCGCGCATCCTTGCGCGCGCGCAGCAGGTGCGGCACCGCGCGCATCATCACATGGAAGCCGCGATACGGCTCAAGGTCGCGCGCCACGTAGGTGATCAGTTTCTCGTTCGGCTTGATGACAGCGTCGCCGATCTTGAGGCTGCGCCGCCGCACCTGCGGATTCGGCTTGCATATATCGAGATTGACCCCTTCCGGCAGCAGCGTGATGGATTTCCGCGCCCACTCCGGATAGGTCGATAGCTGCCATCTGGTCGGCGTCTGCGCGTGCGCCCCGAGGTTGAGCGCGAGCAGATTGACAGCATTCTTTGCCCGTATGCGCGGGTGGTCCGCGGTATGCGTCGGGAATTCCGGATCGAACCCGACATCGATGCCGTTGATGCAATAGTAGAATTCCAGATAGCCGAGCAGCGGCGTATCGGGCCAGACGTCGCGGATGTTGAGCAGCTCGCCCCAGCCGTGATGGCCAATGATGATATCGGGCTCGAAGCCGAGCTGCTTCAGAGTGGCCCCGGTGTGCGCCACGATCTCCGCACGCCGCACCGCCGCGTCCAGTTCGCGCGCCGCGATATGCGCTTCCGCCGCCGCACCCTTCGGCTTCGCATATGGAACTGTTCGCACGCCGGGAATCCGATTGGCGTTTGGCTCGGTGATGAACACCAGGTCATGCTGTTTGGACGCGACGAGGTGACGGACGAGGTGCAGGTACTGTCCAGGAAAGTTCTGGTGGACGAACAGGTATTTCACGGACCGCGGCTGAACCGTCTTGATCAGCGCGATTTCCGGCCAGCGCCGGCCGATCTGGACTTGCGGGTGCTCGGCTTCGTCAGGGCGAGTGCGGGCTGCGCTGCCGGCTCAGCACGCTGGCTCGCGCGCCCGCGTGGGACACGCGTCGCAGCCTCGCCCCCGCGGCGGGGGCTGATCGTCACCTGAAACGCCTCGAGGGCTGCGAGGCTCTCGGCCTCACAGGTCTCGCCTCCCGGTACCGGCCCCACTGAACTGCCGTCGACAAACGTTGCAGCGTAGTTGCACTCATGCGTCTTCGCCGCGTTGCCCTTCAGGCGGATCTTGAGTCCGAGCAGGGGCAGCGCCATGCCGCGACTGCCGCAGAACTTGCCGCCCTCGATCCACGGCGACAGCCAGCCCCGTCCCAATACGGCCTGATACTCGATGTCGGCGGCCTTGATGCCCTCGCGCGGGGTCAGGCTGAATCCCTCGATCCACTGGCGGCTGCCGCGGACGCCGGCCCAGTCGCCGATCTTGCCCCCGACGTCGCCGGCGCGCTGTACGTGTACGACGGTAGCCGCATCCTCTGGCGTCACCCCGGCGGACGGTGCCTGCCCCGCACCAGCAGCCCCTTGGGTCTCCATGCCGGGCTCGGCGCCCAACCGCATCACCTGAAGTCGAGGCGCGGTGTCGGGGGGAGCTGCTGGCGCCTGATAAACTGTCACCAGCACCTGGGCCGGCCCTTCGGCCACACGGATCAGCGCTGCGGTATCGCTGCCATTCATCCAGCCGTCGTCGCGGAAGGTGCTGATGCTCACCGCATCCGGCCGTCCGGCGGGTCCCGGCGGCAGCGAGATGCGCACCCCCGGGAGCCCCGATCGTTCATTCGCCGCCGGCGAACCCGGTGCCTGAAACACGCAGAACAGACCGGTGTCCAGCGTCATCAGGTGGCCGGAGACCTTCAGTTCGGCGACGCGATGTTGTGCTGCGCTCTCTTGGGGGGCGGCCTGGGCTGCGGGAGGCCTGCGAATAGCAGTGGCGGCTTCGGACATTTGGGATCTCGCTTTCTTGGTCACGGAAGTCCGGCGTGATTGGACCGCTCAAGCGACGAATGGGGAGCGTTGCAATGCAAGCGATACTGTTACCAGACCCATTATTGGCGAGACAGCCCGCTCGCTGCAATCAAAGCGTTATTAATTGCGTGCGCCGGCAATCCGAGTGGCAGCAAAAATCCACGCCCGGTACGCCGGATGCGCTCGGCCTGAGCGCCGATGTCGAACGCCGCAACGCGCAGGCCCGCCTGCCACGCCTCGCCAAGACCGAAGCACCAGGTCTCCGGCCAGATGGACGGCAGCAGCGCAAGTGACGCGTTTTGTGCCCTGATCAGGGTAACCGCCTCGTCCGGCGCATAGCTTCCGGTGATAAAGACGCGCCCGGTCGCGAGCAGCCGTCGGTCGTCGATCGTGTGGCCGACGACGACAAATTCCAAAGGCAGCCGCCGATCCGCAGCATCCTGCGCGCAGTCAAGGATTACCCGGTAGCCCTTCTGGACACCGATCGCGCCAACGACGCAGATACGGCCCGCATTCGCCGAGCGCGAGAACGGCGGCCCACCAAGCGCCGCATCGTCCTCGTGCGGCTGCACGGTCGGACGCACGGCCGGGAAATGCCGCCGGATGCGAGCGGCGGCATCTTCGGATGGTGCGATGACGCGACGCGCGCCCGCCATCAGCCTCGCTGACCGCCGGCGCAACGCCGCAACCGAGATGTCCTCATCGATCAGGTTGCCCGCATTGGCGATACATACCTCGCATTGTGCAACGTCCGGCTCGCCACAGTAGCGCTCAGCCGCACCGACCAACGCGACCCGGGCACATAGCCAGGCATAGTCGTGGACATGCAGGTCGTAGGGTACCTGAAGGAACGCGATCACCTCGAGCACCGAAGGATGATGGCCGACCAGGTGGTGCAGCTCGATGGCGCCCACGCGTTCGCGCGCGAGCAGGCGCTGCAATTGGCCCACTTCACCCGGCATCGCGAAGCGCAGATTGGGGTATGCGTTCGCCGTGCCGTCGCCGACGGCGACGCATCGCGCGCCGTCCGGCGCCCGCGAGGGGCGCAGCACGATCGCCCGGTATCCGCTATCGCGATGGATTTCGACCGATGCTGCGATCTGGCGCTCGACCCCGCCCCCCGAGGCGTGCGTGATCAGCACGACCGCCTGGCTGCCGCGCCGCCGCGCAGCGCGCCAGCGAGCGAGGTCCAGGCGCCTCCGTGCCTCCGCAAGCGGGTCCGCTTCCGCGTGCGCCGCGATCAAGTCCGTGTAGCCGGGGTGCAGCCGCTCCAGCAGGGCTGCGTTGCGCGCCCGCAGATGCCGCGCCGCCGTGCCGAACGAATGTCCGCCGATATGCGCGACGAACACCCCCGGCGCGGCCACGTTCCGCCAGCCCAGGTGGCGGGCGCACAGGCAAAAGTCGTTCTCCTCGCCGTAGCCCTGGGCGAACAGATCGGCGCGCAAAGGGCCGACAGCGTCCAGGCATGCGCGGCGAATGTACAGGCAGAACCCGACGCCCACCGGAATGTCGATCGCGCAGCCGCCATTCACGCGCCGCGCCAGGGTGTCAACGCGCGCCGTCTCGGCGAGATCCGGCACCTCGTTGCGGCCACCCCGATCGGGATAGTTCAGGATCGTCCCGTCGTTTGACAGCGGCGTCACGGTGCCGATATGGCCCGCGCTGTACGCGACGCCACGCAGTTCCTCCAGCCAGCCGGGGCCGACCAGCGTATCGCTGTTCAGCAGCAGCACATCGCGTCCGGCCGCTGCGCGCATACCGACGTTCGCGCTGGCGGCAAACCCGAGGTTCCGCGTGTTACGGATCAGCATGATGCGTCGCCGCCGCGCCAGCGAATCGAGCGCCGCAACCAGCTCAGGCTCCGGCGAGGCGTCATCGATCACGATCAGCCGGCTTGGCCGCGCCAGATTGGTGAGGACGCTATCGAGGCAGGCGAGCGTGTGGGCCATCCCGCCATGCACCGCCACCACGACGTCGACCGGGGGCCGCCGGCGCGATGTCGTCGCGACGTGAGAAATGACCGGAACAGCAAGCTCGGCGCGTGGATCGAGTGGACTGCCGAACAGGTCCTTGCCATCACGACCGCGCACGTGCAGCAGCCCGGTCAGACCCTTCAGCGCGTCCGCCGGCACGGTGAACCCCCGCGGCCGTGCCAGAAGTCCGCTATCATCGATCCTTACCCCGGTGTCGGTCGCTGCGATCCTGATTTGCCCGCGTCCTCTCGCCCGGCTGATGGTCAATACCGGATCGACCCCGGGATCGCCGGGGTGCCAGGCCCAGCCCGTCAGGCCACCATCGCTACAGCTTACACACCCGGCTGTTGCGGCAATCGCTGCGACATCGAGCGGACTGCCCAGAAGCTGGCGTCCATCGGCAGCCACTACACACACCCTCGCCCTCCCCTTGCGGGAGGGGACCGGGGGGAGGGGGCCGTGTTCGACCCCGGAACTCCCATCCGTCACCCGCACAGTGAACGCACCGTCTCCCGACACGCCGCACCAGCCCGGCGCGCCGGCGTCGCGCGCGATGAGGTCGGCGAGTGCTGCAAATCCGGGGTCCGGCACGTGGCGCCGCAGCGCTGTGGCGAGCGCATCGGCCGCTCCCGTGGCGTCGCCAAGTCTCCGGCGCGCCGTTGCCAGTCCCAGCCATGCCTCCCGCACGTCGCTCGTGCGACTGATCGCCGCGAACAGCGTCGATGCACGCATGTCGTCGTGCCCGAGACACGCAGTCGCCAACGCCAGTGCCAGCGTCTGATCGCGCGGCGCCAGACGGCAGGCGCGCTCCAGCCAACGGCGCCCTTCGGCGACATTGCCGCTGGCGAGTTCGTTCCGCCCGCGCTCGAAGGCCTCGAGCGCAAGCGCAGCACTCTTAGCGGGTTCTGTCAGCGTGCAACGGCCTGTTGCGCAGCCGCTCGCTTCGGATCGGGAGGCGCCAGCCTGGGCAGCTCGGGCTTGGGCTCCTCCGACATCGCCGGCTCCGGTTCGGACAATTCCAGTTTGGCCGGTTGCGGTTTAGCTGGCTCCGGTTGGGGCGCTTCCGGTTCGGCCGAAGCCTCCGGCATTGCCCGCTCCGGGTCGAGCGTTCCCGGCGTGTGCATCTGCGGTTTCGGCGACCCAGGTCTGAACGGATCCGCTTTGGGCGCCTCCGCCGGGGCAGGCGGCAAGGCCGCCAGATCACCGCGCGCATCTTGCAGCCCTTGCGCCAGCGCCCGCTCCAGCCATACCCGCGCGCGCTCCAGGTCACGCTCGCCGGCGAGGCCGCGTGCAAGATAGCGGCCCAGCATCATCTGGGCGTGCGGGTGCCCGCGTTCCGCCGCGGCCCGGAAGCAGCGCTGCGCGGTGGGCCGATCGGTTGGTACCTCGTGGCCGCCGCCATGCATCGCTCCCATCGCGAACATCGCGCCCACATGACCGCGGCCGGCCGCCTTCTCGAACAACGCCAGCGCTCCCGGATGGTCCTTCGGGCCGCCGCGACCCGTCAGCATCAACTCGGCGAGCTGGACCTCGGCCTCCATCATGCCGACATCCGCGGCGCGCTTGACCCAATTGCGACCTTCCTCTGCATTGGGGTCAACACCGCGCCCTTCGACCAGCATGCGGCCGTACCAATACTGCGCGTTAACCACGCCATCGGCGGCGCGGCGCAGCCATTGCGCGGCCTTCCTGTCGTCGCGCTCCACGCCGACGCCCTCGGCCAGGCACACGCCGAAATTGAACGCCGCCACCAGATCGCCGGATGCCGCCGCCTTTTCAAACCACTCGCGAGTGCGGATCGCGTCGTCGGTGCCACCTTGTCCGTGCAATAGCAGGTTGGCCAGGTCGACGCGCGCCGTCGGGTCCCCCGCTTCCGCCGAGACGCGGAACCAACGTGCCGCCTCCTCTGAGTCTCGCACCACGCCCGCACCGGTCAGATGCAGCATTCCCAGTGCGCGTGCACCGCCGCGGTGGCCGGCCTCTGCGGCACGGCGGAACCACATCGCCGCCTCTGCATAATTTGGCGGCAGCTTGCCGCCCTTGGCGTAGAGATCGCCAACCACCGCCGCCGCCTCAGGATCGCCGTCGAGTGCAGCACGGCGCAACCAGGACTCGCCTCCGGTCGGGTTGGCCGGCACTGTCACGCCTTGCATCAGCGCCATGCCCCATCGGGCCTGGCTCGGACGATTGCCCTTTTCTGCCGCCTGGCGGAACAACTGGATCGCGGCCGCACGGTCTGCTGGCATACCCATGCCGCGCTCGGTCATCAGCGCGAGTAGATACAACGCAGTCGGCAACCCGGCGTCCGCGGCACGACGGAGGTGCTCCGCCACCTGCGTCTGCTGGTCCGGACCAGTAGCACTACGTGCCAGCGACAAGGCAAAGCCGAGGGCACCCTGTGGACAGCCGGCGGCCGCCGAGCGCTCGTACCAGCGATGCGCCTCCTCCAGGTCGCGCATCGGCTCCGGTCCGGAGGTCAGAATGTAGCCAAGCACCGCCTGACCATCCGCGGAGCCGCCCTCAGCCGCCTTCCGTGCCCAGCGGAGGCTTGTCTCGAAGTCAGGCTGACTTGCCTCGGGCGACGCGAACAGCCTGGTTCCCGGTCCATCCTCCGCACGCGCGATCAAGCCATGAATTGCCAGCGTGGCAAGCTGTGCCTGCGCCTCGACGTAGCCCTGGTTGGCCGCGCGTTCGAGCCAGCGTGCGCCTTCGGCCCGGCTGGGTGGCACGCCGGTGCCTTCAAGGTAACAGCGGCCCACGCGGTATTCCGCCTCGGCAATCCCCGCCCGCGCGGCACGCGACAGTAGCGGGAAGGCCTGCTTGACGTCGCCCTGTTCGGCCAGCCGTAACGCCCGCCGCAACGCTGCGGTCGGAGAGACCGGGGCAAGCAGCCGAATGAGGAATGACATCCTTACACCGCTCCCGCTCGCGAGAGCATGATCCGTCGTCTCACGGCTCGCGCATCCCTTCGGAAGTGACCGGCAACGCTCGGCCCAGCAGATACTGCAGCACCGTCCGCTTGCCGACCTTGATGTCGGCCGTCACCGGCATCCCGGGCACAATGCGGAACCCTTGCGGTGTGCCATGCAACTCGACGCGATCGATCGCAACGCGCGCCCGATAGAACGGCTCCATGGAGTTGCCAGGCAGCGGCACCGCACCGGTCGGATTCCGCTGGTCGTCCTGCGCGGTGAAACTATCCGCGCTGATCGTCCGCACTGTCCCATACGCCAGGCCATATTGAATGAACGGGAAGGTGTCGAACTTGACCGACACCGGATCGCCGACATGCACGAAGCCGTCGTCGCGTCCCGAGATGTTCGCCTCGACTTCCAGCGGGGCATCCGCCGGGACCAGCGTAATGAACTCCTGGCCCGACTGCAGCACCGAGCCGACCGATACCTTGGCCACCGTCAGCACCGTGGCGTCGCGCTCGGCACGCAATTCAACCAGTTGCTTGCGAAGCTGCGCCTTGTTCAGCGACTCGCGCGCGTCGGACAGCTTGCCGATCGCATCAGCCAGCTTTTCCGCAATGTCGGCGTGCCAGGATTGCACATAGCCATCGCGCTCGGCGACCAGCGCGGCGAGGTCGCGCTGAGCGCTGCTCACCGTGTCCTCCGAACTGTGTAGGTTGCGCTCCATCTCGACCCGGTTGTCCATCGCGGCCAGGGTATTCAGCTTGCTGCCGACCTGAAGCTTTTCCAGGTCCCGCCGCATCTGCTCGACACTGCTCGCCACCTGCAGTCGGCTGCGGTATCCGGCAGCGTCGGAATTCGCCTTGGCGATGGCGGACACCAGGCCATTAATCTTCTGCGTGTAGTTCTCGAGTTTGAAACTGTATTCGGCCTGGCGCTGACCGAAGATTGCCGCCTGCAACGCCAGATTGGGATCGATCCCAGAATAGCTGAACGGCTGTCCGTCGGTCTCCGCCTGCAGCCGCGACACCTGCGCCTGCAGGCTCGATACCTGGGCTGCCAGCGCCCCGACATCGGCGGCGGCGAAAGTAGGATCCAGCCGCGCCAATACCTGGCCTGCCTGCACGCTCTCTCCCTCATGCACGTCGATCGAGCGCACGATTGCGGCCTCGAGTGGCTGCAGCACCATCGTCGCCGAGCGCGACACTACCCGACCCTGTGCTGTCACCACGCGATCGACGGGGATCAGACCGAGCGCCAGCAGGACCGCGATGAGCATACTGCCGACAATCCACACGATCCCACGCGCCGACCGCGGCACCGGCGCCGTGGTGATCGCCGTGGACGGCATCTGAAATTCGAGGATGACCGGCAGCGTTGGATCGCCCGGGTCCTCGACGACGGTGCTAATCGCCTTGGACGAGGGTCGGGGCGAGCGTGGCATGGCGTGGACCTTGACTGTCAAGATGGCGATTCTGCTGGGCCCAGAGCTGGCGATACACAGCGCAGCGTTCGAGCAGGACCCGATGTGGCGCAATGTCCATCACCTGACCCTTCTCCAGCACCAAAATCTGGTCGCATTCGGTCAGCGACGACAGCCGATGCGACACGATGACCATTGTTCGGCCGCGCGCGATACGCAGCAGGTTGGCGTTGACCAGCGCCTCACTCTCCGGATCGAGCGCACTGGTCGCTTCGTCGAGGATCAGGATACGCGGATCAGAGATCAGCGCGCGCGCAATCGCCAGCCGCTGCTTCTGGCCGCCTGACAGGTTGGGCGAGCCTTCCTCGATGTAGGTCTCATAGCCGTTCGCCATCCGCTCGATGAACTCCTCGGCGCCAGCCAGCCTCGCCGCCCCGACCGCGTCCTCGAGCGTCAGACCTGGCCGGCCAGCCAGGATGTTGTCGCGGATCGAGCCGCGGAACAGAAAGTTGTCCTGCAGCACGACCCCGAAGCTCTGCCGCAGATGCCGCAGATTGATCTCCCGCAGGTCGGAGCCGTCGATCTTCAGGAAGCCTGAGTAGTCGCGATTGATGCCTTGCAGCAGGCGGGTGATCGTCGACTTGCCTGAGCCCGATCGGCCCACAATGCCGAGCATCGTTCCGGCGGGAATCGCGAAGGTGATGCGATCCAGTGCCGGCGTCTTGGTGCCGCCGTAAGTGAAGGTTACATCGTCGAAGCTGATCGCGCCGGCGAAGCGTGGCCGCAGGCCGCCCGACGCGGCATCGACCTCGATCGGACGGTTCAGCACGGAAGCCGCTTGCTCGATCGCCGCCGCGACATCCTGGTACTCATCCGTGAGGCGGGCAAGTTGCACCAGCGGTTGCGCGACCCGCTGTGACAGCATCATGAAGGCGAACAGCGCGCCGGCGCCCGTGCCGCTGGTGTCCGACAACGCCCAGTAGACACCCAGCAGGATCGCGCCCATCCACATGAACCGCTCAACCGGTGTGATCAGGGTCTGCGGCCAGTTGCCGAGCTTGCCGTAGGCCATGCGCCATTTGCCGGCTTCCGCGATCCTCTCGTCCCACAGCGCCTTGCGCTGCGGCTCGAGTGCCAGCGACTTCACGGTACGGATACCGAACACGGTCTCGCCCAATGCGGACTGCTTGTCGGTCTCCGCGCGCACGACGCGTCCGAACAGCACTGCCAGCGGCCGGAGGAACACCAGGATGATCATGGTGATCACGCAGGCGCAGGCCAGCACGATCCAGGCCAGCGGTGCATTCAGCCAGAACAGGAACGGCAGCAGCACACATAGCGTCATCAGGTCGAGGAACGCGGTGAGCAGGCGGCCGGTTATGAACTCACGCACGCGGTGGATCTGGCTGATCTTGTACATCGTCTCGCCGGCCGGGTGCCGCTCGAAGTAGTCGAGCGGCAGGCGCAACAGGCGATTGAACACGTGCAGGTTGATCCGGGCGTCGATCCTGGTGCCGACGACAAGCACGATCAGTCGCCGCGCATAGCCGAGCAAAGTCTCGTAGACGATGGCAACGCCAACGATGAGGGCGATCAGAGCCAGCGTCGAGTACCAACTATGGGTCAGCACCTTATCGACCACCGTCATCACCAGGAAGGGCGGGAAGATGGTCAGTATGCTCAGCGCGAATGAGGCGAGGCCGATCTCGCGCAGCGAGCGCTTCTCCTCCATCACCAGGCTGAACAGCCAGCGCAGCGAGAACGGGACATCGGCCTCGGCGTAGCCTCGGCTGGCTCGCAGCAGGACCGCCTCGCCCGCCCAATCCTGGCTCAGCCGCAGCTCGTCCACCGCAACCGGTGCATCGGATGCGGGACTGGTGGGATCCTTGACGAACACCACCTTGTGCTCGGCGTTGATGCCGGTGAGCAGGCCCGCTGTGCCGTCGGTGAACAACAGCACCACTGGGCCGGTATCGCGGAATCGCATCAGGTGGCGCCAGCGCAGCCGCACCGCACGCGACCACATGCCCGCGTTCTGTGCCCAGGCTGACAGCGACGCGGCAGAAGGCATTTTGTCGCCCGGCGTGCCGCGAAAATCGTTCGGATCGAGTTCCAGCCCGTGGTAGCGGCCCGCGACGATCATGGCCAGCAGGCGCGGATTGATCTGCGGCTCTTCGGCGGCGTCCAGAGCGAGCGGCGCACCGGTGTCGGCGCCACCACCCGTGTCGGCTACAGACTGCGGCCCCTGCCCCGAAGGACCGGAGATGTGTCCGTCATTTGCATCCACGAGCAGTCCCCCTCAGAGGCGTGTCCGATACACGGACGGTTTTCCTGATGCGTGCCGGACCGCTTCCGACTCACTCAAGCCCGACGGTTCCCGCCGACTATAGTTGGTCGCGACAGCAGAAACGCCGTTGGGGAGTATGCCCCATTCAGTGTACAATTTACCAACGAATCCTTGCGCCGGGGTATCGATGAACCGACGCGGACCGCGGGAAATCTTATGCCACAGTCGGAGGTAAGGACAAAGCAAATGGTCGCACTGGACGACACGGTGGGAGCCTTCGTGCCCGGGCCGCGCCTGGAGCGCCAGCCCCTGAGTAGCGGCCGGCTCTCCGGCCTCAACTTCGCCGTGAAGGACCTGTTCGACATCGCGGGAAGCGTGACTACCTACGGCAACCCGCGTTGGGCAGAAACCCACCCGAAGGCGATTGCAACCGCCCCCGTTGTGACGACGCTTCTTCAGGCGGGCGCCAGGCTCGTCGGCAAGACCAAGACCATGGAGTTGGCCTTCGGTCTGACCGGCGAGAATGTCTGGCAGGGCACCCCGATCAACCCGAATTGTCCAAACCGCTTTCCTGGCGGGTCGAGTTGTGGCTCGGCCGCCGCGGTCGCCGCCAGCTTGGTCGACTTTGCCCTCGGCTCCGACACCGGCGGCTCGGTGCGCATCCCCGCGAGTTATTGCGGCCTGTTCGGCATCCGTCCCAGCCATGGGTCGGTCAGCCTCGCTGGCGCCTGCCCACTGGCGCCGAGCTTCGACACCTGTGGCTGGTTCGCCCGCAGCGCATCGTTGCTGGCCGAGGTCGGAGACGTGCTGCTGCCGAGCGGACGTCAGTCGATGGGCGGCCCTTTGCTGCGGCTCGAGGAGGCCTGGGTCAACGCGCAGCCGGAGGTGGCCGAGGCGCTTCGCCCCGCCCTGGAGAAGTTGGAGAAATTGCGCGGCAGGGCCGTCGGTATTCGCCTGGTCCCCGAGGGGATCGACAGCGTCTTCGATCATTTCCGCACCGTGCAGGCGGAGGAGGCCTGGGCCTGTCTGGGCGGCTGGGTCGAGGCGGCGAAGCCGCAGTTCGGCCCCGGCATCGGCGAGCGCTTCGCCGCCGCCAAGGCGACCGACGCGGCCGTCGCAGGGCCAGGGCGCGCATTCCGACGCGTTTTGCAGGCCCGGGTCCGCCCGGTGCTCGCCGGTGGTGCTGTCCTGGTCTACCCCACCAGTCCCTGCGCGGCGCCATTGCTCACCGCCAGCCCGGCAGAGCAGAATCTGATCCGGCAGGCAACGATAGGGGTGACGGCAATCGCCGGGCTTTGCGGACTGCCCGAAGTGACGCTGCCGGCCGGCACAGTGAACGGCGCGCCGGTCGGGATTTCGCTGGTAGCGGGCCCAGGGCTTGATCAAGGACTGCTGACGTTTGCCTGCGATGCCGCGAACGTGCTTGGACTGCCGGTCTGAACGGAAAAGGCGGGACACGATGGAGATAAGGCCGGCGACCGAGACGGACATCCCGGAGATCCAGTCGATCTACGCGTATCATGTTCTGACCGGCACCGGGACGTTCGAGGAACAGCCGCCGTCGGTCGAGGAGATGGCGGACCGGTTCGCCGAGGTCGTCGAGCATGGTTGGTCGTGGCTCGTGGCCACCGACGCGACCGGGGTGCTCGGGTATGCGTACTACACGCAGTTCCGCGACCGCTCGGCGTACCGGTTCTGCGTCGAGGACAGCGTGTATGTGCGCGAGGACGTGCGCGGCCAGGGCGTCGGCAAGGCGCTGGTGGTGCGACTGATCGACGACGCCACCGCGCGCGGCATGCGCCAGATGATCGCGGTAATCGGCGATTCCGAGAACACCGGCTCAATTGGCGTGCATGCGAGCCTTGGCTTTCAGATGGTCGGCACTTTACGAGCGGTCGGCGTGAAGTTCGGCCGCTGGCTGGATGTGGTGTCGATGCAGCGATCCCTGGGCCAAGGTGACGCCGACGTCCCTTAAGTCCGCCCAACTTCTCCCCCTCCCCTCGCGGGAAGGGGCCGGGGGAAGCGGGGAAAGCGGGCCCAATCCTGCCCTCTGGCTCATGACCGCCTACGGCTTCGTCGCCGCCCTCCCCCTCCCTCTGTCCGGCTTCACCCTCCGCCTGTGGCTCTCTGAAGGCGGCGTCTCCCTCGGGCTGATCGGTCTGACTGCGAACATCGGCCTCGCCTATTCCCTGAAGTTCCTCTGGTCGCCGATCCTCGACAATGCCTCGCCTCCGGGCCCGCTGCGCCGCCTCGGCCGTCGCCGCGGCTGGCTGGCCACGATCCAGCCAGCGTTAACTGTCGCCGCCGCTCTGCTGGCGCTGTCCGACCCGGCCCGCCTGCCATTCGTTTCCCTCGCCCTCGCCGCCCTCGTCGCATTCCTCTCCGCCAGCCAGGACATCGTGGTGGACGCCTGGCGCATCGAGTCCTTTGCCCAGCACCGCCAGGGCGCGGCGATGGCCGCCTACATCTGGGGCTATCGCGTCGCGCTGCTGATAGCCACCACCGGTGTGATCTCCGCTGTCGGCGTCGTCGGCTGGCATGTCGCGCTGCTCGGCGTGACGGCGCTCATTGCCTGCGGGCTGATCGTCACGCTGCTGGCGCCGGAACCGCCACCAGCCGAGCGCCTCCTCGTCGCAACCCGCTTCGGCTCGCGCCTCGCCCACGCGGTAGTTGCGCCGCTCCGCGACTTCCTCGCCCGCCGCGGCGCCGCGCTGATCCTCGCCTTCGTCGCACTGTTCAAGCTGGGCGAGGCGATGGCCGGCATCATGACCGCGCCCTTTTATCGCGCGCTCGGTTTCTCGCGCGAGGCGATCGCGGCGACAGGCTGGTTCTCGTTGGGCGGCACCCTCGCCGGCATCGCACTTGGCGGCTGGCTGGTGGCGCGTCTCGGCACCGGCCGCGCGCTGCTGCGCACCGGCTGGGCTCAGACCTTCGCCATGGCGATGTATCTGCTGCTCGCCGTGTCGACAGGCGAGCACCATGTGCTCTACGCGACGGTAACCACCGAGGCGTTCGCCCAGGGCATGGCCGACGCGGCGTTCATCACCTACCTGTCCGGTCTCTGCTCGCGCGAGTTCACCGCCACGCACTATGCGTTGCTGTCGTCCCTCGCGCTGATCTCGGTGCACACGATCGGCGGCGCCTCGGGTGTGCTGGCTGCGCAGGTAGGTTGGGTAGCGTTCTATGCGCTCTGCATGTTCGCCGCCCTGCCATCGATGGGCCTGATGCTGGCGTTGCTTCGGCGCTATCCTCCCGACCAGGACGCCACGCGCTGACGCATCATTGCAGATTGAAGGCGCTGGCTACCTTCCGGCAGGTGTCTGCCGCATTGGCGTGTTCAGTTCCAACATCAACAGCATCCGTCACGACTGCAATAGCTTGGGCGCATTTGCTGATTCGGACCTCGATTGGTTGGCCGGGATGGCGGGTGAGCGCGTGCAGGACCGCCTGCACTGTCTGACACATGGGCGGATTATGAGTACGGCTACAATCCAAGGCGAGGAACTCCTCCGGGGCCATGTACGCGACGGCAGTGATCCCCGGTTGCACGAGGGCGCTATGAGCTATAATCAGCAGCGCAGTGAACATCGCCCGAACCCGTTGCTATAATGCATCGTAGTAAAGCCTGAACGAGTTGTCAAAGCTCAGGCGCGGAGTTCCGGTCCGTAGTCGAAGCCACCGAGCGTTGCCCATCGCAGCCACTACCTCGAAAGTCAGCCAGTCCGTCAGGTTGATCTAGATCAATGGCAAGACGCGGGAAGCTGCCTACCAAAGGCGTGAACGGGGACGCTTCCGTTCCGACTCTCAGAAACACAGCCGGGGAACATTTTATGACCAGCAAGTATCGCCTGATCGCTGTCTCGCTGCTCTCGACCACAATGCTGACGGGATGCGTCGTCTGGCAGAGCGACTACGACAAACTCCAGTCACAGAATCAGCAGCTTCAACAGCAGCTTGCCACCTCCCAGCAGGAGATCAGCCGACTGCAGGGGGCGATCAAGTACACCGTCAACAGCGACTTGCTGTTCGCGCCGGGAAGCTGGCAGATGCGCCCGCAGGGGCAGCAGGTCATTGCCAACCTGGCGAAGAAACTGGCGCCGACGCAGCAGAACCACCTCAGGGTGAGTGGCTATACCGATAATGCTCCGATCGGTGAGGCACTGCGGCGCGAGGGTGTCACCTCGAACCAAGAGCTATCACAAAAGCGTGCCGACGCCGTGATGCAGTATCTCATCTCGCAAGGCGTGAAGCCTGATCTCGTCTCAGCCCAGGGATTTGGTGACGCAAGCCCTGTTGCCGCAAACGACACATCGCAGGGACGGGCGCAAAATCGGCGCGTCGAGTTGTCACTGGTCGGGTCGAACGGCTGAGCTTCTGATCTTGGGCTGATCGGCGCTGCCTCTGCGTCTCTCAGCGCCTCGCCCCCCAATCGCCACAGCCTGAACGGGTCTCCGCTTGCCGAGACGCTGTTTCGCGCTGTGGCGATCGCTTCTCGCTCTCTCCCCCACAGGCAGCGGGTTAGTCGGCATTGGATGGCGTGCCGGTCTTTCTCAGGCTAAGCAAGCGCATCGCCCTGGGTCCCAAGCGGCACATTGTATCGATTGGATAGAGCTCACCCGGGCCCCGCTGGAGTTTCGACCGGTGTGGTCGCCGCGGTCTGCGCAGCCGAGACCCTCGGCTTGGCAGGCTATTCGATCGTGCCCGCGCTGCTGCCGCAGTTCATCGACGACTGGTCCTTGAGCAACGCGCAAGGCGGCTGGCTCGCCGGAATGGTGCTCGCGGGCTACATGCTGGTGAACTGCCTGTTCGGTCTCGTCCCGGAGTTGCCTTACGGCACCGTTGTGTGGTTGGCGTTGATCGCAGGTATCATTTGCCCAGGGAAACTTCTCCAATCTCACTTCGGGCATGCTTGTCGTGGCCGCTCCGCGCCAATTGGGCGCGACGATGGCGCTTTATTCCTGCATGCGGTTTGGCGGTGGTTTTGTCGGCGCGCTCATGTTCGGCGTCGCACTCGCGGGCTCGCCGGCATGGTGGGTTCCGTCGCCACCGCCTTTCTGTAGCGCGATCTCGGCCGAACGTGGCCGTAAGTTTGAATTAGTCGGCGCGCAACCCTTCCATGCAGTCGCCACTCTGCTCCCGGCCAACGCGAGATCAGGCTACCCGGCGGTCGTCAGCGCCGACGCACACGTGATCGAAACCGCCCGACTCCACAGCGAGGCCGGGCGTTATGCCGCGGCTCACCCCGGGAGAGCAGTCAGCGGCACCGGCCCCATCTATGCGCCCTGGACCACATCGCCCCCGGCGCCTCGCATCCCAAGTGGTATGAACCGCCAGCGAAATTGAGGTCCGACAGCCACATGGATCAGCACCCCCAATGATCACCACCGCAATCGACCGGCGACGCGCGCTCTCGCTCGCCGGCATCGCCTGGCTCGGCGGCGACCAAATCGCCGTCGCGCAGAACTCCAGCCCCAAACCGCCGCCGCCGGACTCAAAGCCGGAGGACGAACCTCGCCGGCTCCCGGCCGACGTGACCACGCACCACGCGATCGACCTGCCCGGCCACACCCTGCACTTCGATGCGACCGCCGGCGCCATTCGCCTCACCGGCGCGGACCTCGCCTTCGTCGCCTACCAGTTGCCAGGTGCCGACAGGGCCCGTCGCCCCGTCACCTTCGCGTTCAACGGCGGCCCCGGCTTCGCCTCCGCGTGGCTCAATGTCGGCGCCGTCGGACCATGGCGCATTGCGCTCAACGGCGATGCCGCCGGTCCGTCGTCATCCCCCGAACCGATGCCCAACGCTGAGACCTGGCTCGACTTCACCGACCTTGTATTCATCGACCCGGCCGGCACCGGCTATTCCCGCGTGCTGGCGCGCGATCATGACGCGAGGCGCAGGCTCTGGTCGGTCGCCGGCGACATAGAGTACCTCGCCGAGGCGGTCCGCCGCTGGCTCGACCGGTTCGACCGCGATGTCTCACCAAAATACCTGCTCGGTGAAAGCTACGGCGGCTTCCGCGTCCCTCGCCTGGCTCGCGAGCTTGCCACAACTCAGGGAGCCGGCGTCTCCGGGATGGTGCTCGTGTCCCCGGCGCTCGACTTCGGCGGCCGCAGCTCTGCTTTCGATCCGCTCTACTATGCGACGCGGCTGCCCGCGATGACCGCCGCCGCGCGCGCCGCCCATGGGCCGGTAACGCGCACCGGGCTCGCGGATGTGGAACGCTACGCCGTCACGGATTTTCTGCTCGACGCGATACGGGGCGAGCGCGATGCGGATGCGATCGCCCGCCGCAGCGCGCGCGTCGCCGAACTCACCGGCCTCGATCCCGCGCTGGTAGGGCGCCACCACGGCCTGCTTAGCAGCGACGTGTTCCTGCACGAGCTGGATCGCGCGCAGGGCCGCGTCGGCAGCATCTACGACGCGACCGTCACCAGCGCCGATCCATTCCCGCTCGAGGCGATGAGCGACTATCCCGACCCTGTGCTGGAAGCGCTGAAGGCCCCCGTGAGCAGTGCGATGGTCGAGATCTACCAAAACAAGCTTAACTGGCGGCCGGACAGCGACTATCGGTTGGGCAACGCCGAGGCCAACCACCAATGGGACTGGGGTCGCGGCATATGGAACTCGCCGCAGTCGGTGGATGCCATGCGTACCGCGTTGGCGCTGGATCCGCGTGTTTCGGTGCTGATCATGCACGGCCTGTTCGATCTGATCACGCCGTATTTCGGCACGCAGTTGCTGCTCGACCAGCTGCCGAAAATAGACATTGCCTCACGAATAAATCTATCGGTCCACCCGGGTGGCCACATGTTCTACACCGACGACACCTCACGCGCAGCGCTGCGCGACGAGGCCGCCGCGCTGCTCGCAAGGCGCTGATTCGACCGGCGCATCCATCGGGCATGATCTGATCCAGATCAATGTCAGCCGCTTGAGCCGGCGCCATAAGAACTTAGCGACTTGGTGACTTATGGAGAACTCCTACGAATTCAGAACACTCACAGCGGCCTCCGCGATCGGATTGGCGTTGACTGGGACGGAGGGCACCCAACAAGGCATCGCTGAGTTCCTTCAGCATAAATACAAGCCTGAGCCGCCAGGAATCGTGATTCTTGAAGCGGCGCGCGCTGAACTGGCATCGTTCAACAATCGGCTAGCCAGTGAGAGCGGCGTCGCAATCACTTGCGAGGTTCGTACCGGCGCGCCCGCTGCGCAGATCGTCGCATCGGCGAACGTTCATGCCATCGATCTGACAGTCATAGGTCACCGTGGCCATAACCGGCTTGCCCAGATGCTCCTCGGCAGCGTCGCAAGGTGCGTCCTCGATACGGCGTTTTGCCCGGTGCTGATCGTTCGCTGAGCAGTGTTACCCCGGCTCCACCGGCATCCGCGCGATGCCTAGCCACGCGATCGGCACGCCCGCCTTTTCCGCTGCCTGCTCGCCCGACAGTGACGCATCCCAGTCCATCGCCACGAACCGCCGCGCCGTCACGGAAGCCGCCGCGTCCGAGATCAGCCACAGCAGCGGCGGCACCATGATCTCCGGCTGCAGCATTCGCGCGCGATCGCCCGCCTCGTCGCCCACGATCGCGGTATTCGTCACGCCGCCCGGCACCAACACGTTCGAGGTGACGCCGCTGCCCTTCAGGTCCGCCGCTAGCACCGCCATGGCCGCCTCGGCCGCGGCCTTGCTCGCGCCGTACAGCAGGTAGCCCTCGCGCACCATCGTACCCAGGCTGGTGGTGACGGTGATCACGCGCCCCGAGCCCGCTGCCAGCATGTGCGGCACCACCGCGCGCGCCATCAGGATCGGCCCGGTGGCGTTCACCGCCAGGAAGCGCTGCCACTGCTCGGGCGTGATCTCCCACAAGCGCAGCGGATTACGCCGCTGGTCCGGCTTGATCGAAGACTGGCCGATGCCCGCGTTGTTCACCAGCACGTCGATCCGGTCGAAGCGGCTCAGCACGGCGGAGACGATCGCATCGAACGCGTCCGGCCGCGCGAGGTCGGCGGGAATGGTCTGCATGGTTCCCGCCTTGTCGTGAACGGTCGCCGCCAGCGCAGCGAGGCCGGCCTCGTTGCGATCCACCGCAGCCACATCGACGCCGGCGCCCAACAGCCCGAGCGTCATTGCGCGGCCGATGCCGCTCGCCGCGCCTGTCACGATCGCGATCTTCTTGCCGTCCGCCATGGCCGTGTCCTCCATACGAATTGGCCGCGACTGTCGCGCGCGATCGTCCGCCGCGCAACGCGGCCTGGTCGATGGCTAAGCGTGGATATCGGTCGCGAGCGGTCGCGCGACTGCCTGCGGCAGCCAGACGCTGACCCTTGTGCCGATCCCTTCCTCGCTCTCGATCGACAACTGCCCGCGATGGCGGTTCACGATGTGCTTGACGATGGCGAGGCCCAGCCCGGTGCCGCCCGCCGCGCGCGAGCGGCTGGTGTCGACGCGATAGAAGCGCTCGGTCAGCCGCGGCAGATGCTCGCGCGGAATGCCGCTGCCCTGATCCGCGACAGTCATCACGACGCCTGGCCGCCCTGACGATGCAGGCGCAACATCGAGCCGCACCGTACCGCCCTTGCGTCCGTACTTCACCGCGTTGTCGAGCAGGTTCTGCAACACCTGTGTCAACTGATCCGCATCGCCGATCACCGCAGGCAGATCGCTCGGCAGACGTAGATCGAGTGTGACGGCCTGTTCCTTTAGCCGAGGCTCAAAGCCGGCGACCATTCGCGTCACCAGCTCGTGCAGTTCGACCGTTTCCGATGGCGGCTGATGCTCGATCAGCTCGATGCGCGACAGGCTCAGCAGATCGTCGATCAGCCGGTTCATCCGCGCCGCCTGCTCACCCATGATGCCGAGGAAGCGCATCTGCGCGGGTGGATCATCCGCCGCCGGCCCGCGCAGAGTCTCGATGAAGCCGATCAGCGACGCGAGCGGGGTGCGCAGCTCGTGGCTGACATTGGCCACGAAGTCGGCACGCATGCGCTCGACGGCGCGCTCGCGCGTGCGATCGGACAGCACCACGACGGCGCGTCCGCCATCCGCGATCGGCGGGTCCATCGGTACCACGGCGGCGCGCACTTCACGCGGCACTGGCACCGGCAACGTCACCTCGGCGGTCTGCGTCATCCCCGAAGCAAACGCGCGATCGATCGCTGCACGCAAATCAGGATGCCGCAACACGGCCGGCATGTCGGCACCGAACGCAGCGCGCGCCGCGGAGTTGGCCCGCCGCACGCCGCGATCCTCCGCCAGCACGATCAGCGGATCTGGCAGACGCTCAACGACCGTACTGTCGGTGCGACGCAGCTGTTCGATCAATGCCGATCGTGCAGCGGAGCGACGCGCCAGACGCTCGAGATCGGCACCGAGACCCTGCATTCCCGCCAGTGCCGGTGCGCCGCGCGACACGGGTTCGTCCGCAGCGATCCGGCGCACGCTGTCGGCCAGCAGATCGAGATCGCGCGACCAGCGCAGCGCGAGCAGCAACGCCGCGATCAGCGTCGCACCGATGACGAGCAATACGGGTCCGATCGGCGCCCAACCCAGCGCCGCCAGAGCGATCAATGCGAGCACCGGGACTCCGGCGACGACCGCCGCAGCACCCAGCGTGCGCATCGCTATTTGCCCGGCTCGATGCGTTGATGGCGCGCCCGCACACCGCGCTCGATCGCTGCGGCTATCAGCGGGTCGAGCCGCAGCTCCTCGCGGACGAAGCTCAGCATCTCCAATGTCCGCTGACTTGCCACCTCGCTGGCCGCAACAACTTCGCACGCCAGGGCATACGCCGTCTCGCGCAGCCTCGGCTCCAGCGCCCCGCGCATCAGCCGCGCGGCATGCTGGAGTCCGTCATCCTCATTCAGAAGCCTTACCGCGGCATCCGTGACTGTGCTGAACTGCTCGGTGGTGAAGTCGTGGAACGCCGGCAGCGTCTGTACCTGCCCGGCCATCATCCCGATCTCTCGATCGGTCATGCCACCGTCCGCCGCGGCCACGAGGACCATCGTAAGAACCAGTGCCTCGGACGCATCCAGGGCGTCGCGCGCGCGCATTGCGGAACTCCATACCTGCCGGTAGCGAAACTGATCGAACCATCGAGACAGTTCAAGCGGGCAGCGATTCGCCCAGGAAGGCGCACGTCTGTTTGACCGCCTCTGCCAGACCGACGCGCCGGATCGTCACACCGGCCGGGAAAGCCGACAGCAGGCGCGATGGCGTCTGCCGGTCGAGCAGCACGAACACGCCCCGGTCGGAGGTGCGGCGGATCAGTCGGCCGAAGGCCTGGCGCAGGCGCAGGCGGGCGATGCGGTCGTCGAACGCCTTCGGATCGCCCTCCGAGAGATGGATGCGCCGTTCCCGATGCAGAATATCCGGACGCGCCCAAGGGACCTTCTCGAACACCACCAGACGTAATGCGCGACCCGGCACATCGACGCCGTCCCGCATCGCGTCTGTGCCCAGCAGGCAGCTCTCCTCCTCGGTGCGGAAGATGTCGACCAGAGTGGCGTTGCCCATCGCATCGACGTGCTGGGCGTAGAGCGGGATTCCGGCCGCCTCCAGTTCGGGCGCGATGCGCGCATGCACGGCCTGGAGGCGACGGATCGCGGTGAACAGGCCAAGCGCCCCGCCGCCGGCGGCAATGAACAAGGTGCGATAGGCCGCCGCGAGCTGGGCGATGTCGCCGCCGTAGACGTCGGTGACAATGAACGCGCGTGTCTGGGCGGCGTAGTCGAACGGGCTCGCGACGGCGGCACGGATCGCCGGAGACGGCAAATGCGGCGCGCCCACCCGTGCCTCGGCCGACTCCCAGGCGGACTCCGGATCGGCATCGCCCGCGTCACGCAGCGTGGCCGAGGTGACCAGCAGACCCTGCGCCGGCGCCGCCAGCGTGGCCGCGAACGGAATGGTGGGATCCAGCCAGTGGCGATGCAGGCCGACATCGATCTCGCGGCCACCTTCCACTCTGTCCACCCGCAGGAACAGGATCTGGTCGGGACGGCGCCCGGGATCAGGCGCAGTCTCTATCAGTGCATGCAGCATGTTCTGCCAGGCGGAGAGCGGCGCCAGCACGCGGCGGTTGAGCGAACGGCCGATGGCCTCGATGCGATTGCGGGTCGCGGCGTCCATATCGTCGGCCTCTTCATCGAGGCGGCCGAGCAGACGCTCGCGCAGCGTGGCGATCGGTCCGGCGATACGGGCCAGCGCGCGGGCGAGGCGGTCGGCTGCTTCGGCGACGCCCGGACCAAGCGGGAATACGTCACATTCAAGCGCCCCCCAACCGGCCTCGTCTCCCGCGGCGCGCGCCAGCACCTGATGACGGATCAGGTGCAGCAAGGCCTCGGTGGGGTTGGGCCGGCCGGTGTCCAGCCCGCCCAGTTCGGGATGGTCCGTGCTGATCCGGCTTGGCCAGCCGGGCGCAGGCAGGGCTCGCGTCGCTTGCAGTGCCGCGTCCAGCGGTGTTTCCAGCAACGGACGGGCGGCGACCAGTTCCTCGATCCGCCGCCTAAGGCCGCGGGCACGCGATCGTCCGCCTTCGGCGCCCAGCAGCCAGCGGCGCACCTCCGCGGTCTCGAGGCCCGACAGTTCGGCAGCGAAGGCGCTATCGGCCGCATCGAACACGTGGTGGCCTTCGTCGAACACGTAGCGGGTGGGCACCACGCTGTCGTCCAGTCCGCCCCAGGCGGCCTGGGTCATCACCAGTGCATGGTTCGCCACGACAAGCTGTGCGGTGCGTGCGCGGCGGATCGTGTGCTCGACGAAGCAGCGCCGCCAGTGCGGGCAGGCGGCGTGGATGCACTCGCCGCGCCGGTCCGCGAGGCCGAGGATGGTCGCGGTGCCAAACAGCTCCGCCAACCAACCGGGCAGATCGCCGCCCTGGATGTCGCCATCGTCGGTCACGAGCGCCCAGCGCGCGATCAGGCCAAGCGGGATGACCGAGGCCGGCGCCCGGCCCGAGGTCGCCGGGCCCAGCGCGTCCTCCAGGTTCAGCAGGCACAGGTAGTTCTCGCGACCCTTGCGGACGACGACGCGCTTGTGGCGCTCGGACGGATCGGGAAACAGGTGCGCCAGTTCGGCGTCGATCTGGCGTTGCAGGTGGCGGGTGAAGGTGCTGATCCACACGCCGCCGTGGTTCTTCTCCGCCCACAGGCTGGCGGGCGCCAGGTAGCCAAGCGTCTTGCCAGTCCCGGTGCCGGCTTCCGCCAGCACGAGATGCGGGTCGCCGCGGGTCTCGCGCGGAGCAAACGCCGCCGCCGCGGCGCCGGCATAGTCCGCCTGCCCCGGCCGTTGCTCCGCGTCCGGCCCAAGCATGTCCGCGAGCCGCGACCGCGCCTCGGCCTCGGCCACTGGCAGCGACGAAGGCGGCGGCAGTGGCGCGGTATCCTCCCACTCCGGCAGGCGCTTCCAGACGCGTAGCGCCTCGCTCGATGGGGCGGCAGTCGGGCGGCCGAGCGCGGTGGCGACGAACGGCGCCCAACCCCAGCCGGCCTGCCCCATGCGCGCCGCGAGCCCCGCCGCATCCCGGTTCAGCGCAATGTCGCTGCCCTGCGCCAGGCGGTGCAGCAAGGCGATGACAAGTTCCGGCAGCAGCGCCGCCTCGGCTTCCAGGCCGCCGCGTGGCGGTTCGAAGTCGAGAGCCAGCGCGAGCCCCCGTGGGGTCGGCGCGGCGGCACGAGCAGGCAGGGTGAAGGCGAACAGCTCCAGCAGATCGAATGCGGGCACGCTCCGCAGGCCGAGCCGGCGAAACGTGGCGGGTGCATGCACCAGGAGAGGCGGCGGCAGGCCACGAAGATGGGCCACGGCAGCCGCCACCGGCAACAGCAACAGTTCGCCGTCGGCAGTGAAGATTGCGGCACGGCCGTGGCCGGCGACGACGGACGGCGCGTCGGGCAGAGCGATCCGAGGCATGGTCATCGAGCCGATGAGGTCACCCACATTCCACTAGTCGCAATCAGTAGGCAGCGCCATTGCTGACGGCTGAGGCAGCGGTGCTGGCATGTGATCGCCGCACAAAGTGCGTCGTCGCGATTGACCCGACACCCGCCGGTTTCTAGCTTCCCGCGAATGTCCGCAACAGTTCGCAACAACGAAGCGGCCCCGGTAAAGGTCTGGCCGTTCGAGGAAGGCGCCAAGGTCGCCCAGCGTCTCGCCAGTTCCGGCAAGGGCCACGCGTTGTTCGAAACCGGCTACGGCCCGTCCGGTCTGCCGCATATCGGCACGTTCGGCGAGGTGGCGCGCACCACCTGGGTTCGTCATGCCTTCACCGAGCTCACCGGTCTGCCCTCGCGGCTGATCGCCTTCAGCGACGACATGGACGGGCTGCGCAAGGTGCCGGACAACGTGCCCAACCGCGACCTGCTGACGCAGCACCTCGGCAAGCCGCTGACCCGCATTCCCGACCCGTTCGGCTCGCACGACAGCTTCGGCGCGCACAACAATGCGCGGCTGCGGGCGTTTCTGGATTTGTTTGGCTTCGATTACGAGTTCGCCTCCTCCACCGAATACTACGCAGCCGGCCGGTTCGATGCGGCACTGATCCGCGTGCTGGAATGCTATGATGAGGTGATGGCGGTCATCCTGCCGACGCTCGGTCCCGAGCGACGCGCCACCTACTCGCCGATCCTGCCGATCCATCCGCGCTCCGGTCGCGTCATGCAGGTGCCGATGGACCGCCGCGATCCCGCCGCGGGCACGGTGGTATGGCGCGATCCCGATAGCGGCGAGGCGTTCGAAACTTCGGTGAAAGGCGGTGGGTGCAAACTGCAGTGGAAGGCTGACTGGGCGATGCGCTGGTATGCGCTCGACGTCGATTACGAGATGTCGGGCAAGGATCTGATCGATTCGGTGCGTCTTTCGGGTCGCATCTGCCGAATTCTCGGCAGCACACCACCGGAAGGCTTCACCTATGAACTGTTTCTTGACGACCATGCGCAGAAGATCAGCAAGTCGAAGGGCAATGGCCTGTCGGTGGAGGAATGGCTGCGCTATGCGCCGCCCGAGAGTTTGTCGCAGTTCATGTTCAACGCGCCGCAGCGCGCCAAACGGTTGTATTTCGATGTGATCCCCCGTGCGGTC
Source organism: uncultured Alphaproteobacteria bacterium (assembly GCA_963818775.1). Classification (GTDB taxonomy): domain Bacteria; phylum Pseudomonadota; class Alphaproteobacteria; order Acetobacterales; family Acetobacteraceae; genus JAMXLO01. Next base: position 89,740 of record CAWFUF010000032.1, on the reverse strand, counting down.
GATGAATACCTGGCAAACGCCGCGCGTCTCCCGACGCAGTCGCCGGCGGAGCAGAAGCTCAATCCGGCATGGCACATTCATGCCGGACGACTGCCGAATCATGGCGGAAGCCCGGTGTCGTTCGGGATGCTGCTGAACCTCGCGTCGGTGGTGAACGCGGACACGCCGGCCATTCTGTGGGGCTTCATCCGTCGCTACATGCCGGATGCGACTCCCGAGACCATGCCGTTCCTCGACAGGCTGGTCGACCACGCCATTGCCTACTACCGCGACTTCGTCCGCCCGGAGAAACGCTACCGCCATCCCACGGACCTTGAACGCGCAGCACTCGCCGATCTTGCCGAGACACTGAAGGGCCTGGACCCGGGTGCCGATGCCGAAGCGATCCAGACCGTCGTGTATGAGGTGGGCAAGCGGCATCCGTTCGGTGAACTGCGCGCCTGGTTCGGCTGCCTGTATCAGGTACTGCTTGGCCAGCAGGAGGGCCCCCGCTTCGGCGGCTTCATCGCGTTATACGGCATCGACGAAACGGTGGCGCTGATCGAGGCCGCACTGTCGCGCCCGGCCGACGCCGCCTGACGGCGATGTCAGTACAGCGCGCGCGCGAAATCGGCAGGGCCTGCCTGCTGCAGTTGCCGGCGATCATCGGCGTGCTGCTGCTGATTGGCGCGCTCTACGTCGTGCAGAAGGAATTCCGCCATCTGCGGCTGCACGACATCGTCACTGCGCTGCACGACATTCCGCTGCGCGCACTGGCGATAGGCTTCCTGTTCACCGTGCTCTCCTACGCCGTGCTGACCATCTACGATCGGCTGGGGACGATCTACGCCGGACACACAGTGTCGTACGGTCGCGTCGCGTTCGCTTCGTTCTGTGCCTATGCGCTGTCGCACAATCTGGGCTTCGCGGCGGTGTCAGGCGCGGCAGTGCGATATCGCCTGTATGCGCATTGGGGACTGACGCCGTTTCAGATCGCCAAGACCGTTGCGTTCTGCAGCCTGACCTTCGCGCTTGGCGGCATGGTGCTGGGCGGCACGATCCTGTTCGTCGAACCACGATCGATCCCGTTCTTCGGCGAGCATCTGCCGGCTGCGGTGATGCACGCGGTGGGCGCGCTGCTCTGGGCCATCGTGATAGGCTACGTCACGTTGTCGCGCGTATTCGGCCGCGTACGTTTCTTCGGGTATGAGATCGCCCTGCCGGGTTGGCGCATGGCGATCCTGCAGGTGCTGCTGGCGACCGTCGATGTCGCGATCACCGCGTCGATCTTCTATTCGCTGCTGCCGGCCGCACCAAATCTAACCTGGCCGATATTCCTCGGCGTCTACGTCGCATCCTACACGGCGGGGCTTGCCGCCAACCTGCCGGGCGGCATCGGCGTGTTCGACACCGCGATCCTGCTCGGCCTGGCACCTTACCTGAGCGCACCGCACATCGTCGGCGCGATCGTGGTGTTCAGGCTGTATTACTACGTCATTCCGCTGTTCCTTGCCGGGACCCTGTTCACGGGAAACGAGCTGTTGTTGCGGGGCAGCGTTCTGCTGCGCCGCGCGGAGAAACTCGGCGCATTGGCACGCTGGAGCGAGCCGGATTTCGCCGTCGCCAGCGCCACCGGCCTGGTCGCGCTGTGCGGCATGATGCTGCTGTGCGTCGGCATCCTGGCACCGCAGCCCGATTTCTCCTGGATCGACCCCGACTTTGCCGAGATGGCCAATCAGGCCGGACAGTTCATTCCGTCGCTCATCGGCGCCGGTCTGGTGGTGGTCGCACTCGGCCTGTCACAGCGGGTCAATCTGGCGTGGGGCGCGACGATCTTCCTGCTGGTCGTCGGCGCGGCATTCACCGCGACCCAGGGCGAGAGGCTGTGGATTTCCGGCGTGCTGGTGGCGGTCACCATGCTGGTGGCGCCGCTGCGCCGCAGCTTCTACCGCCATGCCAGCCTGCTGAGTGGACCGCTGGACGCGGCGAGTGCACTCTCGCTGTTCGCTCTGGTGATCTGTCTGCTCGCGCTGGCCGGCACGCGCCCGCGCGTCCACCTGCTGAGCAACAACGCATGGTGGGCGGTGGTGATGTCGCACGACGTGCCAAATTCGCTGCGTCTGACTGTGGCGCTGGCGGTGGCGCTGGCGCTCATCGCAAGCTGGCGCCTGCTGAGGCCGGGCAAGGTGCGCTGTCTGCCCTGGGATGCCGCATCGCGACAGCGACTGGCACTGCTCGGCGGCACGATACCGCCTGCGAAGGCCGACGGCGTGGTGCTCGGCGAGGCGCAGCGGGCGGGCATTCCATTCCGTCGCTGTGGCCGGGTGCTGCTGGGAATTGGCGATCCGGTGGGAGCCGAGGGTGATCGTGTCTCAGCGATCTGGCGTCTGCGCGATATGGCGCAGCAGGAGGGGCTGGATCCGGCGTTCTGGCGCGCTGGCCCGGAGTTGCTGAAGGTGTATGGCGATCTGGGCCTGACCGCGTTGCCTCTGGGTCCGGACGGCATGCCGCAGACTGAAAGTGGGCCTGAGGCTCGGCAATACCTGGTGTGTGTTGCCGAGAGGGACCTGAAAACGCTGCTGCCATTACTGGCCCAGTTGGCGACCAATCAGGATTTCGTGCCCGCCGCGGCATGAACCGACTCGGTCGGACCGAGGCATAATCACCGCGAAACACTAGGAATCACCATGCCGGTCGTCGCACTCACAATTGTCGCGGCACTTTCGGCCATTGCCGCATTGCTGGTCGTGCTGCGCCAGGCGGGCATGCTGCAACGCCTGCGCCTGCTCGCTGAACAGAGTGTGGCCGGCACGCGCAGCGAGGCGGAGACCACGCGCGCTGCTTTGTCGCGCGAGCAAGGCCAGCAGCGCCAGGAGATCGGCGCGCACTTCGAAGGCGTCCGCGCGATGCTGGAGAGCAAGTTGCGCGAGATGCGCGACGGCAATGAGGCGAAGCTCGCGGAAATCCAGAAGACGGTGAACGAGCAGCTTCACGCCGCGGTGGAGAAGCAGATGAACGAGAGCTTCAACCGGGTGATCGACCAGTTCGCCGCCGTGCAGAAGGCGATGGGTGACGTTCAGGCGGTCACCGCGCAGATCGGCGACATCAAGCGGCTGTTCTCCAACGTGAAGACGCGCGGCGGCTGGGGTGAGACACAGGTGCGGGCGATGCTCGACGACATCCTGCCGCCCGGCGAGTACGAGGCCAACTGCAAGGTGCGGCCCGACAGCAACGACGTGGTTGAGTTCGCCGTGCGCATGCCGATGAAGGGCGCGGACCGGCCGCTGCTGCCGATCGATGCGAAGTTCCCGGTTGAGGACTATGAGCGGCTGTTGGCGGCATCCGACGCGGGCGATGCGGATGCGGAACGTGCCGCGACGCGCATGCTCGAGCGGCGCATGCGCGACGAGGCGAGGAAGATCGCGACGAAGTACATCAATCCGCCGGTGACGGTGGAATTCGCCGTGCTGTACCTGCCGACCGATGCACTCTACACCGAAGTTGCGCGCATCCCGGGTCTGATAGACGAGATCGGCCGCGAGTGTCGCGTTCTGGTGATGGGGCCTTCGCTGTTCCCGGCATTGCTGCGCACGATCCATCTGGGCTTCATCACCCTGGCGCTGGAGCAGAAGGCCGATCAGATCCGCGACCTGCTCGGTGCCACGCGCACCGAAATGCTGAAGATGGACGACGTGCTGGAGCGCTTGGCGAAGCAGGCGGGCGCGTTCAGCAACACGATCGATCGCGCCCGCACGCGCACCCGTGCCGTCACTCGCAAGCTGCGCGGCGTAGAGGCGGTCGACAGCGGACGCGCCGAGCAGTTGCTAGAGATCGACGCTGAGATGCTGGCGGAGGCACCGGCCGAGCTGACGGAGGAATAATACCAACGCCCGACCGCCAAGCCGACGACGGTCGGCATCCACGTCTTCTCCTGATGCATGCAGCAAAGACGTGGATGGTCGGGCCAAGCCCAACCATGACGAATGTGGTGCAACGGTTTTTCTCATTGAGCAGGTTCCGGCACCGCACTGTGGCGCCTGGCACTATCAGCGGCAATCGTCGGATGACCGTTTCCGTTGTTGCCCCCAACGGAGAAGAAGAAGGCGGCCCCTTGGTCAACTTCGCTCTCCGCCCAGATGCGTCCGCCATGGCGCGTGATGATTCGCCTGACAATGGAGAGCCCGACGCCGGTGCCGGGGAACTCCGATCCGTGCAGGCGCTGGAAGGCGCCGAACAGCTTGTCCACATACTGCATGTCGAAGCCGACGCCGTTGTCGCGGACGAAATAAACGGTCACGCCGTCGCGGACCTCGGCGCCGATCGTGATGACGGCCCGGTCCCTCGGTCCGGTGTATTTGACGGCATTGCCGAGTAGATTTGCCCACACCTGCTGGAGCATGGCGGCATCGCCGTGTGCCGCGGGCAGTTCGCCGACCTCGAAGTCTACCGTGCGTCCGGCTGTGGCCGGTTCCAGATCCCTGATCGCCATCCGCACCTCCTCCTGCATGTCCACGTCGGCTGACCCAAGTTCCGTGCGGCCAACACGGGAGAACGCCAGGATATCGTCGATCATTTGTGTCATCCGCTCCGTGCTGCCGCGCACGACGCCGATGACTCGCTTTCCCTCCGAATCAAGTTTTTCGCCGTAATCCTCCAGAAGAATGCGAGAGAAGCCGTCGATGGCGCGCAGCGGCGCACGCAGGTCGTGCGATACCGAATGGGCGAAGGCATCCAACTCGTTGTTGGCGTCCTCCAGATGGGCTTGCACTTGTTCGCGCTCGCCGAGTTCGCGTCGCGCGGCTTCGTAAAGCTGCGCGCGATCGATCAGCACCGCGAACTGGCGGCCGACACCGGCAAGTAGCGTGATTTCGTCCGGCGTAAATTCTCCGACGTGTCGCCTGCCGAGTACGAATGTGCCGATTGCGCGCCCCTCGATGACGAGTGGAACACCAGCAACGATCCGAAAGCCTCCGGCCTCCAGCATGGCCTTCAGTCGCGGACTCGGATAATCCTCCGATTTGACTGTCACGACCGCGCCCTTCGCCAGCGACAGGCCTGAAACGCCTTCCTCGCGCGTCATCGTGCCCGCAACGCTCGCGATATCCGATGAATAACCGAACCCGGCTACCAGCGTCAGGCCCTCCCCGTCTGGTTCCAGAAGATACAGTGCGCCGGCCTCGGCACCGATGGCAGCCAAGGCAGCCTCGACGGCAAGCGGGAGCCGCTCCTGCAGGTCGAGGCTACGTTCTGCCGCGATACCGATGGCATTGTAGACCGCCAGTTCGCGATCCCGACGCATGATCTCTGCCATCATTGCGGTGCGCTCCGCGAGTTGGTGCTGCGTCGTTTCGTACAGGTCCGCGTGATGGATGAATGCACCCATTTGTTGGCCGATGGCAGCCGACAGCGCGATCTCGTCGGCAGCGAGCTCCCGTCTGTGACGATCGGCCAAGCCCAGCAGACCGACCAGCCGGCCCTCGGCAATGAGCGGTATCCGTCCTGACGTCTGATAGCCACTGCGGATAAGCACGTCTCTCATCCGCGGCACAGGATGCGAGGTGACATTGCCAAATTTCGGTTCTTTACCCGTTGTGTCAGCGTCGGGAATGATTTCCGAAAGCTGTATCGTTCGGGATACTTCGGCAAACTCCGCGGGCATGTCCTGGTCGGCTCGCAACGTAAGCGTCTCGCCCGACGGGTCGAGGAGCCAGATTGCCGCCGCGTCAAATCCGAGAGCATCCTCGACGGCACGCATCAAGGATTGCAGCCTTTCTTCCAGGCTGAACGTGTGCTCCGCAGCGTTGCTGAGGGCGTGGAAGACTACGAGGTCGCGGTCCCGCAGCCGGATCTGTGCCGTATGCTCGCGTTCCAAGGCGGCCTGGTGCAGCAACTCCGCAGCACTGCGAAGCCGGTCCGCGACCGCCTGCGCCTCCACGAGGTCGAAACGCTGAACCGGCAGCGTCGCGCCCCGCTCCATCGCGTCGGCAATCGCGGCAAGTGAAGCCACAGGTCGGACAATCCGCCGGCCGTGATAGAGTGCCAATGACAACGCGCAGGCTGTCAGCAGCCCAGCACCGCCGACAAACTGCCAGAGTGTTCTCCACATCGGCGCATCCAGCACCGATTTCTGGATCGCGAATGCCACTGTCCAGCCAGTCAGGCCGGACCTGACGAATGCACCGCGAAAAGCCACCCCCTCGAGGGAGCGCGCCTCATAAATACCCGCGTCGCGACCATCTATTGCTTCCAGGAACTCTGAGCTCGCGGACCGCCCCAGAAACTCCGTCTCGCTTTGCTTGCGCGCAATGATGATGCCATTGCGGTCGATCATCAGCGACAAGAAATCGGTGGGGAACCGCTCCCTGCCGAAAACCTGCGAGACATAGGCCGGAGGGAAGGCTACGGCCAGCACAAGCGCAACGACGTCGTTCTCGATCACCGGGACTGCGATGGCGAGCGAGAGGGACCGGGTGGCCGGCGAGGTAAACAGGTCGGAGACCGCCATCTGCCCGGTTGCCGCAACGCGCTCGACCAGTTTCGGTATTGCGGTCGCCGGACTAGGGTCTCCGAATGGCAGGTTGGTGGCAAGAACGACACGTCCCGACGGCTCGTAAAGTAGGACTCTCGCGCCCGGTTGGTCCTGAACTGCCGCCTTGGCGAAACTATAGAAGCCAGGAAGGTCACGTTCCCTCAGCTTGGGCGCCTCGCTCAGCGTCTCCACGATCGCTTGCAGCCTGCGGACTTCGACATCGATCGTCAGTGCCGCCGCCCGTGTGGTTGCCTGGAGCTGCTGTAGATAGCGGCCGCGCTCTTGCAAAGCGTCGCGCACGATCATGAAGACCGCGAAGGCCAGCACAGGCAGGATGGTGGCGCCGACCAGGATGGCCAGGCGGCGTACCATTGTCTGCGGCCGTCCGGCTCCACGACTGTTCATGCTGGAGGCAGGTACGCGTGGACGAGGCTAATATTATATTAAGACTTTGCCTTTCATCTTTGCATCTGGGATTCGGAAGGGTCTACGAGGTGGCAGGGACTGGAGCGATGCTTGGCCGGCATCAGAAACCGGCCACGCTCTATTGGCAGAGCGTGCAGGCCGGTGCGCAAAGCGCTGTCGGCCAAGGCACGCTCCCTCTGCCTCGATATGATCGCAGAGGGGGTGGCGGTGTCTGATCCAAGCGGCCACATCGAAATCGTGCTCGTCGAGGACAATCCGACCGACGCGGAATTGTGTCTGCGCTCGCTCAAGGGTCACAACCTCGCAAACAACATCATCTGGTTGAGGGATGGCGCCGAAGCGCTTGATTATCTGTTCTCGCGCGGCGCGCATTCCGGCCGGAAGTCCGCTGGGAAGCCAACACTGGTATTGCTCGACCTGCGTCTTCCGAAGATCGACGGGAAAGAGGTTTTGAGGCGTATCAAGGCTGATGACCGGCTGAAATCGATACCTGTGGTGGTGCTGACCTCATCCCGCGAGGATCGCGACATCAACGAATGCTATAATCTCGGCGCCAATAGTTTTGTAGTCAAGCCTGTGGAGTTCGACAACTTCGCCAAGACTGTCGCCAGTCTTGGCTATTATTGGGCAGCGATCAACACGTCGGTTCAACTCGACTGATGCCACGGATGGAACGGGGCTGAAACATGTCTGACGCCGTGGTCGGCTCTAAGGACTTGCTGACCGACGCAGAGTTGCTGCAGCAATCGATCGATCAGGCTGCGGCGGAGCCGAGCAATGTCCGGATGCCCGCGCCGCGCCGCGCCCATTCGATGGGGCCGTATTACGCTTTGTTAGCGGCGGCGATCGTCGCGCCGGCGATCCTCTTCGGCATCGTCGCGTGGCAGACCCGCGTGTATATGCTGAGCAATGCCACGACCGAGGTGACGCGGACCGTGGAGCTCGCGGCTCGTCAGGCATACGACCTGCTGCAGATCGACCAGTTGCTTGCCGAACGGGTCAACGAATATACGCGCGGCATGACCTGGGACGAGATCCAGCATTCCGAAGCGCTCCACCTCTATCTCAAGAGATTGGCCGCGGAATATCCTCAGGCAGGTGTCTTGTTCATGATCGACGGGTCTGGCACTGCCCGAGCATCGAACCTGGTATTCCCCCAGCCGCCGATTACTGCGGCGGATCGCGACTATTTCCGGGCGTTGCGGGGCGGTAACGCCAGCGTCGCCCTCGGTGCCATGTCGCAAGGCAGAACCGGCGGCCAGCTCAACTTCAACCTGGCGATACGCCGTACTGGACTGACGGATGTCTTCGATGGTGCCATCCTCGCGAGCACACGCCAGAGTTTTTTCACTGACTTCTGGCAGGCGCTCGTTCCGACGTCAGGCGCGGTGTTCGGACTTTACGGCGACGACGGCAAGATCCTCGCCCGCCTCCCCCCTGTCGACCTCGCCGATTCCACACTCACGCCGGCATCGAGAATCATGCAGGAGGCGAGCCACGCGGCTAGTGGAACGTTCAAATCAACCTCGCAGATAGACAATGTCGACCGGTTCCTCGCTTTTCAACACATCGGCGACTTCAATCTGTTCGTCGCGCACGGCATCAGCCGCGCGTCGGTGCTGGACGATTGGCACAGGCAGGTCCTGATCATGGCGGCGTTCTTCGGGGTCGCCGTTGTCGCGTTGTCCGCGCTTGCCTACCTCGCACTGCGTCGCGCGCGTCAGGAGCAATATGCCGTTGCCGAGTGGGAGAGGACGGCGCGAAGTCTCCACGCCGAAGAGGCGAGGACACTTGGCCTCAACAATGATCTACGCCAGCGTGCCAGGGATTTGGAGGCTTCCAATGCGGAGCTGGAGACCTTCTCCTATTCCGTTTCGCATGATCTGCGTACGCCGTTGCGAGCGATCGACGGGTACTCCGCCATCCTGATCCAGGACTACACCGAGAAGCTCGATGCCGAGGGCCGGCGGCGGCTCTCCGTCGTGCGTCAGGCAACAGCCAAAATGAGTTGGCTGATCGACGACATATTGGATTTCTCTCGCACCGGTCGCTTGCCGATGAACGTGACCGCGGTGGACATGACGGCTCAGGTGCAAGGTCTGATCGAGGAAGCGCAGACGCACGCGACCGACCGCCAGCTCAGGTTCGAGATCGGGGATTTGCCGACTGTTCGAGCGGATGCCTCCATGATACGTCGGGTCTGGTTCAACCTGATTGACAACGCCATCAAGTTCACAGCGACGAAGCCGCACGCTGTGATCACGATAGGTGCGACGCAGGCCGAAGACGAAATAGTCTACTCGGTGGTGGACAATGGCATCGGCTTCGATCGGCAGTATCTCGGCATGCTGTTCGGTGTGGGCCATCGCCTCGTCGGCGTTGAATTTGAGGGCTGTGGGGTGGGCCTGGCGATCGTCAAGCGCATCGTGGCGCGCCACAACGGCCGGGTCTGGGCAGATGGCATACCCAACGAGGGCGCCACATTCTATTTCGCACTCCCAACGCAACGGGCCGCCGACTGAGGTGCGACTCATTTCGTCATGGCCGGCGAAGGTTGGCCATCCACGTCTTTCTGGCCCTTGCGACGAAAGACGTGGATGGCGGGGCCAAGCCCCACCATGACGGTATTGAATCGCGGACGCTGCACCGGAGAGAGCTGTGTCTGAGTCGCTACTATCGCGCAATCCTCTGGCTCGAAGCGCGGTCATCCGTCTGCTGATCCTCGAGGATGTGCCCGAGGATGCCGAACTCGAACAACGGATCCTTACCCGCGCGGGTATCGCCTTCGAAGCCTTCAGAGTCGGCGACCGTGCCGCATTCCTGCATGCACTGAAGACATTCAAGCCGGATCTGATCATTGCCGATTACAATCTGCCGGACATCGATGGGCTGACCGCGATCAGGCTGGTGCGCGAGCGGGACCCGGAGCTGCCTATTCTGCTGGTCACCGGCGCACTGGACGATGAAGCCGCCGCGGAGGTCGTCAAGGCCGGCGCATATGACTACCTGCGCAAGGATCGGATGTCGCGACTGCCCTTGGCGGTCGAGCATGCGCTGGCAGCAGCCGAGACGATCAAGGCGCGCCAGGCGGCCGCGCGCATGGAGGCAATCGGCGAGCTCACGGCGGGCGTTGCGCACGATTTCAACAATCTGCTGCAAGCGATCATCTCCCACCTGGAACTGGTCGACGACGTGCCCGAGGTTCCCTTGGCGGCCCGCGAATATGTCGGCAACGCGATCCAGATCGCCGAACATGGCGCAGAGCTGATCCATAAGCTGCTGTCGTTCGCGCGCAAGCATGTGATGCGGCCCAGTGAAATCCCGCCAGGTGAATTCCTGACGGGCTTTCGTGACATGCTGTCCCACACGCTCGACCCGCGCATCCGCCTCGAGACGAGTGCTGGAAAAGACCTGCCGCCAATCCTCGCCGATGCAACGCACCTGCATACCGCGCTGCTTAACCTTGCCATCAATGCGCGCGATGCCATGCCGTCGGGTGGTGATCTACGGATCGAGGCAATGAGTGGCAGTGCGGTCGGTGCAGGCGCGCCGGAGGGAGCGGATTCGAAATTGGCCGTCATCCGCGTCACGGACACCGGCAACGGCATGCCCCCCGATGTTCTGGCCAGGGCCTGTGAGCCGTTCTTTTCAACCAAAGGGCTCAATGGCACCGGCCTTGGCCTGTCGATGGTTCACGGCTTCGCCAAACAGTCCGGCGGTGATCTGCGGATCTTCAGCGAACCCGACAGAGGCACCTGCGTGGAGCTTTGGCTGCCACTGGCGCCGTCGCGGTCGGACGCTCCCGCACATCCCGAGATGTGATTGCAAGATGGCCATTCGCGCTCCTTCTGCCTTGGTTGCGGCCTGTCTGCTGATCTGTCCGGCAGGCGGTTCGCTGGCCGCACCTCCGCCGCAGGACAACGGGCAGGCCGCGCCGGGGTCGTGGAACATCTCGCCGGAACTGTTGGCCCAGGGCGCCGGAGCGCTGGTCGGGTTCGGCGTCTTCAGCCTGTTCGTCGCCCCTCAGGTGACTGTGGCGGAAGGGGTTGTGGCAGTCCTGGGTGGGCGCCTGGTGGCGGCGACCTTGGCCGGAGCGGGCGCCATGGCCGGGACATTTGTTTACGACCGCTGGACCGGACAGCCGCTGGACTATGCCTATTTCTGGCACCGTGGCGGCTTCATCGGTGGCGTCGCCGCGGGCATCGCGGCGTTTGGTCTACTCGGTTATCCGATCGACGGCGGCACGTCGTGGCTGGGATGGGCTGCGAACCGCGCGACCATTCTCGGCAGCGGCCTGATTGGCGCCTGGGCAGCGGACCTCTGGTACCAGGCGCCGGCTCAGTAGCCGCTCACAACTGCTTGGTTGCGGGGTTCAACAGCTCATACCGCTTCAAGCGGTAGATGATTGTCGAAACCACCCAGCACAGGATGAAGATGCCGACGACAGCAAACCCGAGATTTCCGACACTATCGTTCAACGCCGCGACGGCGTCCCAGAATCCCCCGCTCAACGCGAGCTGGCTGCCGATTAGCCCAAGCGCCTCGATGCCGCCAATCAGCAAGGCGATCAGCACCGAGACGGCGGTTATCGTCAGGTTGTACCAGAGCTTGCGCAGCGGATTGATGAACGCCCAGCCGTAGGCGCCGACCATCAGTACGCTGTCCGTCGTGTCCACCAGCGCCATGCCAGCGGTGAACAGCGCGGGAAACACCAGTGCCTGCCAGGGCGACATACCGCGGGCCGCCTGCGTCGCCGAGATGCCCAGCAGGCCTACTTCGGTCGCGGTGTCGAAGCCCAGGCCGAACAGGAAGCCGAGAGGGTACATATGCCAGGGTTCGGTGATTGCGCGGAACAGCGGGCGGAACAGGCGCGCCAGCATTCCCCTCCCGGCCAGCAGCAGGTTAAGCGCGTCGTCGTTCAGGCTGCCGCCGCGCCTTACCTCGCGGAAACTACGCCAGACGCCGCGCAGAACGAGCAGGTTGACGAATGCAATGGCCAACAGGAACGCGGCCGATACTGCAGTCCCGATGAAACCGCCAACCTGCCTCGCGGTGTCGAACCGGTCCTGCATGGCCGCGGCCGTCGCGGCAATCGCCAGCGATGCCAGGATGACGATGCTGGAGTGGCCAAGCGAGAACCACAGCCCGACCGTTTGCGGGCGCCTCCCGTCGTGGATGAGCTTGCGGACCACGTTGTCGATGGCGGCGATGTGATCGGCATCGACTGCGTGGCGAAGTCCAAGCACCCAGGCAAGCAGCGCGATGCCGAGCAGCGCCGGGCGGTCGCGAAACGCCACCCATGCCCAGGTCCAGGCCATGACATTGGCGGCGATCAGGCCGCCATACAGCGACGCGGACCCCCGAAGGCCACGAAGGCCGCCGACAATGCCGCTCACACAGCGTGGTCCGCGGGTTGCTGCCCGACCAACTCATGGCGCAACCACTGATACCAGGCCTCGATGCCTTCACCGGTCTCAGCGGACACGCGCAGCACCTCGATGTCGGGATTGACCTCGCGGGCATACGCGATGCAGCGATCGACATCGAAACGGACGTGCGGCAGCAGATCGATCTTGTTGATCAGCATCAGCCGGCAGGCACGGAACATGTGCGGATACTTGATCGGCTTGTCCTCGCCCTCGGTCACCGACACCACCACCACCTTGGCGCGCTCGCCGAGATCGAACAGCGCCGGACACACCAGGTTGCCGACGTTCTCGATCAGCACCAGTGAACCGGGCGGCGGTTTGAGCTGCTGCATGCCGCGCGCCAGCATGTCCGCCTCCAGGTGGCAGCCGGTGCCGGTGTTGACCTGGATTACCGCGCATCCGGTGGCACGGATGCGCTCGGCGTCGTTGGACGTGGCCTGGTCGCCTTCCACCACATAGATACGCATCTCGTCGCGCAGCGCGCGAATGGTGCGCTCCAGCAGGCTGGTTTTGCCCGATCCAGGAGAGCTCATCAGATTCAAAGCCAGCACCTCGCGGCCCTCGAACCAGCCACGGTTACGCTCGGCCAGGGCTTGGTTCTTGGCCAGAATCTCCTGCTCCAGTACGACCGTGCGGCCGTGCATGCCGGCATGCAGCGCGGCGCGCGGGTCGGTATGCCCATGGCTGTGATCATGCGAGTGTCCATGATCGTGGTCGTGATCATGTGGATGCGCATGATCGTGGTTGTGGGCATGCCCATCGGGGCTGTGCGTATGAGCACCCGGCATTGTGTAGCTGGCGTCTTGATTATCCGAGCAGCCGCAGGTGGTGCACATCACGCGACCTCCATTTCCCTGATCCTCAGTTCCTCGCCGGCAATGACCCGCAGCTTCGCGCTGCCGCAGACACAGCGGCCGACCAGTTGAACCAACGCTACCTCATGGCCGCAGTCTCGGCACAGCGCGCGTCCGGGCGTCTCGACGATTTCCAGTGCCGCGCCCTCGAGCACGGTGTTCCTGGCGCAGACATCGAAGCAGAAGCGCACCGCATCAGGCATCACCGCGGACAATTGGCCGATTTCCAGCCGCACCCGGATCACGCGTGCATCCCTCGCGCGCTCGGCGCAGATCTCCACGATCCCGTTGGCGATGCTGAGTTCATGCATCGCATCGCATCGCTAACAGATCCTCGGCAACTGCTCGCCGACCAGCATGTCGACGATGCGTTCGCCGCCGAACACGGTGTGCAACACCACCATGCCGGTGGGCCGCTCGGTCACCTCGCCGATCACCACCGCGGCCGCGCCAGCGGGATGCGCACGCATCGCCGTCAGCACACGATCGGCGTCGGTCGCGGCGACCACGGCCACGAGCTTGCCCTCGTTGGCCAGATACAGCGGATCGAGACCCAGGATTTCGCAGGCTCCCTTGACCTCCTCGCGCAGCGGCAGCGCGTCCTCGCGGATGCGGATGCCGACATTCGAGCTTTGCGCGAACTCGTTCAGCACGGTCGCAATGCCGCCACGCGTCGCATCGCGCAGGCAGTGGATCGACGGGCACACCGCCAGCATTGTCGCCACCAGCCCGTCCAGCGGCTGGCAATCGCTGGACACGTCGGCCTCCAGCGCCAACTGGTTGCGCGCGATCAGGATGGCGGTGCCATGATCGCCAAGTACGCCGTTGACGATCACCACGTCGCCTGGACGCGCCCGGTTCGCCGAGATCGCGACGCCCTGCGGGACAACGCCGATGCCGGCCGTGTTGACAAACAGCTTGTCGGCGGCACCGCGCTCGACGACCTTGGTGTCTCCGGTCACGATGGCAACGCCGGCCTGATCCGCGACGCGCTTCATGCTGGCTACCACGCGGCGCAGGATGTCGACGTCCAGTCCTTCCTCCAGCACCATGCCGCACGACAGGAACAACGGCCGCGCGCCGCACATCGCCAGATCATTGACGGTGCCCGCCACCGCAAGCGTGCCGATGTCGCCGCCGGGAAAGAACAGCGGATCGACCACGTAGGTATCGGTGGTGAAGGCCAGTCGGTCACCGTGCGTCGCGAGATCCGCGAGAGGGATGCGCGCCTGGTCCTCCAGCGCGCCGAGCATTGGATTGTCGAACGCCGAGACGAACACGTCCTCGATCAGCGCGCGCATCGCCTTGCCGCCGCTTCCATGCGACATGTTGATGCGCGCATCGCGCACCGTACCGCCCCGCCGCGCGCCGGTTGGTGCCGGAACGTTCATCCACCGGCGTCCACGCCGACGAGTGGCATGTCGGTGCGGCCGTAGTTGTAGTAGGCCGCGCAGGCACCCTCGGTCGAGACCATCAACGAACCCAACGGGGTTTCAGGCGTACAGGCAGTGCCGAACACCTTGCACTGATGCGGCTTGATCACACCCTTCAGCACCTCGCCGCACTGGCACGCCTTAGGGTCGGCAATACGGATGTTGGGCACCTCGAACTTCCGTTCGGCATCGAACGCCGCATAGCTCTCGCGCAACCGCACCCCGGAATGATCGATCGAACCAAGGCCGCGCCATTCGAAGAACTCGCGCAACTCGTAGACCTCGTGGATTGCGGCGAGCGCGTTCGGATTGCCATGCGCCGGAACGACGCGGCCATACTGGTTCTCGACCTCGCAGCGGCCATCGTCGATCTGCTTCAGCACCATCCACAACGCATGCAGCACGTCCAGTGGTTCGAACCCCGCGATGGTGATCGGCTTGTGATAGTGCCGGGTTATGAATTCGTAGATGGTGGTGCCGATAACCATGCTGACATGCCCAGGCCCCAGGAATCCGTCCAGGTGCAGGTCGGGCGAGTCCAGGATCGCCTTGATCGTCGGAATGATGGTGATGTGATTGCAGAACAGCGAGAAATTCCTCACGCCCTGCTTCCGCGCCTCGATGACCGTCATGGCGGTACTCGGCATCGTGGTCTCGAAACCCAGGCCGAAGAATATAACCTCCCGATCCGGATGCTTCCGCGCGATCGCCAGCGCATCGAGCGGCGAGTAGACCATGCGCACATCCGCGCCGTCGGCCTTGGCCTTCAGCAGGCTCTTGCGCGATCCCGGCACCCGCATCGCGTCGCCGAACGTGGTGAAGATCACCTCCGGCCGTTCGGCCAGTGCCACGCAGTCATCAACGCGCCCCATCGGCAGCACGCAGACCGGGCAGCCAGGCCCGTGCACGAATTCCACCTCGTCAGGCAGCATCTGCTGAATGCCGTAGCGAAATATGGAGTGCGTGTGCCCGCCGCAAACTTCCATGATCTGCAGCGGTCGCGTCCGGTTACGCGAGATGGCCGCGCTCAACTTGCGAATCTCGCCCAGCAGCACCCGCGCCTTCACCGGATCGCGGAACTCGTCGACGTATTTCATGACGCCGCCCCGCTCATCAAACCACCGCGGTCCTCGGCAAGCAGCGTGTGCACCAGATCCCAAAGGATGTGATAGATCGCCACGTGCGTCTCCTGGATCCGGTGGATGCTGTCGCTCCGCACCACCAGACAGTGATCCAGACCGCCGTCGCGCGCCATCTTGCCGCCGTCGTTCCCCACGAAACCGATCGTGACCAGGCCAAGCTCCTTCGCCTTGGCAAACGCGGTAAGCAGATTCTCGGAATTGCCGCTGGTGGAAAACCCGACAAGCCCATCGCCGGGGTTAGCCTGTGCGATCAACTGGCGGACGAAGACGTGGCTGAAGCCGACATCGTTGCCGACCGCGGTCAGCATCGCGATGTCGGCGGTCAGGTTGATCGCGGTCAGCGCCGGTCTGCCCGCGGTGACCGGATGCAGGAACTCCACCGCGAAATGCGCGGCATCGCAGCTCGAGCCGCCATTGCCCATGCTGAAAAGTCGGCCGCGCCGACGATACACGCCCGCGATGGCTTCCGCCGCCGCGACGACGGCAGCCGTATTCTCGGCGAAGAAGCGCTCTTTGGCCTCGTTGCTGTCGCGCGCCTTCCGATGCACCGACTCAAGCAACGCGCCGCGCAGCCGGGCCGCATCCTGCTTGTCGCCGTGCAGGAACGGATACAGGTCCTGCAGTGCGCGGCCTTCTGTCATGATGCGGGCTTCCTCATGCCGATTCCGAGCGGCGCATGGCTTCCATCTCAGCCTGCGCCTCACCCAGTTCATGCAGCAGTTCCAGCGTGCGCGCCGCCTCGTCCTCGTCGATGCGGCTCATGGCGAATCCGACATGCATCAGCACCCATTCGCCGATATAGGATTCCGGCTCCCGTCCCTCCGTCGTTATGAAGCTGATGTTGATCGGCCGGCGCACGCCGCCAACGTCGACGATCGCGAGATTGCTGTTGGTATCGGAGATCTCGACGATGCGTCCTGGGATGCCTACACACATGGCGTGCTTCCTCGTTGTTCTGCGCCGAGCGAGATCGCCCGAGCGGCGGCGATCGCCGCCTGGCCGAGCGCGAGCCCACCATCGTTGGCAGGCACCTGTGCGTGGATGAGCACGCGAAGACCGAGCGCTTCAAGCCCGCCCATCAGCAGCTCGAGCAGCACGCGGTTCTGCAATACGCCGCCGGACAGCGCGACAGTCGTGACCGGTGCCATGTCGGGATCCCGCTGCCGCAGCTTGTCGACCATGCGCACTATGACCGAGACGAGTCCCTTATGGAACCGCGCCGCAATCACCGGCACCGGCGTGTCCTCGATCAGATCGCCGAGGAGCGCCTGCCACATCGGCAGCGGTTCCACATATGGCAGGTTGCTGGATTTGAGCCGAGGAATTGCGAACGGGTAAACGAGACGCTCGTCCTCGTGCACGAGGGTCTGCGCGTCCACCATTGCCTCGAACTCCACGGCCGCCTGGCCTTCGTATTCGGCGCATTCGCGACAGACCCCGGCCGCCGCTGCCGCCGCATCGAACAGGCGCCCACAGGAGCTTGCCAGCGGGCTATTGACGCCGCGCGCGATCATGCTGTCGAGCACCGCGCGGGGCTTCGCATCCAGGAACCGGTAAAGCGCGAGATCGGCATAGTCCATCGCAAACCGCGCCCAGCCCATCTCGGCCATCAGATGCGCGTAAGTGTTTCGCCAGGGCTCGCGGATCGCCTGGGCGCCGCCCGGCATCGCGACCGGCTTGAATGTGGCCAAGCGTTGGCAGTCGCGGTAGTCGGCCAGCAGGAATTCGCCGCCCCAGAGCGTGTCATCGAGTCCGTATCCAAGCCCGTCCAACGCAATGCCGATCACCGGGGCGGCATCGAGGGCGATTCCATTCTCCGCGAGGCAGGCGGCGACATGGGCATGATGGTGCTGCACTTCCGCCAGGTCCGCCGCATGCTGTGCGGCAAGATCGCGACCCAGCTTGGTGGACAGATACTCGGGATGGCGATCGACTGCGATGATCGTCGGCACGTGCTCGAACAATTGCTGATACGCCTCGATCGAGTGTGCGTAGTCGGCGAACGTCTTGGCGTTCTCCAGATCCCCCATGTGGTGCGACAGGATGGCCTGGCCGTCGCGCAGCAGGCAGAACGCCCCTTTCAGTTCACCACCCATCGCAAGTACCGATGGCGCGGCGGCGAAGCCGTCCGGCAGAGGCATAGGTGCCGGGGCGTAGCCGCGTGCGCGCCGCATGATGCGGGGTCTGCCGCCCATGACCCGCACGATGGAATCATCGACCCGTCGCGCAATGTCGCGGTCGTGCATCAGGAAGTAATCGGCGATGCCGTCGAGTGTCTGTCGCGCGTCCGCGTTGTCGATGCATTGCGGCTCGTCGGACAGATTGCCGCTGGTCAGCACGATCGGCCGATCCATCCGCCGCATCATCAGGTGGTGCAGCGGCGTGTTCGGCAGCATGACACCGAGCGTGCCGACGCCGGGTGCAATGGCCTCTGCGACGCGCCGGCCATCAGTGCGCGGTTTGACGATCACGATAGGGGCGGCGGCGCTGCACAGGATGTTCACCCCGTGCGCGTCGATGTCGCACCAGGAACGCGCGACATCGATATCGCGCACCATCAGGGCGAGTGGCTTGCGCGGCCGACGCTTGCGTTCGCGCAGACGAGCCACGGCCTCCGGATTGGTCGCATCGCAGGCGAGCTGGAAACCGCCGAGCCCCTTGATCGCCACGATCTCCCCGCGCATCAGCAATGTCGCCGCGCCATCCACGTCGTCCAGTGTGGTGATGGCATCCAAGGCGATCGGTCGCCCGTCGCCGCGCTCCAGCCAGGCGCGCGGCCCGCACGCATGGCAGGCGATCGGCTGCGCGTGGAAGCGGCGGTCGTCCGGCGCGTCATATTCTGCTGCGCAGGCCGGGCATACGTTGAACCGCCGCATCGTGGTGGATTGCCGGTCGTAGGGGATCGCCTCAATGATAGACAGGCGCGGCCCGCAATGGGTGCAGTTGGTCAACGGATACCGATAGTGCCGCTCGAAGGCGTCCAGCACCTCGGCGCGGCACTGCGGGCAGGTCGCCGCATCGGGCACGACGCCGGTGCGTGCCTTGGTCACAATGCTGCTGATGATGCGAAACGCGGCGTCGTCAGGCGATGGTGGGCACACGGTGCGTTCGATCCGGTCGATCCGCGCCAGCGGCGGGGCCTCATCCGCCAAACTGACGATCAGCCGTTCGATCGCTTTCCCTGAGCCGCACAACCGAATGATGACGCCGTCGCCGTCGTTGGCCACCCAGCCGCGCAGGCCGTAGCGACGCGCGAGGAGCCATACGGTCGGTCGGAAGCCGACGCCCTGCACCAAGCCGCGCACGCGGATCAGTTCGGCGACGTCCCGATCATCAGGCAACGGATCCGCCAGCGTGCTCATGACGCGACAAGGTCCGATGCAAGGTGCCAGAGCAGGACCCGGTTGTTTCCGGAATCCGCGACGACTGCCACGTCGCCGCACACCGCTATGCCGTATGGCCAGCACAGGCTGTCCCGGCTGGGGAGCGCCCAGCGATTGTCGCCCTTGGCGTGGAAATCCGTCTGACCGGTCAACGCGCATGCATCGGCCTGATGGGCGTTGTCATCGGCGTGCCAGCCCAGCAGTCGCGAGTTCGCGGTGTCGGCGGCCACCAGCCATGTTCCACTCGACGCGATGCCGTACGGCATGTGCAGCGTGCCTGCACTCGGCCAGTAGAGCGATTGGTTATGATCGACCTGCGTCGGATCGATCTGGCCAAGCAGGCGGTCACAGGCCTGGTCGTTGCGGGTCGGCCGCGCGTCCCAGATCATGATGCGGTTGTTGCCGGCGTCGGTCACGCACAGCCTGCCGTTCCACACCGCCACGTCGTGCGGCCAACGCATGCTGGACAGGCTCGGTTCGCCGCCGCCGTTCTCATCGCGCGTGCCAAAATCATGCTGCCCGAGCACCAGATCGGCCGGGCTCCCGTTGCTCATTGGCACGCCATGCCACATCAGCACGCGGCGGTTGCCGGTGTCCGCGACCCACAGCCGCGCGCCGTCCCAGTGCACGCCGTAGGGCCAGAACAGCGACTGCGCCGACGCCGTGGTGTGGCCGCCATTGGCCTCCCCCGACGCGAAATCCGCCTGTCCCAGCACCACGTCGGCCGGTGCATTGCTGCGCTCCGGTCGCGCAAGCCAGATCAGCACGCGATGGTTCCAGGCATCGGCGACCGCGATCCCCTCGCCAAGCGGCGTGACGCCGGTCGGCACGTTCAAGGTGGCTGCCCCGGGCTGGCCCTTGGCGTTGCGACCCTCGCGCGTGAAGTCCGGCTGTCCGATCACCCAGTCGGCCGGCGCATTGTCGCCATCCGGTACCCTCGCCCAGCCGAGCAGCCTGTGATGACCGGTGTCGCTCACCCAGAGCGGACCGCGCGCGCCGATCAGGCTGGCGCCGCGCGGCCCAAACAGGGAGGTGGCACTTGGCGCCACCGGGATCGCCAGTCCGTCGGCGCTGGCGGACAGACCGAGGCACGCAAACGGTCCCTCGCAGTCCAGCACCGCGAGACTGGATGGGACCGGCGCATGCTTCAACGCGGGCATCAGGTTGACACGGAGCGCGGTTGCCACCGTCTAGCCCTCCAGCCGCACAGCGACGCGGTCACCGCGCACGCGCGCCGCATGCACAACAAGCTGCACCTCGGGGGCGGTCAGGCATTCGCCGGTTTCCAGCAGATAGCGAAAGCCGTGATACGTGCAGGTGATGACGCCGTCTGCGATGTCGCCCATCTCCAGCGGCATGCCCAAATGCGCGCAGGCGTTGTCGAAGCAGCTGACCCGGCCGGCGCGCTGGCTCAACAGCACGGAGCGCCCAGCGATCCTGCGTTCGATGATGCCGCCCTCGGGGATCTCATCCAGCCGCGCGGCATCGACCCAGCCCTGATCCGTATTGGCTGCGAACGGGCTGATGAAGTGCGTCGCGTCACCGGCCTGCCTCACCGGTCCTCTGCTGACCTGCCGGATGTGAACGATCTCGGGACAATGCGCGCGGATGGCGCGCTCGACGCCCTCGCGCAGTGTCTCGCTGGAGGCCGGACAGCCGTGGCAGGCGCCGGTCAGGCGAATCTCGACTGCATCCGGCTGAACCACGCGGACCAGTTCCACGTCACCGCCATGCAGATGCATCGATGGCCTCACGTCGTCGAGCGCACGCTCCAGCCGGGTCTCCATACGCTCGCGCAGCAGCCCGTGGAATTGCAGCACACCGCGCACGATCGGATCGGCCACCGCCTCGCGCAATCTGGGCAGCGCAGCGGGATCATCCTTCAAGGTCCGGATCAGCCGACGCAGCGCTTCCTTGTGCAGCGCCTCGATCGCCGATTTCAGTGCCTGCACCGTTGCCGCCTGCGCGGCGTCCCAACCGTCAACGATGGCCTCCTGGCTGGCGATCGCGTGCACCAGGCGGTCCAGTTCTGCCGCGGCCTCATCCTGTGGGCTAGCCTGCATATTTTCGATCGCGGCGCTGCTCACGGCCCGATCCTCAGGCGTATTTCAGGTCGCGGAACAGATACGGCTGGATGGCGCCGACGCCCAGCGACGCCAGCACGACGGCAAGCCAGACCGGCACGCCGAGCAGTCCCAGAATGACCACCGCCACCAGCGCGATGGCGAAACCCGCAAACCACCGCAGCAGTACCGCTTTCGGGTCCCTGAACAACTTGCCTTTCAGGAACAGTCGAAGCGAGTTGGTAAACATCGGCCACATACCGCGCTCCTAAAGCAGTGCAAGAATGATCAGTCCGAGCAGCACGCCTGGCACCGCGCCGGTCGGACCGAACATCGCGCCCATCGCCCCGGCCAGCTCGTTGCCGAGATCCCTTCCGGCGAGCATGATACCAGCCAGGGCGCCGCCCAACGTCGCCACCACGGACCCGCAGCACGTCCAGATCATGATGGTCACCGCGGTCAACTGCCCGCTTGCGAGTTGGTGCCAGAAACCGGTCATGCGCATTCAGCTCCCGGCCGAATGGTGGAACATCGCAGCCAGGTCGTCGGCGATGCCGGTCAGCGACTCCTCGATCATTGCGACGCTGTCGGCCTGATCGAAGCGGAGCAGGATACGGCGTGCTTCCTGGTAGAGATCGCGCGCGGCGATCAGGCAACCCTCGCGACCCAGTCCCGGCTGGTCTGGATCATCCGGGAGATTGCGCAGAACGTTCGCCTTGTTCGCGATTGTGCTCGCGTATTCCAGCGGCGTGTCGCGCTCGTTACGAACCTTCAGTGCCTCCGCATAGGCAGTCAGCGCGCGCAGATTGTTGTCCAGCACATGACCACTGGAGGCGTACTGCAGCGCGTTGCCGAGATTGTTCTGGATCATCGCGTATTCGCTTGGATGGTCCACCAGAGTGATGACGCTCAACACCTCCTCGAACGACTGCACCGCAAGCGCCTCACGCATCTTGGCGCGCTCATCGGCCATCGGCAGCGACAAATAGGCGATGGCGAGGTTGTTGTGCAGGATTGCGTATTCCTGCGGATACTCGGTGCGCGTGAAGGTCCGCAGCGCGCGATGATACGACTGGATGGCATCCTGCAGCCGTGCTGCGCCTGTGCCGGCAAGCGATTGCGTGACCAGTCCGAGATTCATTTCGACTTCGGCAAACTCTGCTGGTTTCCCGTGTTCCTGCAAGGTCGGCAGCGCCGCCTCGTATGCATCGCGCGCGTGCTTCAGCGCGGTCGTGCCGCCATCGGGCACTGCCTGCAGCGCCGTACCGAGCCGCGCGGTGATGCGCGCCCGCAACAGGGTGTCCTCGGCGAGGTCGAGAGCGCGGCGATACAGGTCGGCCGCGCGCCGTAACTGATCCGGCGTCTTCGGCCGAAGCTGCATGCCCATGGCGATCTCCATGAGCATTTCCGCCTTCTCCTCGGCGGTCTCTGCCTCAGCATCGACCGCCCTCAGCGCGGCATCGAATTGTGCTTCGGGTAGCGTTGGCCCCACCGCATCCTCCCCAGGGTCGTCGCATTCATTGAGGCGATGTTATTGCGATCAGCTTAAGACGCGATCCAGCTAGCCGCCAAACACTTTATCACTGTGCAAAGCAAGTTTGCACTTGCGGTAACCCCAGGATCGCCAGCGCCTCCAGCTCGGCGACCCAGTGGACCGGAAACTGGCGTTCCTCGAAATCTTCGGGCAGCCCCCTCGCGCGCAGGAATTCCTGCGCATGCACCACGCGGTCGCCGCGCGCATTGCGGATCTTCAGCAACAGACCGCCTGCCGATTGCCGTGCGAGCGGCACGATCAACACTGTGTCGTCGCGGGCAAGCAGAGCAACCGCGCCGACATCCGGCAGATGCGCATCGCATAGCTCCCGCGAGAGATGAATGTTGCCGCGCCGGATGCTGATCATCGGGCCGTCGTCAGCATGCGACATAGTCATCGATCGTGCGTTGAATTTCCGCGATCACGCGCGTCGCCGACGCAAGAACAGGCCCACTGAGTTCCAACCCGAACGCAACGCTCTGCAGCTCGATCAGGTAGACGGTGACATCGGTCGGGAAACGTTCGCGGTAAATCTTCCGTCCGGCGGCAAGTGCGTGGTCCCAGCGAAAATCATGCAGGCTGAAACTGGGTGAACGCTCCGCTTCCAGCTCTGCGCCAGGCAACTTGAAGATGGCGCCAGGTGTCGACCCACTGCTTGCCGCGTCGATGACAATCAGTTGCCGCGTTCCAGCCGCCTGGAACATCACCTCCATCCCGGACGTACCGGCATCGAACACACGCACATCGTCGCGCGGATTTTCCCGCAGACGCGCCTGCAACGCCTGAGCGACGAACACGCCAACCCCGTCGTCGGAGCGGGTTGAATTGCCGCAGCCGATGATCGTCAACATGGCGCGGCTAGATCCGCCAGAGCCGGCAGTACCAGTCGGCCTCCACTGGTACCGCGAGCTCCGGCAGGTCGCACCATTTGCGGTGCACCAGGTAGTACATGCATTCCTGGCAGCGCATCTGGTCCGGACCATACGGACGATCGGTAAAGCCTGACAGTACCAGCTTCGCTTCGAGATCGTCCGGCGGAAGTTCGCGTAGCGCGACCAGAAGATTGCCGAATTCGCGATTGGTCTCGGGAAATGGCTCGGTCAGGGTCTTCAGGCCGTCGGCCAGGAGCTTCCCGATAAACGCTCGGAGCGCGGACTCCTTCTCCGTGGTCATGCCTTGTCCCCTCTGCGTGGAGGAGAGGGTGCGTCAGGAGAGGCACCCCTCACCAGCGGCTTCCGCAAGCGACGGCGTTCGGTTCGGGCTGCTAGCCGACACGGAACCGAGCCAGTTCTTTCCCGGTCTTTCCATCATGGGCATGCACGGTACACACGAGGCACGAGTTGAACGACCGAGCGACGTGCCCCACCTCCACGGGATCGCGCGGATCGGCGATCGGCGCGCCGATCAACGCCTGCTCGATCGGCCCGAGGTGGCTGTTGGCATCGCGCGGACCGACGTTCCAGGTGGTCGGTGCGACTATCTGGTAGTTCTTGATCTTGCCGTCCTTGATCTCGATCCAGTGGCACAACGCGCCACGGATCGCCTCGGTCGCGCCCCAGCCGCGGCCGTCGCGCTCGCGCGGCTTGATGTACCACGGATCGCTCAGGCGGAACTCACGCAGGCAGTGCTCGGCCTGCCGGTACAGCTTAACGGTTTCGTGCATCCGAGCGATCTGGCGCAGGTGCAGGCTGGGGCCGCCCATCTTCTTGTACATGTCGAGGATAAGGCCGTCATAGTGCTGCCAGGCTTCGCCGTGCCGGCCACCGGCCACCATCTGCCGCGCGAACGGACCGGCCTCGAGGCGCCCGAAGTCGTTATGCAGCACGGCGGTCGACCAGTTGTATTTCTTGTCGAAGTCCGTGTCGTTGTTCTGCACAGGGCGCGTCGTGCGGTCGTACGGATGCACGTCCGCAACGCCCTCGTCGTACCAGGAGTGGCTGGTGTTCTCGCGCACCCGCTCCTGAGTCATCAGCGTATGCGAGTCGGTCTTGCCGTCATACACGCCGCTTTTCATGATCAGCGCAGCGTTGCGGCCGTCGATAGTGGGCTTCTGATACTTGTCCTCGTGCGGCAGATAGCCCCAGGAGACGTATTTGCCGACGCCTCCGCCGTACTGGTCGAGGCCGACGTCCAGGCCCATGCGCCAATAGAACCCGAGATCGGAGTCCGCGTGCGCCGGGCTCTCGTCCAGCCAGACCATGAAGTCGTCGTAGGTCCTGATCTGCTCGTAGCGCTCGATCGAGCAGCCGAGCCAGACCGGTTCCAGCCAGGTATTCTTGTAGTACTCCAGCAGCGACCATGCACGGGTGATATCGGACAGGGTGGGAGCGCACATCACGCCGCCCGGCACCATGAAGCTCGAATGCGGCCACTGGCCGCCGAACAGCGCGTAGATCTCGACCGGCTTGCCCGACACCGTGACGCCGGTTTCGTACGACTTGCCGGTGAACGGGGCGAAGCGCTTCACCGCCTCCTCGTAGAAGCTGCTGGCGCGATACTTCTTGTTCGTCATGTCGATCGCGTACAGGCCGTAGAAATAGCGCGGCTGGCTTTGCAGGCTCTCGGTGATCTGACCCAGGTTGCGCGCCAGGATCGCGTTGCGCGGAACCTCGGTCTGCCATGCGGTGTCCAGTGCCCAGGCAGCGCACGTCAGGTGCGACGCACCACAAATGCCGCAGGCCCGCGGCGTCACGACCAGGCCAGCCTGCGGGTCCTTGTCGCGCAGGATGATCTCGAAGCCACGGAACAGCTCGGCCTGCGTCCAC
Source organism: uncultured Alphaproteobacteria bacterium (assembly GCA_963818775.1). Classification (GTDB taxonomy): domain Bacteria; phylum Pseudomonadota; class Alphaproteobacteria; order Acetobacterales; family Acetobacteraceae; genus JAMXLO01. Next base: position 64,203 of record CAWFUF010000032.1, on the reverse strand, counting down.
GCGTTGGTCACCACGCCGTTCTCGATATCGACACGCACATCGAGATCGCCTTCCACGCGACCAACCGGCGAAATGTCGAGTGTCTGTACTGGCATTGCTCGGTTTCCTGTCTGTTTGGCGGCGTCAGACCACGAACATGTCCTGTTCGGCCCAGGCCGGAGCAGCATTCTTGGCGGCTCCCGTCAGCGCGATGTAGCCACGTTTGTCGATGCCTTGTGGCAGGTCCTTCGGCACGCCCATCACGGTCTGTGTCTTGAACACCGTACCCGGCGCCAGATCAAAGAACGGGAACTCCGGCTCGGTGCAGCCCAGGCAGGGCATTCCCGACCGAGTCTTCGAGGACTGGCGGTTCCACAGGATGCGGTTGCACGGCGAGTGAGTCATCGGGCCGCGGCAGCCCAGGTCGTAGAACAGGCAGCCTTTGCGCTGACCGAATTCGGTTGCCGAGACCTTGTAGGCGAAATGCATGTTGCGGGTGCAGCCGGTCTGCGTGAAGCTCTGGAAGAACGTCTTTGGCCGCTGCAAATCGTCCAGGCTGACGTCGCCGGCGCGGCCGGTCGCGACCGCGACGACGATCTGGGTGATCCAGTCGGGATGCGCCGGGCAGCCGGGGATGTTGATGACTGGCAAACCGGCCTTCGAGGTGAAGTCGGCGCCCAGGAATCCGCCGTGGGCGCGCTTCAGGAATTGCAGGCCCTGCGAGTCCGACGGGTTGGGCGCGGTGGCCGGAATCCCGCCCCAGGTCGCGCAATCGCCGATCGCCACCACGAACTGCGCGGCGTCTGACAGGTCGCGAACCCATTGCTTCATCGGCCGGCCGGCGAAGCGGTTCCAGTTGCCGGTGCCGTTTGGCGCGTTCACCACCGTGCCCTCGAACACGAAGATGTCGAGCGGGATGGCGCCGGAGACGCAGTCGCGCAGGATCTTCTGCAGGTTGTCGCCCAGCTCCATGCCGAGCGATGGATGCCAGAGGATGTTGATGCCGAAGTCGGTCACGAGGTCACAGGCGCTGGGCTCGTCTGCGTTCAGGAAGGACATGGTGTTGCCGGAGCACGCACCGCCCTGAAGCCAAAGCAGGTTAGCCATTTCGCCCTCCTCCCAATGTTTTGTCGCGCTGGCGAGGTTGACTCAGCAAATTCTGAGCCAGCCAAGGCGCGATCGAAGTTCCTGGCGATTTCAACGGCTTCGTCTGAGTCGCTGGCCGATCCGCGGGAATGATGGCTGCGAAGTTGGTTTACAGCAGTAGGCGATTTGCAAACCTGCTTTGCAACTGAAGCTAGTGGAGCGGGCGCCCAATACACCCCTCCCGACTCGCGGGAGAGGGAGTGGAAAGGTGTCAGCCCTTGCGGTTGCCGCACACGGGGCATTCGGCCTCCAGCGTGGAGCCGAACCAGATGCCCTGGCACCGGCTGCACCAGTGGCCGTTGGTCTGTTCCTCGGTCAGACCCAGTTGCTGCGCCAGCTTCGTCGTGCCGAGATCCTTGAACGAGGCGTTGGCGTGGGGAACCGGTCTCCCTTGCCTGTCGGCCGACATCCTTCGCTCCAGTGCTAGTGGGTGGTAACCCGATCGAGATTGTAGCGCTTGATCTTGTTGGCCAGCCCGACGCGTGAAATCCCGAGTTCGACTGCCGCGCGGCTGTGGTTCCACTTGTTCCGCAGCAGCGCCTCGGACACGAGTTGCGCCTCCAGCGCCTCGACCTTGGCCTTCAGCGTCGCTTTGCCCTTCAGGAACCCCGGCATCCTGGCCTGGCCGCCGATTTCAGGATTGAGCCGGGCAAATTCCGGTGACATGTGTTTCAACGACAGGAATTCGCCGTCCGCGGCCAGCGCGACCATGCGCCGCACCTCATTCTCCAACTCGCGCACGTTGCCTGGAAACGGGTGTGCACGCAGCCGACGCAAGACTTCGGCGGAGACGCCGGCGATCCTGCGATTGATCGACTTCGCGTATTTTGTCGCCGCGTGCTCCGCCAGGATCGGGATATCCTCCACCCGGTCGCGCAACGGCGGCAGGTTCAGCTCGAAGCCCCTGAGGCGGAAATACAGATCGCGACGGAACCGGTTCCGCTCGACCAGTTCCTTGAGCCGTTGGTTGGTCGCGGCGATGATCCGGACATTGGTGTGCTTGGTCACCTGGCTGCCCAGCGGTTTGACCTCGCCGTCCTGCAGCAGCCGCAGCAGGCTCACCTGGAACGCCTGCGACACGTCGCCGATTTCGTCGAGGAACACGGTGCCGCCGTCCGCCGCGGCAAACAGGCCCAGCCGGTCGCCGATCGCCCCGGTGAAGGCCCCGCGCTTGTGGCCGAACAGCTCGGAGTGAAGCAGCTCGTCCGGCAGTGCCGCGCAGTTCTGTGCCAGGAACGGATACCTATTGCGGCCGCTGAAGAAGTGCACCGCGCGGGCCATCAGCTCCTTGCCGGTGCCGGTCTCCCCCTGGATCAGCACCGGCAGATCGGTCGCCGCCGCCTGGCGCGCGAAGTTGCAGACCTCGATCATGCTGTCGCTGGCGAATACCAGCTTGTCGAACTCATAGGCGCTCTGCAGTTGCGTCGTCATCTTGCCGTTCTGCTGACGCAATACCTCATCGGCGAACTTCAGCTCGCGGCTGAGGTAGCGGTGCAGGCGGGCCAGTTCCCGGCTTTCCAGTGCTCGCCGGATGAGCAGGCGAAGTTGGTCCGACTGCCAGGCCTTGGAGATGATCTGGTAGACTGCGGCCTCGTTGATCGAGCGGATCACCTCGTCAGGATCGCGGCATTCGGTGACCAGGACGCGAATGGCTTCCGGGTTGGCGACGCGGATCTGACTGAAGAACTCAACGCCGGTCATGTCGGGCAGCACCTGATCGCAGAGGACCAGATCACTCTCTTCCGCTCTCAGGATTTCAAGTGCGGCGCCCCCGGAGGTCGCTGTCAGCACCCGGTAATCCTCGTCCAGACATCCCGCGATCAGGCCCCGCGCGGGGTGTTCGGCTTCAACCACGAGAACCGTCCAGGTACGGTCGGGCATGGGCTTTACATACGGTCAAGTTAGTTTGCAGGCCAAGGCCTCGTGCGATGCAGCACGCGATCCTGATAACCGGGTGGAAAGGAATCCAGCGCTAGCTTGCGCGGATGGCCGACGCGGTGCGCCTTGGGCTGACTGCTTCGCGCGCTGCCAACGGCCGCCACGGCGGTCAAGCAGCAAGCGGCGCGTGGCGGCATGGCGCCCTGGCGTTCCATCATGTGCTCGCCGCAGCAATGGCGGGGGCACGCTCGCCGCGCGCCACCCCGGGGGCCAGCTCGGGCTTCCAGACGGCGGCGCTGCATGTGCCGCTGACGATGGCGCATCCGAACTGGGTCGAGAAGCCGGATTCCGCCATTCCGGCGCAAGCGGACGCGGCGCTGACGCACGCGATGACGCTGGAAGGCGTGCCGTCGTCGTGGCAATCGGGTCTGCGCTTCATCATGGCGCAGGAGTCGGGCGGCCAGGTCAACGCCAAAAACCCCGTGCATTCGGCGCGCGGTCTCTTCCAGTTGACCGCGGCGAACTACCACCTGAACCCGAACGGCGCAGGCTCGTTCGGCAACGCGGTGGAAGAGGCCCAGGGCGGCATCCGCTACATCCAGCAGCGCTACGGCACCGCAGACAATGCGGTCACGTTCTGGCGGCAGCACCACTGGTATTGAGCGGGGCCTAGCCCCCACCTAGAACCTCGCGCGCATTCGAGGGGATGGGGCCATGGCCAGCTATCAGTACGTCTATGTGATGAAGGATCTGACCAAGTCCTTTCCAGGCGGCCGCGAGGTGTTTCGCGGCATCACGCTCGCCTTCCTGCCAGGGGTGAAGATCGGTGTGCTCGGCATCAACGGCGCCGGCAAATCCACGCTGATGAAGATCATGGCCGGGATCGACACGGATTTCGGCGGCGAGGCCTGGGCCGCCGAGGGCGTGCGGGTCGGATACCTGGAACAGGAGCCGCAGCTCGATCCGGAGAAGACCGTGGGCGAGAACGTCGAGGAGGCGTTCGCCGGCCTGAAGGCAGCGCTCAGCCGGTTCAATGAGATCTCGGAGAAGTTCGCCGAGCCGATGAGCGATGAGGAGATGAACGAGCTGCTCGGCGAGCAGGCCGACCTTCAGACGAAGATCGACGCCGGGGAAGGGTGGGACCTGGACCGGCGCGTGGATATCGCGCTGGACGCGCTGCGCTGTCCGCCTGCGGAGGCCCCAATCACCACTCTCTCGGGGGGCGAGCGGCGGCGTGTCGCGCTGTGCCGGCTGCTGCTGGAGAAGCCCGACCTGCTGCTGCTCGACGAGCCCACCAACCACCTCGATGCCGAAAGTGTCGCCTGGCTGGAGCATACGCTGCGCGACTACGCCGGCACGGTGATGATCGTCACCCACGACCGCTACTTCCTCGACAACGTCACCGGCTGGATCCTGGAGATCGAGCGCGGCCGCGGCTATCCGTTCGAGGGCAACTACTCATCCTGGCTCGAGCAGAAGCGCAAGCGGCTGCAACAGGAGGAGAAGGAGGAAAGCGCCCGCCAGCGTGCGCTCGCGATGGAGCAGGAATGGATTGCCGCCTCGCCGCGCGCCCGACAGGCGAAGAACCGCGCGCGCATCCAGCGCTATGAGGAGATGCTGACGCGCTCGCAGGAGCAGGTCGCCGGTGTGGCCGAGATCGTCATCCCGCCCGGCCCGCGCCTGGGCAACGTGGTGATCGAGGCCGAGGGACTGCGCAAGGGCTACGGCAACAACCTGCTGATCGATGACCTGAACTTCCGCCTGCCGCCTGGTGGGATCGTCGGGATGATCGGCCCGAACGGTGCGGGCAAGACGACGCTGTTCCGCATGATCATCGGCCAGGAACAGCCGGACAGTGGCGCGCTGCGGATCGGTGAGACGGTGAAGCTGGGTTATGTCGATCAGTCGCGCGACAGCCTGAACGCGAACAACAACGTGTGGCAGGAGATCAGCGGCGGCGAGGACCTGATCTACCTCGGCAAGCGCGGCGTGGCTTCGCGCGCGTATGTGGCCGCGTTCAACTTCAAGGGGCCGGATCAGCAGAAGAAGGTCGGCCTTCTGTCAGGCGGCGAGCGCAACCGGGTGCACCTGGCGAAGATGCTGAAGACCGAACACAACGTGATCCTGCTCGACGAGCCGACCAACGATCTCGATGTGGATACGCTGCGCGCGCTGGAAGATGCTCTGATCGAGTTCGCCGGCTGCGCGGTGATCATCAGTCACGACCGTTGGTTCCTCGACCGCCTGGCAACGCACATCTTATCGTTCGAGGGCGACAGCCACGTGGAATGGTTCGAGGGCAACTTCGAGGCTTACGAGGAAGACAAGCGGCGCCGGCTCGGCGCCGACGCGACAGAGCCACATCGGATCAAGTACCGGCCGCTCGCGCGGTGAGGCAGTCGTCCGTCGCGCATATGGCGATGGTTCATTCATTCCGTCATGCCGACGCAGGTCTTTGCTGCTCGCACCACGAGAAGACGTGGATGCCGCCCTGCGTCGCATGACGTCGTGTGGCGGATCGTGCGCTGCCTGGCGCAGTTGCTTCCCCAGGTCCTCAGGGGAATCCCGTGCACCTGCCAGCGACCTCCATTCGACACGGACGCCGGGGCGGACGGCCGTCACCGCGCCGGAGATGTGCCGCGACGCGATCCGCTACGCCTCCCGCTGCCGTAGCCGATGCCCAACAGTACCGCCATCTGCCGCGTGATGTCGCGCATGGTGGCCGCATCAAGGTGGCCAATCGCCTCGCCCATATCTGATGCCAGCACCGTCTGCCGCCAGTCCACCATCACCTGCGACAGTTCGCGCAGACCGTTCTCCATACTCGGAACCACTTCGATCCGCATGCTGATGTCTGCGCGCAGCTCCGTCGTGATCGGCAGTACCGTCGCATAGGAGAGTTCGGCCAACAGATCCGAGCGGACCACCACAGCGGGCCGCGCCTTGTCTCTTGGAAGTCGAATGAGCACAACCACGCCCCGTCGAACGTCTCCCGGGTCTAGCGCCATCCCTCCGACCGCGCCGCAAGCCGCGCGAACCCGCTGGCCAGATCCTGCTCCTCCCGGGTCAGCCGTGCGAGCCGCCTGCATTCATCAGCGACGCGCGCCTGGTAGTCCGGATCGTTCACGTCTGGCAGCCAAAGCACGAATGGCCGCAGGCCACGTGCCCGCTGTGCGGCCCGGTAGCGAGCAATTCGGTCGCGCGGGGTTGCGGCGCGGGCTTCCATGCGTTTCGTGTAACGACAGCCGCGCCAACTTTCAATCCGGCGCTGTGGTGCGATTTCGGACGCCACCGCGCATCCGATGCTTCGGGAACTTGTGCCGGTCAATTGCGTTCGGGCGTCTCGGGCGCACAAAGGACAAAGACACAATGCGAATTCTGCTGCCGGTGTTGGCTGTGATCACCCTCTGCCTCGGTGCCTGCCATCAGGAAGGACCAGCCGAACGCGCCGGCCAGAATCTGGACAATGCTGGTCAGCGGATTGGCGACACCCTCAATCCACCCCAGGGCCCAGCGCAGAGCGCGGGGCGGAAGATCGACCGGGCACTGGGTGATTGACGCTCCACTCACTGTAGGAAGCCGGGACCGAAGCGACGGGGCCTTGGAACTCGCCACCCAAGCGAGTCCTCAGGCCCCGTGATCAGCGTTCTTCACGGTCGACGACGTGCCCGTGAAGAGTACTCGGCCCTCCCTATCGCGCCAGAAACGCCGCGAGCGCTGGGTTCGCCTTCAGCGCCGCCAGTTCCTCCTCGTTCGGCAACTGTGGCCGGTCGCGCAGCGCATTCACCATGCAGAGGAACCCGAGCGGCTCGCCCTCTGTGGCGCGAAACTGGTGCCATGCCAGGGACGGGATGCTGACAAGGTCGAACGGCTCTACCGCCCGCACCTCGTCTCCGACCAGGCACTCTCCCCGCCCGCGCAGGATCATCACCGCGTGCATGTGCTCATGGCGTTCGAGCGTCGAGTAGCCGCCGGCCGCCATTTCGAAATAGCGCAGCTCGCAACCAAGCTTCGCTTCGGAGAACAGCACCTGGCGAGAGATCGCTTTAAATGGCGCCGCACCTTCCTCCTTGTAGGGCAGGCAGGTCACCTCGTCCCAACGATAGTCGTGGAAGGCGCGAAATAGGGTCGACTGTTCAAGGTCCATGACGCAATCACCGATAGCTGTGCTGTGCGACCGCTCTGATAAACGCGGCAGTCTCCTCGGCCAGCCGCTCACGCGCGGCGAGCAGGCTCCCGCCGATCAGCAACATCGCGTCCGGTCCATAGAAGTCAAGTATCTCGGGCACCCGCTCCAGCGTCATGCCGCCGGCGGGCACCGGCACGCTGGCACGGATGCCGTCCCACGGCCGCCGCGCCTGTTCGGCGAGTCGCCGACAGGTTTCCGGCGTGTAGCCGAAGCGGCCGCCATGGCTGGGGAAGATCACCGCGTCGGCGCCGAGTACGCGGAACAGCTTGCCGATCAGCAGGTCCGATGCAATGCGCGCCGCGCCGCCCATGGTCGGGTGCGCAAAGAACGCCACCTCCGGATATCGCTTCACCAGCGTCTGCATGTTCGCCCAGCCGGCAAGCATTGGTGCGATGATCACCGTGTCGATGCCATGCGCCAGGGCGATGTCGATCTGGCGCCGCATAGCGTCGAGATCGCCCGACAGGCTGGGCACATATCGCGTGTGGCCGACGCTGCCGGCGATCGCGGCGACACGTTCGGCGAACGGCGAATAGGCCTGCTCCGCCAGGCCGTGATCATCCTTGATGAAGTCGATTCCGCCGCGGGCAAACTGTTCCGCCAGTTGCGCCAGCCGCGCCGCCGGCACGCCCTGCGGCTTCAGCGCCGAGCAGGTCAGCGCTCGGCCGAACGCGCCGGCTCGCCGGCGCAGGCCATCGATGCCATGCCGTGGGCCGCCGAATGCGGCAGCAAGGTCGGCGGGAACATCCACGTCCAGCAGCACGACGTCCTCGTGCAGCGAGGTATTGCCGAACGCCATGTTGAGGAACTGCCCGGCATCGCCGCCCGTCGTGGCGGTGGCCAGGCCGATACGCACGTCAAAGACCCCGTCGCCACGGTTCTCGATCGCTTCGACCACGCCCACGATGTCGCGCAGGATCTCCTGCTCGACGATGGCGGAGAGCGGCATCTCCACGCTCTGTTCGATCGCTATCGACTGCGCGCGCGCCTCAATCGAAGCCGCGTCCGACCGGATGCGATAGACTGCGGTGAAGCGTGCTGCTGCCATGTCCCGCAGGACGATAGGCCACGCCCGTGGGAGTGCCTACCCGACGGCTGTCACCGGTACGCCCCAGATGTCCTTGGCGTACTCGCGGATGGTGCGGTCAGACGAAAACCAGCCCATCTGCGCCGTGTTCAGCACGCTCGAACGCCACCAGGCGCGCCGGTCGCACCACCGTGTCGCGACCTTCCATTGCGTGTCCGCATAGGCGTCGAAGTCGGCGGCCACCATGAACCAGTCGCTCGAAGTCAGATCGGCGACCAGATCGCGATAGCGGTCGCGTTCGTCAGGCGAGAACAGGCCTGAACCGATCACGTCCAGCACCTGTTGCAGCGCCTGTGACGGAACCGAGGGCGGACCGTTTTGCCAACGGCGCTCCTCAACCTGCCCTGCGGTCAGGCCGAAGGTGAACATGTTGTCCGCGCCAACCCGGTCGAGGATTTCCAGATTGGCCCCGTCGAGCGTGCCGATGGTCAATGCGCCGTTCAGCGCCAGTTTCATGTTGCCTGTGCCAGACGCTTCCATGCCGGCGGTCGAGATCTGCTCGGAAAGATCCGCCGCGGGGATGATCATTTCGGCCAGGCTGACATTGTAGTCCGGCACAAACACGACCTTCAGTTGATCGCGCACTGTTCGATCGTGGTTCACCACGTTCGCCACATCGTGGATCAGCTTGATGATCAGCTTGGCACGCTTGTAGCTGGCAGCCGCCCGGCCGGCGTAGAGCTTCACTCGTGGCACCCAGTTCCGTGTCGGCTGGGCGCGCATCGCGAGGTATAGCGAAATCGTCTCAAGGATGTTCAGCAGCTGCCGCTTGTATTCGTGAATCCGCTTGATGTGCACATCAACGAGCGCGTCCGGATCGATCGTGATGTCCAGCCTCTCGGCGATCAGTGCGGCCAGCGCCGTCTTGTTGGCGCGCCTCACCGCGATCAGCCGCTCGTGAAGGGCCGTATCGTCCGCCAGCGGCACCAGATTTTCCAGTGCCATCCCGTCATCCAGAACCTGCGGTCCGACCGCATCGCACAGCACGGTGGTCAGACGCGGATTGGCGGTGTGCAGCCAGCGCCGGAAGGTGATGCCGTTGGTCTTGTTGACGATGCGGTCAGGATAAAGCTGGTGCAGCGATCGGAATACGGTGCACCGCATCAGCTCGGTGTGCAGCGCGGACACGCCGTTTACCTTGTGCGAACCGACGAAGGCCAGCGTGCCCATGCGCACCCGCCTCTCGCCGTGCTCATCGATCAAGGACACTTGGGACGGATCAGGCACATCCGGTCGCCCGACCAATGCGTCGAGATGCAGCTTGTTGATCTCGTAGATGATCTGCATGTGGCGCGGCAGCAGACGCTCCATCAGTGGGACCGGCCAGGTTTCCAGAGCCTCCGGCAGCAGCGTGTGATTGGTGTACGAGATGGTGTCGCGGGTGATCCGCCACGCCTCGTCCCATGCCAATTGGTGCTCGTCGACCAGCAGGCGCATCAGCTCGGCGACAACGATCGCCGGATGGGTATCGTTGAGCTGGATGGCACACTTGTCCGCCAGATTGTGCAGCTCGCCGTACTGGCGGATATGCCGATGCAGCAGGTCCTGCAACGATGCCGAGGAGAAGAAATACTCCTGACGCAGCCGCAGCTCCTGACCAGCCGGCGTCTCATCGCTGGGATAGAGGATCTGCGAAATAGAGTTCGCTCGCGCGCGCGCCGCCAGCGCCCCGACATGATCACCGCGATTGAAGGTCTCCAGCTCCAACGGGTCAGGCGCCCGCGCCGACCACAGCCGCAGCGTGTTTGCGTGCCTGCCACGCCAGCCGACGACGGGCGTGTCGTAAGCGATGGCGTTCACCGTCTCATTGGGATGCCAGACGGACGCTGACGTGCCGTTCGAAGCTGGGACAACGTCCACCCGTCCGCCGAAGCCCACCTTGTAGTTGATATCGGGCCGCTCGAACTCCCACGGATTGCCGAAGGACAACCAGTTCTCCGGATACTCATGCTGCCAGCCATCCCGCATCACCTGCTGGAACAGCCCATGATTGTAGCGAATGCCGAAGCCGTGGGCGGGAATGCGGAGGCTGGCCATGCTGTCCATGAAGCAGGCGGCCAAGCGCCCCAGCCCGCCGTTGCCGAGCGCCGGATCCGGCTCCGTGGAACGCAGACGGTCGAGGCTCACCCCCAGTTCGTCAAGCGCAAGCCGCATCGGTTCGGTCAGGCCCGCATTGTTCAGCGAGTCCATCAGCAGCCGGCCCGGCAGGAATTCGAGCGACAGGTAGTAAACGCGCTTGTGCTGCTTTGCGGTATCGTTGCGCGTGCTCTGCAGCCAGCGATCGACGATCCGATCTCGCAGTGCCAGCGCCGCCGCCACGAACCAGTCGCGATCGCCGGCAACCAGCGGATCCCGCCCGGTCGCATAGGTGAGCTTCTCAACGATGAGACGACGAAGCGCCTCCACATCCCTTTCATTCGTGGGCGCATGAATTGGGTCGAGGAGAATGTCAGGTCTGTCCATGGGTCACCGTGTCCCTAGGGGGCCTCAAGCCGCAAGCTGGTCAATGAGTCAGGTTGACTTCCAGCCGATTGGAAGCGCCCTTGTGGACCGCACGCACACGTCTGTCAGACTGCCGCGCCGCACCATATTTCGCTCGTGTCATAAAATTCTCCTCGCGCTTGTCTGTTAACGAACCGGGTGGCGGTCATGCAACGAGGAAATAAAGGAATTGCTATGGCAGGAAATTCGCTGCCGCAACCTCCGGTTATATATTACGGTATGTAATCAACTATTCGTTGGTGAATCGGAGTCCGGCTCCCGCGACCACGGGGCAAAGCGGGAGGGCCGCCACCAACAGTGCAGCGAGCAAGAGCAGATGAGGCTGCGGGCTGACCCCGTCCGATGCGGCATCCGCCGCGGCAACTCCGAAGATCAGTACCGGTGTAGTCAGCGGCAGCACGAGGAGCGGTAGCAGCACGCTGCCGCGCCTGGCACCCAGCACAATTGCGGCAACGGTGGTGCCGAGTAGCGACAGCAGCATCGTGCCGGGCGCCAGGCCAAGGAGCAGCGCCGGCAACGCCTGCTCTGGCATCCGCAGCATGACCGCCAGCGGCGCGGCCACAAGCAGCAGCGGCAAGCCCGTAATCAGCCAGTGCGCCGCGGTCTTCGCCAGGGCCAGCGCCGCAGGCGGCAGGCCACACAGCATGAGTTGGTCGAGCGAGCCGTCCTCAAAGTCGGCACCGAACAGGCGGTCCAGTGGCAACAGCGCGGCAAGCAAGGCGCACACCCAGATGATGCCGGGCGCAATGCGGCCGAGGGTTTCGGGAGCGGGTCCAATGGCGAGTGGGAACAGCGCCCCGGTGAGTAGAAAGAACAGCACGGCAGCAAGCGTATCGGCGCCGTGGCGCAGCGAAAGCCGCAGTTCGCGCACCAGGACCGCGAGAAATGCGGTCACGGATCACCACGCACCCTTCTCCCCCTCCCCTTGCGGGACGGGGCCGGGGAGAGGGGGCGGTGGAACTTGAAGCGCCCCCTCCTCACGCTCGGAAGCGCCATCATCGCAGAGAGAGCTGCATGGCATCGCTCAGGGGCAACGGCAGATGAGTTGCGGCAACCGCTATCCCGCCCCTGTTGCGGTGCACCGCCAGCATTGCGCCGAAGCGCTCCACTGACCTCGCGTCCAATCCAAGCGTCGGCTCGTCGAGCAACCACAGTGGCGCGTGCGACAGCGCGAGCCTCGCCAGCGTAAGACGACGCCGCTGTCCCGCGGACAGCATGCGTCCGGGCAGGTCCGCGAGTTCCTCCAACCCCACCGCGCCGAGCGCCTCTCCAACGGCCCCGCCGTTCAAATTCGCCGCGAACCGCAGGTTCTCTGCCGCGGTGAACATAGGCTTCACCGCATCCTGATGCCCGACATACGCCACCCGCCGCGCGTGCACCGACAGATCGGCCAGCGCATCCTCGCGGTCCCACAACAGCGTCCCCCCTGCCGGCCGCAGCAGCCCAGCCAGCAGCCGCAACAATGTCGTCTTTCCCGACCCGTTGGGCCCTGTGAGCAGCAGTGCGCCCCCGGCGGCCACGACGAAGTCGAGGTCACGGAACACCAGCCGCTCGCCACGGAACGCCGCCAGACCCGCCGCCTGCAACACAAGCGCCCCCCGCCTTGTGGACGCTCGCTGGCTGGTGTGTTCTAAGCCCGCGAGCCCAGGGACCATTGCACCTGCGGCATACCGCCTCAACTTCGCCGCTCAACGGAAGGCGCCGCCATGAAAGCGATCGGGCAGGATACCTTGAAGACACGCCGCACTCTCACGGTGCAGGGCAAGAGCTATGACTACTTCTCACTTGTCGAGGCAGCGAAGTCACTCGGCGACATATCGCGCCTGCCGGTGACCTTGAAGATCCTGCTGGAGAACGTGCTGCGCTTCGAAGACGGCACCAGCTACACCGTGGACGACGCGAAGGCGATCGCCGGCTGGCTTCCCGCCGCGCACTCCGACAAGGAAGTGCCATTCAAGCCCGCCCGCATTTTGCTGCAGGATTTCACCGGCGTCCCCGCGGTAGTGGATCTCGCCGCGATGCGCGACGGCATCACGCGCCTGGGCAGTGATCCGAAGAAGGTCAATCCCTTGGTCCCGGTGGATCTGGTAATCGACCACTCCGTCCAGATCGATGTCTTCGCCCGTCCGGACGCGCTCGCGAAGAACGTCGAAATCGAGTTCGAACGCAATGGCGAGCGCTACAAGTTCCTCCGCTGGGGCCAGGACGCATTCGACAACTTCCGAGTGGTTCCGCCGGGCACCGGCATCTGCCACCAGGTGAACCTGGAATACCTCGGCCAGTGCGTATGGACCGGCGACGCCGACGGCAAGACGATCGCCTATCCCGACACGCTGTACGGCGCCGACAGCCACACCACGATGGTGAACGGTCTCGGCATCCTCGGCTGGGGCGTCGGCGGCATCGAGGCGGAGGCCGCCATGCTCGGCCAGCCGATCGCCATGCTGATCCCAGACGTGATCGGCTTCCGCATGACCGGCAAGCTGCCCGAGGGCGCTACCGCGACCGACCTTGTGCTGACCGTGACGCAGATGCTTCGGCGCAAGGGCGTGGTGGGCAAGTTCGTCGAGTTCTTCGGCCCCGGCCTGGATGAACTGGGCCTCGCCGATCGCGCCACGGTGGGCAACATGGCGCCGGAGTACGGCGCCACCTGCGGCTTCTTCCCGGTGGACAAGGTTGCGCTCGATTACCTGCACATGACCGGCCGCGACGAACACCGTATCGCGCTGGTCGAGGCGTATCTCAAGGCGCAGGGCATGTTCCGCGAACCTGGCTCGCCGGAGCCTGTGTTCACCGACACGCTGGAACTCGATTTGGGCACCGTCGTCCCCAGCCTTGCCGGCCCGAAGCGGCCGCAGGATCGCGTCGCACTGAAGGATGCGTCATCCGCCTTCAAGGCCGAACTGACTAAGGGCCTCGGCGTTCCGGCCAACGATGTGGACACCAAGGTGAAGGTCGAAGGCAAGAACTACGAGATTACCCACGGCGACGTGGTGATCGCCGCCATCACCTCCTGCACGAACACGTCGAACCCGTCGGTGCTGGTCGCCGCCGGCCTGGTCGCGCGCAAGGCGCACGCGAAGGGACTGCGGCCAAAGCCCTGGGTGAAGACCTCGCTCGCACCGGGCTCGCAGGTTGTCACCGAGTATCTGGAGAAATCCGGCCTTCAGGCGGACCTCGATGCGCTCGGCTTCAATTTGGTGGGCTACGGCTGCACCACCTGCATCGGCAACTCCGGCCCCTTGGAAGACGCAATCGTCGATGCGATTGAGGACAATCGCCTGGTCGGTGTCGCCGTGCTGTCCGGCAACCGCAACTTCGAGGGCCGCGTGCATGCCAACGTGCGCGCGAACTACCTGGCCTCGCCGCCGCTGGTGGTGGCCTATTCACTGCTCGGCAAGATGACCGAGGACATCACCACCGCCCCTCTCGGCATCGGCAACGACGGCAAGCCGGTGTACCTGCGCGACGTCTGGCCCTCCAACAAGGAGATCGCCGACATCATCGCCGCCTGCCTCTCGCGCGATCAGTTCCTCAAACGCTACGGCGAAGTGACCAAGGGCCCGAAGCAGTGGCAGACCATCGAGGTGGACACCGACAGCGAGACCTATCGCTGGTCCGACGGCTCGACCTACGTGAAGAACCCGCCCTACTTCGAGGGCATCACCATGGACCCGCCGCCGGTCGGCGACGTCAAGGGCGCGCGTATTTTGGCCGAGCTCGGTGACTCGATCACCACCGACCACATCAGCCCCGCCGGCTCCATCCGCAAGGTGTCGCCCGCCGGCGACTACCTGCTGGAACGCCAGGTGTTGCAGAAGGATTTTAATAGTTACGGCGCGCGCCGCGGCAACCACGAGATCATGATGCGCGGCACGTTCGCCAACATCCGCATCCGCAACGAAATGCTGACCAACGTCGAAGGCGGCATGACCAAGCACCTGCCATCCGGCGAGGAGATGCCGATCTACGACGCGGCGATGCGCTACAAGGCGGAAGGCGTGCCTCTTGTTGTGTTCGGCGGCAAGGAATACGGCACCGGCTCCTCGCGCGACTGGGCCGCCAAGGGCACGCTGCTGCTCGGCATCAAGGCCGTCATCGTCGAGAGCTTCGAGCGCATCCATCGCTCAAACCTCGTCGGCATGGGCGTTCTGCCGCTGACCTTCAAGGAAGGCATGGACCGCAAATCGCTCGGCATCACCGGCGAGGAGCTGATCGATATCGTTGGCCTGGAGAAATCCATCACGCCACGTATGGACCTCTCTCTGGTGATCCACCGACCGGACGGCAAAGTGGACACGGTGCCTGTGACCTGCCGCATCGATACGGTGGACGAGGTGGCGTACTATCGCCATGGCGGCATCCTGCACTACGTGCTGCGGGGCATGGCGAAGGCGGCTTGATACCGGGCACTGAGGGTCCGCCTTCAGCAGCTATCGGACCATCTGAACCTTCAGGCGCTCAGCGTGGCGGAAGGTTTCCGCGCGGCGCTGTCCGTTGCCGCCATCATCGCACTGAACGAATATCGACCCAACCATGCGCACCGCGCTGCCGCAACCGGCCTGCCGTGCCTGGCGGGACTGGATCGCTCGTTCGGGCGCGGCTCTTGCAGCGGGAAGCACGCAACTCGATCCGCGACCGGTGCCGGCCATCGAGGCGGTCTCCCGCGTCAGCCGTCAGTTCGAGCTGATCGCCGGGGCGTTGGAGCGGCTGCCCGGCTGAGATACCCTGCTAAGTAGAATGGGGGCAGCAATGAGCGACGGACCGCCGGCGTGGATCGAGGTCATCGAGCAGCGTACGCGTCGCAACCTGGGCCGGGTTATGTTCGCCACCCGCTGGATCATGGCACCGATCTATGTCGGCCTGCTGATCGCACTGGGCCTGGTGGTGGTGAAGTTTGTCCAGATGCTCGTGCAGACCGTCCCGGGATATCTCGCGTTGGACAGCAATGAGGCAATCTTTCTCGTCCTCACTCTGGTCGATCTGTCGCTGGTCGCCAACCTCGTGGTCATTGTCATGCTGGCCGGGTGGGAAAATTTTGTTGGGCGCCTGCTGGCATCGACGTCGGATGACCGGCCGACCTGGCTGGGAGGCATGGATTTCGCGACCGTGAAGCTGCGTCTTCTCGGATCGATCGTGGCGATTGCCGCAATCCAGATCCTCGAGACGTTCGTGCATATCCAGAACATCAGAAGTCAGGACGCCGGCTGGAGACTTGCCATCCTCATCGGGATAGGCCTCGTCGGTGTCCTGTTGGCGCTGGCCGACCGGCTGAGCGAACGCCACGACAGGAATTGATCAGATGCAGGTCGGCATTCAGTTCTTCCCCGATATCGGCCCGGACGTGAAGTCGGGACGCGACTACTGGCAGGACGCGCTGTCACTGGTCGCGCTGTGCGACCGCTACGGCTACAGCCATGTCCGCACGGTGGAGCACTATTTTCATCCATACGGCGGCTACAGCCCCAACCCCGTGGTGTTCCTCGCTGCCGCCGCACAGGTGACCAAACGCGCACGGCTGGTGACCGGTGCGGTGCTGCCTGCATTCAACAATCCGCTGAAGCTCGCCGGCGAGCTCGCCATGCTGGATGCCCTGTGCGACGGCAGGCTCGACATCGGCTTCGCGCGCGCCTTCCTGCCGCACGAATTCGCCCGCTTCGGCGTCAGGCTCGACGAAAGCCGTGCGCGCTTCGACGAAGGCATGGAGCAGGTGAGGCTGCTGCTGGAGCAGGAAGACGTCACCTCCCAGGGACACTTTCACAGTTTCCACAACGTCACGTCGCTGCCGCGCCCGACGCAGCAGCCGCGGCCGCCGTTCTACGTCGCCGCACTAGCAACGAAGGAGTCATTCGAACGCGCCGGCGCGGCGGGCCACGGCATCATGGCGATCCCGATGGCCGGCGGCGCGATGGCGGAGTTGATCGGCGTCTACCGCGACGCATGGCGCAGCGCCGGCCATGCCGGCAGCGGCACAGTGATGCTGGCATTCCACATGCTCTGCCACGCCGACCAGACGAAGGCTGAACAGATCGCGCGCGAGCCACTGAACCGCTATCTGCGGTCACTGGTCACCGCGGCTTCCGACTGGATGACCGGCGAAAGTTCGACCGACTACCCAGGCTACGACAAGATCATCGCCGCGCTGTCGCGCGACACTTTCGAAACCCAGGTCGAGAAATGCGCCGCCTGGATCGGCACACCACAACGGATACTTGATACTGTCGAGACCTATCGTCAGCAGATAGGCGATTTCGAGATCGCCTCGCTGCAGGTCAACTTCAACGATATCGCGCTCGCCGATGCACAGGCGTCGATGCGGCTGTTCGGTGAGGAAGTGCTGCCCCGCATGCCGAAGCTATGACCGCCAGCGGCGGCTTTCGCATCCGACAGGTCAGCCGCAACGCACCATGCCGGGACTGACGCCGAAGTGTTGGCGGAAAGCCCGAAAGGACCGGGCTCTGCTCGATGGGCTTTCCAGTATCGCGCGGCATTCCCCCAGCCGCCGCCCCAGCACATGCTCCACATAAGCTGGGGCTCGAACAGGAGATACAGTAGCCGAACAGAGATCTTCACCGCGGCAGCCACCCTTGCCGGGGTCAAATCCGGCTCCGACAGAGTCGCTCACCTCCTGATAAAGGCAGATCCAGTTTTCCAAGCTATGCCGGCTGATCTCGGGGCGCCCGCGACACCAGGAAAAGGCCGGTCTCCAATTGCAGCCGGATGACGCGAGGGGCAATCCACGCTGTCGCGCGCGCGTAAAAGCCAAGCTGTTCCTCTCGGTCCCATCGGATGGTGGTCCGTTCTGGTCCACGTGCCCTGCTCATGAGCTCGCCGCGGACGTCAAGGACTGTCTCGCACCGACTTTGGCCACGGTGGCGATCAGATGTACGCCGAGCCGATGTGAACAAAGTCATAGCGGCTACGGCACATTGCAGGCCCATTGGGCAGGCACTCTGGGAGGGCCCCAGGGTGGGAACCACCAACCTACTGGCAGGGGGAGCCAATGTTTGATTCGTCTCCATCGGGAGTACAGCCTCGCGTCGTCGCGGCATCGTCCTCAATCAATGGCGAAGTCGAGACAGTGACATGGCTGCTGCATTGGTGCCCACATCAAGCACGCGCGTTCGCCCTGGCCATGCATGAACTCGCGGCTTGGCAATACGATGACGACCGGACCGAGCGCTGGCGCCTCGTGCTCGGGCTGTTGCCAAGGAACTAGCCCCTGGCTGATGGTCATCACGGCTGCTCTGGCATTTATACCTGCGAGGCTGAGTGTCGGCTCAATCGGTTCCTCAGCTAGTTCCGCCAACCAGCGGCCGAACCTCACCCGCCGGTCGGCGACTGAGTAGAACCTCGGCGAATAGGCCCCACGCGCTGTTTGCTTTGCAGCGAATGCTGACCTTGGCTGCACGACGATATCGCACTGGCCGATGCGCAGGCATCCATGCGGCTGTTATTGCGAGAAGCACATCGACGCTGAAATCCGGGTCGAATTCTGCGCGCAAGACGTGACCGAGCCATGACGAGTACCGGCTTCGTCCGGCGGCGTTCGCCGCCAGGCGGGTGTGGAACCCAGGTGGCGGGTCAGCGTCGCAGCACGGTGACATCGTCCGGATTGATCAAATCCGGGACCGACCATCCATCCAGATCGTACTCCGCCATGCAAGATGCGACGGACTGCTTCCACCGCTCCGCCTCGCCGGACGCGAGCGCGCCGAACAGGGCGTAGCGGCGGATCTCCTCGTGGCTGCCGGCATAGTTGATCTCGTACAGCTCATGCCGGCCGCCGAATTCCGTGCCGATCGAATCCCATAGCAGCTTCATCAGCTTCACCCGCTCCTCAGCCGAGGCGCCGCCGGAACCACGCACGTAGGTGTCGAGGTACTTGCGGACCTCCGGCACTCGGAAGTCGGACGCGTGTGAGTTCAGATAGATCAACCCGCTGGCCACCGTCTTCTCGATCAGGTTCTTGATATGCGCGTACGCCTCCGGCGCCAGCACGGTGTAAGCCATGGCGGCGCGCGCGCCTGGCAGGATGAAGCCACCCGCCCAGGGATCCGGCGACTTCGCCATTGCGTCCGACAGACTCCAGATCATGTTGCGCCAGGCAATCACCTCGCCCAAATTCGCCTCGACACCGCGGAAGCCGCGCGAACCGGTCAGTTCCGTCGCGCGCAGGAACAGCCCGGCGATGAAGTCCAACTTGACTGCCAGTCGGGTGCTGCCGTGCAGGAAGGCGCGCGGCACGAACCCGGTGCGCGGGAAGAAGTTGTTCGCCTTGTCGACATCGGCATAGACGAACACGTCCTCCCACGGGATCAGCACGTCATCGAGCACGAAGATCGCGTCGTTCTCGTCAAGTCGGCTCGACAGCGGATAGTCGAACGGACTGCCAAGCACCGCTGCACGCTGCTCGTTCGACACGCGGCAGATCAGTTTGACGCCTGGCGCATTGGTCGGAACCATGAACACAAGGGCAAAGTTCTTGTCCTGAACCGGAATCAGCCCGTGATGTGCGACGAAGGTGTAATGAGTAAGCGCCGAGCCGGTGGCCACTACCTTGGCACCGGTCACGCGGATGCCGGCATCCGTCTCCTGCGTGACGCGCACGCAGACATCGGCAGGACCGCCGGCCGCACCTGGCGTCATGTTGCGATCCACCGGCGGATGAATGATCGCGTGGTTGATGAACGGCACCCGCTCCTGGCTGAAACGGTACCAGCGCCGCGCGTTCTCCTGGTACGGCGCGTAGAAGTCGGCATTGGCACCGAGCGTGGCGAGGAACGCCGCCTTGTAGTCGGGCGACCGGCCAAGCCAGCCATAGGTGATGCGCGACCAGGCGGCGATCGCATCGCGCGCCGCCACCTGTTCCTCGACGGTGCGCGGTGCGATGAAGTAGCGATGCGTGAACCCGCCCCATTCGGTGGGGCAGGTCAGCACGTTTGCGCCGTCGCGATGATCGGCGTGCAGCGCGTCGTACAACCGCGCTATCATCCGCGCGGTGTTGCGGAACGCCGGATGCGCCGTGATGTTGCCGACGCGCTCGCCATAGATCCACACCTCGCGGCCATCGTCGAGACTGTCGAGGAACTCCTGGCCGGTATAGGGCAGCGTCACGCCGGATAGGACACGAAGCACTTCTCCGACATGAAGACGTGCGTCTCAACATAGTCATGGATCACCGGCTGCCGATCGAGCCTCTCCATCGCACCGGCCAACGCCATCCAGTTCAACATTTCGTGCTGCCCCGCCTGCTCCATGTCCTTGAGCGGGCGCTTCCGCCAGTAGCCGTAGTCGCCGGCGGACAGCGCGTCGAACATCAGCCGGTCGGCCTTTTGGTCAGGCCACAGATAGCCATTGGTCGGCGACAGGAAGCAGTGCGACCAGCTCGACGACGCGATCAGCGCGACCCGCCACGGCGATTCCACCAGTACCTCGGCGACCGCTCGACCTACATCCATGCAGCGCCACGGCTGCGGCGCCGGCGGATCGGGTGCCTCGGTCGATGGCGGCACGAACAACGCCGCCATGCCGCCCTTCGCGTGGATCAGATTGCGCCCGTAGCAGTTGATCGCGAATGGCAGCACCGGCCAGGGGAAGCCCCGCCGATCCCAGTCGAGATACAACAGCGTATTGGTGAAGGCGTGCGCCAGTCCCTCGACATGCAAAGGCTTGTAGGCATACGCCATGTCGATGCCGCGCTCGATCAGCGCGCCCGCCAGGTGCTTCGCCGCATCGCGCGCACCGCGCAGCTTCATCGTCCAGTCGCCGGATTCGCCCCAGCGATTCGGCTTGCCGCCATTGCCGTTGTACCACGGCTTCAGGTCGAAACGCTCATCGAGCCCGAACACGCAGAACGCCGGTATGATGTCCTCGCGGAAGTTCTCGTATTGATCGTCGCCCCAGATCAGCACGAGGTCCGGATTGAAGTCGTCCAGCGCCTTGCGGATGGCGCGGAAGTCGTCCGCCATGCGCGCGCCGTAGCGTCGCGCCGATGACTTGCCGCCATCGTTGCCGAGTTCCGCCACTAGTTCGGCGGGCCAGTTGGCGCGATCCTTGTAATCCGCGGGAACGTTCGGTGCGGTCAGCAGATGATGGAAGCCGCCAGGCAGGCGTTCGTCGGATTGCAGCAGGCCTGGGTAATGCGTGCAGCCCAGTCCGATGATTTCGGCCATGTTTCTGCTCCCTTGTTTTCTGTTATTCGTGGTTCTCCGCCAAGTCGGACGGTAGGCAATATCAGGGCAGGTTGCCAAGCCCGTTTACAGGCCTACCATGAGGCGAGACGCACAAATGCTGTGCCCGGAGGACGTTATGCTTAAGCAATTCGACAGCTCATATGCCGGCCACATCGACCTGGATAACGTCGGTTACGGTGGCACGCCGATCAACGATCGCCGCTACCCGAACGAAAAGCTTGCGACGGCGCTCAGCAAGGCGGAAGCGATGGCGAAGCTGATGGACCGCCTGGGCTACGGCACATACTGGATGGCCGAGCATCACTTTCAGCCTGAAGGCACCGAGTGCATCCCCAACGTGTTGCTGATGGCGCTGCACCTGACGCATCTCACGAAGAACCTGCGCATCGGCTGCGGCTTCAACATCACCCCCATGTGGCATCCGCTGCGTCTGGCCGAGGACTACGCGATGGCGGACATTCTGTCCCATGGTCGCGTCGTGTTCGGCGTGGGACGCGGCTACCATACCCGCGAGGTAGAGAGTTTTGGTACGCCGCTGATCGACCAGGCCGCAAACCGCGAGCTGTTCGAGGAGCAGGTCGAGATCATCTTCAAGGCATTCAATGAGGAAAGCTTCTCCCACCAGGGCAAGCACTACACGCTGCCGCCCGAGGTGCCGTATCGCGGCTATACGCTCAAGGAACTGACACTGGTGCCGCGCCCCGAGCGCCTGCCGGTCGAGTGCTGGCAGCCGATCCAGGGCGGCACACAACGCGCGCTCGACTTCATGGCGAAGCACGGGATCTGCGGCGTGATCGGCGGTGGCTCGGCTGAAGGCGGCGCGGTGCACAAGTCGATGGTCGACTTCCAGGCAGCCTACGCGCGCGCAGGCAAACACATCGAACTCGGCGAACGCATGGCACTCGGCTTCCAGTTCTACCTCGCCGACAGCGTCGAGCAGGGCATGAAAACGGCGGCGAAGTATTATGAAGAGAACATGAAGATGTTCGGCGAGCTGCGTCTGGTAAAGGCGCTGACCGATGAGCAGATCGAGACCATGCGCGATCCGAAGCGCGCACCGACCGCGAAGCTGCCGCGCATCGAGGATGCGGTGAAGGCCGGCGGCTTCCTGACCGGCAAACCCGCCGATGTCATCGAGGCTCTGAAGAAGCTGGAGGAGCGCTATCCGGGGCTGGATCGCGTCACCGTCAGCCTGTCGGTCGGCGTGCCACTGTCCGAGGCGCTGGAGCAATTGGAGTGGTTCGCACGCGACGTGATGCCGGCGTTCAAGGGCGTGAAGGTCGCGGTGCCGGCGATGGCAAACTGATCCTCAGCGTCAGCGTGCGGCCAGCCTGGTAAATCCGTCGGCGCTCCATTCTTCGCTGCCGACGCCGTGATGAACGATGAAGAGGCCGTCAGGATCGTACTTCTGCTTGGCGGCCAACAGCCTGGGGTAGTTTGCGCCCCAGTACGACGTCTGCCACGCGCGTTCGAAGTAGCCGCTTTCTGCGACGTACGAACCGGGCTCGGGAACCAGCTTCCTGAGTTCGGCCATCGCCGAAGCAATGCGTTGCGCGTCGCGCCGCGCCGCGGGCAGATTCGGTTCGTGGCCGCGCAGGCCGGGGTAGGCCGGCGGCCCCTCACCCGCGATGATCGCAAGCGCGAATGCATCCAGCACGGCGGGGTTCATCGGCGTATCGGCCGCGGCCGCGACCGCCTCGGCCGGCGCCCCCGCCAGTCCCTTCTGGAAATGCAGTTCTACCGACCAGTGCCTGCTGGCAGCGAACAGCGCGTCGGCGAGCTGTTCCCGGCGGTCCTGCTGAAGCAACGCAGCCGGCAGCCAGGCCGATTCGAAGCCATGAATGAAATGCCCCGCCTCGCTCAGGTTCGCGGACCAGAAGATGTTGTCCGACGGTGCTCCGGGCCGATCATCCGACAATATCGCGCCTGGCACGCGCTCGCGCAGAAACGCAGGGTCCCAGCGATGGTTGGCGGCGCCAGCGCGGATCAGGGGTGTGGCCCGGAATGCGAAGTCGTTCGATGACGCGGCCACCCATTCGAAGAAAGGCTGCCAGATGGCTTCCGCCTGTTGCCGGTCGAGCCCCTGGAAAGCCATGGTGATTTCAAGTCGATTGCCCGACCGAAGGGTGGCGATCTCGCCCCAATGCGGGTTGAACAGGCTGTCGGAATAGAAATCGACAAAGCGGCCGAGCAACCTGCGATACGCCTCCGCGGACGACGCCTGTATGGTCGCGTTCACGACGCCAAAGAATGTCGGCAGGTCGCGTGTTCGAAGCGTCAGCCGGGTGACGACGCCGAAGCTGCCTCCACCGCCGCCCTTCAGCGCCCAGAACAGGTCGGCCTGCGTGCAGGCATTCGCAATACGAACCTCGCCGTCCGCCGTGACGATTTCCGCCTCCAGCAATGCCGCACCGGCCGTGCCATAGAACTTGGAGTAGCTGCCGAAGCCGCCGCCCTGCACCAATCCCGCGACACCGACCGTGCCGCATCCGCCACCTTGCACGTAGCGGCCGCCCTTGGTGGTGACCGCATTGTAGGTGTGCATCCAGATCGCGCCGGCCCCCACCGACACAGCCGGTTGCGGCGCCTCACGCCCGGCACAGCCCTGCGCCACGAACGCATCGTTCAACGTGATGTCGTTCATTCGGCGCGTCCAGATCAGCAGCGAATCCGGCGCGTTGGAGGTGCCGAGATAGCTGTGGCCACCACCGCGAACAACGAGCCGCAGGTTGTTCTGGCGCGCGAAATTGACGGCAGCGACGACATCGGCGGTGGTCTCGGCCGCAACGGCGTAGACGCTCTGCTGCAATGTCCATGCATCGATCCAACCCGTGGTCTGGGTCAGCCCAACCGTATCGCCGATGAAGTACGGGTTCTTCAGTTCCTTGAAGAGATCGCGGCACGCCGCCCCATCGGGCGCATCCTGACACACGGTCAACGGCGACTGCACGCGGATCAGGCGTCCCTGAGTGTCGCGGTTCAATTGCTGCCAGCTCGTCTCTGCTGGCCATTCGGGATCCGAGGGACGTACCCGCGATACAGGCTGCGATACGGCCGCGCGTGTCAGTCCCAACAGGGGTGCAGTCACGGCCGCGCCAAGCAGGTCTCGTCTGAGCATCTGCGAAAACTATCGCAATGTCATGATCGGTCGCACCAGCAGTAATGCGCTGCCGCCGGTCGCCGCCATGGCCAGAAACGCCAGCCCGCCGAAATGCGCGTAGAGAAATCCGGCGACCAACATCAGCAATCCGCCAGGCGCCCCCATGCCCAATGCCGAGTGCAGGGCCTGCGCCGTGGCGGCGCGCTCGGGCGGCACGGCGCGACTCAACAGCAGCATGGCCGAGAGGTGTTGCATCGCGAACGTCGCCGCGTGCAGCAACTGGATTGCTGCCAGCACCGTCAGAGGTGGCGCGAGCGCAGTGACGCTCCAGCGCAACGCCGATGCGCCGGCAGCACATGCGGTCAATCCCGCCGGACCGAGCCGCTCGATCAGTCCGCGACCCCACGCGAACAGCGCAATCTCCGCGATGATGGCCTCTGCCATCAGCAGGCCGATCACCGCATCGGACAAGCCCTGCGAGCGCCAGAACAGCGGCGCAAAGCCGTAATACGCCGCGTGTGATCCTTGTATCAGTGCGCTGGCGATCACCGTCAGGCGGAACGGGCGGTTGGCGAGAAGGCGCAGGCCGGTGAAACCGCGCGATACGGGACTGCTCGCTGCCTCGGGCAGGAACGGCGTCACGGCCGAGGCCGTACCATAGCTGACCGCCAGCAGCCACGGTACCAGGAAGGTCCCCGTGACGGACAGCAGCCACCCTGCACCGGCGCTCGCCGCCATGTATGCAATCGAGCCGAATGACCGCACCGGCCCGTACTCCATGCGCCGCGCCCGCGCGAGCGCAAGTGCCAGCGAGTTGATGAGCGGATTGAGTGCCGACCCCGCGATTCCCTGCGTGGCCGCTACCATCAATAACGGCAGGAACCCGCGCAGCGGCAGGTACAGCAGGGCTGCCACCGACGCGCCGATCCCTGCGATCAGCATCACCGGCCGCCGCTTTCCGATCCGGTCGGCGAGCGAGCCCCAGCTCGGCCCCGCGATGACGCGCAGCAGCGACGCGAGGCCCAAAATCTGCCCGATCGCCGTGGCGCTCAGGCCGCGGTCGGCAAACCACAACGGCAGGAAGGCGGTGTTGATCGCGGATGCGGAAAACAGCGCCGCGAAGAATAGCGCGACGCGTGCACCGTCGGACATGCCGCGCGCGTCACGCCGCGCGTTGCAGCGCAGCCAGTTCGCGGATCTTGCGCGCCATCGCGGCGATGCCGTTACCCCGGTTGGTGGACAGCGCCTCCAGTAGTCCCAGCTCCTTCAAGAACACCGGATCAGTGGCGACGATCTCGGCGGGCGTCCGACCGGAATAGACCCGCAGCAGCAGCGCGATCAGCCCCGACACGATGGCGGCATCAGAGACACCCGCCAGGAACAGCCCGCCATCGATCAGCGCGCCCTCCATCCACACACGGCTCTGGCAACCCGGCACGCGATGAGCATCATTCGCCCAGGAGTCTGGAAACGGCGGCAGCTTGCGGCCGAGTTCGATGATGTACTGATAGCGATCCATCCAGTCGTCGAACACGGCGAGTTCGTCGCCGATCGCGGCGATCGCATCAGCGGCAGTCGCCTCCTCCGGCCGAACAAAGGCGTCCGTCACAGTCTCAGCAGCCGCATCGCGTTCCCACCCGAAATCTTCGCCCGATCCTCGGCGCAGAGCGGGATGGTCGGCAGCCAGTCGGTGCCAGGCTTGTTGAGGACGAACGGATAGTCCACCGAGAACATGATCCGATCCACGCCCAGCTCCTGCACGCAGCACAGCAGCGCCGGGTCCGAGAAGAAGCCGCTGGTGGTGATATGGAAATGCTCGCAGAAGGTGTCGCGGAACGCGCGGCGCCCTGGGCCTTCGCGCTTGAACCCCATGTCGATGCGCCACAGCAGGAACGGCAGGCCTTCGCCGAGGTGACCCAGGATGATCTTCAGCTTCGGATAGGCATCGAACACGCCCGACAGCACCATGCGCACGCCCTGCGTCGCAGTCTCCACGGTGAAGCCCCAGGCCGCGCGCATGATCATCGGCCAGTCCTGCACGTAGTCCTTGTAATAGGTCTCGATCACCGCCGGCTGCGGCATGGTCGGATGTAGATACAGCGGCACGTCCAGCGCCGCCGCACGCTCGCAGATCGGCCAGAAGCGCCTGTCGTCGAAGAACACGCCATTGGTCGTGCCGTTGATCAGCGCGCCCTTGAAGCCGAGTTGCGTCACCGCGCGCTCCAACTCGGCGGCCGCGGCCTGCGGGTCAGGCGTGGGGATGGCGGCGAAGGCCGCGAACCGGTCGGGATGCGCGCGCACCGTCTCGGCCAGGCGATCGTTGGCGATGTGCGCCAGCGGCACCGCGGTCGCGGCGTCCATCTTCTGCAGTCCCGGATTGGCGTGCGACAGCACCTGCATGTCGATGCCCGCCTCGTCCATCTCCTTGATGCGGAGCCCGGTCAGGTCGTTCAGCCGTTCCGCGATGGCAGGAAGCTGCCGCTGATCCTCGGGTGCATACGCACGCACCACGTCGGGGTCCTGGTAGTGTTCCTCGATGGTGATTACGCGCGGCTTTGCTGGCATGGCGGCCTCCCTGTCCGCCCCGACTTCTGCCACAGCGGCGGATGCCTGCCCAGCGGATGCGCCAAGTGGAACCGCGAGCACACCGGACCGTTTAAGGCTACTATGGCCGCGACCAGGTTCCTCGCCGTCCTGCCGTTTCTGGGCATCCTGCTCGGACCTGTGTTTCTCAATCGCGTCACGCCATTCGTACTCGGCATGCCGCTGCTGCTGGCGTGGTTGTTGCTCTGGATCGTGCTGACCAGCGGCATTATGGCCCTGATTTACCTGACCGACCCGGTGAACCGCCGCCCGGACCCTGAAGCGTGAGCGCCGCCCTCACCATCATCGCGCTCTCCGCACTTGGAGCATTGATGCTCGGCCTGCGGGCCGGCCACGGGCGCGACATGAACCTGGAGCAGTGGACAGTCGGCGGCCGCGGCTTCGGCACCATCTTCGTCTTCCTGCTGATGGCCGGCGAGATCTACACCACCTTCACCTTCCTGGGCGGCAGCGGCTACGCCTACGGCCACGGCGGCCCCGCCTACTACATCCTCGGATACGGCTGCCTTGCCTACGTGATTTCGTATTGGATGCTGCCGCCGATCTGGCGCTACGCGCGGCAACACCGGCTGTTCTCGCAGCCTGATTACTTCGCTGCCAAGTACGACAGCGCCGCTCTCGGCGTACTCGTCGCCCTGGTCGGCATCGTGGCGCTGGTCCCCTATCTGGTCCTGCAGTTCAAGGGACTGGGGATCATCGTGGCCACCGCGTCGTACGGCGCCATCCCGTCGACTGTGGCGATCTGGATTGGCGCCGGCGTCGTCACGGCTTACGTGATGGTGTCGGGTGTGCACGGCTCCGCCTGGACGTCGGTCGCGAAGGACACGCTGGTCCTGGCCGTGGCGATTTTTCTCGGCGTCTATTTGCCCATCCATTTCTACGGCGGCTTCGGTCCAATGTTCTCAGCTATCCAGAACGCGAAACCGGGCTTCCTCGCCCTGCCACCCCAGGGCGAAAGCATAGCGTGGTTCGATTCCACGATCCTGCTCACCGCTCTCGGCTTCTACATGTGGCCGCACAGTTTCGGCTCGGTGTTTACCGCACGTACGGACAAGGCGTTCCGGCAGAATGCCATCGTCATGCCGCTGTATCAGCTCATTCTTGCGTTCGTTTTCTTTGTCGGCTTCGCCGCGGTCCTCAGGGTGCCAGGGCTGAGCGGCGCGTCGATCGATCTCGCACTGTTCCAACTGTCGATCCAGGCGTTCTCGCCGTGGTTCGTTGGTGTGATCGGCGCGGCGGGCGTGCTGACCGCGCTGGTGCCCGGCTCAATGATCATGATGACCGCCGCGACTTTGCTGGCGAACAACATCTACCGCCCGCTGCGCGGTGATGTGCCGGACAAGGCTGTGTCGCGGCTGGCTCGGTGCCTGGTGCCGGTGGTGGCTCTGGTCGCGGTCTTCTTCACTCTGCGAGGCGGGCAGACCATCGTTGCCCTGCTTCTGATGGGCTACAGCTTCGTCACCCAGTTGTTCCCCGGGCTGGTGATGAGTTTGCGCCGGCACAATCCGCTGAGCAGCATTGGCGTGTTCGCTGGCATCGTCGTGGGGGTTGCCACTGTTGCCGCCACCTCGGTCACCCACACCACCATGGCGACACTGTTGCCAGGCCTGCCGGAAGCGCTGCGCGACCTCAATATCGGCATCGTCGCGCTGGCATTGAACGTGCTGACCCTGACGGTTGTGGACCTGATCGCTCGGTACATCCCTGCGGCGCGCTCAGCGTGATCGCCTGACAGTGCGCCGGGTGTCACCCGCGCGCCCCGGTGCCAGGTGGGGTGGCGAGCGATGATTGGTTCAGCCCTCGGTCGTTTTCACCGGCTTGGTTCCCGGCTGGCTGGGCTGGCGTGTGCGGTGCAGCAGGCGGCGGCGTGCTGGCCGGAGCGTTGGTGCAGCCGGGTGGCGCGGGTCCTAAACGCGTGTCGTCCCAGCGCTGATAGGCTTGCAACTGGCGCTGGCTGGGAATTGAAGTGGTGACCGCTCCGCTGGCATTGCGAAACTCAATCACGACCAGTCCGAGCGATTCATCCAGCCGTATGACAGGGTTTGTGGTCAGCTGTTGTGTGGGCGCAGGATCCGCCACGGTCGTCGGCTCGACCGTCGCCGCCTTTGCTTTCACGGCTGTGTTGTTGCCTGACGAATTTGCGGCAACCGCTGAGATGGTGAGATCATTCGGCATGGCGTCTTTGATCGCAGATGCGTGTCCGCGTCGTTTTGGCGCCTGGGAATGTGGCACCCTGCACCCACTGCAGTTAAAGCCTGGTTAACAGTCCTCCGCGAAATCGATCGCCGTGGCGAAACGCCCTTCGGCCAGTGGTTACAAGGCGGACCGGCGCCGTGCACCGGCGTCGAGTACCGCTCGGATGACCGCGTCCGCATCTCCTTCGTTTGATCGGTGATTGACGAACGCGGCGCGTAGCACCGTTCGGCCGTTGATTGTTGTCGTCGAGAGGACCACCTGGCCCGATTCCTGAAGATCGGCCGCGATCCCAGCCTGAAATTCATCGTCACCGAGGCGATGGCGAAAGCAGACGATGTTCAACCGGACCGGCGCCATCCGCTCGAGCAGTGGTTCGTCGTCGATCGCCGATGCAAGCCTGCGCGCCAATGCACAGCAGCGCGCGGCAACTTCCCCGAGCCGGTCCGTGCCATAGGCCTTGATCGTCATCCAGACCTTGAGCGCACGAAAGCCCCGCGACAGCTCCGGACCAAGATCGACCGGCCAGGGCCTGCCCGCCGCAAGGCCACGTGTCTCACGCCGCAGATAGGCAGCCTCGTGGGCAAATGCCGCCTGGTGCGCCGCCGGATCGCGGACCACGATGCAACCGGCGTCATACGGAACCTGCGCCCATTTATGGAAATCGAAAGCTACCGAGTTGGCGCGCTCTATCCCGGTGAGCAGAGGCCGCAGCATCGGTGACAGCATGACGATTGCGCCGAACGCCGCATCGACATGAAACCACAGCTGCTGTTCCTCGCAGAGCTGCGCCATTTGCGCCAGGTCATCGATTGCGCCGATATCGACAGTGCCGGCGGTTCCCACCACGAGGAACGGCAACAGGTTCCGATCTCTGTCCGCGGCGATCGCAACTCGCAACGCAGCGACGTCGATCGCGCCCGACGTGTCGCATGGAATAAGGCGCAGCGACGCCGAGCCAAGTCCCGTTATGTCGAGCGCCCGACCAACGCAAAGGTGGACCGCTGCCGACGCATAGGCGGTCAGTCGCGGCCTGTCGGAGCCGTCATCATGCATCGCACTCCCCAATGCCGCGCGGCGCGCGATGATGACGGCAACGAGGTTCGCCATCGACGTGCCCGTCACCACCAGTCCGGACGAAGCCGGAGGCAGGCCAAGCATCCTTGCTGCCCAACGGATCACCTGCTGCTCGCAGGCAATCGGCGCATGATCACGGCCGCCACAGTTCGCATTCAGCCCCGCGGCGAGCATGTCGGCCAATACGCCTACGGCCGTGCCGGCGCCGTGCACCCAGCCAAAAAAGCGCGGATGTCTGTTGCCGACCACATACGGCACAAGCAGCCGTCGATACTCGTCGTAGACTTCCCCCATCGGCTGGCCATCGCGCGGCAGGGGCTGATCCCAGGCCCCGCGCACACTGTCCGGCATCGGCTGCCAGACCGGCCCCTGCCGAATGCCCTCAAGTTCGTTGAATACGTCATCCAGCATACGATGACCCAGAGCGCGCAGCTCCGACCATTCGGCCGGATCCAGCGACGCCTGTGGGCCAAACTCTTCCGTCACCGCCGGCCTCGCCGTAAGTCGTTGTGGTCGCACATCTTTCACCGCCCCGAGGAAGCAACTTCAGGGTGCGAGATACGAGCTAACCGATCGTTAAGCCAGTCATCTCACAGTCAGGCACTCCACGGACGTCTCGCATGCCTGCACCTTTCGCCGATCCGATCCCATGCCTCAGCGACGCGTGCGTCCCGCCAGCCATCATCGGCATGGCCGCGCTGACAACCGCGGCCATGCAAGGTGCCGACGCGGACGCTCTGGCCACCATGATCGATCGACTGGACGCTGACCCCGCCGCGCGCTTCTACGACACCTCCATCGCATACCAACTCAGCTTTCGGCGCGCCGAAGGGCTGGGTCTGCAGGACGAGGCGGTATCGGAATCCTCACTGTTTCGAATCCGGCGAGACGGTGGAAACCGCGCCAGTATACGGCTGCTTGCGATCGTGGCACCTGGTGTATTGATGCTCAACACGCCACTTGACTTCATTACCAACCATCTGGACGTGCGGCTCGATTTGCTCTTCGTGGTACCCGACAAACCTCTGCCGGCGACCATTCCCGACCACGACGTCGCGTTCTTCGCAGTTGGTGAAGCCGACGCCGCCATGGTGGCGCGACTGCACCGGCTGTTCGAGTCGTGGCCGCGGCCGGCATTGAACGACCCGGGGGTTCTGCCCGTATTGGCGCGCGACAGACTGGCCGGATTGCTGGCGGGGGTGCCCAGCATCTGCAGCCCACCGACTGTCATGGTCAGCCGTAACCAGTTGGATGACCTTCTCCGAGACGGGGGTGATATTAGCGATCTCCTGCCGGGCTGCTCCTATCCGGTTCTGATCCGCCCGCTCGGCTCCCATGCCGGCGCCGGTCTCAAGAAGATCGAAGATCGCGCCGCTCTCGACTCTTACCTGTTGTTCTCCTTTGCGACCTCCTACTTCATCACCGACTTTGTGGACTATCGATCGGCGGACGGGCTTTACCGGAAGTATCGCATCGCGTTCATCGATCGGCAGTCCCATCTTTGCCACATGGCCTCGTCGCAGAACTGGATGGTTCACTATCTGAACGCGGGCATGACCGAGAGTGCAGACAAACGCGCCGAAGAGGCGCAGGCCATGGCGCATTTCGACGAAACCTTCGCCGCCCATCACCGCAACGCCTTTGCCGCTCTGCATGAACAGGTGCCATTCCACTACTACTCGATCGACTGCAGCGAACTGCCGGACGGTCGCCTGCTTATGTTCGAGGCGGACAGTGCAGCCATCATTCACTTGATGGATCGCGAGGATATGTTTCCCTACAAGCACACGCACATGCGGGGCGTGTTCGACGCATTTGGCAACATGCTGCGCCGGCATGCGACCGCT
The DNA here is from genome assembly GCA_963818775.1 of uncultured Alphaproteobacteria bacterium. Lineage (GTDB taxonomy): Bacteria > Pseudomonadota > Alphaproteobacteria > Acetobacterales > Acetobacteraceae > JAMXLO01. The sequence continues at coordinate 32,405 of CAWFUF010000032.1, read as the reverse complement.
GTAGAACCTGCCGTTTCGCGCTAAGGGCGCGGAGCGCCTCCACACCTAGCCCCCTGAGCGCAACTCATTCCGTCATGGCCGGCGAAGGCCCGCCATCCACGTCTTTCTGGCTCGCTGCAACGAAAGACGTTGATGGCACGGCTACAGAGCACCTCATCGCTTCGTAACGACAACCTCCAGATACTCGCTCGGCACGATCATAGTACCGTCGTTGGCCTTGTTCATACGAGCAATGAGAGCATGCAGGTCATCCTTCAGGCCGCCTTGCTTGGCTTCATCGAGAGCCGCAAACGCCTTGAGCATCGGGCCATAATAGGTCCTGAAGACATCCAGGAAATGTTCCGCAGAGCGATAGCGAAAGTTGAAGCTGCGCAACTCGGTCTCGATCGAAATGGCGGCAGCACCGAACATTTCGGCAAGACGCTCGCGCGTTCCCCACAGCGCAGGCGATTTCACGCCGGCCGGAGGCGGCATGTATTTTCCTATGGTCTTGAACATTTGTCCGACAAAGCCGTCCGGCGTCCAGTTTGCCAGACCTATCTTGCCGCCGGAATTGCAGACGCGCAGGAGTTCGGCAGCGGCTTGGTCCTGGTTGGGCGTGAACATCACGCCGAAGGTCGACACAACCGCGTCGAAAGTGCCATCGCTGAACGGCAACGCCTCGGCGTCGGCCTCGTTGAACTGGATGGTCAGTCCTTCGGCCGATGCCCGCGCGCGACCGCGCTCCAGCAAGCTTGGTACAAAGTCTGTCGAAATGACGTCGCACCAACGATGCGCAGCGGCCAGACTGACATTCCCGTTGCCAGCCGCCACGTCGAGCACTTTCTGTCCTGCCCGAAGATCGAGGGCCTCGCAGAGTTGTTCGCCAACGATCTGCAGCGTCGTCCCAACAACGGCATAGTCGCCCGAAGACCAGGCCATCCGCTGCCGGTCCTTCAGTGCAGTGAGATCGGGTATTGCGGCGGGCGTTGTCTGGCGCACCGGGATGTCCTGGCTAAGCGATTGGGCGTGGCTCATGGTCACCTCCCTTCCATTGCGGCCGTGACGATCACGACCGAACTGCGCGGAGGATGCCAAGAGCGCAACCGAGAGACTTTGCCCGGAGCTTGATTTGTCCTTGAGATCGGCGTGATTATTCCGCGAGAACGGCCTCGCAGCCCGATTTGGGGCACTCAAGTGCAATTTTTCTTTGCCGATCATGCGCTCGATACCGACCGACGCGAGTTGCGCAGCGGTTCCGAGCCCGTTGCCGTCGAGCCGCAGGTATTCGACCTGCTGGTCTACCTGCTGCAGAACCGTGACCGTGTCGTCAGCAAGGATGATCTCATCGCTTCGGTCTGGGGCGGCCGGATCGTGTCAGATTCGACGCTGACCAGCCGCATCAACGCTGCGCGTAAGGCGGTCGGCGACAGCGGCGAGGACCAGAAGCTGATCCGCACCAGCCCGCGCAAGGGACTGCGCTTCGTCGGCATCGTGCGCACGCAACCAGACGGCGTCGCAGCCGCACACGCGCCGCCGGACGAAATCCGCGAGCAGTCACGCCCGGCGTTGCCGCTGCCCGACCGGCCCGCGGTCGCCGTGCTTCCGTTCACCAACATGAGCGGCGAGCCGGAGCAAGAGTATTTTTCCGACGGCATCACTGACGACATTATCACCGCACTGTCCAAGCTTCGCTGGTTCTTCGTGATCGCGCGCAATTCCTCATTCATCTACAAGGGCAGGGCCGTCCACATGAAACAGGTCGCCGAGGAGCTCGGTGTCCGCTATGTGCTTGAGGGCAGCGTGCGCAAGGGCGGCGAGCGTGTGCGTATCACCGCGCAGCTCAACGACGTCGCTACTGGCAGTCACCTCTGGGCGGAACGCTACGACCGCGGCCTCGCCGACGTATTCGCAGTCCAGGACGAGATCACCGAGGCCATCGTCGCCGCGATCGAGCCGCAGCTCTATGTCGCGGAAAATTTTCGCGCTCAGCGCAAGCCGCCGGACAGCATGGATGCCTGGGATCTGGTCATGCGGGCACTGTCGCATTACTGGCGGTTGACGCGACAGGACAATGTCGTCGCGCAGGCGCTGCTCGAGAAGGCGATCACCATCGATTCAAACTACGGCCAGGCGCTGGGCGTCCTCGCCGCCAGCTATACGTTCAGCGCTCACATGGGTTGGGCAGATATGGCGATCGTTGCGCCTATCGCCGAGCGTGCGGCGCTTGCAGCGATCCTGGCCGATGGCGAGGACCCCTGGGCGCACCTCGCGTTGGGTTGCGTTTACCTGTTCGCGCGGCGCCTTGACGACTCGCTGGCCGAATTCGAATTGGCGCTGCGGCTCAATCCTAACTTTTCCCTGGCGCAAGGATATTATGGGCTGGCGCTGTCGTATTGCGGACGCTGGGAAGAAGGCGACCTGGCCGCGCGTCGTGCGCTGCGTCTGAGCCCGCGCGATCCGTTTTCGGCGCTGTATTACGGAATTGACTCGTACGCCCAGTTCGTCGGACGCAATTACGACGAGGCGATGCGGCTGGCGCGCCAGGCCATCCGTCAGCGCGGCGACTTCGTCGGTGCACACCGCGTGCTGACCGCAGCCGCCGGCATGCTCGGACAGACCGAGGTCGCCACGGCCGCACTGCAGGAGCTACGCCGCGCGCAGCCCAATATTTCGCTCGCCTGGATCGCAAATCAGATGCCGATCAAACAGGACGCCGAACGACAGCACTATTTGGAGGCCTTGCGTCGCGCGGGGTTGCACTAGCGTCCGCCTCATATGCTGATCGGACCAAAGAGCTCCGGGGGAGTGGATGGCCGGGCTCGTTCCATGCTGCGAACTGCTCCTATGATCTAAAATACTAACCTAGATCAATCACCTGCATCAAAGACGCGGCCGGCTCACGGCGCATAAGCTCCATCTCCGACAAGCGGGAACCTCAAACCGGACTGGCAAGCCAAGCCCGCGCGGATGCGTCCCGTTGTGAGGACGCATGATCGGCCAGTCGCACAGGGAGTGAATGTCCATGTCAGCAGCACCTGCCATGGTGCGGTCGGCTGTACCGGCCAGCCATCTCCTGGGACGCAAGCTCGATAGCATCCCGTTCGGCCCGTATCATGTTGTCCTGATCGTGGTGCTCGGGTTTGTCGGCTTCATCGAGGGCTATGACCTGGCACTCAGCGGCTCTCTACTGGTGCTGGCCAAGCAGCCGCTGAACCTGGACCCCGACCAGATCCGCGCCCTCGCCGTGTGGCCGACCCTCGTCGTTGTACTCGGTGGCTTCGCGGCCGCGGGGATGTCGGATCGCATCAGCCGAGTGGCTGTGATGCAGATCGGGGTCGTCATCAGTACGTTGTGCACGCTGCTGATCCTTGTGGCACAGGACTTCACGCAACTGCTGGTACTGCGCCTGGTCACCGGCATCGGGCTCGGGTTCGCGATCTCGGCGCCATTTCCGATCGCAGCCGAGCTGATGCCGGCGCAACACCGGCGCACCTACGCCGGGATTTATGAAGTCCTGCTTGCCAGCGCCTTCACACTGCTGCCCTTCGTCGGCTTCCTGCTCGCCGATCATCCGAACGGTTTCCGTCTGGTTGGATTGCCCGGTGGTGTCACGTTGTTCGTCGCTCCCGTGCTGATCTGGTTCCTGATCCCCGAGAGCCCGCGCTGGCTGCTGCGGCGCGGCCGGGTTCAGGATGCGGTCGACACGGTCAACCTGGTGATCCGGCGCAGCGGCAACCGGGTCGCGCCAATGACGGCGGCCGAGCTTGGGTCAGACCCTGAACTCCAGCCGGACGTGCTGCCATCCTTCTGGAAGCTGTTCGCGCCTGGCCAGATGCGCTGGACAACTGTCGGCATCCTGTGCGGCATTGCCGCCGGCACGGCGTACTACCTGATCGCGATCCTGTTGCCGAAGGCCTTGGTCGATCAGGGTGCTGCCGTCGCGGTGAGCTTTGGCCTGAGTTCGCTGGTGTTCGCGGCGAGCATCCCAGGCAAGCTCTTCAACGGCTACATGATGGAGATCGTCGGCCGTCGCTGGACGATCACCGGTTCGTTCGTGCTGGCGATCCCCGGCCTGGTCATGATGATGACGGCGCACCAGATGGGCTCCGCCTCGACGATCGTCTTCGAGGTGGGAACGCTGATCACCGGCTTCACCGTGCTCTCCGCGTTTCCGGCGGTGCGCATGTACCTGTCGGAGCAATTTCCAACCGCGCTGCGTGGGCGCGGGCATTTCTTCGGCGAGTCATTCGGGCGCGTGTTCGCCGGGGTGATCGCGCCGTACCTGATGGCGTCGCATACCGGCTCACCCTCGATATTCTTCGGCTCGATGGTCGGCGTGGTCGCGGTAGGTGCCTGCATCCCCCTGATGTTCGGCCGGGAAACACTCGGCAACCTCGAGACCTTTACCGAGAGAGTGCCCGAACTGGCGTAACGCCTATTGCAGCACCGGCGGCGCGGCGGCCGTATCGAACAGATCGACCGGACGAAATTGGCCGAGATACGATCGATCAAAGTCGGCCAGCGCCGACAGTGCCTCGACGTCCTTCACGATCACCCGGTGCGCGTCGATGCGTACCAGGTCGTCGTCGCGCAATTGCCGCAGCGTGCGGTTGACGTGCGGCACGCTCAGCCCCAGCGCGTCAGCCAGCAGTTCCTGGGTCAGCGGCATCATGAACGAACATTCGTCGCCGCGGCCGATGCTCTGGAACCGCACCAGCAGTTCGAGCAGGAAATGAGCAACGCGCTCGAGCGCCGAACGCCTGCCGACGTCCGTCAGATGTTCGATGTATATCGCCGCCTCGGAGGCGAATGACCAGAAGATGGCAGCCGCCAGCCGCGGTTGCGTCTTGAACAGTCCGGCGAGCACCGGCAACGAGATGCAGGCCAGCACCGTATCGGTGAGAGCGCTGATCGAGTAAGGCGCGCTGTCGAAGAAACACGCGGGGAAGCCGATAAGATCCCCTGGCAGCGCGATGTCCAGCACCTGACGACGGCCGTCGCGGAGTATGCGGTAGCGGACTGAAATACCTTCAATCGTCACCAGCAGCCCACCGTATCGACGTCCCTGGGTGATGATTTCCCGGTTGTGCCGAACCACGCGGGTCGTCGATTGGAGGTCCTCCAGGACCTCGATCTCAGCGGACGACAGACTGACGAACCGCGACAGCCTCTGTACAAGCGACGACCTGACGACGGCCTTCGCGCTCGGCGACTGCGTTGTCATGGCCGCTCCCCTCTGATGTTGACGGGACGTTTGCCCGGACGGATCAGGCGGCAGGTCAGCCTATAGCCGTACCCGCCTCTGATCCGATCCTGACATGCTCGTGATGCGAACCCTAAGGAGACGCTGCGAACGATCTAATCATCTGGAGTGACCCGCTTGCCTCGCCGGGTCATGCCAGGCGAAGTCCCCGATATCCACGTCTTGCAACGCTGGCCTCGGCAGCTATTTCCCAGCGGGCTGAGCGCGGCCTACAGAATGAACCGGCTCAGATCGCCCTTCTGCGCCAGCGGCGCCACCCGCTCATTCACGTACGCGGCGTCAACCGTGATCGTCTCGCCCGGCTTGTCGGTGGCCGTGAAGCTGATCTCCTCCAGCAGCCGCTCCAGCACCGTGTGCAGCCGCCGCGCACCAATGTTCTCCACGCGATCGTTGATGTCGGCCGCCAGCTCCGCCAGCGCATCCACCGCGTCGTCGGTGAACACCAGCGTGACCTTCTCGGTCCCAAGCAACGCGGAAGACTGCTTCAGCAGCGAGTGCTCCGGCTCGGTCAGAATCCGCCGCAGGTCGGCGCGCGACAGTGGTGCGAGCTCCACCCGGATCGGCAACCGCCCCTGCAACTCCGGCAGCAGATCGGACGGCTTCGCCAGATGGAATGCACCCGAGGCGATGAACAGCACATGGTCGGTTCTCACTGTGCCATACTTCGTGCTGACCGTGGTGCCCTCGATCAGCGGCAACAGGTCGCGCTGCACGCCCTCGCGTGAGACGTCGCCGCCGCGGAAGCCACCCTCGATCGTGCGCGCCGCCACCTTGTCGATCTCGTCGATGAACACGATGCCATTGTTCTCGGCATGCGACACCGCGTCCTTGGTGAGGCGGTCGTTATCGAGCAGCCGGTCGGCTTCCTCCTCCTGCAGCATTCGACGCGCCGTCTCCACGGTGAGCTTCCGCTTCTGCATCGGGCGGCCGCCGCCGAACATGCCCTTCATCATCTCGCCGATGTTGATCACCTGGCCCGGCGGCATGCCCGGAATATCGAGCTGACCGATCGGCATGCCACCCGACTGGGAGACCTCGATCTCGATCTCCTTCTGCTCGAATTCGCCGTTGCGCAGCATGCGGCGGAATTTCGAACGCGTGTCGGCCGCTGCACCTTCGCCGACCAGCGCAGTGATCAGCCGCTCCTCCGCCGCCAGCTCGGCCTGCGCCTGCACCTCCTTGCGAGATGCCTCGCGCAACATGGTAATGCTGGCCTCGACCAGATCCCGCGCGATGCTCTCCACATCCCGGCCGACATAGCCCACCTCGGTGAACTTGGTCGCCTCGACCTTGAGGAACGGCGCCTGCGCCAGCTTCGCCAGCCGGCGCGCGATCTCGGTCTTGCCGCAGCCGGTGGGGCCGATCATCAGGATGTTCTTGGGAACAACTTCCTCGCGCATCTCCTCCGGCAGTTGCTGCCGTCGCCAGCGGTTACGCAGTGCGATCGCGACCGCGCGCTTGGCGTCGGTCTGTCCGACGATGAAGCGATCGAGTTCGGAGACGATCTCGCGCGGTGAATAGGTAGGGACTTCCATCTACAGGGTCTCGAATATGATGTTGTTGTTGGTGTAGACGCAGATGTCGGCGGCAATCTTCATGGCCCGCCGAGCGATCTCCTCGGCCGACAGCCCGTCCACCGCCATCAGCGCACGCGCGGCCGACAATGCGTAGTTGCCGCCCGAGCCGATGCCGATCACCCCATCCTCCGGCTCCAGCACATCACCCGTGCCGGTCAGCGTAAAGCTGCGGTCCTTGTCGGCCACCGCCATCATCGCCTCCAACCGGCGCAGGTAGCGGTCGGTGCGCCAGTCCTTGGCCAGGTCGACGCAGGCGCGTTCGAGCTGGCCGGGAAACCGCTCCAGCTTGCTCTCGAGCCGTTCGAGCAGGGTAAAAGCGTCGGCAGTCGCGCCTGCGAAACCTGCCAGAACTGAACTGGCAGCCCCGATGCGGCGCACCTTGCGGGCGTTGCCCTTGACGATCGTCTGACCCATCGAGACCTGGCCGTCGCCGGCCATCGTTACGTGTCCATCCCGCCTGACGCACAGGATGGTTGTGCCGTGCCACCCGGTCGGGTCGGCGGCGGCGAAGCTGATGTTCTGCATGACGCGGCTAAATGGCGCTGCCGAGCCCCGTTCACAAGGACGCCATCGAATGCCTGCCCCTCGCGAGCGGCGGACACGCGTCGGAATCGTCGACAATAAGTTGCCAAATGCGACCGAGTTGCGCCTAAGCTGGCGGCCCCGACGTCGGGGATCCGCAATGCTGCCACGCCCTTGGATCTGTCTCCTCGCCGCCTGTCTGCTGGCAGCCAGGGGGATCTCCGCCGCCGAATCCCCAGTAAATTCGATTGCGCAGAACCCGCTGCCGGAGCTGGTCGGGACGGTCGCCGCTCGGCACGGCCTGCCGCTTGGCGGCACTTGGCAGGTGATCGCCCCTGAACGGGTCGTGCTGACGCCCGGCGAGGTGGACGTCGCGGTCACGCTCTACGGGTTGCGCGATACGTCCGGCCTGCGCGCCCTGCTGTTGGTGCAACGCAACGTGCTGCCCGGTGCCAGCGGCTGGGGCCCACCATCCGCCTGTGCCGGAGGCGGCCACCCGCTGCTGCGGCTCGATGTCTACCACTCGCCCCGCGATGTGCTGTGCGGCTGGGCGGAGCAGATCGTGTTCACACCGCAGGCGCGTCTGACACCGCTCGCCTATGCGGCGCTGGGCGATACCGCCGGTGCGCTCGCAGCGCGAACCGACCGGTGGGTGCTGATCGGCTGGCGGGTCAGCAATCGCAACGACTTCCTCGACCTCCAGCTGCTGGTCCCCGACCGGGCGGGCGGTGACGGGTTGCGGCAGTTCGTCGCCGACGTGGCGCATTCGCTCGACGTCACCTGGCTGAGCGGCGCTCCCTCCGCGGTGCCCATGCCGCCGCCTCCGCCGCCGGCCGCACCCGAGCAGGCGGGGTCTTGGTGGGACAGCACGCTGTCGACTTCCGTCATGCGGACTGCGACCTATCGGGTCGGCGTTTCTATCAAGACCTTCGCGGTGGCCAGCCTGATGGCGGGAAATGCGGCGACCGGCGGCGCCATCATCGCCGTCCTGAACGTGACCTCGACCGGCGTCTACCTGTTGAACGACTACATTTGGGAGACCTTCCATCCATTGAGCCCCTCGCCTCAGGACTTCCTCAGGCTGGTGGATGCGCGCCAATGATTTACCACGCCGCTCTGGCCGCCATGCTGATCTGGCTGGCCGCTGCCTCGGGAAGTTCCGCTGCGGACTCGGCCGTCCCGCAGGTTGGCGAGCAGTTGTCGACCCGGATGCTGTTCCTGGAGAGCACCGTGCTGCTGCCGCCCGGGGACTGGGTGGTGGCCGCATCGCAGGACGACGACACCGACATAGCCTCGGTTGTGCTGCTGCAGTCGCGCGAGGGGCGTGTGGCGGGCGTGGTCCTCGCCCAAGGGAATGTCACTTCGCTCAAGAACCGGCCCAGCCTGTCGGCTGAGTGCTGGAGCGAGCAGGCCTATTTCACCGTTGTTGCCGCCGATGACGATTCGGGAGGTGCCTGTGCCGCGGTTCTGGCGGTGGACGTGCGGCAGGGCAGCGGCAGCGAGGCATGGGATCGTGCCAGGGAGTTCGCCGCCGCCAAAGGCTGGCGCCTCCCGGCCGCATTCATGCTTGCCTCGCTGAGCAGCGTGGACCGCAAGCGGCTGATGGACGTGCGGTACGGGCTGGCGGTGCCCGACGCGCTGATGCGCCAAGGCGCCGATCCATGCGCCTGGGCGGACTTGCCGGCGCACGGCAGTGGACCGATACGGCAAATGGCGCAGGGCCTGACGAACTTCTCCGAGGCAATGCTGCCGGTCTTCGAAATGGCAGGGCATAGCCGCCTGCCGATGTTCGGTGCGGCACCGCCGCTGGCCGCGACGGCGGATGCGTCGCGGTCCCTGCTCCGGCAGCTCAAGCAGGCGCGGATCGACGAACTGGTGGAGAACGGCGCCGTCTCGCCCGCCCAGGCTGAGCAGCTGAGCCGTCGTGCCGCAGCGCCTTCGCCAAGCGATCCGCTGATCAAGGACCTGCTGTGGCGTTCGGGCTACAAGACGCTGACCTACAAGGCGGCTACCTTTATCGATACATCGGCGGTCTACTATTTCTTCATCCCTGACTTGCCGTTGGTGCTGGCGGGTGCGGCGATCACCAACGTGCTGGGGATGCCGATCGTCTACATCAACGATTTCGTCTGGTCGTATTTCGGCCTGAAGGCATCGAAGTCGAAACAGCCCATCGCACTGGCGTCCGTCGGCGAGACCTGCACGACCCGGTGAACCGCGCCGGCCATCCTTGACGCTGCCAGGCTGGGGGCAGATAGCACGCTCTCTTTCCGGACAGCAGGCGGAGGAAGGATGGCAACGGCGGCGCAACTTGCGGCGCGGCTCGATCGACTGCCGATGGCCAAGCACATCTGGTACCTGGTCACGCTGATCTCGCTCGGCGGCGGCTTCGAGCTCTACGACCTGTTTCTCACCGCCTACATTGCCCCGGGCTTGAACAGGGCGGGCTACTTCACGCCAGAGTCGCTCGGCGTCTTCAACGTCCTGGGCCCGTATCACGTGGCAGGTATCGGCACATTCGTGTTCGCCTTGTTCGCCGGCCTGTTCGTCGGCGCGATCTGCCTGGGCCACGTGGCCGACGAGTATGGCCGCCGCACCGTGTTCACCTTCTCCCTGGTCTGGTACTCGATCACCACCGCCATCATGGCGTTCCAGACCTCCGGCTTCTCCGTCGATCTCTGGCGCTTCATCGCCGGCATCGGTATCGGCGTCGAACTCGTGACGATCGACACCTATGTCGCCGAACTGGTCCCGCTCACCCATCGCGGCCGCGCCTTCGCCTATAGCCAGTTCTTCCAGTTCCTCGCCGTGCCGGTCGTGGCATTCATCGCCTACCTGCTGGTGCCGCGCACCCCGTTCGGCTTCGACGGCTGGCGCTGGGTGGTGCTGATCGGCTCGGCCGGCGCCATCGTGATCTGGTTCATCCGCCTCGGCCTGCCGGAATCCCCGCGCTGGCTGGCGCGACGCGGACGCCTCGCGGAAGCCGAGGCGATCACCGCGGCGATCGAGGCGAAGGTCGCGGACGACGTAGGGCCGCTCCCGGCGCCCGGACCAGCCGTGGCTCAGGACGAAGGCGCCGGCAGCTTCGCCGAGATCTGGCAGCCGCCGTACGACAGGCGGGCGATCATCCTGTCGGTGTTCAACTTCTTCCAGACCTTCGGCTACTACGGCTTCGCCGCCTGGGTGCCGACGCTGCTGATTGCCAAGGGCATCACCATCACCACCAGCCTGCTCTATTCGTTCGTCATCGCCATCGCCAATCCGATCGGTCCGCTGCTGTGCACGCTGATCGCCGACAAGATGGAGCGGAAGTGGCAGGTGTGCTCGGGCGCGATCGGCATCGGCATGTTCGGGATGCTGTTCGCCAACGCGACTGACGCCGCCATGCTGATCGCACTCGGCGTGCTGGTGACGCTGTGCAACAACTGGATGTCGTACAGCTTTCACAGCTACCAGGCGGAGCTGTTCCCCACCCGCATCCGCTCACGTGCCGTTGGCTTTGTGTATTCGTGGAGCCGGCTGTCCGCCGCGCTGTCCGGCCTGGCCGTTGCCTATCTGCTGAACCTCGGCGGGGTGAACGCGGTGTTCAGCTTCATCGCCTTTGCCATGCTGATCGTGGTTGTCTCGATCGGAGGCTTCGGTCCGCGGACCACGGGACTGGCGCTGGAGGCCATTTCCAGGGCGTGAGAAGCCCAAACCGACACCTTCGTGTAAGGCCGACAGAACTACCACCGACGCATCGCAATGCTCGGCCAGAGGTTCGTGATGTCGGATGTAATGAATTCCCCTGACCAGGTGTCCGCGCGCGACATCATCGTTCGCCGTCCGACCGAGGCCGACGTTCTGAGCCTCGCCAGGCATTTCTCGGAAATGCAGTCGCACTACAAGCGCCCGGTGCCCGATGCCGCGGCCGTCAAGGCGGCGGCCCTGGCGTGCAAGCCGCCCGTCAACACATTCGATCCGCATGTCCTCATCGCCGTGGCGGGCGATACCGTCGTTGGCTCGCTGGTCATGAATGTCACATTCCCTGCGGCCGAGTTGACCCTGTCGCTCTACATCCGCGACCTCTATGTCGCGCAGGCGGCGCGACGGAGCGGTGTGGGACGCTTGCTGGTGAAGGCTGCGCAGCGATTGAGAGCCGCCGAAGGCTTTTCGTCGCTGGAGTGGACGACCGATTCTTCCAACGCGGCGGCGCGCAAGCTGTACGAGACGTGCGGCGCACGGCAGATGGACCGAACCTACTTCAACGAACGGCGCGGCGACAGCGAGCGACGTGGCGGCGGCCGGCTAGGCGGCAACGATCGTCGTTCTCGCGGTTGACCGAAGCGCGCCGGCCACGCGTAAACAAGGATAACCCGGTTCGAGTTGCGTCCCGCCGCCAGCCCGCTAGCCTGCCCCCTTCAAGGAGCAGGCACGTGCATGGAATACACCACGCTGGGCAGGACGGAACTCAAGGTCAGCGTCGCCGGTCTCGGCTGCGGCGGGTTCAGCCGGCTGGGGCTGAATACCGGCGGCACCGAGGCCAGCGCCATCGCGATCATCCATGCCGCGCTCGACCAAGGCGTCAACCTGCTGGATACCGCCGCCCCCTATGACACCGAAGGCGTAGTCGGCAAGGCACTCAAGACCGTGCCGCGCGATCGCGTGGTGATCGCCACCAAATCCTCCGTCATCCGCGGCGGCGAACCCTGGACGCCGGAACGCGTCGTCGCCAGCCTGGACAACTCGCTGCGCGAACTCGGCATCGATTGCATCGACGTGTTCCAGCTCCACGCAGTGCCGCCGTCCGGCTACGACTACGTCCATGACGTGATCGCGCCGGTCCTGCTCAAGGAAAAGGAGAAGGGCAAGTTCCGCTACCTCGGCATCACCGAGACCTCGCCCAACGATCTCGAACACCAGATGCTGTTGCGCGCCATCCCAGACGGCATTTGGGACGTCGTGATGGTCGCGTTCCACCTGATGAGCCAGAACACCCGCGAGGCCGTGTTCCCTGCGACCTTGCAACACCGCGTCGGCACGCTGCTGATGTTCGCCGTGCGCAGCATCTTCGCCCGCGCCGACCGCGTGGCCGAAGCGATCCAGGATCTGGCAGCGGAGGGCAAGTTGCCGCAGTCGCTGGCCGACAATCCCGACCCTCTCGGCTTCCTGATCCATCCAGGCGGCGCCACCAGCCTGACCGACGCGGCGTATCGCTATGTGCGCCATGAACCCGGCGTCGACGTCGTCCTGTTCGGCACCGGTGACCAGGCGCACCTGCGCTCGAACATCGAATCCATCCTGCGGCCACCGCTGCCTCAGGCAGACCGCGACCGGCTCAAGGAACTGTTCAGCCATCTGCGCGGCGTCGGCCTGGTACTGCCACCGCGCCCAAGGAGAGCAACGACATGAAACTCGCCAAGATTGAGGACCTGCACTGTGACGCCGGCTGGCGGACCTTCTCGTTCCTCAAGCTCACCACCGATGACGGCCTGGTCGGCTGGTCGGAATACACCGAAGCCGACGGCAGCCGTGGCCTGACCGGGGTGATCCGCGGCCTCGCCGAACCACTGATCGGGCTCGACCCGCGGCCGGTGCAGCAGATCGCCTCGATGCTGTGGGTGCGTCAGGTGCAGGCACCCGGCGGCGTGAACTCGCGCGCCATCGCCGCGATTGAGAACGCGCTGCTCGACATCAAGGGCAAGGCGCTGGGCGTGCCCGTGTACGAGCTATTCGGCGGACCGGTGCGCGAGCGCATTCCGGTCTACTGGTCGCATTGCGGCTCCTATCGAGTGCGCAACCACGAGCTGGTCGGCGCGAAGCCGCTGCGCACCTATGACGACATCGCAGCACTTGGGGCCGAAGTGAAGAAGCGCGGCTTCAAGGCGCTGAAGACCAACATCCTGCCGTTCGACGGCGAGAAGCTGACCAATTTCGGTCCCGGCTTCGGCCGCTCGCCCGGCTGGCCCGAGCTCAATGTCGATCGCAAGACACTTCAGTCGGTACGCGATCTGCTCAGTGCATTCCGCGCCGGCGCCGGACCGGAGATGGGCCTGCATCTCGATGTGAACTACCACTTCAAGACCGAGGGCTATCTCCAGATCGCCAAGGCGGTCGCGCCGTTCGACATGACGTGGCTCGAGATCGACACCTGGGACCCGCAGTCGCTCGCGCTGATCCGCCGCGCCGCGCCGTGCCCGATCGCGTCATTGGAATCGGTATGCGGCCGGCGAGCGTTCCGTCCGTTCTTCGATGCCTACGCGACCGATGTGGCGATCATCGACGTGATCTGGAACGGCTTCCTCGAATCGATCAAGGTTGCCGCTATGGCCGAAGCGTACGAAGTGAACTGCGCGCCGCACAACTACTACGGCCATCTCTGCTCGGCGATCAGCGCGCATTTCTGCGCCGTGGTGCCCAACTTCCGTGTGATGGAAATCGACATCGACAGCGTGTCCTGGCGCGATGAGCTGTTCCTCAATGCGCCAGCGATCGAGAACGGCGAACTGATCATCCCGAAAGGTCCCGGCTGGGGCGTCGAGGTCAACGAGTTAGCCGTACGCGCCCACCCGCCACGAACCAGCTGACACCACCCCCTGTCATTGCGAGAAGCGCAGCGACGAAGCAATCTCGGTCATCGTTACCCACTTACGACCCAGATTGCTTCACTGGCTTCGCCGCCGCGCAATGACAACTGAACGGATGTGATGATGACAACTCGTTTCGACATCCTTGGCATCGGCAACGCCATCGTCGATGTGGTGGCAAGCACCGACGACACGTTCCTCTCGCGCCACGACATGCGCAAAGGCTCGATGACCCTGATCGACGCCGATGCCGCCAATGCGCTGTATGCCGCGATGCCGCCAGGCCAGGAAAGCAGCGGCGGCTCGGCTGCGAACACCTGTGCGGTGGCCGCAGCACTCGGGTCGCGTGTCGCCTATCTCGGCAAGGTGGCCGACGATCAGTTGGGCACGGTGTTCCGCCACGACATGACGGCGATCGGCGTGCACTTCCCCTCGACGCCGCTACATGGCGGCGCCTCCACGGCGCGCTGCCTGATCGTGGTCACCCCGGACGGACAGCGCACCATGCACACCTATCTCGGCGCCTGCGTCAGTTTCGACGAGACCGACGTAGCCGAGGCCCTGGTAGCGGATGCTGCCGTGACCTACCTCGAGGGGTACCTGTTTGACCCGCCCGCCGCGCAGCGCGCATTCCTTCGTGCCGCGGCGGCCGCGCACGCAGCGGGACAGCAGGTTGCGTTGTCCTTGTCAGACGCCTTCTGCGTCGATCGCCACCGCGGCGCATTCCGCGAACTGGTGCAGCAGAACGTCGACATCCTGTTCGCCAATGAGGCCGAAGTAACCAGTCTCTACGAGGAGAACACGTTCGAGGCCGCCGTCGAACGCGCCCGTGCCGACGTGGCGCTCGCAGCACTGACGCGCAGCGAAGCAGGCAGCGTGATCCTACGAGGCGTCGAGACCGTCGAGATCGGCGCCGAACCGACGCGGGTTGTGGATACAACGGGTGCGGGCGATGCCTACGCCGCAGGGTTCCTCGCCGGCCTGACCTCGGGGAAGCCGCTGCCGGTGTGCGGAAGACTTGCCTCGATCGCCGCGGCCGAGGTCATCAGTCACTATGGCGCGCGCCCGCAGGCAGACCTTAAGAAGCTGACCGCCGGAATCGGGTGAGCCGGCGTATCTGCGCTCAGGTCTACAGGGGCCAGCGTCCGCCGCCCTTGAACGCGGCAATATCATCGGTGCGGAGCGCGATGTGCCCGCGCTCCAGCGGATTGAAGACGTGGTCGGTGCTGCTGCCATGCCCCGGCCCCCTCCCGCGAGGCGAAGGGAGTAGTCTTTGGCGCCGCTCATACGTCGGTTCCCCGCGTGACCTCATCCTTCAGTTCGTCCCACAGCGCCTCGTGCAAATGGGAGAAGTCCTCGGTGAAGCGAATGCGGAACACGTCGCGCGGGCGTGGCATGTCGACCGTGCGGATGGTGCGGATACGGCCAGGGCGCGCGCTGAACACCACGACGCGGTCGGCAAGCGTGATCGCCTCGCCGAGGTCGTGCGTGACGAACACGACCGTCATTTGGCGCTGTCGCGTCAGCTCCTGCAACTGGTCGAGCATCAGCAGCTTGAGCTGTGCATCGAGCGCGCCGAATGGTTCGTCCATCAGCAGCGTCTCGGGTTCGTAGATCAGCGTGCGCGCCAATGAGACGCGCTTGCGCATGCCGCCCGACAACTCGGCAGGATAGTGGCGGTCGAAGCCGGACAGTCCCACCAGCTCGATCATCTGCGTCACGCGGGCATTCGCCTCGGCGCGCGGCACGGCGCGGCATTTCAGCTCCAGCGCGATGCGGATGTTGTCGGCCGCGGTGCGCCACGGCAGCAGCGTGTCCTTCTGCGTCATGTAGCCGACAGCGCGATTGAGCCCGCCGATCGCGATGCCGTCATACGAAACCACGCCGCTGTTCGGCTGCAGCAGTCCGGCGATCAGGTTAAGGATGGTCGACTTGCCGCAACCGCTTGGGCCCACCAGTGCCACGAACTCATGGTCGTGGATCGTCAGGTCGATCGGCTGAAGTGCCTCCACCTCGCGGTCGCGTGTGACGAACGTCTTCCCCACGCCGGCGAGGCTGATCTTCGGCGCCAGGTCACCCCTCGGCATGACGCCACCGCAGCATGCGTCGTTCGCCCCAGGTGGCGATCTCGGAGACGGCAAGCCCAAGCAGCATCAGGATGAACAGCGCCGAATAGAGCGACGTCATGTCGAACTGCGACGCCGCATCGCTGAGCCGAAATCCCAAGCCACGTCGCGCGGCGAGCATCTCGCCGGTGGTGGCTGCGACCAGTGCGTACGGCAGTGCGGTCTTGATGCCGCCGATGATCCACGCCGTGGAGGCCGGTGCTACAACCTTCTGGAAGATTTCGCGCCGCGTGGAGCCCATCAGCTGCACCTGCGCAATCAACTCGCGATCCACGGTAGACGCGCCGGCGAGCGTGTTGAAGAACAGCAGGAAGAACACGACAATCGTCACCAGCACGATCTTCGGCAGCATGTCGAGGCCGAAGAACATGATGAACAGCGGGGCCAGCGCCACCAACGGCACGCTGTAGAACGCCACCACGATCGGCCGCAGGATGCCCGCCGTGATTGGCGAGCGACCGAGCAGCAGGCCAGCGAGAACGCCAGCCATCGTTCCTGCTACCAGCCCGGTGACGACCTCGGTCAGGGTCGTCGCTATGTCAGGGTAGATGCTGCCTTGCAGCCAGACCGCGAGCTTCGCCGCGATCAGGCTCGGCCGGCTAGTCCATGTGCCGCCCGTAACGCGCCCGACGAACTCCCAGCCGACGAGCAGCAGAACTCCCACCGCGATCTGCCACAGGATGATCGGGTCGAAGCGTCGCGTCATGCTACTTGCCCAGGATGTCCTTCGCTGCCTCGCGCGACAGGTCGGGATACACGACCTGATCGTAGGTGGCGGAGATCGGAGTCTTCTCGGTCAGGTTCACCATCTTCACCGTGTTGTCCACCTGCGCCTGCGAGATCACCGGCGTGGTCGGCACCGCCTTGATGTAGGTATCGAACGCGGTGTTGAACTCGGCCTCGGGCGTGTCCTGGAAGAACGGGCGAACGGCGCGGCGCGATCCTTCGACATCCTGATGCGCGAACTGCATCGCGCGGGTCAACGCGCGCACGACATGCAGCAGAAGCGGGCGCTTCGAGGCAAGCGTGGCACGGCTGGTGGTGATCACCTGATACGGCACGTCACGATACTCGGGCAGTTCGCCAGTGATCGGATCGGCGATGACCTGGCCGATGCCTCTGCTCACCGCCATGTTGGTGAACGGCGACATGAAGGCGAAGCCGTCGGTGCTGCCCGCCTGCATCGCAGCAACCATCGGTGCGCCAATGCCGATCGGTTGCAGTTGCACGTCGCGCGAGGGATCCATGCCGCGCACCAGCATGATGGTACGCATGAACTCGTCGGTGCTGGAGCCGGGCGATGTGATGCCGATGCGCACGCCCTTCACGTGCTTGATCTTCTCGTCCAGCGACATGGTGTCGGTGATGCCCAGGCGCTTGATCGCATCGTTGGAGAGCACCAGAGCGATCGGATAGGCGTCGAACGCTGTTGCAATGCCGACAAGCGCACCGCCGCGGCCGACCGCGTGCATGGTATGGGCGAAGCCGACCTGCGTGATCTCGGCGCTGCCGCCCATCACGGCGGCGGCCTGACGCGTGCCGGAGGAGACGTCGACCAACTCGGGTTCCAGGCCTTCCTGCTTATAGAAGCCGGCGCCCATGGCAATGTACTGGATCAGAAACGACATGCCCTTGCCGGCGAAGGCGATGGTAAACGTCTGCAGCTCCTCGGCTCCGGCGGGGCGTGCGGCAACCAGCGCCAGGGCGATGGCTGCCAACCGGACGATACGGGCCAGCATCGGCCTCCTCCCTGCGTGTGCTTGCGGGCAGAGTAGTCACCCGACAGGGTTGCAGCAATCGGCGCTGCGCCGCTATGGTGGCACCGGTGCAACGTCCAACCATGGGAGGGCTGCGTGAGCGCTTACAATCAGCATCATCCGCGCGGCCCTGTCGGTGCCCTGCGACCCACCGTCGCAGGGCTGGCCAGCGACATCAACTGACGCTCGGCTGGCTCTGAACGCCGTTTGTTTCCGCGTTTCATCGAGCCAAAGAGACAACACCATGCCTGCCATCAGTCTGCGCGATGTCGGCGTTCTGTCGCCGCATCCCTTGTTCCAGAACCTCACCCTGGTGATCGGCGATGCCGACCGTATCGGGCTGATCGCCGGCAACGGTGGCGGCAAGACCACATTGCTGAAATGCCTGACGGGTCTTATCGAGCCCTCGACAGGCGATATCGTCCGTTCGCGCGGTATGCGCGTGGGCTATGTCGAGCAGGATGTGCCGGCGAACCTGTTGAACCTGTCGCTGGCCGAGGCGATCCGCCGCGCCCTGCCTGCGGCCGAGCGCGACAGTGAGGCGTGGCGTGTCGATGTCGTGCTCGATGAGTTCGGCGCGACGTCCGATCTGCACGACCGTCCGTTGCATGCACTGAGTGGCGGCTGGCAGCGTCTGGCGCTGATCGCGCGGACCTGGGTGACCGAGCCCGATGCGCTGCTGCTCGACGAGGCAACCAATCACCTGGATCTCGCGAAGATCCAGATGCTGGAAGGCTGGTTGGCGACATGCCGCGTGCCGATGGTGATCGCCAGCCATGATCGGCGCTTTCTCGATGCCTGTACGAACCGGACGCTGTTCCTGCGACCAGGTGTGTCGCGGCTCTACTCGCATCCTTACACCCGGGCGCGCGAGCTTCTGGCGGCGGACGATGCGGCGCAGGAGGCCAAGCTGGCGAAGGAAACGCGCGAGGTCGATCGCCTTCGCCGCAACGCCAATGAGCTGAAGAATGTCGGCATCAACAGCGGCAGCGATCTGCTGTTGAAGAAGTCGAAGCAACTGCGTGAACGCGCTGAGGCGCTGGAGCAGACGTTTGCATCCGCGCACACCGAACGGTCGGGCGACATACGCCTGGCGAACCGCGGCACGCATGCGAAGCTGCTGCTGGCGCTGCAAGGTGTCGATGTACGGGCTCCGGATGGGCGCAAGCTGTTCCACATCGGCAAGCTGGATGTGTTCCAGCAGGATCGTATCGCGGTGCTCGGCCGCAACGGCGTGGGCAAGTCGCAACTGGTGCGGCTGCTGCGCCAGGCGATGTTGGGCGGCGATGTGCCGGGTGTGCGCGCCAGCCCGTCGATCGTGTTGGGCTATGTGGATCAGCTCATGTCGCATCTGCCGAACGAGATGACGCCGCATGACTTCATCAGCGGCACCTTCAGACCCGGCGATCAGCGCAGCGTCAGTCTGCTGGCGGGAGCTGGGTTTAATGTGGACATGCAGCGGCGCGCGATTGCCGGTCTGTCGCCGGGGCAGAAGGCGCGGCTCGGACTGCTGGCGCTGCGTCTGACCGAGCCCAACTTCTACCTGATGGACGAGCCGACCAATCATGTCGACATCGCCGGTCAGGAGCGGCTGGAAGCGGAGATACTCGCGCACGAGGCGACCTGTGTGATCGTTTCGCATGACCGCGCTTTCGTGCGGGCGATCGCGACGCGGTTCCTGCTGATCGATGGCGGCAAGATCGCGGAGATCGATGCGCCGGAGCCGTTCTACCGGACGCTGACGGCCGCGTGAGCCGGACTCGCGCCGGTCGCGCACAGCCTGTACGATCCGCGCAACAAGCACGGGAGGGACGCCATGAAGCTGAGCACCGATCGCATCCTGACGACGCATGTCGGCAGCCTGCCGCGGCCACAGGTGCTGGTCGATCTGCTGGTGAGGAAGGATCAGGACCAGCCGTATGATCATGCGGATTTCGACCGTCAGGTGACCAAGGCCGTCGCCGATATCGTGGCACATCAGGTGGCGATCGGCATCGATGTGGTGAGTGACGGCGAGGCCAGCAAGGTCGGCTACGCCACTTACATCAAGGATCGCCTGACCGGCTTTGGTGGTGAGCCGTTCGTGCCGAAGCCGCAGCGCGATCTGGCGGACTATCCCGACTTCCGCAACCGCATGATCCAGTTCACCGGGCCGCAGGTATTTCGCCGGCTGTGCTGCATCAGCGACATCCAGCTCAGCGATCATGAGGCGGTGAAGCAGGACATCGCCAACTTCAAGGCGGCGATCGAGAAGTCGAAACCGGTGGATGCGTTCATGCCGGCCGCCTCGCCTGGTGTTGTGTCGGCGTTCCAGCCGAACCGGCATTATCCGAATCATGCCGCCTATATCGGCGCAGTCGCCGATGCGATGCGCGAGGAGTACGAGGCGATCGCCAACGCCGGCATCGTGGTACAGCTCGACAGTCCCGATCTGGCGATGGCACGGCATACCGGGTTCCAGGATCTGTCCGAGGCAGAGTTCCTGAAGCAGGCCGAAGAGCAGGTCGAGGCGGTGAACCATGCGCTAGCCAATGTGCCGGCCAGCTCGGCACGGCTGCATCTGTGCTGGGGCAACTACGAAGGCCCGCACGACTTCGACATCCCGCTGCAGAAGGTACTGCCGATCATCCTGAAGGCGAAGCCGCAGGCGATCTCGTTCGAGGCCGCCAATCCACGCCACGCACATGAATGGGCGGTGTGGCGCGATGTGAAGGTGCCGGACGACAAGGTGCTGATCCCCGGCGTCATCGATACCTGCACCAACTACATCGAGCATCCGGAGTTGGTGGCCCAGCGCATCTGCCAGTACGCCGATATCGTCGGCCGCGAGCGGGTGATCGCCGGCACCGATTGCGGCTTCGCCACTTTCGTAGGCCACGCCGGCCGCGTCGATCCGGAGATTGCCTACCGCAAGCTCGGGGCATTGGTCGAAGGCGCGAAGCTCGCGTCAGCGAAGCTGTGGCATTGAGGAGCGCACCATGAAGCTCAGCACAGACCGCATCCTGACGACGCATGTCGGCAGCCTGCCGCGGCCGCAGCCGCTGGTGGAGCTGCTGATCAAGAAGGATCGCAACGAACCTTACGACGCCGCCGAATTCGCTGCACTGGTGCGCCAGGCGGTGGCTGACATCGTGGCGCGCCAGGTGGCGATCGGCATCGATGTCGTCAGCGATGGCGAGACGAGCAAGGTCGGCTATGCGACCTATGTGCACGAACGCCTGACCGGTTTCGGCGGTGAGCCTTATGTGCCGAAGCCAAACCGCGACGTTGCGCCCTATGCGGATTTCCGCCGTCGGCTGGAGCAGTTCATCGGGCCGCAGCAGATCCGTCGGCTGTGCTGCATCGGGCCGATCGCGCGGCAGGACCACGAGTTGGCGGTGCGGGACATCGAGAACTTCAAAGCGGCGATCGCTGCGTCGAAGCCGGTGGATGCGTTCATGCCGGCGGCGTCGCCCGGGGTGGTGTCCACGTTCCAGCCCAATCGGCACTATCCGAATCACGCTGCCTATATCAGTGCGATTGCCGATGCGATGCAGGAGGAATACGAGGCGATTGCCAAGGCCGGCATCGTGGTGCAGCTCGACAGCCCGGATCTGGCGATGGCGCGGCATACCGGCTTCCAGGATCTGTCCGAGACGGAGTTTCTGAAGCAGGCGGAGCAGCAGGTGGAGGCGCTGAACCATGCGCTGGCCAATGTACCGGCCAGTTCGGCGCGACTGCACCTGTGCTGGGGCAACTACGAGGGGCCGCACGATTTCGACATCCCGCTGGCGAAGATGCTGCCGATCATCCTGAAGGCGAAGCCGCAGGCGATCTCGTTCGAGGCGGCCAACCCGCGGCACGAGCATGAATGGACGGTTTGGCGCGAGACGAAGCTGCCGGACGACAAGGTGCTGATCCCCGGTGTGATCGACACCTGCACGAACTATATCGAGCATCCGGAGCTGGTGGCGCAGCGGATCTGCCGCTTCGCCGACGTTGTGGGACGTGAGCGTGTGATGGCGGGGACGGATTGTGGGTTCGCGACGTCGGTGGGGACCGCGGGGCGGGTGGATCGGGAGATCGCGTTCCGCAAGCTTGGTTCGCTGGTCGAGGGTGCCCAGATTGCGTCTAAGCGGCTTTGGGGGTGAGGGTCGGTTTGCCCCCTCCCCCTGCCCTCTCCCGCTAGGGGAGGGGGTGAGTTGGGGCTGGGGTTCTTGGCATGGCGGACAAACCTAACTTCGTGATGGTGCCTGAGGCGGAGGCGGAAGAGGCTCCGCCGAGGCCGCCCTCGCTGCTGGACCATATTCGCGCGCTGCTGCCGTTCGGCGCCCCACAGCTTCCCGCCATCACGCCGACCCGGCCGCGTCTGATCTTCGGCTTCGACGCCACGGCTTCGCGCGAGCCCGCCTGGGTGACCGCGCGTACGGTGACCGATGCGCTGGTGAAGGCGTTACCGGGCGAACTCGATGTGGCGCTGGCGGTGCATGGCGGGTCGATGCTGCACACATTCACCGAGTTCACCGCCGATCCCAACAAGCTGCGCGACCGCGCCGCGGGCATCGTCTGTCTCGCCGGAATGACGCGGCTGCTGCCGATCCTGTCGCGCGCGCTGGCGAATCCCAGGGTGCGGGTGGTCACCTATATCGGCGACGTGTTCGAGGAATCGCCGGTAAAGGGCCGGAAGCTTGCCGACGCGATGGGGCTGAAGGGCATCAAGCTGATCGTGCTACACGACACCGCGGACTGGAATGCGCGACGCGATGCCGAGGTGTTCCTCGATCTGGCACGAAGGACCGGCGGGTGCGTGCTGCCGTTCGACGCCAACGCCCCGGCACGGTTGCGCGACCTGCTGGCGGCCGTCGCGGTGTACGCGGTGGGCGGGACCGAGATGCTCGAAGCGAAGAGCGGCGAGCTACCGGGGGCGGTGCTGCTGCTGGAGCATCTTCGGCGGTAGGCCCTATGCCGCTGCCGTCTCCGCCCGCCGCTCGCGCCGCTTGCGCTCATGTGAGTCGAGGTAGCGCTTGCGCAGGCGTACAGCGCCTGGAGTAACCTCGACCAGTTCGTCGTCCTCAATGTAGGCGATCGCCTGCTCCAGGCTCATGCGCCGCGGCGGGATCAGCAGCATCGCGTCGTCCTTGCCGGCGGCGCGGATGTTGGTGAGCTTTTTCTCTTTGATCGGGTTCACCTCGAGGTCGGAGCCGCGGGCGTTCTCGCCCAGGATCATGCCGACATAGACCTTCTCGCCGGGGTGCACGAACAGGGTGCCGCGCTCCTGGATGTAGAACAGCGCGTAATGCACCGCCTCGCCGTTCTCGGTGGAGATCAGGGAGCCGTTGCGACGGCCCTCGATCACGCCTTTCCAAGGACCGTAACCAGCAAACAAGCGGTTCATCACGCCGGTGCCACGCGTGTCGGTCAGGAAGTCGTTGTGGTAGCCGATCAGGCCGCGGCTGGGGATGGCGAAGGTCAGCCGCAGCTTGCCACCGCCCGAGGGGCGCATGTCGCGCAGCTCGCCCTTGCGGCGCGACAGTTGCTCGACCACGACGCCGGCGTAGGGTTCGTCGACGTCGACCAGCACCTCCTCCATCGGCTCCTCGCGGGCGCCGGTGTCGGGGTTGGTGCGGGTCAGCACGCGGGGACGGCCGATTGTGAGCTCGAAGCCCTCGCGGCGCATCTGCTCGATCAGGACGCCGAGTTGGAGTTCGCCCCGGCCGGCGACCTCGAAGGCCTCGGTCTCGTTGCTGTCGGTCACCTTGATGGCGACGTTGCCTTCGGCCTCACGGAACAGCCGCTCGCGGATCTGCCGGCTGGTGACCTTCTTGCCTTCGCGTCCGCCCAGAGGGCCGTCATTGATGCGGAAGGTCATCGCGAGCGTCGGCGGATCGACCGGAATGGCAGGCAGCGGCGCGGTCAGTTCCGGCGAGCCGATCGTGTCGGGCACCGTGGCCTCGGCGAGGCCCGCCACGGCGATGATGTCGCCAGCCTCGGCTTCCTCGACCGGCACGCGATCGAGGCCGCGGAATGACAGCAGCTTGGTCATCCGGCCGGTCTCGCCGGTGGTGCCATCGGCGTGCAGCACCTTCAACGGCATGTTGAGCCGAGCGCCACCCTGCTCGACGCGGCCGGTCAGCACGCGGCCGAGATAGGGGTCGTATTCCATGATCGTCGCCACCATGCCGAAGGGGGCGTCTGGATCGACCGTCGGGGCCGGCACGTGGCGCACCACCAGTTCGAACAGAGCGGACAGATCCTTGCGCGGGCCGTCGAGTGCGATGTCCGCCCAGCCCTGACGGCCGGAGGCGAACAGCATCGGGAAATCGAGCTGGGCATCGCTGGCACCCAGGGCGGCGAACAGGTCAAATACCTCCGTATGCACCTCGTCCGGGCGGGCGTCGGAGCGGTCGACCTTGTTGACCACCACGATCGGGTGCAACCCGCGCGCCAGCGCCTTGCCGACGACGAATTTGGTCTGCGGCAGCACGCCCTCGGCGGCGTCCACGAGCACGATCGCGCCATCCACCATGTTCAGGATGCGCTCCACCTCGCCGCCGAAATCGGCGTGGCCGGGGGTGTCCACGATGTTGATGCGGGTGCCGCGCCAGACCACCGAGGTGCACTTGGCGAGGATGGTGATGCCGCGCTCGCGTTCCAGGTCGTTGCGGTCCATAGCCCGGTCGGCCACCACCTGATGGTCACGGAATGAGCCGGACTGGCCCAACAGCTTGTCGACCAGGGTGGTCTTGCCGTGGTCGACATGGGCGATGATCGCGACGTTGCGAATCTGCATGGGGGCCTGGATGCGGGGATGGTGCGCCGCACACATAGGCGCAGACAACGCGATGTGCGAGAGCGAATGTGCGGTGGCGCGATCGATGCGGCATCGCCTGGCCCGGACGGCGGGTTGGCGATGTGCCGGGGGCGCGGCCGTCGGGCCTAGCACGCTACCTGGATGCTGGGGTTGGCTTCAGGGCGGACCGGTGGCGGGGGCCGACAATCGTGGCGGTGCCGCGGGCCACAGTGGGTCCGCGCGGTCGGACTGGTCGCCGGAGCCGAAGGCGCACAGCCGCGTATGCAGGTTGCCGAGGAAGCCGGCGAGGCTGCCGCCATAGGCGATGATGGCGTGGCTGAGTTCGTCCCAGAATGCCCGGTCGAGCTGGCCGGGTGTAATGCCGAGATCATGGCAGATATCGACGATGACGGCGCCGATCGGTCGGCGACGCACCTCGGCGGCGATCTCTTCCTCCGTGGGGAGGCGCGCGAGGCGGGAGTCCTCGGTGGGGTCGGCGGGCTGGGCGTCCGGCGGTGGTGACCGCCGAGCGGGACGTGGGTTGGGTGCAGCTGGAGCGCGGATGGGGGTTGGTGTGAGGTCCCGGCCGCGGGCGGCGCGATGGCAGAGCGTGGCTTCGAGGGCTGCGGCGCGACGCAGGCCGTTGGTGATGCGGGCGAGGATGACGGCGAGGTCAGCGGTGCCGAAGGGTCTGGCGAAGAGCACGAAGCCTGGGGCGGCAGCGCGAAGCTGAACCGTGCCTGCGAGGTGTTTGCCGAAGTCGATCAGTTTGCGGACGAGGCTGAGCACGCGGCCCAGGCGGCTGGGCGTGGTGGCTCTGGGCGGATCGGGGTCCGAGGTTGGGGTCGCGGGCTGGGCGGAGGCGGCCATGAACGAACAAGAACATGGGAGGGGAGGGCTCGTCAAGGAAAAAATTCCTGCGCTGACAATCGCGGCGGAGCTCGCGGCCGGCTTTAGGAAGCGCCCGGCATCCCGGCAGGATCGCGCGCGGCATGGCGAACCGCGTGAATGATGATCTCGGTTTCTGTGGCCTCATAGAAAATCAGATAGGGGTAAGGCAACGCGGTCATGCGCCGGATGGTCGGATCGTCAGTGCGAGTGCCGATGCCGGGATGCAGCAACAGAAGATCGATGATCGCCTGGACGCGCGCCTTGCGGCGAGTGGGCCGCGATGTAATCGAGGACTGAGTTAAGATCGGCAAGTGCCGGAAGGGTGTAGCGGAGGTTCACAACCCGTGTTTGGTCCACACGGCACGTACCTGTTCGTCGCTGGCAAATTCGCCGCGCGCGGCGGCGGATTTCGAGGCGGCGATAGCGGCGCGTTCGTCAACCGACAGCGCGACCGGCGGTTCGTCGTCCGTCCCGGTCATCCGCAACACGGCGCGGGCGATGTTGTCCTGCTCGTCCGCCGGCAGATTGCGCACGGCTTTGAGTGCATCTTCGAGAAGCTTTGTCATAGGCAGAGTGTAGCACGGCATAGATGGAAGACGAACCGCAAGGATGTCGGGCCCTCGTTGGGTCGGTGCCGCGTGATGCTGAGCGTTATCACGCGCTGATCGGCCTTGGTGCCCCCGCTGTCGGGCGTCCAGTTGGGTTTCAGAATTTTCGTGCCTCGGTCGCCGAGGAAGCGTATACGGCGCGTCCCCTTCGTTAGGATCGTTTCGCAGCTTGGATTCCCCGACCCATGTCCGCCGCAACTCTTTACCGGCACAACCATTATGTGCCGGTCTGGTATCAGAACCCAGGACGATCTCTACACCACGAAATGGGGCAAGTTAGAGAACCGGGATATCGAGCAATTCTTCTTCGGCCGGATCGATACCGAAGGCCGTAAGGCGGCCGAATATTTCGCTGAGTTCGAACACCCCGACGCGGACAAAAAGTCGTTCTTGGACCTGATGAACTACATGAGTGTCCAGAAGCTTCGGACGCCAAAAGGTATCGGCTGACTCGCGCAGCGGTCGCAAGCGGCGCACAAAAACACGACTCTGCTTTATATCCAGGAATACCAAAACCTGTTTTGCGCCCTATGGACAGAGTGTGCGTGGCAGATCGCCGACGCCTCACCGTCGAGCGTGAAGTTCATCGTCTCGGATCACCCAGTGACGGTCTACAATCGTGCTTGCTATCCGGGTTCGACATTCTGCAGAGGATGCAATGATCCCGACATCTGGTTGCTGGCCACACACACCTTCTTTCCTCTGTCGCTGACGAAGGTGCTGATACTTACGAACCTCGCATGGGCAAGGAGCCCTTACCAGAACGAAAGGAAAGTCCGACCGAATCCTGGTCTATTCCGTAGCGCCATATTCAACTTCACCTATATCCAGATATGGCGCTATTTGTCTGAGCAAGAGGTGATCCAGATTAACTACATCATTAAGAAGCGTGCCCTGCGCCATGTTGCGGCGGCCGAGAAGGAATGGCTTTGCCCTGAAGGTCGCCTCGTGTCGCCGGCTGTCCGGACCCGCGCTTTTCTGGCGCGAACTGCCCGAACGTGTGACGTGATACCCCGCGCAAGGACGGGCTTGCCCGCAATTGCTGGATAGGTGCCGGCATGTCGTCAGGGGTGATGCCGCGGTGCGTGGCGTGCGCGGCCTGACGCGGAGGGGGGTGGCAGGGTAGCGTTCCGGTAGCGAGGGGCAAGCACGGCGCCGAGCACAACTTGGCGGTTCCGCATCGACGCCGTGCCCCACACCGTGCTGGGCACGCATGCAGGGACAATAATCCCGGCAATCAAGGCTTTCGTCTACGTGGCGCCTACAGCTCCGCACATGGCGATGCTGCGTCAGCCCGGCTGTTTGTGTGTGCCGGTTGCCGCGCCCAGAGCTTGATCTGCAGCTGTTGCGATCGCGGGCAAATCTACTGTGCCGGAGACTGCGCCGCGCGAGCCCGGCATCGCGCGCAGCGTGCTGCCGGGCGGCGCTATCAGACCAGCCGTCGGGGGCGGCTCGCGCATGCCGAGCGGACGCGTCGCTATCGGGCGCGCTGCAAAAATGTGACGCATCACGGTTCACCCGCGCCGCCGCTGGATGATCTGTTGCCGCCCAGCTCGCCGGCGATCGCGAGCGACGCAGCGATCCCGGCGGAGCGGCCCCGGCACGCGACATCGCACTGCCATTGGTGCGGGCGTCGCTGCCCGGAATTCGTCCGTCGGGAGTTCCTGCGCCGCCGCCTCGATCGTCGCGGCCTGGTGCGACACGACCGGACAGGACCAAACCATGGTCACGCCGCCTGACATCGAGGCGCAGATCCTGCGCTACTACCACGCCGAGAAGTGGCGCGTCGGCACCATCGCCGGTCAGCTGCACGTGCATCATAGCGTGGTGACGCGCGTGCTGGCTCAGGCGGGGTTGCCCAGGATCGGCCCGCCAGCCCGGCCGTCGCAGATCGACGCGTATCTGCCGTTCATCCGCCAGACGCTGGATACGTTTCCGACGCTGACCGCCAGTCGGCTGTATGTGATGGTGCGCGAGCGCGGCTATCGCGGCAGCCCGGATCACTTCCGCCACGTGATCGCCTGCCATCGGCCGCGTCCGAAGGCTGAGGCGTATCTGCGATTGCGTTGTCTCCCCGGCGAACAGGCGCAGGTCGACTGGGGACATTTCGGCCATCTTGAGATCGGCCGCGCACGCCGCCCATTGATGGCGTTCGTCATGGTGTTGAGCCATGCGCGCCAGATCTTCCTGCGCTTCTTCCCGGACGCCAGGATGGAGAACTTCCTGCGCGGCCACGTCGCCGCGTTTACCGCATGGCACGGTGTTCCCCGTGTCGTACTGTACGACAATCTCAAAAGCGTGGTGCTGGAACGGCGCGGCGACGCGATCCGTTTCCATCCGACCCTGCTGGGCTTTGCCGGGCAATATCGCTATGAACCGCGCCCCGTGGCGGTCGCGCGCGGTAACGAAAAGGTCGCGTCGAGCGCGCCATCCGATACGCCCGCGATGCGTTTTTTGCTGCCCGACGCTTCAAAGATCTCGATGACCTCAATGCCCAGGCCGAGGTCTGGTGCAACGGCCCTGCCGCCGACCGACGCTGCCCCGATGAACCTGACCGCACGGTCCGCGAGGTGTTCGCTGAGGAAGTGGCTCGCCTGCTGCCGCTGCCCGACAATCCGGCGCCGCTGCTCGAACATGTCGCGGTCACTGTCGGCAAGACGCCCTATGTCCGCTTCGACCTGAACGATTACTCGGTTCCCCACAACTACGTCCGGCGCGCTCTGACCGTTCTCGCCGATCCACACGAGGTGCGCATCGTCGACGGCGCCGAGGTGCTCGCCTGCCACCGGCGCAGCTACGACAAGGGCGCGCAGATCGAGGATGTCGCCCACGTCCAGAGGCTGGTCGAGCAGAAACGCGCAGCTCACCAGCATCGCGCCACGGACCGCCTCGCGCAGGCGGCTCCCGCCAGCCAGATCCTGCTGATCCGCGCCGCCGAACGCGGCGCCAATCTCGGTGCCATCACCGTCGCTCTGATGCGGCTGCTCGATCGTACCGGCGCCGCCGATCTGCAGCTCGCCATCCTCGACGCGCTGGAGCGCGATGTGCCGCATCCGAACGCCGTGCGCCTCGCCCTCGAACGTCGGCGAGAACAGCGTGGTGAAGCACCGCATGTCGCCGTCGTGCTGCCCGCGCATGTGCAGGCGCGTGATGCGCCGGTGCAGCCGCATGCACTCGAAACCTATGACCAACTGAAGGAGCAGCCCGATGACTGAGCTCGACACAATGCGCGCCCGCGCCGAGGCGCTTCATCTGCACGGCCTGGTGTCGCACTGGCCCGAAGTCGCGACCGAAGCCTGGGTCGCCCCGCTGCTCGATTGGGAGGAGAACCAGCGCGCCTGCCGCAGCCTGGAGCGTCGGCTGAAGACCGCCCACATCGGCCGCTTTAGGCCACTATGTGACTTCGATTGGAACTGGCCCAAGCGCTGCGACCGCGCCGCCATCGACGCGCTGATGGCGCTCGACTTCCTGGCCGAGGCCACCAACGTCGTGCTGGTCGGACCGAACGGCGTCGGCAAGTCGACGCCGGCACAGAACATTGCCCACCAGGCGCTGATCCACGGGCACACCGTGCTGTTCACCAGCGCCGGCCAGCTGCTTGGCGATCTCTCCGCGCTCGACAGCGATTCTGCCCTGCGCCGACGCCTGCGCCACTATGCTCGCCCGCAGCTGCTGGTGATCGACGAGGTTGGCTATCTCTCCTACTCCAACCGCCATGCCGATCTGATGTTCGAGCTGATCTCGCGCCGCTACCAGAACAAGAGCACGCTGGTCACCACCAATCGCCCGTTCGCCGAGTGGCGCGAGGTATTCCCCAACGCCGCCTGCGTCGTCTCGCTGGTCGACCGCCTCGTCCACAATGCTGAGATCATCGCCATCGAAGGCGAATCGTATCGGCTCAAGGAAGCCCGCGAACGCGCCGACCAGCGCACTCGTCAGCGCCGTGGAACCAGGTCATGAGCAAGTCGCCGCAGACACGGCCATTGGGGCCAGCCCATCTCCGTCCGATCACCATTGAAATCCCCACCACCTGGTCGCCCGAACAGGCGCTCGCCGTGTACGAACTGCTCGACGACCTGCGAGAGAAAATCTGGGATCGCTATCATCACACACTGCAAGACCTGCTCCAGCAGCAGCTGCAATCCCCCCGGCATCGGTGACGGCGACGCTTCAGTGAACCCCAATCAGTCAAGAGCATTCTGACCGTCGCCCGCCGGCCACCCAGTACCACTGCTCGCGACGGATCCCCAACAAAACAATCCTGTTGTTCGATCAAGACGGCCATCCCGTCGTCCCGACCTGCGTTCCCACAACTCGCCGCGCACAGTGGCGGTCCAGCATGCCCGAAGGGCACCGCCGAAGGCGGCGCGAAGCGTGCTGGACGGCCACGAGCACGGCGGCATCATCGCCCCAGAAGGACGCCGACTACCAGGATCCCGCGCCGTTTATACGCGGGTCTTCACCGCCGCTAACACGCGCGCATAGAGCGCGGTGACCTTGTTGTCGAAGCCGGTGAAACGCCTGGCATGCTTAGGCACCAGCACCGGCTCGAAACTGCCGTCGCGGTCGCGCGGCGCGTCGATCCGGATCGTGCCATCGCCGGTCAGGACCGATTTGGCCGTGCTGCCGTTGCGCTGGTTGGTGACCAGCTCGGGTCTATCCGCGCCCGCCTCGTAGCCGAGATGGTGGCTCAGCTCGGCGTTCAACGAAGCCTCTGCCAAAGCCTTCTTCAACGCCAGACCAGCCGCGTTGATCGCCTCGCCCGTCATCGGACCGGTCAGGAATAGCGACACCAGCTCCTTCGGGATCGACGGCAGCCTGGCGACCTCACGCGCTACCTTCTTCGATCTGCTCGGCATAATACGCTCCTTCGCGTCGGTTATGCCTACTGCGTCACTCATTCTACAGACGCATCTGCCCGCAACAAGGACATTGCGGCAGAGCGTGCAGCAAAGCGCGCGCGAGGCGGATACGCATCGTGGCGATTGAGTTCGGCATGTGGCGTTGCGAACGCAGCGGCAGAGCTTCTGGGTCGATAACCAACGGGAAAGGCAGGTTGCGTGCCGCGCGCGACACAGAGTGTCGCATGATGGTGAAAGCCACGCCAACCGCGGCCTTCATAGTGACCGAGACCAAGTTCTTGCTTGAGTTCGAGATAAACTCGCTCGATCCGCCAGCGAAGTTTGGCCTGATCGACCATACATGCGAGCGAGATGTCGGCGGGCAGTGTGGAAAGCCAGTAGTGATCCGGTTCGGCTTCACCCTCCGGCCACTCGATCAGCAGCCATTCTTCAGCCGCAGGCTCGCTCCGCCTGGCGTCGTCATGGGCCGGGCGGACCCGCCATCGGGCAAACCGCGAGGTTAGCGGCGTGTTGCTGCCGTCTCGCCAGGTGATTGTCTACCAGGCATCGGTGGGAAGCTCGAGAGCCAGTGTCTTGGCCGCGACCGGCTGGTGCGTCTCGTCGCGTCGCAACCGTGTGCCGGGCCGCCCCCGGCCCGATCGGGACGCAGCTGGCAACGGTGCTTCGCTGGGCCGCCAAACCATCGTCGTGGACATGATGCCGGCCACGTAGGTCAGCCCAAGTCCGCTGATCCCAGCTCGCAATTTGCTGTCGTTGCCATAGGCCGGATCGATCAGTGCTACGCCCGGCGGCACACCATCCGCCAGCGCCTCGCGCAGCTGCTGCAAGGCGATCTCCGGCTTGGTCTGGAAGCGGACCTCATTTGGCACGCCGGCGATTGCCCGCCGAGCCGGATCGTCGGCCCACTCCTTGGGTAGGTACAGCCGGTACCAACCGGCAGGCTTCCCTGATGGGTGGCTATCGACAGGCTCACGGCCACTTGGCAATTGTCCTGCTTGCCCACCTGACCGCGGTCCTGCCGCGCCACACCGACCGAGTGGCGACCTTTCTTCGGGAAACCGGTGTCGTCGATGATCCAGGCCTGGATCGGCTCGTCACCGGTGATCGACGGCAGGACGGCTTCACGCATACGGCGCAGCATCGCCTGATCGGACCAGGGCGCCTGGGCCACAAAGTGCAGCAGCGATTGGTGTTGCGCCGCCGTTCGCTCAGGTGCGGTCACCGCCGCCAGCGGTTCGACGCTCTTGCGTCCCTCCGCCGACAGCAGGCCGATGCAGTAGTCCGCGAACCGCCTGACGCGGTCGGCGTGTCCCAGCTCAGATGCCAAACTTGCCGTATACTCAGCGAACCGTGCTTGCGTGCCAGTGTCATTATCGAGATCCACCCAACCCTCCTGGAAGGTATGAATCTCCACCGTTGACCAATCACTCCCACGTCGCGCCAAACAAAATCGCCGGCCGAGGCGGCCGCTTTGCAACTCAG
>CAWFUF010000031.1:0-151258 GCA_963818775.1 uncultured Alphaproteobacteria bacterium | reverse complement strand
GACAAGTCGGCGGGCGCTCAGATGATCACAACGTCGTCCTCTGCCGTGATTTGCATCTCCCGGATGGGCTTGTCGATTGGAGCGGCTGCGGCATACACGCTGAACACGTCCCAGATCGTGAAGGAATATATGGCGTAAAGCACTTCGTTCTGGTGTTCGATCCACTCTGTGACAGCAATGCCCGGACCTTGCGCAAGAACCTTCCCGCGCCGTTTTATAAATTCGAAAATATCCGCCTCGGCTTCATCTGTGACCGGCACCGATCGCACAGCGTAGGCGTCAGGCAAAAATGATTTTGTGGTGTAGTAGTATATTCCACGAACCCACTTCTCCACCACGTGCGCCAAGATGGTTGGCACACGGATCGCCCGTGAAGGCCGTCCGTCCTTTAGGTTAGGAAGCGTCCACGCAGCAAATTTGTGTCGTGGGACATCACTAGCATCGATAATATCGTTCTGAAGATTTCGTCGCCGCGTCTCCCGGTGCCTATCGGCGGCGCTTCCTGCTGCTGACGGATCGAGCGCGCGCCGAAACTTATCAACGATTGGTCTAACCGCTGGATTTTGTGGATCAAGACAGCCCGCAAGATGGTGGAGTATATCCTCCTCGATTTTTCCCAATCGCCCGTTGCACCCACAGCAAGCTCGCACCGTGTAGCGTTGGAACGTCGCCGGGACGTTAGCTGGATACCATGCAGAGGCGATCACGTGATCGACGTCCGTTTCGCCTTTCGGGAAGAACTGATAGCAATAGGGACAGTGGATTTGATTGCGAAGATTGCTCGGGGTCACACCCTGATCCTCTCGACCTCATCGAGACTTAGTTCCTCGCGGCGGCGATCATAGAGCTGCGTGGTGCGCGTGCTGGCGTGGTTGGCCATCTGCGCCGCCTTCTCCAATGTGCCGCCGTTCTTCAGATATGCCGTGATCCCGGTCGCCCGGAAACTGTGGTTGCCGAGTTTGGTAGCGATGCCGGCCGCCGCCGCCCGCCGGCCGATCATCGCATAGGCGTTCGCCTGGGGCAGGGGAGTGCGCGTCAACAAGCCGGTGCCACGACCAATTGTCCGAAACAACGCGCCCTTCGGATCATCGGCAAGGCCCGCGCCCTCGACGTAGGCTGTGAGATAGGTTTCAAGATTGTGGTGGCACGGCATGGCGTGGGCCTTGCCGCCTTTCTCGCGCAGCCGCACCCAGAGCCGGCGGTTCTGCGTGAATACGTCCTCCACCTTCATGCCAAGCGCCGCGCCGATCCGCGCGAAGCTGAAGACCATCAATCCAATCAGCGCCCGGTCGCGCAGCCCGGCATGCGTGGTGATCTCGATGGCGTCGATCAGTGTGCGCGCCTCCTCCGGTGCCAGCACCGGCGTCTTGCCCGCCTTCACCACATGCGAGGGGCCGCGCACCGAGCCGGCCGGGTTCGCCGGCAATATGTGATAAAGGACATTATCACATATAGGAACACGGGGGATTGGGGGGGAGATCGTTGCCAGCCAGGGTGCTGTCCTGACAAAGTCTGTTATCAAGAATAAGACGAGCATAGGAACACGCATGCTGCGGGTGCGCACAGCAGACGGGTTGTCATGACCGAAGACGATTTCTCGAATCGGGCTCCTCGTTCGGAATATTTTTCGCGTGAGGCTCTTAAACAGTTTCACGAACAGCGCTCAGAACTTGCTGGCAAGTGCCAACGGCTCATGACGCGTTATGTCTCGCGCATCTACAAAGACCCGCAAGCACGGGAACATGCGCCGCAAGGATTCTCGCGACGTATCGAAGCATTAGTTCGTTGCATTGATAACGTATTCCGAACGCTCCCCCTGATCTTGCCGGATTGCCAACACGTGAGGCACTCTTAGATGCAACAATCAATCTTCAGTCATTTGTATTTAACGTGTTCGGGAGCCTCGACAATCTTGCTTGGATTTGGGTTAGTGAAAACGGCCTAACAAAGAAAGACGGCTCACGGCTTCCCGACACCCGGATTGGCTTGGGCAACGGTAACAAACTTGTCCGTGGCTCCTTCTCTAACGATTTTCAAAAGCATCTGACTGGATTAGACGGTTGGTTCGATTATCTGGAAGGGTTTCGCCACGCTCTGGCTCATAGAATCCCGCTCTATATCCCGCCTTACGTGGTTTCACCTGAAAAGGAGGACGCCTATAAAACGCTTGAAACCCGCCTCATGATAGAATCTGACCCTGAGGAATATGAGCGCCTTTCTGCCGAGCAAAAGGCGTTAGCTACGTTCGTTCCGTGTATGACGCACTCCTACGAAGAAAAGGCGAAACCTGTCGTTTTTCATTCCCAGATGTTGATCGATTTTCTAACTGTTGAGGAGATTGCACACAAAATTCTCGAAGAGCTTGGACGGTAGATTAATCAACAGCGAATGCGAGGGTCGCTTATAGTAGAGGCACTCGATAAACCGGATTGAACTAAACCGCTGCCGCGCTACGAGCAGCGATGGCATGGCCTGAGCGAAAGACCTTCCGTCTGTCAGGGTGATGGGTGCTGCAACCCAACCCGAGAGACCGGAGGACCCAATGGCCGGAATGACGCCTCTGCGTCGCCGCATGATCGAGGACATGAGTATCCGCAACCTGTCGCCGGTGACGCAACGGTGTTACCTGCACGCGGTGACGGGCTTCAGCCGCCATTTCAACAGCTCCCCCGATCGGCTGGGACTGGCGGAAGTGCGGGCCTATCAGGTGCATCTCGTCTCGACTGGCGTCTCGTGGCAGGCGTTCAACCAAACGGTCTGCGCCCTGCGGTTCTTCTACGGCGTGACGCTCAGCCGGCCGGCGATAGTCGAACGCATCCCCTATGCGCGAAAGCGGCAGCTGCTACCGGTGGTGTTGAGCGCCGACGAGATCGCACGGTTCCTCGCTGCTGTGCCAAATCTGAAGCACCGCATGGCGCTGACGACAGCCTATGCTGCAGGCCTTCGCGTGTCGGAGGTGGTGCGGCTGAAGATCGTCGACATCGATAGCAGCCGGATGCTGATCCGCGTCGATCAGGGAAAAGGTGGCAAGGATCGCTACGTCATGCTCTCCACCCAGCTCCTCACGATGCTTCGCAGCTACTGGGAGACAGCACGGCCCGGTCACTGGCTCTTTCCTGGTCAGAACCAGAGCCGGCACCTTGACCCGAGCGTGCTGCAAGCCACCTGCCGCGCTGCGCGTACTGCGGCCGCGTTCCGCAAGCCGGTGACGGTGCACACGCTGCGCCACAGCTTCGCCACCCATCTGCTGGAAGCCGGCACTGACATTCGTACCATCCAGGTGCTGCTCGGCCATCGCGACCTGTCGACCACCTCACGCTATGCACAGGTCGCCAACACCACGATCGGCAATACGCAAAGCCCGTTCGACCGGCTGAGGCTGGAGAACCAGGCGCCGGCCTGAGCGTCGTGGCACCAGTCCTGGAAGTGGCGGAGGTATTCCGCCGCCACGGTGATGTCTATCGCCAGGTCCATGCCGGGCATCTCGGCCGCACTGAAATCCGGGTCATGAGCGCCATCACGGCGTGCCGGACGGCGGCGCTCGGCGGCCACACGGAAGCCTGCGGCGACTGTGGCCTGGTCCGCATCGCGTACAACTCATGCCGCAACCGGCACTGCCCGAAGTGTCAGGGACTGGCGCGCGCTGAGTGGCTTGCCGACCGCCAAGCTGAGTTGCTGCCGGTGCCCTATTTCCACGTCGTCTTCACCGTGCCGACCGCAGTTGCCGCAATCGCGTTCCAGAACAAGGCGAGGGTCTACGCCATCCTGTTTCGGGCTGCGGCCGAGACGCTACGCACCATTGCCGCGGATCCGCGCCACCTTGGCGCTGAGATCGGTCTCGTCGCGGTGCTGCACAGCTGGGGTCAAAACCTGCTGCACCATCCGCACGTTCATTGTCTCGTCCCCGGCGGCGGCCTGTCACCGGATGGTACTCGCTGGATCTCCTGCCGAGCCGGGTTCTTCCTGCCTGTCCGGGTCCTCTCCCGTCTGTTCCGACGACTGTTTCTCGAACATCTGCAAGCTGAATTTGAACACCTGTCATTCTTCGGCACGCAAGCCACAATGGCCGACCGCTCGGCCTTCAACCGCAGCCTGGCCGAACTACGACGCATCGATTGGGTGGTTTTTGCCAAGCGACCCTTCGCCGGTCCCGAGCAGGTGCTGGCCTATCTCGGCCGCTACACTCATCGCGTCGCCATCGCCAATAGCAGGCTGGTCACGCTCGCCGGCGATGAGGTGAACTTTCGCTGGCGTGACTACCGCCACCACGACAAGATCAAGGTGATGACACTCGCTGCCGACGAGTTCATTCGACGCTTTCTGCTCCACACTCTCCCCGACGGCTTCCATCGCATTCGTCACTATGGCTTTCTTGCGAACGGCCATCGTGCGGCGAAGCTCGCGCTTTGCCGGCATCTTCTGGAGGCACCGACCTCGGCGCCGACTGCACCTGCCGCTGACTATCGGGAGCGGTATCGCCAACTGACGGGGCGGTCGCTCGACATCTGCCCCGTTTGCGGCGGGAGGCTGATACCACTCGGCTTACTGCCGCGTGCTTGGTGCAATCGGCCCCAAGCCTACTGCGACACATCGTGACCGGCATGCAGCTACCATCCCGTGATTATGAAATCCGCTGTCTTATGCTTCAGTACGGAAGCACTGCCCTGCGCGTGCTTGCGCGACCGTCTGTGGTTGGGACAGCGCCGGTCTGGCGGTCTTGGCACATCAATCGACGTACCTGCCCCTCGCGCCGCGGCAAAATCTGCATCGATTGTTTGTCAGTCGCATCCGAATGCACGAGCGATCGGCGTCGTGCTGTCCTGCGGGCCGACCACAATACCCATAGCCGCCACTTGCATCCCGCGGCTTAGCTCAATCCGGTTTCAATGAGGTCGCGCGCAAGACCGGCTGACCTGCCTGCTACTATCGTGCCGCGCGACCTCACAGAAACCTCAGGATTATCACGTGCTAATTTGGGCGGACGTGAGCGGTCGGCCAGTCAGACACGGGCGGGGAATTTGGCGGCGAACCATAACAGAGGCAAACGCTACGTCTGACCTCGACTTCAAAGGTTTCCAAGCTCTATCTTGGCACGAATCCCTTGGCCTTCAGGATCGGGGCAGCAGCCTGCCCTGTGAGAAATTGAAGCAATGCCTTGGCGCCATCAGGCGATTTGGCTCCGGAAGCCGTTCCTGCTGCGTAAATAGTCGTCGATGCGAACTCTCCCGGCAGTGGACCCACGAGCCGGGCGCCGGTGACGGGCACGATCTCAGACGCCTGCGCGATCCCGAGCTCGGCTTCTCCCTTGGCAACGACCTCGGCCGCCTGGGCGCCCGGCACCAGTATGGTTTTTGCCCTCAGTTGTTCCGCCAATCCGAGCCGGTCGAGAACCCGGGCAAAATACACACCGCTTGCGCCGCCCTTGGCAGGATCTGCATAGACAATCGACTTGGCCGACAACAGCGCGTTCTTGAATGCATCGACTGAACTGATGTCTAGCTTCGGGGCACCCGCGCGCACGGCGATTGACACCTCGGTGCCGCCAACGTTCACGACACTGCCAGATACAAGCTTGCCTTGTTTTTGCAGATCGTCCATCGCCGCCCCAGTCAGAATGACGACGTCGGCGGCTTCGCCTTCCAGCACGCGCTTTTTAAGGTCGCTGGCCAGGCCATAAGTCGTCAAAATCTTGTTGCCGCTGGTCCGTTCGAACACCGGTGTAAGCTCGTCTAGCGCGGACGCCAGTGCCACCGCCGCCAGAATCTTCACCTCGGCCGCGTTCGCAGCGGCTTGGCCGAGTGGCACCGTCCATGCACAGATCAACCCCAGCATCGTCGTTACGACGGCCCGAACTATCGAATACTTGATCATGGCGTTCCCCTCTTTTTCTGGTTACGCAGCAACATTAGGACCTTGCCTGCACTCCTGCCAATTTTTTGCAAGTGTTGCCTGCACCGCCCCCCGCTTGCGGTGATCGCGTCATCGCATGAAGCGGCCAAGGCCCTCGGATGGCCAGTTCAGACCATCAAGACCGGCCACGACGCGGTGATCATCACTCCTGGCGAAGTCGCGGCGATGCTCGAGCAAATCGGCTGATGGGCAGCCCGGTAATGGCAAAGGCGAGTAGCCGTCACGCCCACCGACGTGCACGAGGTTCGAAGCGCTGTTCGGCCCACAATTACGCACCGGATTTACGCACCGTAAAAGTGCAATACTTTCAGGCTCCTAGCTTTGGTGCGAAACTCTTGATATTTGTGAAGAACCTTCCAGGGCACTGCTTGACGCTCCCCGGATATGCGGGCGCGTTGCGGGACCCGGAAGGTTATTGCTACCTTTCTTCATGAGACGGCCACGAGGCGCGCCAGCCCGGGCTAAAACGACGGAGAAGCATGTGTCGGACGTCTCGCCTGACCTGATCGTCGATGCCGTAACCGGCTTTCACCGCTCGGCGGCGCTGAAGGCAGGAGTTGATCTCGGCGTGTTTGCCGCAATCGCGCACGGGGCGGCAACAGCCGACGAGATCGCGATCCGCGCGCAGGCCGCGCCGCGGGGCATACGCAGCCTATGCGACTATCTCGCGGTCATGGGTCTGTTGGAGAAGGTGCACGGCCGATACGCGCTCACGAAGGTAAGCAGCGTGTTCCTCGACCCAGCCTCGCCGGCCTATCTGGGCGCGGTCACCGGCTTCCTCGCTGCCCCGGAATTGACTTCGCTGTACATGGCCGATCCCGCCGCCTTCGTGCGCAACGGTGGCTCGCCGGGATTATCGATCGTCTCGGCGGACAACCCGGTCTGGGTGACCTTCGCTCGCGCGATGACCGGATTTGTCGCGGCGACCGCCGCCGCCGTGGCCGCCATCGTGTCCGAATGGGACGTGCCTCCGCGGCGCGTGCTCGACATCGCCGCCGGCCACGGCCTGTTCGGCATTCGCCTCGCCGAGCGCGTGCCGGGTGCCGAGATCACCGCGCTCGATTGGGCAAACGTCCTCTTGGTCGCCCAGGAGAACGCGGCAAAGGCGGGCGTGACTGCGCGGTATCACACCCTGCCCGGCAGCGCCTTCGACCTCGCTTGGGGCGGCGGCTACGACCTCATCCTGCTACCGAATTTCCTGCACCATTTCGATACACATACGAATATTGGGTTGTTGCGCAAGGCGCGCGAGAACCTTGGGCCGGGTGGACGTGTGATCGCGATCGAGTTCGTGCCCGCACCTGATCGGAGCGGACCGCCATTTCCAGTCCATTTCAGCTTCATGATGCTGGCGACCACGCGCGGTGGCGACGCCTACACCGAGGCCGAGTACGAGGCGATGGCCTGCGACGCCGGTTTCGCCATGATCCGCACCGCCTCCCTCCCGCCCAGCCCTCAAACGCTTGTCGAGTTTCTCCTCTGACGCTCCGGGAAACCTGCTGGCGATGATCTAAAACAGCTTCGAAAACCCTTGCACGCGGAGGTCGTCCACAACGGAGCCGCGCTACTGGGCAAGCACGGACGTCGGCGGCTGATGCAGACGTTCTACACCCGAGTTGCGGACATCCTTGGCACGCTTGCCGACATCGTGCAGCCCGCGCACGCTCGAAGAACTGACGCGTTATGGTTTCGAGGATCTTCCGACCCGGGCCTCTAGAGGGCAGCCAACCCGACGCGCTGAGCCCTGACATCATCATGACTACCGAATTGGATTGAACTGAGACTTCCTTCCTATTACCCTCAATTTCCATAGACAATATCTATGGTTTTGGATGTATCAAAAGTCTTGAGTTTTGCAACGGCGCGCCCGTCTCGTTTATGCTCGAAGATTGAATTACGCACCAAATTGGTGCAAATCAGATGTAATCGGCACTGGCGACAGAGGCACGTCATGCGGGCAATCTCGGCTGACGGAGAGAGGCTGGTTCATGCCGCGCGCGATCTGGCGCCGGACATTTTCGCGACGCGCGATGCGATCGAAAGCGAACGGCGGCTGCCCGAACCGCTGGTCGAAAAGATGCGCGCCGCGGGGTTCTTCGAATTGTGGCTGCCAGAGGTCTTCGGCGGGCCCGCTTTGCACCCGGTGGAATTTCTGGCCGTCATCGAGGAACTGTCCGCCGCGGACGGTTCGGCGGGGTGGTGCGCCATGATCGGCGCGTCCTTCAGCCTGCTCGCTGGCAGCCTGAACGAAACCGCCGCCCGCGAGATCTTCGCCAATCGGGCGATCGTCGCCGGGCAGGTCGCCGCGGCCGGCAAAGCCGTCATCGTCGATGGCGGTTACCGCGTTGCCGGCCGGTGGGGTTACGGCAGTGGCATCGCGCACAGCCAATGGGTGGCCGGCGGTTGCGTGGTGCATGACGGGGCGGGCCCGCGTCGACTGCCTGGCGGTGGTCCGGAGACGCGGTTCGTGTTCATCCCGACTTCGGATGTCGAGGTCATCGACACCTGGCGCGTTGGCGGTCTGCGCGGCACCGGCAGCAACGATTACGCGATCGAAAACGTGTTCGTGCCCGCCGACCGGACGATGCCCGCGTTCGAAGCCCAGGGCGTGCAGCCGGGGACGCTTTATCGCATGCCCATTGCCAGTCTGTTTCCTTGGGCCCTGGCGGCGGTGACGCTCGGCATCGCGCGTGCCGCGATAGACGCGTTCGTCGAACTGGCGGCGATAAAAACCCCAATGACGTCGCAGACGGTGCTGCGCGACAAGCCTGTCGCACAGTCGGCCGTCGGCCGCGCCGATGCGATGCTCCGGGCCGCGCGGGCGGGGTTCATCGATGCGATCGAGACGCAGTGGCTGGAGATCGCGGCGGGCCGAACCCCGTCGCTCGCCGGACGCGCCGGCGTCAGGTCGGCGACCGCCTTCGCGGGGGAGGCGTGCGTCCGCGCCATCGAACTAGTCTACAATGCGGCAGGCGGCAGCGCGATCCTGGCAAGCGGCCGTCTCGACCGGTGCTTCCGCGACGTCCGGGTCGCCGTGCAGCATATCGGCCTGTCAACCAACAGTTACGAACCCGTAGGCCGGGTTCTGCTCGGGCTCGAACCTGGATTGCCGAGGTTTTAGCGTCGGGCAACGCTAAGCCGTTGCAAAATTCTTGAGTTTCGCACATCCGGCCTTGCCGATCGTGGAGGGCGATGTCAACGGCGTCCGCTCCTCGGTCTGCCAAGTTAAGGCCGCCGTTCCGGCATCCGGCACCCGTCATCGGTTGTGCGATGGACGCGGGAACTTGCCGGACTGCAAAGTCGCGCCCCGTTCTTAGTCTCGCTTTTGTGTCGCGGCCACCGTCGTGTTCTGTATAGCGGCCAAAAGCCAAATCCCGTTTTCTTTTTCGTATACCCGAAGGTTGGTTTCCTGATATGGCGGCTCTTTTGTCCCGTCGGCATTTAGGAAGCCGCTCATTTCGTGTGTTTCATGCACAATGGCTACGTCGCGTCTGATAAATCGAACCGTGACATTCAGTGTCTTGATAGTCGCTTCTTTCAATCTCGTAGCATGAGCAGCCGCGCCAAATTTCTCGATCTCAGCCGGTCCTGTCGCTGACCGCCCAGCTATATTAACGGTATCCGCATCTGGGGCATAGAATTGGCTGGACGACTTTGCATCGTGCTCGTTGAAGGCGTCAGTCATCTTGGCGATTCTGTCCCTGATGGCTGCCTCGTCTTCGGGGGACCCCGAGTTCTGGGCATGGCTCTGCGAAGAACCGCTGAATATCGAAACAGCGCAAGCTAGCAAGATCAAGAAGCGTTTCATTTCATCTCTCCGCTGACTACGGAACGCCGCGCGCGGATCGAGGTTGACCGCTTCGGCAACCCGTCGCCTGGTAGGGTAGGACGTAACACTTCTGTTCAGCAAGCAATTGCCTCATAAGGCTCATTTTGTTGAATTGACGTGCAGCTTCAAGCAAGGCTCCGAAGCCCTACCCGCGGAGAGCAAGCATGATACGCTTCATTGCAAAATATAGATCGAATACGGGCCGTCCTGCTCCAAGGAATGCGATTTCGGCGTCGGATACCAGCCCCCGGCAGGCGTCAGAAGGAGATCACTATGGCTGAGCATACTTCCCTCAACAGCGCATCCGTTGTCCTCACGACCCTGGGCAAGCTGCTGCCCGATCTTGAACCGCTTTATAAGGACATTCACGCCCATCCCGAATTGTCGATGCATGAGACGCGAACGGCCGGCATCGCGGCCGACAAGCTCAGGAAAGCTGGCTACGAGGTGACGACCGGGGTAGGCACGACGGGTGTGGTTGGACTGCTCCGCAACGGCGAAGGGCCAACCGTGATGCTGCGCGCCGACATGGATGCGCTGCCAATCGCCGAGAACACCGGCCTCGCCTATGCCAGCAAAGCCTCGGCGAAGGATGATGAAGGGAACGATGTGCCGGTAGGCCATATGTGCGGCCACGACATGCATGTTGCCTGGCTGGTTGGGGCGGCGACATTGCTGTCGGAGGCGCGCGACGCGTGGAAGGGCACGTTGATGGCCGTTTTCCAACCGGGTGAAGAGACCGCGCAAGGCGCGCAGGCCATGATCGATGACGGCCTGCTGAAACGCTTCCCCGCACCCGATGTCGTGCTTGGCCAGCATGTCATGGTTGGCCCCGCCGGCACCCTCGCCGGCAGCGCCGGACCGATTACGTCGGCGGCGGACAGTCTGCAAATCCGTCTGTTCGGGCGCGGGGCGCATGGCTCGATGCCGCAGGCGAGCATTGATCCCGTCGTCATGGCGGCATCCGTCGTCCTGCGGCTCCAGACCATCGTGTCCCGCGAGGTTGCCGCAAACGACGCCGCGGTGGTCACGGTCGGCGTGTTGCAGGCCGGCACGAAAGAGAACGTCATTCCCGACGAAGCCATCATCAAGCTCAATGTGCGGACGTTCGATGCCGGCGTGCGCAAGCATGTGCTTGGTGCGATCGAGCGGATCGTCAATGCCGAGGCCGAAGCCTCGGGGGCGACGCGCAAACCGGAGATTACACCGCTCGACCGCTACCCGCTCAACGTGAACGACGAAACCGCGAGCAACCGTATCGCCGCAGCGTTTCGCGGCTATTTTTCAGCTGACCGGGTGAAGCATACCGGACCCGCGCCGGCCAGTGAGGATTTTGGCTGCTTCGGCACCGCGTGGCAGGTTCCATCGGTGTTCTGGTTCGTGGGCGGAAATGATCCCAAGACCTATGCCGAGGCCAAGGCAGCGGGGAAGCTCAATGAGCTGCCGGTCAATCACAGCCCGCAATTTGCACCGGTCCTACATCCGACCCTGGAAACCGGCGTAGAGGCGCTGGTCGTCGGCGCGCTGGCATGGCTCGGAGCAAGCTGATGTTCGTATACATCGGCGGGTGTCGCGGGAGCCGTAATGGCCACAATTGAAAGCTTCGTGCCTATCCTGGACCTGGGCGGGACATTCGTCTTCGCGATCAGCGGCGCAGTCGCCGCGGTCAATCGCAGACTCGACATTTTCGGCATCCTCGTCCTGTCCTTCGTGACGGGCAATCTTGGCGGGATTACACGTGACCTGCTGATCGGCGCGGTGCCCCCAGCCGCCCTCACTGATGGCCGGTATCTGCTGGTTTCCGTCCTAGCGGGGCTCATCACTTTTTTCTGGTATGCGGGCGTCAATAGACTGCGCACCCCTGTGCTGCTGTTCGATGCGGCGGGACTGTCGTTCTTCGCAGTCGCCGGCACACAA
This sequence comes from uncultured Alphaproteobacteria bacterium, assembly GCA_963818775.1. Classification (GTDB taxonomy): domain Bacteria; phylum Pseudomonadota; class Alphaproteobacteria; order Acetobacterales; family Acetobacteraceae; genus JAMXLO01. The sequence continues at coordinate 139,602 of CAWFUF010000031.1, read as the reverse complement.
AAGGCCCTCGAGTTCGGATTAAGTCCGGTCGCATCAGCTCTTTTGGGCATGTTAACCGGCATCGGCGGCGGCATGATGCGCGACGTGCTCCTTTCCGAGATCCCGCAGGTGCTGCGTTCCGATCTCTACGCCGTTGCGGCGCTGGCGGGCGCGTTGATCGTTGTAATCGGCAATGTGCTAGGTCTTTCTTATGGCGTCTCTGCGCTGGCCGGAGGGGCTTTGTGCTTCGGTCTTCGCTTCATGGCGATCAGACACGGCTGGCATTTGCCTGTCGCGCATCTCTCCGCGCAAGGACGCGCGGGAATAGATCAGTCGAACGACAAAAGCACGACCAGGGGAGGAAACTAAATAGAGATACGCGACGTTGCCGTGATCGTCGGCAGCCTGTGCATAATTCTTAAATTACGCATCCCCTCGGCACGTCGGCGCTTGCTGAGAGTGTCTCGTTCGGATGGCCCATATATTTTGTCGATGGAGTCCTTGTATCGACCGGCGAGATCACGCCAGAATGCGACCTTCTTCTTGAGTGCCTCACAGTTCTTGCAAATCTGTTTCTGAGGCCTCGGCATGTTTCCTCCCAAAGTGATTTTCGAAGTAGGCAGACTATACCTTGACACGTCCTGCTGCGAAATTCTTGAGAAGCGCAACATTCAACCGATCTGGTCCGTCTCCGGTTCACCCCGACATTGACCATTGTGGGAAACAGTGAGCAGGGATAGGGCAACTGCACTTGGCACGCCTCCCCTTCCTTTCGCCGGACGTTTGCGCCCCACCGTCGAAAGGCAATGCTTACTCGTCCGTCCCATGCGCCCGAAGGTCAAAAAGCCAGGAGAGACGACCATGCGCGATTATCTGACCGCCTATAATGAGTTCTCCGTGCCGACCTTGGCGCGGGAGATCCTTCAGGGGGATCTCGACGCCGGCCTGAACGCTGCCATCGAATGCTGCGACCGTTGGGCCAATGGCGATCGCGTCGCCATCAATTGGATCGGCAAGGACTTCTCCGAGGAAACTGTTACGTTCTCTCAATTGCGTGAACAGTCGATCCGGTTCGCCAATCTGTTGAAGTCTCGCGGTATCGGTCCGGGTGATACGATCGGCGCGATGCTTCCCAGAATTCCGGAGTTGTTCGTCGTGGTGCTCGGTGCCTGGCGGATCGGAGCGATCTATCAACCTTTGTTCACCGCGTTTGGCCCAGCGGCGGTCACCAGTCGGGTGACGTCGGTCGGCGGCAGCCAGGCGAAACTGATCGTCACCGATGCCGCCAACCGCCCCAAGCTGGACGAAGTCGAAAATTGCCCGCCTGTCCTGATCGTGGACCGCGGCAATCCGGAACCGGGCGCCTTCGCAGCCGAGCTCGCGGCGCAGCCGAGCACCTGTGAACCAGTCCTGCTGACAGGCGCCGATCCGTTTATCGTTCTGTTCACCTCCGGCACCACGGGTAACCCGAAAGGGGTCCGGTGGCCGCTACGCTGTTTGCTGGCCATCGCTACCTATATGCGGCTCGGCCTCGACGTCCGTCCCGAGGACCGTTTCTGGAACGTCGCCGACCCCGGTTGGGGTTATGGTATGGCCTACACGGTCATAGGCCCCTTGCTTCTGGGCCATCCCTCGACGTTGCATGAAGGCGGGTTCACCGTCGATGGCATGCTGCGCGTCCTGACCGGACAGCAGATCACCAATCTGGCGGCCGCGCCCACGGTCTACCGCTTGCTGATGGCGGCGGGCGAAAACGCCATGGCCCCGATCGCGGGCAAGCTTCGCATCACCAGCAGTGCCGGCGAGCCACTGAGCCCCGAGGTCGCGCGTTGGGCCGACCGCGTGCTCCGCACCGACCTGAGGGATCAATACGGCCAGACCGAGACGCTGATGACGGTCATCAACCACCATGCACTGGCCCATGAGGTGAAACCCGGCGCCGCCGGTCTGCCGATGCCCGGCTACAGCGTCGCCATTCTGGACGACGATCTGGGCCCGGTACCGCCGAACACGCCCGGCGTCCTTGCCGTCGACCGGGAAGCCTCGCCGCTGCTGTGCTTCGACGGCTATTGGCGCGCCGAGACGCCCGCGTTCCGCGGCAAGTGGTATCTCACCGGCGACACGATGCAGCAGGACGAAGATGGGCATTACTATTTCGTCGGCCGTAACGACGACATCATCACATCCTCCGGCTACCGCATTGGTCCCTTCGACGTCGAAAGCAGCATCATGGAACATCCGGCGGTGGCCGAGGTCGCTGTGATCGGCAAACCCGATCCGGAACGGACCGAGATCGTAAAGGCCTTCATTGTCCTACGCACTCAGACGAACGACCGGGACCGCCTGGCAAAGGAAATCCAGCAGCACGTCCGCACGCGCCAGTCCCTGCACGCTTATCCACGTGAGATCGCCTTCGTCGATGAACTGCCAAAAACTCCCAGCGGCAAGGTCCAGCGCTTCCTGCTGCGGCGGATGTAACCGTCGGCGCGCGTTCCAGACGACGGGCGCGCATCGGCGATTGCACAATTCCGGTGCATATTAGTGGTTTTGAGAGGAATGTTGGACAGTTACAGGGACTTTCCTCTGTTCCATCGATGGAGTGTCCGTGGTCGAATGGTCACCGCAATGGAGGATGAATTGCAGGGGCTTAAGCAAGGGAGGGCGAGGTGACTGCAAGAACCGATGACTACGACGAAATCGTGCGCGTTGTGCGACTCTACGTTGATGCATGGAATGACAACGATATCAGCAAGCTCCGAGAAGCTTTCGACGAAGATGCATGGATTTTCTACATCGACGCCAAGGGCATCTGTCATAAGCACCTGATATCGGAATCCTTTGAGGGTTGGGCCGCCCCGCCGAGTTGCGGTGTGGTGGGCCGGTTTCGGTGACCCAGGTAGGAGATGCTGCCTCTGTGCAGCTGAGCTTTGACTTCGCCTCGGATAAGTCGAGCGGCTTTATCGACTTCCACAATCTACTCAGAATCAACGGTGTGTGGAAAATCACAAACAAGACCGCGACTCATAGCACCAGACAGTCGGCCGCATTACGTTGATTTACTTGGCGCGGTTTTCTTGAATTCTGCAAGGTCAGCGGCCGGTGGGCACGTCGACTGACACGCCACATCGCCCAGCATGCTGACACCGACCGTATTCCAGGCAATCGTCGGTAGACGGCCGATCGCACAAGGGCCAGATTGGCTGTACTGCTCGCACAGAAGCCCTCGAATGGCAATCGTGCATTCGGAACGGAGGGAAGTCATGTCTCACCCCGCCGCTGACGCAACGCTTCCGTCACTGTTAGATGCGGTCCGGCAGATCGAGCCTGTAATTCGAGCATATGCGACAGATGCGGAGCGGGACCGCCGGCTCTCCGACCCGGTCGCCGACGCTATGCGTGCCGTCGGTTTATATCGGATGTGGCGTCCCAAGGCGCTGGGTGGGTTGGAGGTAGACCCGATGAGTGCGTTCCGGGTGCTCGAAGAGGTCGCGCGGATCGACAGCGCGGCCGGCTGGAACCTGCAACTCTCGACAGCCGTCGATGCGCTTGGTGCGTGGTTCCCGGATGACAGCGCAGCTGAGATTTTTGGCGGCCCAGATGCGCGCTTCGCCGGAGGATTTTTTCCGTTCCGTCGGGCAGTCGCCGTTGACGACGGGTATCGCGTTTCCGGGCAGACGCCGTTTGCCAGTGGCGCACACCAAGCGACTTGGTTCGACAGTCTCGCACACGTCTATGATGGCGAGACGCAGCGACTGAACAAAGATGGATCGCCGTTCACGATTATCGCAATGTGTCCGGCAGCTGATGTGGCGATCCTCGACACCTGGCATACGATGGGAATGCGCGGCACAGGCAGCCATGATGTGGTAATGACCGACGTGTTTGTGCCCGAGCGTCGCACGGCGTTGCTCGCTCCCTATGATGAGCCGGGCAACGCTTATCGAGGACCTCTGTACAAATTCACGGTATGGACCGCTATATGCGTCATAGCGACCACGCCTCTCGGTGTCGCGCGTGCCGCGCTTGACGAGTTGCTGGAACTCGCCAGCCGAAAGACGCCATCCTACCTAACGACAGCATTGCGGGAGCGCATCACCGTCCACGGTATGGTCGGCGAGGCGGACGCGATGCTCGGTGCAGCGCGCGCCTATTTATACGAGTCCTTGCGGGAGGTCTGGGACAAGGCGCTCGGCGGCCGACTAATCGACATGCCGGGTAAGATGAAAATGCAGCAGGCCGCGACCTATGCCATGGCCACCTCGGCCAAGGTGGTCGATGTCGTGCAGGCAATTGCCGGCACCACCGGGATGCGGGAGGAACACCAATTTCAGCGCCATTTTCGCGATGTGCACACGCTGATCCACCACGCTTACGCGTCGGCCAGCCGATACGAGTCCGCGGGTCAATATCTGCTCGACGTGCCTATCGAATGGCCCTTCTACGGGCTGTGATCCACACCACTGTGACTCTGGGTCATCCGGGCTTCACTCCCTATCAACTTAGGGTCTCTTGGTTTTGCGAATCTCTTGATTTATGCACCCCCTGACGCGAGCCCCTGTTCTCACGCCAAAAGAAAAAGTTTTTAACTCAAGAGCACAATGGGAATGCGTGTGTCGCCGCATGGAATAACGGATGCACGCCTGCCGATGGTAAAGATATGACGTGGAAAGCGACAGAATGGTTACGTTAGCTTCGTGCGGCTTTCAGCTAGGCCTTGTGGACAAGGCCTGGCGGAATCCTTCCAGACGAGACTCGCCATTCGCGCGGTAGGGCAACCCATTCCGAGCGATTGTCATCACAAACCGTTATTGACGGTAAGGGCGCATCAGCGCGGGTAAAGCACCCGCCTGCGATCCCTATCTGCGTGGGCCGCGTGCTTCTCTTCCAGTATAAAGTCGTGCCACACGCGCTACAGAAATACCGCGTCTGTGTTACTACATTATCGATGACATACTCACCGAATTTGCCATCGCGTTGAACCACTTGTTGGTCAGGAAAATAGATGGACCAGCCGAAGGCCGAGCCAGTTCGTTGCCTGCAGTTGTCGCAATGACAAACCCCGTTCAGGACAGGCTCACCTTCAACTTCGATGAAGCATGCCCCGCAGCAGCAGGTAGCTCTGCGCACCATCGTCGCCTCCAGATTACCTGTGGCAAACGCCGATTTACCCTGTGGCAAACGAAAGCGTATCACGCCCCGCGGCTGAGTGTCGAGGCCGCGGCCAGGTTGATGGGTGTGGGACGACGGCAGGTCTATCGTCTACGGCCTTTGCCGCTGATGGTGCGGTGGCCTTGGTTTCGCGCAAGCGTGGTCGCTCGAGCAATCACCGCCGCGACCGGCTCCACAACAGCAACAGCTGAAAAGGCCTAGCTCGTGAGGGAGCTGCTACGGCACATCCGGCTCCCAGCTTCGCGACGTTGGACTACTCCGAGGCCGACTTGCCGCGCACCCAGTGGTCCAGGAACGCCCGCACCCGGTCGTAGCTGTCGCTCGCCGCCGAGTAGTCGTATTGCATCTTGTGGCCCTCGTTGAACTCCACGGCGCTGATCGAGGGGCTGTCGAACATGTGCACCGCGCCGGGATAGATATGGATCTCGAACGGCTGGTCGGGCTTCAGCTGCTTCCCGAACGCGAGGCAGTTCGATGGTGGCACCCAGTCGTCGGCCTCGCCGGACAGCACCAGCAGCGGCACGGTACCGTGGTCGGCCGCGTTCCCGCACTTCCCATAATAATCCACCGACGCCGCGAGCAGGCCAGGGTAAAGTCGCTCGTACTCTGCGCGTGTCACCCACGCCGCGGTCGAGCCTCCATGTGAGTCGCCAAGCACCGCGATGCGCGCCCCATCGATCTTCGGCAGGGTGCGCAAATAGAGCGCGGCGCTCAGCGCGTCCCCCGCCCGGTCCCGCGGCGTCACGAGAGGCTGGTTCGCGGCTGCGCAGACGTTTACGCTCCCGCGCGCGGTGAAACTGTCAAGGATGAGCGCCGCATATCCCCAGGACCGGAGCCGATCTGCCCATAACGGTTGGTTGGGACGAACACCGTTGCAGCCATGCAGCAGGATCACCACCGGGAAGGGGCCGGGCCCATCCGGCGTCACCAACACCGCGCTCAACGGACTACTTGGAACGCGCGCGCCCAGCACAGGCTGGTCGGGAATGCTCAGGATTTGGTGCGTGTCGCCGGCACACCCTGCCATCAGGACAAGGGCGGCGACCAGCCCTAGGGGCTGGCCTGGATGGTGCGGCGCGCTCGTGGTGTCCATACACTCCGGCTCGATTGCAGCATTGCATCAAGCATATTGAGGCCGCCCAATCGGCGCAATTTCATCCGGGGCTGTTCGTAATCAGGTTGCCGACAGTGTTCGCTGGCGATTGTTTTCGACGGGGTCACCAACGGTGAATGACTGGAACGGACGGGTAGCTGTCGGCGCTTCATTGCTGGTTGTCGCCCGCCATGCAGGATGGATGCCGTGGCTGAGGACGCGGAGGCCGCTTGCAGAGTGCTGAGGCGGATGCAACGGACCGCCCAGCGGTCACCCCGAGCTAAGGGAGGACATCAGGTGTCGCTACTTCACATTGAACATGCGAACTTCGCCGTTTCTGACCCCCCCCTGTGATCGAGGAGAGAGAGCCATGACAATCGTCCGATCCGCGGCTTGTTTGAAGCCCATCTGAATGTCAGCAACTTGGATCGGTCGATCGCTTTCTATCGTGATGTATTAGGTCTGGAGTTAGCACATCGCATCCCGGAGCGTCATTGCGCCTTCTTTTGGATGGGCGCGCCGGGTCAGACAATGCTGGGGCTGTGGTGTATCTACACCACCCCCATCCGCGAGCGCCTGCACATAGCATTCAGGGTCGATCTGGAAGATGTGATTGCTTCCGTAGAGCGGCTACGAGTTGCGGGCATTACACCTCGGTCAACGGGGGGCGGTCCGGAGATTGCCGAGCCGAGGGTCGCCCCATGGCGGCCGGGGGCAAGCGTGTTTTTTGACGATCCTGACGGTCACTCACTGGAATTTACGAGCGAGTTGCCAGACCCACCTCGTCCAGACCTTGATCGCATGCCCCTTTCAACGTGGCGCCGCCTTGTGGTTGAAGCTGAATGACCGAAGAGGAACGGTCGGATGAAGCTAAACCAGGTCACGCTTGCAGCCAGAGTCATAGCCGCGTCGCGAGGTTGGGTAGTCGAGTTTGGGTGAAGCAATCTGGAAAGCAAAGCGTGGTTCATAATTCCTCGAGTTATGCAGCAACCGGGGCCCCTACCTAATCGCTGACGGAGGTTTCCGATGACCAGGATCGCTCGTTGCTGCTGCGGGTCGCTGCGCGCGGAGGCGACCGGCGAGCCGTCGCTCTTGGGCGTCTGTCATTGCATGGAGTGCCAACGGCGTACCGGCTCGGCCTTCGGCGTCGGCACCTATTTCCCGAAGGATCAGGTGCGCACCGAGGGGCCGAGCAAGGTCTACGTGCGCGGCCGGCTGCGATGTCGAAACCGTCTATGCCGGTAACCGGCGATACGATCCCGCGCAGCCGGTTCGCTGACGTCATGAGTGCCTGGAAAAGGCGAAGCTCGGTCCGGCGACCACGGGATCTACATCAGTCAGACGTGAGACCGCGTGATGGAAGGCGGAGGAATTGTCATGGCGGCTACCGCAACAGGGCAGCCTCGATCCGCTCGCGCGTAAACGGCATGTCGCGAATGCGCGCCCCGAGTGCATGCGCCACCGCGTTGCCGATTGCGGCCGCCGTCGGGCCGAACGAACATTCGCCCATGCCGAGTGTCGGCAGGTCCGGCGCGTGGATAATCTCCGTGTCGATCTCCGGCACTTCGGAAAACCCCAGGATCGGATAGCCGGCCCAGTCGAGCGACGTGATCCCCTCGCCTTCCATCCGCACCTGTTCCTTCAGCACCATGCTTGCCGCCTGCACGATGCCGCCCTCAAGCTGATTGCGCGCGCCGTCAGGATTGATCACCAGCCCCGCATCGGCCGCGCACCAGATGCGGCGCAGCCTCACCTCCTGATCGACATCGAGCTCCACGGCGACAGCGCAATAGGCGGCGCGGTTTTTGTATTGCGCCCAGCCGAGGCCCAGCCCGCGCCCGCTGCCTGCCGGCCGGCGCGACGACCAGCCGCAGCGCTGTGCGATGTTCTCCACCAACCGCCGTGCGCGCGGATCGGACAGCAGAGACAGCCGGTATTCCACCGGATCGATGCCTGCTCGTTCCGCCAACTCGTCCATGAAGCACTCGATCGCGAACACGTTCGGCAACGCACCGAGACCGCGCAGCGCCGATGTCCGCACCGGCGCGCGCAGCACCAGGTGGTGCACCACCCGCCTTGCCGCAATGTCGTAGAGCGGAAACGCGTTGCGCGTGCCGCCGCCGCCATTGGCTTCCGGCGGATCGGTCGGTCGCGGTTCCGGTGGTGGTGTCGGCAGCGCCTCATGGGTCAGCAGGTTGCCGCCGCTGCTTGGCCGCTGCACATGCGTCGGAGACCAGATATCCGCAGTCCAATCGACGGGTTTTCCCGTCTCGTCCAGCGCGGCACGCAGCGTGATGTGCATTGCCGGGCCGACGGGTTCGAAGCCGAACTCCTCCTCGCGGCGCCACTGCACACGGATACAGCGATCAGGGATCTGCATTGCGATCACCGCGGCATCCACCGCGGCGTCGTCCGCGCCGTTGTGCCCATAGCAGCCCGCGCCATGAGCATGCCGCACCGTTATCGTGTCCTGCGCGATGCCCAGCACGCTCGCGAGCGCTGTGCGCAGCGGATACACCCCTTGCGTGTGCGACCACACCGACAGATGCCCGTTGCGATACTCGGCCAGCGCGCAGGACGGCGCCATCGAGGCATGCGCGACATAGGGCCGGGAATAGCTTGCCGTCACGACATTCGCGGTCTCGGCGGCCGGCAGCGCATCGCCCAGCACGCGGTCATTGGACGGCTGGCCAACCAGCCACTCCGCCTCCTGCTGATCTGGCGTGATCCGCGGCACGTTGTCCCACTTCGCATGCAACGGTGCGGCCGCGGCGGCACGCTGCACCACCGCCTCATCGTCGCCAGCGAACGCAACGAAGTCGCCCACCCGCACCACACGGAACTCGCCGCGTTCCGCCCGCCGCAGCGCCGTCTCGTCCAGCGACGCAAGACGCGCGCCGCGACATGGCTGGCGCAGGATGCGCGCATGCAGCATGTCAGGCCGCGTCATGTCGTGAATGAACCCGCGGCCCGACAGCTTCGCCGGCAGATCGCGCCGCGGCAGCGGCTGACCAACGTAGCGATAAGCCGTATGCGGCTTCGGTGTCGCATCGCCCTCGATATCTCGCGCAAAATCCTCGGCGGTGGTGAAATTCCAGTAGTCATGCCCGGTCGGCGCATCGCCGCGACGGAATACACCGTTCTCCACCGTCAGTTCCGCCGGGCTGCAATTCAGCCGTTGCGCCAACCGGTCCAGAACGCGTGCGCGCAGCTCCGCGGAGACCAGCCGCACGGAACGGCCGGATACCTCGATCGACTGGCTGCCTGTGGTCTGGCCTTCGTCCGGCGCTTCCTCAGTATCACCCGAAAGCACGGCGATGCGCTCCGGCGCTACGTCGAGTTCATCGGCGGCTATCTGTGCCAGTGCGGTGACATTGCCCTGACCCAGTTCCACCTTGCCGACCGCGAGGCGCACGGTGCGATCCGGCTCGAAGCGGATCCACTGCTCCATCCGGCGGTTGTTCTGGATCGACAGCGGGAGGGTGTCGCTCATGCGCCCTGCCCTCCCCGCAGCATGGCGGCAGCCTTCTCCACCGCACGCAGAATCCGCGGGTGTGCACCACAGCGACAGAGGTTCTTGTCGAGCGCCGTCGCGATATCGGCGCGCGTCGGCGCCGGATTGCGATCCAGGAGTGCCTTGGCACTGATCACGATGCCCGACAGACAGTAGCCGCACTGTCCCGCCTGCTCATCCAGGAAGGCCTGCTGGAGAGGATGCGGCTGCACCGCGGTGCCGAGCCCCTCGATGGTGGTGACGCTGCGGCCGGCGACGGTGCCGACCTCGCGCGAACACGCATAGATCGGCTCGCCGTCGAGCAGCACCATGCAACTGCCGCACTGCTCCAGGCCGCAACCGTAGCGCGCGCCCTTCAGGTCGAGCTGATTGCGCAGCACGTCGAGCAGCGGAGTCGTCTCGAGCGCCGATACGCGCACCGAGCGGCCGTTCACCGTGAGCGCGATATCCTGCGCCATGGCTCAAGCCGATCGGCGCTGGACATTGTCGCTGCGCACTGGAATGCCGGTCTGCTCGTAACAGACCTGCGCAAGCGCCGCCACGCCCTCGCGAATCACCTCCTTCGACGGCAGCGCGAAACACAGACGCATATACGACTTGGCCGGCTCCGGATTGCACACCCACTCGGGGCCCGGATTGAACAGGATGCCGGCTTCCGCCGCCGGCTTCACCAGCTTGCGGACGTCGACGCTGTCCGGCAGCTTCAGCCACAGGAAGATGCCGCCTTGCGGCTTCCACAAATCGGCGGTCGTGCCGAACTCGCGCTCCACCGCCTCCACCATGGTGTCGAGCTTCTCCTTCAGCACACCGGTCAGCGCGCCGACATGCTTGTCGAAGTACTTCGCGAAATACTCGGCGACGATCATCTGATCGAGCGCACCCGTACCGCTGTCGGGCTTGCAGGCGATCATGCGCGACAGCACCGGCCACTCCGATACCGCGTAGCCGACACGTAGCGCGGGCGCGAGAGTTCTTGGAGAACGAGCCGATATGCACGACCTGCTTCGGGTCCATCGCATACAACGACGGCGGCGCGCTGCCCGCCCAGACCAGATCGGCGTAGCACTCGTCCTCGAAGATCGGCACGCCATACTGACGCGCGAGTGCCAGCAACTGCTGGCGCCGCTCCAGCGGCATGATGCTGCCGGTCGGATTCTGAATTGTCGGAATTGTGTAGATGTATTTCGGCGTCACACCCTTCTGCTTCAGTTCTTCCAGCGTGGACGCCAGCACGTCCAGACGCATCCCGTCCTCGTCCAGTGGAATGCCGATGATTTCGGCGCCCACGCGCCTGAAGCGATTGATCGCACCCGCGTAGCAGAACTCCTCGAGGATCACCGTGTCGCCGGGATCGACGAACATGCGGCTGATGATGTCGATGCCCTGGCCGGAGCCGGTGGTGACCAGCACTTCGTCGCGGCTGATCTTCATGCCGCGGTGGCGATTCAGCTTGTCGGCAACCATCTCGCGCAGGCCGACGAAACCCTGCGGCCCCTGCGCCAGATTGTACATCGCCAGCTTCGAGCCCTCGCGTCGCAGTACCGATGCCGTGGCCTCGATCAATCCTTCGATCGGAATCCGCTCCGGATCATTATGGCCGCCGACGAAATTATACTTGGGAAAGCTACCAAAGCGCGGCGATGGCTCGGGCAGTCCCTTGGCAAAGCGGGACGTGAGATCGAATGCGGCGCTCATGATCGTTTCCTCCGGTCGGCGTGGGCAAAGGCTCGCATGGCGGCAACGCGGCGTGCAAGGGGAGCACCCCTGGCAGACCGCCGCCGCCGCGCCCATCTGAGCGGCAGATCAGGCGCAGGAGGGTCGGCAATGCAGAAGCCCAGGATGGTCGGGATGAACCACGTCGCGATCGAGGTCGGCGACATCGAGGAGGCCCTGGCCTTTTACGGCCGCATCTTCGACTTCACGCTGCGCGGCAAGGGCAAGACCAACGCCTTCATCGACATGGGTGACCAGTTCATCAACCTGACGCAGGTCCGCACGGAACACCGCGACAGCCCGCGCCATTTCGGCCTGGTGGTCGACGACCGCAGCGCGGTGCGCGATCTCGTCAAGGCTGCGGGCGGCGAGTTGCTCGATGGCCCGTTCCTGGATTTCCTCGATCCGTGGGGAAATCGGGTCGAGGTGGTGGCCTACAGCGACATCCAGTTCACCAAGGCGCCGCATGTCATGCGCGGCATGGGCCTCGTGCTGGACAAGACCGACAAGGCGCGCCGCGAACTGGCCGAGAAGGGCATGGCGCCCGAGGTGGACTGACACAACACACGGTCATTGCGATACTGAGCCGCAACGCAGCCGCAAGGACCGTGGCCCGCATGGCAACACCGCTTCTGTTCGAGCCGATCAGTTTCCGTTCCGTCACCGCGCGCAACCGCATCGTGGTGTCGCCTATGTGCCAGTATTCCGCGATCGATGGCCTGGGTGATGACTGGCACGTGCAGCATCTCGGCGCGCGTGCGATGGGCGGCGCCGGCATCGTGTTCACCGAAGCGACGCACGTCTCCGCAATCGGCCGCATCACGCCCCACTGCCTCGGCCTGTGGGAGGCGCAGCATCAGGCGCTGTTGGCGCGGCTCACTGCAATCATCAGCCGCGGCGGCGCGGTGCCCGGCATCCAGCTCGCCCATGCCGGACGCAAGGCCAGCACCACGCGCACATGGGAAGGCAGCAAGCCGATCGCCCCGCATGATGGCGGCTGGGTGCCGGTCGGCCCGAGCCCGATCGCGTTCCACCCGGGAGCCGTCGATCCCCATGCGCTCACGGCGGGCGAGATCGCGGACATCGCCGGGCAATTCGGCACCGCCGCCCGGATGGCACGCGAGGCCGGCATGCAGGTGGTGGAGATCCACGCCGCGCACGGCTACCTGCTGCACTCTTTCCTCTCGCCGATCACCAACCATCGCAATGACGGCTACGGCGGCGATCTGGAAGGACGCAGCCGTTTCCTGATGGAGACGCTGGATGCGGTTCGCAGCGAGTGGCCGGCGGATCTGCCGCTGTTTGTTCGCCTGTCCTGTGTCGATTACCTGGCGGGCGGTCTCACCATCGACGACACCGTCTCGCTGTGCCGGCAACTTGCGGCGCGCCGGGACGTGGATCTGATCGACTGCTCCTCCGGGGGCGTCTCGCCCGATGTCCGCATCCCGACCCACCCAGGCTATCAGGTGCCGTTCGCCGACCGCATCCGGCGTGACGCCGGCATCGCCACCGGCGCGGTCGGGCTCATCACCGAACCAACCCATGCGGCCGAGATCGTCGCCAACGAGCGCGCCGATCTGGTGTTCATCGCGCGCATCCTGCTGGCGGACCCGGCCTGGCCGCTGCGCGCGGCGCAGGTGCTGGGTGTCAAGCCGGAGCTGCCGCCACCCTACTGGCGCGCCACGCTTGCCTGATCCTGCCATGACAATTCCCTTTGAGGCGACCAGTCCCGCCACAATCGGCCGCCAATCTCAGCACCTGTCCGCAAGGGAGAAGTCTGCCATGAAAATTACTCAGCGTGCCGCTCCGCTGCTGATCGCGACGATACTGATTGGCGCCCCAGCCTTGGCCCAGACGGCATCCCAGACCGCCCCGGACCCGACGACCGGAACCCCGTCCGGCACCAGCGAGAAGGCGATGCCTCACAGCACCCGTGCCGCATCTGCCAGGCAGCCTGGCGAGACAATAGAGAGCCTAGTTGAGCGGCGTATCACCGATCTGCACAGCAGACTGCACATCACGTCACAGCAGAGCCAGCAATGGGACCAGTTCGCCGGGGTGATGCGGGACAATGCCAAGGCGATGGACGACATCTACCAGCAGCGCGCCGGGAAGTTGGGGTCCATGACCGCGGTGGACAACATGCAGTCCTACGCGCAGATCGAGCAGGCGCGCGCGCAGGACATGCAGAAGCTCGTGCCGGCGTTCCAGGCGCTGTACAACTCGCTGTCTGATCAGCAGAAGAAGGCCGCCGACCAGATGTTCCGGAACCGCGCCGAGAACGCTCAGGCGCGCCATCAGGCGGCCGCGCGGTAACGGCGAGGCACTGGCCTTTGCGCGGCGCTGGCGCTATATGCCGGCGCTCGCGCTGCCGGTCGGGATCGGTGGCGCCAGCAGGAGCAGTGCCATGAAGCCGGGCATCCACCCCGCGTACCACGAGATCACCGTCGTGATGACCGACGGCACCCAGTTCAAGACACGCTCGTGCTACGGCAAGCAGGGCGACACGCTGCGGCTGGATATCGACCCGAAGTCGCACCCGGCGTGGACCGGCCAACACCGCATCATCGACAGCGGCGGTCAGGTCGCCAAGTTCAACAAGAAATTCGCGGGCCTCGGAATCAAGAAATAGCCAGACCGGAACTGTGGTTCTGCGCTGCGCCGCCCCTTGAACCGGGGGGCGGCGCTTGCCATTTCAGATGCGTCCGGAACGCCCTGATGGGTTCCGGACGGTTAATCGGGCCGGCCCATTCGGGCGGTCCAACATCGTGACCTTGCTGTAGCAGGAGGTTCTGCCATGACGACTTTCGACTTTGCCCCATTGTTTCGTACTGCCATCGGTTTCGACCGGATGGCCCGTTTGATGGACACTGCGACGTCCAGCGCGGACGCATCGAGCTACCCCCCTTACAACATCGAGAAGACCGGTGAGGACGCCTACCGCCTTACCATGGCAGTAGCCGGGTTCCGGCCGGAGGAGCTGGACCTCGTCGTGAAGGACAACACGTTGGTGGTGTCCGGCAAGGCGAGCAGCGAAGGGCAGAGGGGTGAGATGCTGTATCGCGGCATCGCTGGCCGCGCCTTCGAGCGCCGGTTCGTGCTCGCCGACCATATCGTGGTTGATGGCGCGGACCTACAGAATGGGCTGCTCCATATCGGCCTGAAGCGGGTGGTGCCCGAGGCGCTGAAGCCGCGCCGCATCGCAGTTGGCAACGGCTCCGCATCGGCGGTGGCCAATGACGGCCAAGAGGCTGTGAAGGCAGCCTGACGCACGAGCGTTGACATGCACTGGAGAGGGCCGGTTCGCCGGCCCTTTTCATTTGTCAGTCAGGGCTTGCGAAAGAATGCATCGGCGGCGCTGCGGTGCCCCTGTTTGCGGTCGATGTCTGCTTCCACCCTGGCGATCTCAGCCTTCAGCTCGTCGATGTAATCGCGTAGCTCGGTGATCCCCAGCGTGTCGAGCACCAGCTTCTCGAGCCGCACCCGCTTGCGGACCGGGCCTTCATCCTCTTCCATCATCCCTTGCCTCCCATGCGGAACATCCCAGCATAATCCTGAGCAGCGCCCTTGACCCACCCTCGGGCGGTTGTCATATCCGCCAGCCATGACACTACCGCTGATGCCCAAGGCCACCGCCGTGTGGCTGATCGAGAAGACCGCGCTCACCTTCACGCAGATTGCCGACTTCTGCGGCATGCATCCGCTTGAGGTGCAGGCGATCGCCGACGGCGAGGTCGCGCAGGGCATCGTCGGCTATGACCCGATCGCCAACGGCCAGCTCACCGCCGATGAAATTCGGCGCGCGGAAGCTGACCCAGAAATGCGGCTGAGATTGGCGCCAACCGCGCTGCCGGCCCCGAAGCGTCTGCGTGGCTCGCGTTACACGCCTGTGGCCAAGCGCAATGACCGCCCCGATGCGATAGCCTTCCTCCTGCGCAACTATCCGCAGCTCTCGGAGGCACAGGTCTCCAAGCTTCTCGGCACCACCAAGGACACGATTCAGAAGGTGCGTGAGCGTTCGCACTGGAACAGCGCCAACATCAAGCCGCGTGATCCGGTCATTCTGGGGCTGTGCAGCCAGACTGACCTGAACGCCGCGATCGCGCAGGCCAACGAGCGGCTGGAACGGGAGGGCCGTGCTGTCCCGCCGCCGCCGGTGCCGGAAACTGACGAGGTCGCCTGAAACCTACTCTGTTTGGGTGCGGAGGCGCTCCATTTCCTCCTTGACCCGCAACTTCTCGATTTTGAGGCGCGTCAGCGTCTCGCTATCGGGCTTAGGTCGCTGGTCCTCGTCGGCGATGCGCAGTTCGAGCGCTGCGTGGCGCTCTTTCAGGGCATCGAGACGGGCCTGAAGGGTCATGGACCTCCTCCGCTCAAGGTCAGCCAAGGACGGCATGGTAACCCAATTGACGTGCTCAGAGCCATGGCGAATTTGTCGTCGGAGGACTCGGTGCCGGCTGTGGTTTCGTGATATTGAACCAGGATGCTGACCGACCGGGACTCGCTGCTGCGCAAGCTGCACGAACTCCGCAGCGAGCATCGCGATCTCGATACGGTGATCGCACGCCTGGCAGAGCAGGGTGCGGCCGATCAGTTGCATCTGCAACGGCTTAAGAAGCGGAAGCTTATGTTGAAGGACGAGATCGCCTGGCTGGAGAGCCGGCTGATCCCGGACAGCATCGCCTGATGGGTCCTGTCATCGGCATCATCATGGGCAGCCAGTCGGACTGGGGAACCCTGCGCCATGCGGCGGAAACGCTGCAACGGCTGGCGGTGTTGCACGAAACGCGCATCATCTCGGCGCATCGAACCCCGGACCGATTGCGCGACTATGCCACGCGAGCCCGGCAACGGGGCCTGAAGGTGATCATCGCCGGTGCCGGAGGTGCTGCTCACCTGCCAGGGATGTGCGCCGCCTGGACACCGCTGCCAGTACTCGGCGTGCCGGTTGAATCCCATAGTCTCAAGGGGATGGACAGTCTGCTTTCCATCGTGCAAATGCCGGCCGGCGTCCCGGTTGGAACGCTCGCGATCGGGCGCGCGGGCGCAGTGAACGCTGCCCTCCTTGCCGCCGCGATCCTCGCCAACAATGACGCAGAACTGGCTGAGCGCCTCGACAGGCTGCGCGAGGAGCAGACCAAGGCTGTGGCCGACGAACCGGAATGACGTCACCGCTGCCGCCGAATTCCACGATCGGTCTGGTAGGCGGTGGCCAGTTGGGTCGCATGTCCGCACTCGCCGCAGCCCGGCTCGGTTATAGGTGCCATATCCTCACTCGGGAGAAGGACAGCCCAGCCAGCCAGGTGTCGGCTGCGACGACGATCAGCGACTACCACGCGCCTGCCGGCCTGCGAGAATTCGCCGCAGCGGTCGATGTGATCAGCTTCGAGTTCGAGAACGTCAGCGCGGAGGGCCTTGATCTTCTTGCATCCCTTAAGCCGGTGCGGCCCTCTCCTGAAATCCTTCGCACCAGCCAGGACCGCGTCGTCGAAAAGACCTTCCTGAATGGAGCCGGTGTCCCGACTGCGCCGTGGGCACCCGTCGAGAGCCTCGATTCACTAATCGCCGCAGTTGATCGGATCGGGCTGCCAGCGGTGCTCAAGACCACGCGCCTCGGTTACGACGGCAAGGGACAGGCAATGCTGCGACAGAGTGCCGATATCGCACCGGCCTTCACAGCTCTGTCACCGAAGCCGTTGATCCTGGAGGGATTTATAGACTTTGCGCTGGAGGTCAGCGTTATCGCGGCACGCGACGAGGATTGCGCCTATGCCGCCTTCGACACGGTCGAGAACCGCCACCGGGACCATATTCTCGACCTGACCCTGGCCCCAGCGCGTATTCCGGGGTCGGTCGATCGGCAGGCACAGGCGGTCGCTCGGCGAGTCGCGGATGCGCTGGATCTCGTCGGGCTTCTCGCAGTGGAGATGTTCGTTGATCGCGATGGCCGCGTGCTGGTGAACGAGATCGCGCCGCGGCCGCACAACTCCGGCCACTGGACGATCGACGCCTGCCCGGCGAGCCAGTTCGAACTGCACATTCGCGCCATCGCCGGCCTGCCGCTCCCGCCGGCCATGCGCCACTCGGACGCGGTGATGAAGAACCTTGTCGGCCCGGATGAGGCGGCACTCTGGCCACAAATCCTCGCCGCACCAGGGCTGATCCCGCATCTCTACGGGAAAATCGAAGCCCGGCCTGGACGCAAGATGGGCCACGTCACGCGGCTGTTTCCACGCGGTTCGCTGCCGGGCGAATTCGGCATCGCAGCTGCGCTGGGCCCGGCCGCGCCGCGCGTTGCGGGCGACGGCTAGGCCATGGACGCTTGCACACAGCGCTCGAACACCGAAAGGTCGGTCCAGCGATCCTGTGTGGCGATCTCCTGGACGATCAACTTGCCACCGGAGGCAAGAATCCCCGCCTCGATCATCAGATTGTCGAACAGGCCGAACTGCTCGATCAGCATGCCCTGGGCGTCGCGCAGCGACCCATCGGACGCGGCAACGACCCCTCCCTGTCCTGCGGCGAAGTCGAGTGTGCGACGCGTGAAGCCAGCAGCCGTCGTGGCGTAGGCAAAGACCGGCCGGCTCAGCGAGCGCATGAACGCGACCTCGTAGACTGTTCCGACATCAGCACTCGGTCCACGGAACGGCGTCAGATTGGCGAGCATCAGATCGCAGGACCGGATGTGTGCCTCGTTCCGCAACGCGATGCGCCGCCACTCGGGCAGCGCCGCCCAGTCGGCCGGCTCACCCGGCAACGGGTCGAGTGGCGAAATGCCGATCAGCCCATATCGCGCGCAGATCGTCTTCTTTCGCCCTGTCATCTGCACGGCTTCGGACAGAAAGATGTCCGGACCGGCCAGGTAGGCTCGCA
Source organism: uncultured Alphaproteobacteria bacterium (assembly GCA_963818775.1). Lineage (GTDB taxonomy): Bacteria > Pseudomonadota > Alphaproteobacteria > Acetobacterales > Acetobacteraceae > JAMXLO01. The sequence continues at coordinate 121,261 of CAWFUF010000031.1, read as the reverse complement.
ACGGGTCAGCCGAGCGCGGCGACACCAGGCAGTGTCTTGCCCTCCAGCCATTCCAGGAAGGCACCGCCAGCGCTTGAGACGTAGCTCATGCGGTCCAGCACGCCGGCTCGCCGCAGTGCCGAGACAGTGTCGCCGCCACCGGCAACGCTGCGCAGTGCTCCCTTCCCGGTGGCCTCCGCCACCGCCTTGGCAAACGCGGTGGTAGCAACGTCGAAGGGCGGGGTCTCAAAGGCGCCCAGCGGCCCGTTCCATACCACCGTGCGCCAGTCACCCAGGTGCCGAATCAGCGCCGCGACGGTCACCGGGCCGACATCGAGGATCATCGCGTCACCGGGCACCGCCGTGACCGACACGGTCTGGGTCGGCACGCCCGGCTTAAGTTCGCCAGCCACGACGGCGTCGCTCGGCAGCACGACCTCGCAGCCCGCCGTCCTGGCGCGCGCAAGAATGTCGAGCGCGGTCGCATGCATTTCGGCTTCCTGCAACGAGCGGCCGACCGATAAGCCCTGTGCTGCCAGGAACGTGTTGGCCATCGCGCCGCCGATCACCAGGGCGTTCACCTTCCCGACCAGGTTCCCCAACAGATCCAGCTTGGTGGACACCTTGGCGCCACCGACAATCGCGGCAACCGGACGCACGGGCTTGCCGAGAGCTGCGTCCAGCGCCTCCAGTTCCGCCTGCATCAGTCGCCCGGCATAGGCAGGCAGCAGGTGGGCGACGCCCTCCGTACTGGCGTGTGCGCGATGCGCGGCAGAGAAAGCATCGTTTACGTAGATGTCGGCCAGCTTCGCCAGTTCAGCAGCGAAACCGGGATCGTTCTTCTCCTCCGCCGCGTAAAAGCGCGTGTTCTCCAAAACCAGCACGTCGCCGCGCGACATGCGGTCGACCGCCTGCTGGGCGACCACGCCAATGCAGTCCTCGGCGAAGCGCACCCGCTGTCCCAGCACCTCGCCCAGCGCAATCGCAACCGGCGCCAGCGACATCTCCGGGACGCGCTTGCCCTTCGGCCGGTCGAAGTGGCTGCAGACGATGACCTTGGCACCCTTGGCGACCAGCTCGCGGATCGTCGGCGTCAGGCGCTCGATGCGGGTCAGGTCGCTGATCTTGCCATCCCGAACGGGCACGTTCAGGTCGGCGCGGAGAAGGACAGACTTGCCGGCCACATCGGCGCCATCAAGGGTGCGGAAGGACATTGCGTTGTCTCCGACGTACGATTTTCCCCTCCCCCGGACCCCCTCCCGCAAGGGGAGGGGAGGATCAGGGCGTTACAGACTGCCGAACAGCGCCGCCGTATCGGACATGCGGTTGGAGAAGCCCCACTCGTTGTCGTACCAACCCATCACACGAACCAGTGCACCATCGACGACCGCGGTCTGCGTCGCATCGAATGTGCAGGATGCCGGGCTGTGGTTGAAATCGACGCTGACCAGCGGCTCGGTGTTGTAGTCGAGAATGCCCCGCAGTGCGCCCTTCGACGCATCCAGCATCGCGGCATTGACCTGGTCCTTGGTCGCCGGCTTCTTCAGGTTCACATCCAGTGACACCAGCGACACGTTCGGCGTCGGAATGCGGATCGCCGTGCCATCCAGCTTGCCCTTCAGTTCCGGCATTACCAGCCCGACCGCGCGCGCAGCGCCGGTCGAGGTCGGAATCGCGGAGACCGCCGCCGCACGCGCGCGGTGCAGATCCTTGTGCAGCGTATCGACGGTGTTCTGATCACCGGTATAGGCGTGGATGGTCACCATGTAGCCACGCTCAATGACGAAGCTGTCATGCAGCACCTTGGCCATCGGTGCCAGGCAGTTCGTCGTGCACGACGCGTTGGAGATCACCGTCATGTCCTTGGTGATCGACTTGTGGTTCACACCGTACACGATGGTGGCGTCGACATGGTCGCCCGGCGCCGAGATCAGCACCTTGCGCGCGCCGGCCGTGATCAGCGCGGACGCCTTCTCCTTGCTGGTGAAGATGCCAGTGCACTCCAACGCGACATCGACGCCGGCGTACGGCACCTTGGTCGGATCGTGTTCGGCCGACACCTTGATCGGCCCCCAGGTCCGGCCACCATAGCGGATGGTGATCGTGTCGCCCGATACTTCGAGCTGGCCGGGGAAGCGGCCGTGCACACTATCGTAGTGGAACAGGTGCGCGTTCGCCTCCGTGCTGCCGAGATCATTGATTGCGACCGGCACAAGGTCGTCGCGACCGCTCTCGATCATCGCGCGCAGCACCAGGCGGCCGATCCGTCCGAATCCGTTGATGGCGACCTTCACGGGCATGGTTGCATTCCTTCTCTGTGGTTCAGCCCCTCAGCCGAGCCGCTTGTGGACTGCGGCCACGATAGCGTTGGCGGTGATACCGAAGTGTTTGTAAAGATCCTCATAAGGTGCCGAGGCCCCGAAGTCGGTCATACCGATGAAAATGCCGTCATTACCAAGCCAGCGCTCCCAGCCGAACCCACCGGCGGCCTCGACGCCGACCCGGGGTGCGGTCCCCAGCACATCCGCACGATACGCTTCATCCTGCTGCGAGAACAACTCCCAGCAGGGGAGGGATACCACGGCGGTGGCGACCCCGTCGGCGGCCAGAGCGGCGCGCGCATCCATGGCGATCGAAACCTCGGACCCTGTGGCAACCACCGTCGCGACGCGAGGCCCTTCGGCCTCCGCCAGCACGTAGCCACCGCGGGCGCAGCGGTTTTCGGTCGTATCGGTGCGCATCGTCGGCAGAGCCTGGCGGGTGAGCACCAGCAAACCGGGGCCGTCGTTACGGCGGATCGCCAGTTCCCAGCACTCGGCCACCTCCATCGCATCCGCCGGGCGATAGACGTGGAGGTGCGGCATGGCGCGCAGACTGGCGAGGTGTTCGATGGGCTGATGCGTCGGCCCGTCCTCACCGAGGCCGATGGAATCATGCGTCAGCACATGGATGACGTGGGCGCGCGCAATAGCGCCGATGCGGATCGCGGGACGCATGTAGTCGGTGAAGACGAAGAACGTGCCGGTGTAGGGGATCAGACCGCCGTGCAGCGCGATGCCGTTCGCCGCCGCACACATGCCATGTTCGCGCACACCATAATGGACGTAACGGCCGGAAAAGTTGCCGGCATTCACCGTGCCCATGGACTTCACAAAAGTCAGATTGGAGCCGGTCAGATCGGCCGAGCCGCCCACCAGCTCGGGGGTTGCCGGCGCGAGCGCCTCCAGCACCTTTTGGCTCGACTGCCGTGTGGCCATCTTCGGCTTGGTATCGGCGATTTCCTGCTTCAGCGCCGCAACTGTCTCGTGCCAGTTGTCCGGTAGCCTTCCCGCCATCACCCGCTCGAATTCCGGGCGCATATTGTTGTGTGCAAGGCGTTTGAGCCATGCGCGACGAGCGCCGGCGCCACGGCTACCGACAGCGCGCCACCGATCCAGCAGTTCGTCCGGCACGGTGAACGGCGGCCCGTGCCAACGAAGGGCGGCCTTCGCCGCCGCCGCTTCCTGGCGTCCGAGCGGCGAACCATGGGTTGCGGAAGTGCCCGCCTTGGTCGGAGCACCAAGGCCAATGACGGTGCGGCACGCTATCAGGGTCGGCTTCTTCGAGCGCATCGCAAACGACAGCGCCGCATTGATCTGCTGCGGGTCATGGCCTTCGATCCGTCGCGCCGCCCAGCCGTAGGCCGTGAAGCGCTTCACCACATCGTCCGAGTATGCGAGCGCGGTATCGCCGTCGATCGAAACGTGGTTGTCGTCGTACATGACGGTGAGTTTGGACAGGCAGAGATGACCTGCGATGGCGGCGGCCTCATGGCTGATGCCCTCCATCATGTCGCCGTCCGAGGCGATCACCCAGGTGCGGTGATCCACCAGCGAGCGGCCGAACCGAGCCGCCAGCATCCGTTCGGCCAGCGCCATGCCAACCGCAGTTGCGAAACCTTGGCCAAGCGGGCCGGTCGTGGTCTCGATCGCTGGATGTTCGCCGTATTCCGGATGGCCGGCGGCGGGCGAGTGAAGCTGGCGAAAGCGCTTGATCTCTTCAATTCCCATGCCGTCGTGGCCTGTGAGGTAGAGCAGCGCGTACAGCAGCATTGAACCGTGGCCGGCGGAGAGCACGAACCGGTCGCGATCCGGCCAGCGCGGATCCGCGGCATCGAATTTGTGGAAGCGGCTCCAGAGCGCGGTCGCCACGTCAGCCATGCCCATCGGCATACCGGGGTGGCCAGACCTGGCTGCTTCCACCGCATCGATAGCGAGCGCGCGAATGGTGTTGGCCATTTCCCAGGCCTGGGTCGGCGGTCGGGCCAGAATCTCGGCCTGGTGAGCGAGTACCGGGTTGTCGATGGTGGGCGCATCGGGTCCGGCCATGGCGTCTCCTCAGGGCTGCCAGCGGCTATAAGGGCCGTGCATTGCGGCGGCAATCCTGCGGCCGTCGATCGCTATCATGCCAGCGGAGGCAGCACCGGCGCTACGTCACTCTGCCGGCCCGCGCCACGACAGCCTCGAACAAAACCTGTGCTCCGGCCTCCGCTTCCTCGGGTTCTATGCTTTCCGCCTCGTTGTGCGACAGGCCATCCTTGCATGGTGTGAATATCATCGCGGTCGGCACGTGCCGCGCTACGTATACTGCGTCGTGTCCGGCGCCTGAGACGATCTCACGCGCGCTGTAGCCGAGCTTTGCCGCGCCCTGCCGCACCAGCTCCACGCAGGTGGGATCGAACGGCTGCGCCGGGATTTTGAACAACGGCGCCAACTCCAGCTTCACCCCGCAGTCCCGGGCAATGAAACCCGCCTCACGCGGAAATTGTGCATCCAGACGGTCCACCTCTGCATCAGACGGGTGGCGGAATTCCACCGACAACCGCACCTCGCCAGGCACCACGTTGCGGCTGTTTGGCGAGACCATAAGCTGACCGACGGTGCCGCGGCCGTCTTCGCCTCGTGCACGCATCATGCGATCGACCAGATCGATGATCCGCGCCGCGCACACCAGCGCATCTTTGCGTGCCGAGGGTGGCGTGGTGCCGGCGTGCGAATCCTGGCCAATGACGATCGCGTCGTACCAGACCATCGCCTGCGCGCCGGTGACGATGCCGATCTGCCTTGTCTCACGCTCGAGGATCGGCCCCTGCTCGATATGCAGCTCAAAATAGGCGTCCGCCGGAAACGCCGCGGCTGGCTCCGGCCCGCGATAGCCAATGCCGTCGAGCGCGGTCCCCACGGTCACACCTTCCACATCGGACAGCGCATAGGCCTTGTCGAGTGTGAACACGCCGGACCACACGCCCGATCCCATCAGCGAATGCCCGAAACGGCTGCCCTCCTCGTCGGTCCAGTTCACCAGCTCGAGTGGCGCCTCGGTGGCGAGGCCGAGGTCGTTCAACGTGTGCATGACCTCCAGGCCGGCAAGCACGCCGAGAGCGCCGTCGAACTTCCCCCCGGATGGCTGGCTGTCGAGATGGCTGCCGAACAGCACCGGCAGCCGGTTCGGATCACGTCCGGGACGGCGGGCGAACATGTTGCCGATCGCATCGACCCGCACGGATAGTCCAGCCGCCTCGCACTCGGCGCGAAATCTGTCGCGCCCCCGCCGGTCCACCTCGGTCAGGGTCAGCCGCCGCACGCCGCCCTTCGCCGTCGCCCCGATCTGCGCCATCGCCATCAGGCTGTCCCATAGCCGCTTGCCATCGATGCGCTGGTTGGTCTGGGCGATCATGCGAGGCATCCTTGCGTGCGGGTGGCGCATCTTGCCCGCCGGGCGGCTAGCTGCAAGAGAGCAGGCGATGGGCCCAGGGGGCGGTATGGTGGGCGGTATGCGAGCGATGTGGTTGTTGGCTGCGGGGCTGGCGCTCGCCGGGTGCAAGCTGGTCGACCAGACGACCTTCGCCCCCTCGCCGGAGGCAAAGACCGCCAAACCGGCGGGGCCAAAAGCCGACACCCGCACTCCCCTGATCACCATCAACTATGTGGAACCGAACCCGGACTACCAGGACCTGTTGCGCTATGCGGTGCGGGAAGCCGAGACGCGCGCACCTGGAGTGGAATACGATGTAAGCGCAACTTTGCCAGCCGGTGCCGATGCGGCGGTGGCGCAGCGGCGGGCAACCGACGTGATGCGCGACATCATGGCGCAGGGCGTGCCCGACGGCCGTATCCACCTTGGACTGAGCGCGGAATCGGCTGGTGGCCCGCAAGAAGTGCGGGTTTACGTACGGTGAAGAATTATTCACCTTGCGTCCGGGTTTATACGGATGGGAAGCAGCGGTTGCGGCCGATAGACTGAAAACCACGTCGGGAGATCAGGCGTAGAGATGCATCCGTTTCAAGCTCATTGCCGTGAGTCTCTGACCGAAATCGAGGCGCAAGGCCGGTATCGCCGCTTCACGCCGCTGCACAAGCAGGCGGAGCGATTTCCGCTGTATCGCCGACAGGACGGCAGCGAGGTGCTCGTCTGGTCGTCAAACGACTATCTCGGCATGGGCGGCCACCCGGCTGTGATCGAGGCCGCCTGTGCGGCCGCGCGCGAGATGGGAGCTGGCGCCGGCGGAACGCGCAACATCAGCGGCACCAGCCCGGCACATGACGCGCTGGAAAAGGAGCTGGCTGATCTGCATGGCAAGGCATCGGCGCTGCTGTTCACCTCGGGCTTCGTGTCCAATCAGGCGGCACTCTCTACCATTCTGAACTCGCTGCCGGATTGGCAGGTATTCTCCGATGCCCGCAACCACGCCTCGATGATCGCCGGCATCAAGGGATCGAAGGCGACCTGCCATATCTTCCGCCATAACGACCTGGCGCACCTTGAGGACCTGCTGCGCGCGGCGTCCGCGACGGCGCCGAAACTGATCGCGTTCGAATCGGTGTATTCCATGGACGCCGACATCGCGCCGATCGCAGCGATCTGCGAGCTCGCCGCACGATATGGCGCGATGACCTATCTCGACGAGGTGCATGCGGTCGGGATGTACGGTCCGTCCGGTGCAGGCGTGGCGGAGCGTGATGGCGTGGCGGCACGGATCGATGTGATCGAGGGCACGCTCGCCAAGGCATTTGGCTGCCACGGCGGTTACATAACGGGCGATGCGCCGGTGGTGGACTACATCCGTTCCTGTGCGCCCGGGTTCATCTTTACCACATCCCTTCCGCCGATGATTGCCGCGGCAGCGCTTGCCAGCGTGCGCCACGTGCGCGGCAATTCCGACCGGCGTGCGGCGCTGTTCGAGCGGGCCGAGACTTTGAAGCAGCGGCTGGCCGCAGCGGGACTGCCGGTGCTGCCGTCGTCCAGCCATATCGTGCCCTTGCACATTGGCGACGCCGCACGGTGCAGCGCGGTGAGCCGGCGGCTGCTGGATGAGTTCGGCATGTACGCGACGCCGATCAACTATCCGACTGTCCCTCGTGGCGAGGAGCGGCTGCGGATCACCCCGACGCCCCTGCACACCGATGCGATGATGGATCGGCTGGTGGCAGCGCTGCGCGCGATCCTGTTTCCGACGCGCCGCGCCGCAGCCTGAGACCCCGCCGCGGTGTTCCTCTGAGGGCTCTGCCTGCCCGACTGGCCAACGCCGAGACAACCAAAGGATGCAATGTCAGGCGCGTTTGAAACGCACCTCATGCAACAACCGCGACACGTGCGGCAGGCAATCCCAATACCAAGAAGTGTCGGACGCTTAATACACTCTCGCTCGGGTAGAACAAAAACCATCAGAGCGGACGCACTTTCAGTCAATAGCGAGAACTTTACCAAGCACCAACGGATAGTGCTAGGCCAAGCGCCCGTGCAAGCGGGAAAAAGCCCAGTCAATGCCTACAGATTTCAGCCACATCGCAAACCTGCTCCTGCGTCGCGTCCTTGAAACACGCCCGGAAGAGCTGCGCCTGCCCGACATAGAGCAAGCCGTATCGTGGACGCTCGACGCTTTGGGGCGCGATGCGATCCGCGAAGACCTTACCGCGACCGTATTCGAAGCCAGACGCGTGGCGGCGAAACAGGCCACTGTCCTGATGCGCAGGCACCGCAAGATGCAAGCGCATCGGGCCCTCCAGAGATTCTGGCTGAGGTAGCACCAGACGGACGCTGCCGATCCACGTATATGCATCTGGATATCCGAGTCAGCCTCAATCCCCGACCAGCCCTTGCCAAGAGTCATGAGAACGTGGCGCACCTCGTGCGACCCGCCCTACAATGGCGCGGAGACGGCCTTCGCATCCCGTGACGGCCCAGACCAGCTCCTTGGGCGATTGATGGACATCGGCGCTTGAACCGACCGACACTGCGACTCAACCCTGGCCAGGGACGGCGGCTGCGGGCGGGCTCGCCTTGGGTGTTCTCCAACGAGCTTCTGATGAAGCCCGAGTATCGGCAGATGCCGCCGGGCGACCTGGTTCGGATTGAGGGCGACGACGGCACCCGATGCGGTACATTTATGTTCAATCCGCGCAGCCTGATCGCGGCGCGGCTGCTGGATCGCGATCCAACGGCGACGATCGACGTGGACTGGCTACGTGCACGTCTGGGCGAGGCGGCGGCACTGCGCCACCGTGTTTGCGACACGTCCTTCCACCGGCTGGTGCACGCCGAGGCCGACCGGCTGCCGGGCTTGGTGATCGACCGCTACGACGACGTTGTGGTGCTGCAGGCGAACACCGCGGGGATGGATCGGCTGACACCGTCGATCGTGGAAGCGCTCACTGGATTGCTGCCGCTGCGTGCAGTGGTGGCACGCAACGACTTTGCGGCACGGCGCCAGGAGGGGTTGGCAGAGAACGTCGAGCTGTTGTTCGGCAATGACGCGCGCGCGGAGGTGGTTGAGGGCGGTGTGCGGTTCGGGGTAGATCCCCTCGGCGGGCAGAAGACCGGTTGGTTCTTCGACCAACGCCCGAACCGCGATCGCGTGGTTGCGCTGGCGGAAGACGCGCGGGTGCTGGACGTATTCTGCCATATCGGCGCGTTCGGTCTGCGCTGCGCCGCGGCGGGAGCGCGCGAGGTGCTCTTGGTGGACAGCAGTGCACCGGCACTGGCGCAAGCAGAGGCAACCGCATCACTGAATGGCATCGCGGATCGCGTGCATGTCAGGCGCGATGACGGGTTCGATGCGATGGCAGCGCTGGTCGGCGAACAGTTCGACATCGTGGTGTGCGACCCACCGGCCTTCGCGCCCTCACGCAAGGACGCAGAGGCCGGGTTGCGCGCCTATGGCCGAATGGCACGCCTCGCGGCACCGCTGGTCGTGCCGGGTGGCTTCCTGTTCGTCGCGTCGTGCAGCCATCACGCGCCGTTGGAGGCGTGGAGCGCAAAGATCGCCTTCGGCCTGCATCGCGCGCGTCGCGAGGGTCGCATTCTGTCCACCAGCGGCGCCGGCCCGGATCATCCCGTGCATCCACATCTACCGGAGACCGCTTATCTGAAGACCCAATTGATCCAATTGATCTGAACGGAAGAGATGGCACCCCAGATGCATCCATCCCGTTCCAACAACCCGCTGTTCGGACCGAATACATTCAAGCTCGGCGTGTTCAGCGCCAATTGCGACGGCGGGCTGACCATGAGCCTCGCCCCGGAACGCTGGCGCGCGGACTGGGACGACATCGTGGCGATGACGCGAATCGCCGACGAGGCGGGGATCGATTTCATACTGCCGGTGGCGAAGTGGCGCGGCTTCCAGGGCAAGGCCAACATCTACGGCCGCTCATTCGAGACATTGACACATGGCGCGGCCCTGGGTGCGCTGACGAAGCGCATCGCGATCTTCTCCACCATCCATGTGCCGCTGGTAACGCCGACATTCGGCGCCAAGGCCATCGCCACCATCGACCACGTCACGCACGGCCGGGCGGGTCTGAACATCGTGTGCGGTTGGAACCAGGAAGAGTTCGACCTGCACGGGGTCACCATCGACCAGGACGCCCGCTATGAGCACGGACTGGAATGGTTCAACGTCTGGTCGCGATTGCTGGAAGGCGGCCCGGAGTTCGACTGGGACGGCAAGTTCTTTCACCTGAAACGATTGCAGACCGATCCCGTGTCGGTGCAGCGGCCGCGGCCGGCGGTGATGTCGGCCGGCTTCTCGCCAAGGGGACGCGACTTCGCCGCGCTGGCAGCCGATGTGCTGTTCACCACGATGAGCGAACTGGATCAGGCCCCTGCCCTGCTCGCCGACATCAACGGTTATGTCGCGCGCTACGGCCGGAGCGTTGACATCTACACGATGTCCCACGTGGTGTGCCGGCCTACGCGGCGAGAGGCGGAGGATTTCTACCACTACTTCGCCGAGGAGATGGCCGATGCGGAGGGCCAGGCGTACTATCGGCGCCAGCGCGGACCGGTGGTGAAGGATGCCGCCGGCAATGAGATCAGACGTCCACTGCTCAACCGCTTCATGCGTGCCTCCGGCAAGCGCTACGACGGCGCCTACCCTGGCACCTTTCCGCTGGTCGGCACGCCAGACGATATCGTCTCTGACATGCAACAGATGAGCATCATGGGGCTGGCTGGCACCTCGGTTGCGTTCCTCGACTACCTGAAGGAGATTCCATTCTTCGTGCAGGAAGTGTTGCCGCGGCTCGCGCGCCTGGGCCTGCGTCGGGAGGAATGATGGCAGAAGCCTGGCTGGTGGTGCGAGCGGTGGTGGCCGGGACGGATCGGCGCGATTTCGATCACTGGTATCGCAGCGAACATCTGCCTGACGCGATGAAGGCGTTCGGCGCCGGCCGAGCCTCGCGCGGCTGGAGCCGGACCGATCCATCCGTGCATTACGCGTTCTATCGGTTCGCCGACGTCGCCGCGGCGGAAGCCGTCAGCGCCTCGCCGGCGATCCGCGCGCTGATCGCCGAGTTCGACGCGCGCTGGGGCACACGCGTGACCCGTACGCGCGAGATCATCGAGATTGCGGATACGCTGGAGAGCTAGGGAGAGAAACATGGGCAGCAAGATCGCATTCATGGGTGTTGGCGCCGTCGGCGGCTACGCCGGGGCACACATGGCGCAGGCCGGCGAAGACGTGACCTTCATCGATCCCTGGCCCGCGCATGTCGAAAAGATGCAGCGCGATGGCCTGAAGATCAGCCACATCCGCGATGTGCCGGAATTCACCACGAAGGTGCGCGCCATGCACGTGACCGATGCGCAGCAGCTCGCCAAGGAGAGTCCGATCGACATCGCCTTCGTCTGCATGAAGTCGTACGACACCGAATGGGCGGCGACGCTGATCAGCCAGTACCTGGCACCCGGCGGCTTCATAGTCTCGCTGCAGAACTGCATGAACGAGGAGACGATTGCCGGCGTGGTCGGCTGGGGAAAGACGGTGGGCTGCATCGCCAGTTCCATCACCGTCGATCTTTGCGAGCCTGGTCACGTGCGGCGCGCCGCGGGCAAGAGCGGCACGAAGCACACTGTCTTCCGCACCGGCGAGGTGCATGGCCGCGTCACCGATCGGCTGAAGGAGATCTGCCGCCTGGTCAGCCTGGCGGACAGCGCAATGGTGACAGAGAACCTGTGGGGTGAGCGCTGGTCGAAGCTGGTGACCAACGTGATGGGCAACGGGCTGTCCGCCTGCACCGGCATGATCGGCAAGGACATGGTGCAGAACGACGCGATCCGTCACTTCTCCGCCCGCCTCGGCAGCGAGGCGATCCGCGTCGGCCAGGCGCTCGGCTATGAGTTGGAGGAAATCCAGCACCTCGATCCAGAGATCATCGCCCGTGCCGGCGAAGGCGACGCGGCGGCGACGCGTCACTATGACGAGCACCGTCTGGCGGAGGTGGGTGGCGGTGGCGGCGAGCATCGGCCGTCGATGGGCCAGGACATGGTGAAGGGCCGGCGCACGGAGATCGAATTCCTCAACGGGATGGTCGCGAAGAAGGGTGACGAGATCGGCATCGCGACGCCTGCCAACGTGGTGCTGACCGACATAGTCAAGCGCGTGGAGCGCGGCGACCTGAAACCCGATCCGCGGCATATCACTGATCTGCGTTTGAACTGACCGGAGCCGTCGCGCCGGTGCGAACCATCGGCGCGACGGCGCTATTGGGTGCTGCAGGTCACCTTCATTTCCTGGCACACCCGAAGAATTCCATCGACGATCCGCATCGTGGCCGAGTCCTGTCCCGGCAAGGTGGCTGACGCCACCAATATCTGCGACAGGCGCGTGCCGAGGTCGCTGACCGTGATGCCGGCGGAGCGTTTGCCGTTGCTGAATTCAACCGTCCGATGGGTGGCGTCCTCCGCGACGACACGCACCGTCTGGTTCTTGTGCAGCAGGTCGACGGCGGTTGCGTAAACCTTCGTCGCATCTGCATTAAGGATGACCGTCGCAACGTCGAAACCTGGTTGCTCGCCTTTCGGAGGTTGGCTCAGTTGTTCGACGCGCCCGATAGCTCGCCGAGCGATCAAGGCCCAGGGCGTTGCTGCCTCACCGTTCGGAATGACCGACACGCTCACAGCCCACAGGCCGCACGTAATGATCAACAGGCGCGTCGCACGTCTGACAACTGGCATGGCGTTTATTCCTGAGTTTTGCGCGTCGGTTTGCCAGATCGGCTGACGCGCGGAAAGATCATAGCCTTTGTAGGTGAACGAGAGCGACATGCGCATTTTCACACGTCTGCCGATGAATGAGTGGCGCACAACGCAGCAGGCCGCACGCGAGGCGGAAGCCGCCGGCTACGATGCGGTGATGACCGTGGAACTGGGGCACGACGTGTTCGCCCCGCTGGCTGTCGCGTCCCTTGCGACGGAGCGCGTCGAGCTGACGCCATCGGTCGCCGTGGCGTTTCCGCGCAGCCCCACTGTGCTCGCATCGCAGGCCTGGGACCTCCAGGCGAATTCGCACGGCCGCTTCGTGCTTGGTCTGGGCAGTCAGGTGAAAGGCCACAACGAACGGCGCTTCGGCATCCCCTGGACCGCGCCGGCACCGCGGCTGCGCGACTATGTGCAGGCACTGCGCGCGGTGTGGCGCTGCTGGGAGACACGCGGAAAGCTGGACTTCCACAGCGAGCACTACACGCTGACGCTGATGACGCCGGATTTTTCACCCGAACCGACGGGGCTGCCGATGGTGCCTGTGACGATCGCGGCGGTCGGTGAGGCGATGCTGCGCGTGGCGGGCCAGGTGGCCGATGGCGTGCGGTTGCATCCGCTGTGCTCGCGACGCTACCTCGAGGAGGTGTGCCTGCCGCAGATCGCGGTCGGCATGCAGCGCGGCGGCAGGACGCGCGAGCATTTCGATGTCCATGGCGGGGGCTTCGTGGTCACCGGCCCGGACGAGGCAACGGTGGCCGCCGGCATGGAGGTCGTGCGGCGCCGCATCGGGTTTTATGGATCGACCCGCACCTACATGCCGATCCTGGCGTTGCACGGGCAGCAGGAACTGGGCCTGAAGCTGCACCGGATGTCGGTGGAGGGACGCTGGGACGCGATGGCGGCAGAAGTGCCCGACGATGTCGTGCGCATCTTCGCCGCCTGCGGCACCTACCGCGAAATCGCCGGCGCCATCGAGCAGCGCTATGGCGGGGTGGCCGATTCGATCGATCTGGAATTTCCGCCGGACACGCCCGAAGGCTTGCGCCGCGAGGTGCTCGCCGACATCCACCGCATCCCCCACCGCTTCGCCGGCTTCAACACCTGACACCCAATCTTCCCTCCCCTCGCGGGAGGGGGTTGGGGGAGACTGGTGCGCGCCGGCTTGAGCGGCCATGATCGCCGCCCGCAAAGGGAGACGCGGCATGCCAGCACGCACGGGACGGCAATACCTGAACGGGCTCCGCGAGCAGGACTGCGAGGTCTGGCTGCGCGGCGAGCGCGTAAAGGATGTGACCACGCATCCTGGCCTCTCCGGCGGTGCGCGCGCGATCGCTGCGCTCTACGACATGCAGTGCGATCCGAAGTACCGCGACGAGATGACCTATGCCTCGCCCTCCACCGCCGACCGCGTCGGCCTGTCGTTCATCAATCCGCGCACGCGCGAGGAGCTCGAAGCGCGCCGCGTCATGATGCTGAACTGGGCGCGCTCCACGTGCGGCATGATGGGACGCTCGCCGGACTTCATGAACGTCACGCTCGCCGCCTGGGGCGCCGCCGCCGATTACTTTGCGCGCGGCAACGGCCGGCCCGAATTCGCGGCGAACGTCCGACGCTACTACGAATACATCCGCGAGAACGACATCGTTCTCACCCACTCGCTGATCAATCTCCAGCGCAGCCGCAATGTCACCGCCACCTACAACCTCCAGGAAGGCACGGCGCTACAGGCGGTGCGCGAAACCAGCCGCGGCCTGGTGGTGCACGGCGCGCGCATCCTGGCGACCCTTGGCCCGATCTCGGACGAGATCGCGGTCTATTCGCCACGCCTCGGCCAGTACGCCGAAGCGCATAGCCCGTTCGCGCTGGCCTTCGCCATTCCGTGCGCCACGCCCGGCCTGCGCTTCCTGTGTCGCGACAGCTTCGATCTCGGGCGCTCGCATTTCGACCATCCGCTCGGCTCGCGCTTCGAGGAGATGGATTGCGTCGTGTTCTTCGACAACGTCGAGGTGCCGTGGGAGCGCGTCTTCCTGTATGGCGACGTCAACCTGCTGAACGGGGCGGCGGCCGGCACGCATTATTCGGCGCATTCATCGCATCAGGGTGCGGCCAAGAATTTGGCCAAGTGCGAGTTCGTGCTTGGGATCGCCCTGCTGATGACCGAGGCACTCGGCAACAAGCATTTGCCGCACGTGGAGGAACGCATCGGCGAGCTGATGCTCTACGCGACGCTGACGCGGGCGCTGATGCGCGCGGCAGAGGCTGACGCAAAGCTCGACGAGTGGGGCGTGATGTGTCCGGATTCGGTGACGATCGAGAGCACGCGCAACCTGTTCATGACCGCCTATCCACGGATGATCGAAATTTTGCAACTTCTCGGATCATCCAGCTTCATGATCACGCCGAGTGAGGCCGACTTCAAAGGCCCGCTCGCCGGCCATATCGAGCAATACCTGGCGACCGACACGATCTCGGCGCGTGACCGCGTCAGCCTGTTCCGCCTCGCCTGGGATGTCGCCGGCAGCTCGTTCGGCAGCCGCCAGGTACTGTATGAACGCTTCTTCGCCTCGGACCCGTTGACACGCGCCCGCGCTCTGGCTGCGATCTACCCGAAGAACGAGGCGATGGAGCGCGTTCTCGACTTCCTGAAACGCGACGACATGGAGGATATGCGATGAGTTACCGTCCGAAGCATCTCGGCCACGTCAACCTCTACGTGCGCAACGCGGAGCGTTCGCGCCAATGGTATGAGGACGTGCTGGGCCTGCACACCTACCACTTCCGTCCGGGTCGCGCCGCGTTCATGTCGGCGGACAAGGACAAGTCGCACGAGGTGGCACTGATGGAGGTGGGGGACGATGCGCCGCTGCAGGCGAAGCGGCAGGTTGGGCTGAACCATCTCGCGTTCATGATGGAGAGCCTGGACGACCTGAAGGACGCCTACTACCGCCTGAAGGAGAAGGGCGTGAAGTTCGACCACATCTCCGACCACGGGCTGTCGCTCGGCATCTACTTCCGTGATCCGGACGGCAACGGACTGGAAGTTTCGTACGAACTGCCGCGCGAGAAGTGGCCGCGCCAGGACAGCGTGTTTGCGCCCGAAGTGGTGAACCTTGGCCTGTTCCCCGGACCGTGGGAGGAGGAGATGCAGAAGCAGCGGGCAGCCGCACCAGCGCAATAGTACCGTCGTCGCGAGGAGCCTCCTCGCAGTGACAATGCTTGTCGGGTCCCACACGAACATCACCACCTGAATGCCCATCGGACCTGACCTGCTCGCACTTGGCCGCGCCCATATGGCGCTCGCCCATGAGATGATCCTCATCGGCGCCGCCTTGGGTGTGCTGAGCGTGTTCGCCGGCATGCTGTCCCGCCGGGTCGGCGCGCCGGTACTGCTGGTGTTCCTGGTGCTTGGCATGCTGACCGGCGAGGACGGGCCAGGCCATATCCGCTACGACGACTTCGCGTCCGCATACCTGGTCGGCAGCGTGGCGCTCGCGGTGATCCTGTTCCAGGGCGGCCTGCAAACGCCCATCTCGATGCTGCGCCTCGCCGTCTGGCCGGCACTGACACTGGCGGTGATCGGCGTCGCAATCACTGCCGGCATCGTCGCAGCGGCTGTCATGCTGCTCGCCGGCGTGCCGTTCGCGATGGCTATGCTGGTCGGCGCCGCAGTAGCGCCCACCGACGCAGCAGCGGTTGCGGCACTGCTGAGTCGCGCGCGCCTCGCATTGCCCGAACGCGTGACCGCGCTGTTGGAAGTGGAATCCGGACTGAACGACCCTGCGTCGATCTTCCTCACCATCTTCGTCGTGCGCGCGATCGTCGCGCCCGGCTCGGGCACCTGGCTGAGCGGCGCTCTGCTGTTCGCTCAGGAGATGATCGGCGGCGGTGTGATCGGGCTGGGGGGCGGCTGGCTGCTTGCCCTGCTGCTGCGACGCCTGTCCCTGGAGGTCCCCGCTTCCATGGTGCTGGTTCTGGCGTTTGGCCTCGCACTGTTCGGCCTGGCGCAGATGCTGGACACCAGCGGCTTCTTGGCGATCTACCTCGCGGGCATCATCGTCGGCGCCACCCGACATCCAGCCCAGCGCGAAATCGCCAACTTCTACGAAGGCTTCGCCTGGCTGGCACAGATCGTGCTGTTCCTGATGCTCGGCCTGCTGGTCACGCCGCACGAGCTCGTGCCGTACATTCTGCAAGGTGTCATCACCGCCCTGGTGCTGATTGTGGTCGCACGGCCGGTCGCGACCTTCGCCTGCCTGCTGCCGTTCCGCTATCCCTGGCGTGAATCGGCATTCGCCTCATGGGTCGGACTGCGCGGCGCAGTGCCGATCTATATCAGCTTCATCCCCGCCCTCGCCGATCCGCTGCGCGACGAGCGACTGTTCTCCGGCGTGTTTGTCGTGGTGGTCATATCGCTGGTCATCCAGGGATGGACGATCGGCCCGGCCGCGCGGCTGCTGGGCTTCGGTCGCACCGTTTGACCGAGATGCCGCGCGTGTCCGATCGCATTGTCATCGCCGGCGATCCGCACGGTAATTTCCCGCCGATCCTGCGCGCGTGCGGCGCACAGGAACCAGGCACTTTGATCCTGCTCGGCGATTGCGAACTGCGCTTGCCACTGCGCGAGACGTTAGCATGGCTGTTCGGGCAAGGTTGGGTTGTGTACTGGATCCTTGGCAACAAGGACGCCGAGACCGAAACGGCATTCGACAACCTGGCGACCGATCATCCCGAAGGCGATATTGGCGGCAGGGTGATCGAGGTTGCCGGCTTGCGCATCGCGGGCCTGGCCGGCGTGTTCAAGCCCCGCATCTGGTATCCGCGCGCGGACGAGCCGAACGACCGGATCGATCCGCCCAGCTTCGATACGCGGCGCGCGTTTCTCGATAGCCTGAAGCTGCGGGAACACTGGCGCGGCGGACTGCCGCTGTGGCATCGCGATTCGATCTTTCCCGAGGATTTCGCGCAACTAGCACAGCAGCGCTTCGACGTGCTGGTGACCCACGAGGCGCCGTCATGCCACCGTCATGGCTTCGCCGTGATCGACCAGATGGCCGCATCCGCCGGCGCACAATTGATCGTGCACGGCCATCATCATGAGTTGTACGCAGCGAAGCTTGCCAACGGTATCGATGTCCGTGGGCTGGCCGTGGCCGAGACGTGGGAGCTTTCTACTGTCATTGAGAGGAGCAAAGCGACGAAGCAGTCCCGGTCGTGAGTGCGCACTTACGAACGAGATTGCTTCGTCGCTTTGCTCCTCGCAATGACAAGGTCGGAGTGACTCGCGCGCCAATGAGAGTGACGCTCTACGCTCCCTTTCCTGGCGCATCAGCGTGTAGCTTGGCCTGTGCCGCCGGGCGCAGCGCGGCGAGGAAGTCGCCCTCACCGTAATGCCGCCCCGCCACGAGAGGCGAAGGCGACGGTGCCAGCGGCACGAGGATGTCCGAACTGCCCCCGGAGCCGCGCAGCCAGAGTGCCATCACACCCATCGCCGGCACCTGCAACAGCGCCGCCTGATATGAACCAGCGGCCACCGTCTGGTCCTGACGGAGCGCTGCCAGTCGCGCCTGCATATCCTGAGCGAACGGGCTTTCATTCACCGCCGCAAACACATGCGTTGCTCCGTGCTGCGCTGTCTCGGCCAGCACCGATCCAGTGCCTGCCTCCAACAGATGCCGCCAGCCGGTTTGGCGCGCTGTCGCCAGTGTGCCACCGCCGGCCACGTCCGCCAGGCCCAAGACAAATAACGGCGCGGATACGCTGGGCGCGGCATTGGGGTTTGCGGCGCGCTGGGCCACGAAGCGGTTGATCCCGCTGCTGGTCAACTGCATCCGCGCGGCGATCGCAGGGCTGGCGGCAAGGCGCGGCAGAGCCGCTGCCAAAGCGGCGAGCGATTCCTGCGGTGGGGTCTGCAAGGTAAGGGGCATCGTCGTCTCCTGCCGCTCAGGGCTTTGTGTAGTACGAGTTGGTCCACGACCCGCTGCCCTGATAGTCGTTGGCGAGCGTGTTGTAGCTCAGCACCGAATGGCCATAGATCGGATCGTCGACGATCATGATGTCGGGATCCTCTGCTCCGGTCGCGGCGATGAAATGTCCGCCGCCGCCTGACCAGCCAATGCGGATGCATACCGGATTGCCCGATGCGAGATCGTCCAGCACCTCGTTGATCGCGGTGGTGCCGCCGGTGTCGCTGCTCAGGTGTCCGCAGCGCGTCAGCGCATCATCGAGATAGCCTGGCTGATTGCAGTCCGACGAACTGCCGTCCTGGCAGCATGTCGTATGGCCGGTCTGCGCATTCACCATCTGGCACTGCGTCCAGGAACTGTGCGCGTCGTAATAGTGCGCGACGCTGACCGATGTCGCCGCCCAGCACCATTCCGACTGCAACTGGTGCTGCATGGTGAAGTCGAGCACCGCGAGAGCCGGATCCTCACCCGGATAGCCCATCACGAAGCGCAGCCGATAGCCCTGCGCCAGCAACTGGTCGAAAGTGTACTGATACCCGCCGGAGCTCATCGCATGGTGCGCGACCCAGGCGGGGCCCGACACCTTCTCCCACAATGCGGCGTAGAGATCCTGGCCGCCGGTATTGCAGGCGCTGACACAGACCGGGCGATAGCCCTGCTGGAGCATCTGATCGAACGTCGCCTGATACTGCGCCGGCGTCATGCGGTGACGCGCCTGCCAGGCGGCTCCCGCGCTCTTCTGCCAGATCGCGGCGTAGAGATCTTCGCCCGCCACCGTGTAGCAATCCACCCAGGTCAGCCGATAGCCCTCTGCGACAAGCTGGTCGAACGTCGTCTGGTACTGAGCGGCGGTGAGACGGTGGCGTGCCTGCCAGGCGACGGACGAGTCCTTCTCCCACAGCGCCGCATACATGTCCTGACCGCCTACGGCATAGCCGCTGACTGTGATCAGGCGATAGCCCTGCGCGACCATCTGGTCGAATGTGTGCTGGTAGTCGGCTGCGTTCATCCGATGATGCGCCTGCCAGGCGGGACCGCTGGCTTGTTCCCACAGCGCTGCATACAGATCCTCTCCGTCCGGCGCATAGCCGCTGACCATGCGCAGCCGGTAGCCTTGCTGTAGCAGAGTGTCGAATGTGCTCTGATACGCGCTGGCACTCATGCGGTGTCGAGCCTGCCACGCCGGTCCGGACGATTTGTCCCAAACCGCTGCGTAGAGATCGTGCAGCGCCATCATCCTGTTCCTTATCCTATCGATCTAGATACAAGGTAGATGGACGCTGGGCATAAAACAGTGAACTACATCACCGTTTCGAGTTGATACCGTTTTGACGTGGATTTGCCGCGGATATCGAATTCGCTGAGGCCAGCGCAGAGATCGGATGAAAGCGCTGCCGCTCCACGATATGCGCCGGTCCCCGCAAGACTTCGAAACGGGTCGCGTCACCATCGCGCGAGAAGCGGATGTCGATGCTGCGCCGGCCGAGCCTGAGGTCGAACAGGGTGATGTCGGGCAACCAGGCCGGCAGCTCGGGATCCACGAAGATGCGGCCACGCGGGGCGTCGAGCGCGATGCCGAGAATCGCCTGCAACAGCGCGAACACAGACCCCGCAGCCCAGGCCTGTGGGACGTTGGCACCGAGGTACTGCACCGGAAAATCGGTATCGCCGCGCTGCACGCCCGAATAGAGTTCCGGCAATTGATTGAGCAGGAAGTG
Organism: uncultured Alphaproteobacteria bacterium; assembly: GCA_963818775.1. GTDB lineage: Bacteria > Pseudomonadota > Alphaproteobacteria > Acetobacterales > Acetobacteraceae > JAMXLO01. The sequence goes on along the minus strand of CAWFUF010000031.1, from coordinate 101,082 downwards.
ACCGGCGGCACGAGAAATGTCGCGGGCGACCTGGCCAACCTCGTGCGTGAAGCCGTATCGCTTCAAGCCGAGTGCGATCATGCTGTTGTCGTGCGGCCAGACCGAGCCGTTCTGATAGGAATAGGGATTGAACGCTGGGTGATCCGCTGACAACGTACGGATGCCCCAGCCGGAATTCATGTCGGGCCGCATCAGCCGAGCGACTACACGCGTGGCGCGGTCAGGCGGCACGATGCCCGACCACAGCAAATGGCCAGGGTTCGAAGCGATACTCAGGACCTTGCGCTTTTCGCCATCCAGCATGAAGGCGTAGAAGCCGCTGTCCTCGTCCCAGAACGCCTCATTGAAGCGCGTAAGCAACGTGGCCGCCTTGTCGCGGAGTACCGTGGCGCGCTCGGTGCGGCCGAGTTCATCATAGACCTCGGCCATGCGCAGCCATGCGTCATAAACGTAACCTTGCAACTCGCACAGTGCCTTGGGGCCTTTTACCGGCGTGCCGTCGGCATAGACCATAGAATCGCCCGCGTCCTTCCACGCCATGTTCTCGTAGCCGACCGGTGATCGCGTCTGGTACTCCTGGAACCCGTCGCCGTCGCGATCGCCCCAGTTGTCGATCCAGTCGAGACAGCCTTCCGCGGTAGCAAGATGCTCCTCCAGCAACGCACGATCACCGGTGGCCCGCCATGCGGCGTGCAGGGTGATCAGGTACAGCGGTGTCGCATCCGCCGTGCCGTAGTACGGCGTGTGCGGGATCAATTTGAAATGCGCGAGCTCGCCGTAGCGCAGCTCATGCATGATCTTCCCCGGCTCGGCGTCGCGGTAATCGTCGCGCTCCTTCGCCTGCCAGCGGCCCAGCACGTCGAGCGCACCTCGGGCGAACTCGGGATAGATCAAGATGTTCTGCAACGAGACGATCAGGCTGTCGCGCCCGAACGGCGCCATGAACCACGGCAGGCCCGCGGCCGGCACGAACACCATCTGGTCGGTGCCGGCAATCGGCAGACGCAACGCCGCCATGTCCTCGATCGCCTGGCGATAGTTGCGGTAGAACTCCTCGTTGCTGGTGCGGATCTTCAGCACCGTCTCCCGCCAGTCGTTATGGCCCCTGCCTTCATGCGCGCAGTCGTGCGGCGCGTGGAAATGCCGGTTGCCGTCGATCAGGTCGTAGAGCAGGCAGCAATGCCAGGTCTCCGTCGGGGCGATCCGCACCTCGAAGCTGAGCCGGCCATTGGCGTATGCGACCGGCTGGTTCCCCTGTCGGGCGCCGATCTGAATCGCACGGATGAAATCCTGGTTGCGATAGGTGGTGCGCAGCCGCTGGTTGGCGTCTGACCACTCGGTGGTGATGCGACCGCGACGCACGATGCGGTTCTGCTTCACTTCGAACACGTCGGCGAAATCAGAAAGGATGTCGATTTCGAGATTGAAGCTGACCGGCCGGCGGCCATGATTGGTGATGTCGAGGTCCTCGTGCATACCGCCGCCGAGCCTGCGGCCGATTACAAAGCCCAGGCTGCGCGCCGGTACAGCGCCATCCTCGCTGAGGAACCCGCGATTGGCGAGGTGGATACTCGCGGTGTCGGAGACGATGGCCCCGCCGTTCAGCAGGTCCCATGGCTCGCCGTTGATATAAATCATCCAGCTGGAGATCAGACGGGTATCGAGAAAGTAGAGGCCTTTCTCGGACGACCTCACCTGACCGTCAGGGTCGGTGATGAAAACGGTCTGCGCGTGATGGATTGCGATCTGCGGGGGACCGACTTCGACCTTGAACGGCATCGTGCAGGTGGCTCCTCAGCCATGGAGGGGGCGTGGTGCCCCCTCTATAGCCGGGATACCGCGGCACGATCACGTGCCCGCGCCGCGGGGAGGCCCTATTTCGCCACGACCGCCCACTCGTGGTTGTGCACCAGCCCTTCATCGTCACTCTGACGCGCATGCGGTGCCGCTGGCGCGTCGTGGAACTGCGCTGCCTCGGTGCTGCCGGAGAATGCCGTCGTCGACGAGTGGCCGCCTGAGGCCGCTGTCGCCACCGCATCGAAGTAGCCCACGCCGACCTCCCGCTGATGCCGTGTGGCGGTGTAGCCAGCGGCCTCCGCGGCGAACTCGGCCTGCTGCAGCTCCGAATAAGCCGCCATGCCGCGCTCCCGGTAGCCGCGCGCGAGGTCGAACATCGCCAGGTTGAGGCTGTGGAAGCCGGCGAGTGTCACGAACTGGAACTTGTAGCCCATCGCGCCGATGTCGCGTTGGAAACCCGCGATCCGCTCCGGCGACAGCTTCTTGCGCCAGTTGAAGCTCGGCGAGCAGTTGTAGGCCAGCATTTTGCCGGGAAACTGCCGGTGGATCGCGTCGGCGAACTGCTCCGCCTCCTCCAGATCAGGCTCGCTGGTCTCCCACCACAGCAGGTCGGCATACGGTGCGAACGCCAGACTGCGGGCGATCGCGTACTCCACGCCGAGGCCGGGCCGGATGCGATGGAACCCCTCTGCGGTGCGCTCGCCGGAGATGAACGGGTGGTCGCGCTCGTCCACATCCGTAGTGAGCAACTGCGCCGAGTGCGCATCAGTGCGGCACAGGAGCACGGTGGGCACGCCCTCGACATCGGCCGCCAGCCGTGCCGCGTTCAGCGTGCGGATGTGCTGCGCCATCGGCACCAGCACCTTGCCGCCGAGGTGGCCGCACTTCTTCTCCGAGGCGAGCTGGTCCTCGAAGTGCACGCCGGCCGCCCCGGCCTCGATCATCGCCTTCATCAGCTCGAACGCGTTCAGCGCGCCGCCGAAGCCGGCCTCCGCATCTGCCACGATCGGCGCCATCCAGTAAGTGCTGTCGTCGCCCTCGGAATGCGCGATCTGGTCGGTGCGGCGCAGCGCGTTGTTGATCCGCCGCACCACATTCGGCACCGAATCGACCGGATACAGCGACTGGTCCGGATACATCTGGCCCGCCGTGTTGGCGTCGGCGGCGACCTGCCAGCCGGACAGGTAGATCGCCTGCAGCCCGGCCTTGACCTGCTGCACCGCCTGATTGCCGGTGAGCGCGCCGAGCGTCGGCACAAACGGCTCGGTCTTCAGCAGTTGCCAGAGCCGTGTCGCCCCCATCTCCGCCAGCGTGTGGCGAATGCGGAAACGGCCGGACAGACGAAGCACATCCTGATGCGTGTAGTCGCGCTGGATGCCGTCGAAGCGTTCGGGATCGGGGATGAGATGCATCGGTGCCTCTTGGGTTTTCGGGTGGGTGAAGAATTGACATTGCAGGTGCGAAGTGCACGCAGAATCTGCCAGAATGGCCTGCAATCCTGTCGTCGCCTTCACCGTGAAGGCCGGCAATCTGTAAAGGATGTAAATCATGGCCCGCGCGTTGATCGGGCGAACGATCCGCCGGCTACGCTCCGAAAGTCGCCTGACCCAACAGGCACTCGCCGTACGCCTGGGGATCTCGGCCAGCTATCTGAACCTCATCGAGCACGACCAGCGCACGGTGACCGCCTCGCTGCTGATCAAGCTGGGCGAGACGCTGGGCGTGGACCTCGCCACCCTGTCCGGCCGTTCGGAGCGCCAGCTTGAGGTCGCGCTGCGCGAGGCGTTCGCTGATCCGCTGCTCTCGGCCGATGCGGTGCCGGAGGCGGAAGTGGCCGAGCTTGCCGCGGTCGCACCGAATGCCGCGCACGCGGTGCTGGCGCTGTATCGGGCCTGGCGCGTGGCGCGCGAGGATGCTGGCGGCATCGCCCTGCCCTCCGGCCGCCGAGTGCTGCTGCCAAACGAGGAGGCGCGCGACCTGTTCGACGATCGGGGCAACCACTTCCCCCCTCTCGAGGCCGCGGCCGAGGCGATCGCCGGCGAGTTGGGTGCCTCGCCGGCGGAGATGAACCACGCCATCGCCGAACGCCTGCGGCGGACGCATGGCCTGACCGTCACCGTGCAGCCCCTGGACGGCGCCCTGCGCCGCTACGACCCGGCCGCGCGCATGCTGGTGCTGTCGGAGACGCTGCCGCGTGAAAGCCGCGGCTTCCACATGGCGTTTCAGCTGGCGCTGATGGAGGCACGCGAGGCGGTGGAAGCAGCCCTCGCCGATGCCGCGCCCTCGTCGGCGGAAGCCGGGATGCTGATCCGGGTCGGCCTGCTCAACTATGTCGCGGGCGCATTGCTGATGCCATACGCGGCTTTCCTCGGCGCGGCGGCCACCTTGCGCCACGACGTCGAGGCACTCGCGTCGCGCTTTGGCGTGTCGTTCGAGCAGGCGTGCCACCGCCTGTCCACGTTGCAGCGGCAGGGCGCGCGCGGCGTGCCGTTCTTCTTCGTGCGCGTCGATCCGGCCGGCAACGTATCGAAGCGCTTTTCCGCCGCGGGGTTCCCCTTCGCGCGCTACGGCGGATCGTGTCCCAGGTGGGTCGTGCATACGGCATTCGCGCAGCCTGGCGTGATGCAGGTGCAGGTGGCGGAATTGCCGGACGGCACGACCTATCTCTGCTTCGCGCGCACGGTGACGCGGCCGGCGCGAACGTGGGGCGAGCCGCGGCCGACGCACGTGGTGGCGATGGGCTGCGGCATCGCTCACGCCGACGCGGTGGCGTATGCGGACGGACTTGACCTGGAGCGTGCGAAAGTGGGCATCGGCCTATCGTGTCGGCTGTGCGACCGTCCAGATTGCCGCAGCCGGGCGTTCCCGCCGCTGGAGCATCGGCTCGCACTGGATCCGCAACTGGCCGGCGTGGCGCCATACCGGTTCGAGACGTGGAAACGCTGATATGCAGGTGCTGGGCGACGTGCTGACACGCTGGCATGAATTCTACACCTTGCTCGGCACAGCGGCGGGCACGCTGGTCGCCCTGCTGTTCGTCGCCGCCTCGGTTGCGTCCGGTGTGTTCTCCACCGACCGGCGCGCGCCGATGCGCATCTTCCTGTCCGCGACCGTGGTGCATTTCAGCAGCGTGCTGGTGGTATCGCTGATCCTCCTTGCCCCGATTGACGACTGGGTCGTGCTTGGTGCTTTGGTCATGCTCTGCGCGCTGGTCGGCATTGGCTACTGCGGTCTGGTCTGGCGCGATGCGGCGCGCGACGGACTGGCGGCCAAAATCGATCTCGAGGACCGCACCTGGTACGCGCTGCTGCCAGTCGTCACCTATCTGGGCGAGGCCGCCGCGGGCGTCCTACTGGGGATGCAGCGGGCCGAGGGATGGACGGTGCTCGCGGTGTCTCTGACATTGTTGCTGGTGGCTGGCATCCACAACGCGTGGGACATCACGGTGTGGTCCATCACGCGGCGGCGGGAGTGAGGCTGGCGCGTCGGACTGCGGAGCCATGAATGTGTATCGTATGATCCGAATATACACATGGGGCCGTGATGCGCACGAATATCGACATCGACGACGAGTTGTTGAAAGAGGCGATGGCGGCGACAGGGCAGTCCACCAAGCGCGCGACGGTGGAGGAGGCGTTGCGCCGTGTAGTGAAGCTGTATCGCCAGAAGCGGGCGGGCGCCGATCTGGCCGGCATCGGCTGGGAAGGCGATCTGGAGGAAATGCGCAAGGCCTGGACGGATTGATTGCCGTAGACAGTTCGATATGGATTGCACACTTCCGCAACGCTATTTCAGGAAAAGTAAGTTTGCTGCGCGCGCTGTTCGGGCGGGAGCCTCTGTTGGTTGGCGACATCGTATTCCTGGAAGTGCTGCATGGTGCGTCCGACGACCGTCACGCCGCGCGTTTGGCGAGGGATTTGCGCGCATTTGACGTCGTCCCGATGCTCGGCGATGTCATCGCAGCCCAGGCAGCCCGCAACTATCGAACGTTGCGAGCGAAGGGCATCACAATTCGCAAGACGCCCGACATGATCATCGGAACCTACTGCATCGAGCAGCACCATATGCTGTTGCACGATGACAGGGATTTCGAGCCGATGCGCGAGCACCTGGGTCTGCTCGTCGCCTGACCGATAATCGGGCGCGCTTATCAGCCTTTGGCCCGTCCGCTATCCTTGGCCGCAACACGCGGAGGAGACAGCGATGAAGATCACCCGGACCGAGACCACCATTCTGCGCATCCCGGAAGACGACCCGCTGGCGGACATGCCGGAAGAAGCAGGGCGCCTGCGTCCCGTCGTCATCCTCCGCATCCGGACCGACGCCGGCGTCGAGGGCATTGGCCTCACCTTCTACGGCGGCGCGCTCACCGGCACGCTGCGCAGCGCGGTCGATGAACTGTGCGCGCTGCTGATCGGCGAGGACCCAATGCGGATCGAGGCCATCCTGCGCAAGCTGCGCGCGGCGGCCGGCGATTCCTGTGGCTCGGGCATCTACACGCTGGCGGTCTCGGCAATCGACGTCGCGCTGTGGGACATCAAGGGCAAGACGCTGGAGCAGCCGCTGTGGAAGCTGCTCGGCGGCGCGCGCGACCGGGTCAATACCTATGCCTCCGGGTCGCTGCGCCGCGGGCTGACCGATGCGCAGGCCGCGACCGCCGCGCGCCGGCTGGTGGACAAGGGCTTCATCGAGATGAAGACGCAGATGGCGTTGCCAGGCAATCCGTCGCCCGCCGAGGAGGTGCGGCGTGCGCGCGTGGTGCGCGATGCGATCGGGCCGGACATCAAGCTGATGTGCGACATCAACCAGCGCTGGCGCGTCGAGCAGGCGATCGACATCGGCCATCGCGTGGCGGATGTCGGGCTGTTCTGGCTGGAGGACGTCACCACCTGCGACGACTACCAGGGGCTGGCACGTGTCAATGCTGCGCTGTCCACGCCGATCGCCGGTGGCGAGTACGTGTGGGGCATCGTGCCGTTCCGCAACATGATCGAGGCGCGCTCGGTCGATTACGTGATGATCGATCTCTGCCGCGTCGGCGGTGTGACCCCGTGGCTTAAGGTCGCCGGCATGGCGGAGGCGTTTAACCTGCCGGTCGTCAGCCATGTTGTGCCCGAGATGCACCTGCACCTGATCGCCGCGGTGCCGAACGGGCTGACGGTGGAATACATGCCGTGGATGCTGAAGCTCTACGAGGAGACGCCGGCGATCGAGAAGGGCCAACTGGTACTGCCGACCAAGCCGGGGCTTGGGCTGAAGTTCGACGAGAAGGCGGTGGCGGCGTATCGGGTGGGGTGACGGCGCAGGCCCGCGGGATCAGTGCAGGCTGAAATTGAACGCCTCGCCCGTCGCCTGAGTTTCACTGAGAACCGGCCTGATCGAGTTCAGGGCGGCCTTCAGGGACTTGAATTGTTGCACCTTGGTTCTCCGACCGGTCGAGAAGACCATCCAGATGTTGCGGCCGAGTGGTGCGTGGACGAGGTGTGACGGTCCCTTCGCGGTATCTGTGATGATGACGATCCGGTCCTTGAGCGCCGGGTCATCGTGATCGCGAGTGCTCACGTAGGCCAGTGCAATATCGCCCGCGGCAGCGAGCCACTCGACGACCAACGCTCGCTCGACCGGGGTCGGCGGTCGGGCCGGATACTTGAGCACAATGTCTCTCATCAGAGGCTATCCGAGGGCGCAGCGGGACAGCTCTGATGGTATGCACCGGCGCGGTTTCAATCCCGTTACTGGCGCGCGCCCGCTGAGTGACCTGGATCAAGGCGCCGGCCGGACACCGCGCTAGATTGCCCGCCGCTGCCGCCCGAGGCCGAGCCAGATGAGACGTATCGTCTTTGCCGTTATTGCCGTCGCCGTCATTGGCGGAATTGTCTGGCTGGCCGTGCAGCGGCTGACCGCGACGGCGCCGCCAGGCACGCTGTACGGCAACGTGGAGATCCGCCAGGTCGACCTGTCATTCAACGCCGAAGGCACTGTGCTCGCCATGCCGAAAAACGAAGGGGATCGGGTCAGGCAGGGTGAGATGATTGCCGAACTCGACCCGGCCACCTACCAAAGCGCCGCGGATCTCGCCGCAGCGCGACGCGATGCCGCCAAGGCGCAGCTCGATGTGCTGGTTGCCGGAACACGGCCGGAAGACGTCGACCAGGCTCGCGCCAACCTCGCCGCAGCGCAGGCGTCGCTCGCCAACGGCGAAGCGACGTTCGAGCGGCAAAAGAGCCTGACCGCCAGCAATGCCTCGACCAAGCAGCTCCTCGACGACGCCCGCATGGCACTCGATGCCGGCCGCGCCAAACTTGACCAGACGCAGGCCGCGCTCACCGAAGCAGTCAATGGGCCACGTGCCGAGGACATCGCCGTCGCGCGTGCCCAGTTGCGGGCGGCCGAGGCCACAGTCGATCTGTCACGCACCCAGCTCGGGCGAACCAAGCTGATCGCGCCGGCAAACGGCACGATCATGACGCGGGTCATCGAGCCGGGCACCGTGGTGCTGCCCGCCACCAACGTCTATTCGATGGCACTGGATGACGAGGTGTGGGTGCGCAGTTTCGCCCCCGAGCCACTGCTGCCACGCCTCGCACCCGGCACGGAGGTAACCGTAACGGCCGACGGCGTGGACAGGGCCTATCGCGGCCGCATCGGCTATGTCTCGCCCGCCGCGGAATTTACGCCCAAGACGGTGGAGACCCCGGAACTGCGCACGCAGCTCGTCTATCGGCTGCGGATCCGCATCGAGAACCCCGACGACGGCGTCCGCCAGGGCATGCCGGTCACCATCCGGTTGCCCGCGACCCGATGACCGAGCCTGTCGTGGTCATCGCCTCGCTGAGCCACACGTTCGCCCGCCCGCACGGCGCCGCGCCACACGTTGCACTGGATGGTGTGTCGGCCGCGATCCAGCCAGGGATGATCACCGGCCTGGTCGGCCCTGATGCCGCCGGCAAGACCACCCTGCTGCGCCTGATCGCTGGTCTGCTGCGCCCCGCGGGTGGCCACATCAGTGTATTCGGCCATGACATGGCAACCGAAGCCGCGTTGGCGCATCCGGCGATCGGTTACATGCCGCAGCGCTTCGGCCTCTACGAGGACCTGAGCGTCGCCGAGAACCTCGACCTGTTCGCCGACCTGCATGCAATGTCCCCTGCCCTGCGCGCCGAGAGGGTGACACGGCTGCTGCGCTTCACCGGTCTCGGCCCGTTCACCGCGCGTCTGGCCGGCCAGCTTTCCGGCGGAATGAAGCAGAAGCTCGGTCTGGCCTGCGCGCTGTTGTCGCGGCCACGGCTGCTGCTGCTCGACGAACCGTCGGTCGGTGTGGATCCTGCTTCCCGTCGGGACCTGTGGGCGATCGTTGCGGCGATGCTGGAAGAGGGCCGGGCGGACGGAATGGCCGTCGTGTGGGCCACCGCCTATCTCGACGAGGCGGCCCGCTGCGGCAACGTGCTGCTGCTGCATGAGGGCAGGCTGCTGGCGCAGGGACCGCCGGCCGAGTTCCTGGCGCCGCTCGAGGGACGCGTATTCCGCCTCCGCGTGCCGGTTGGAGAGCGGCGGGCTGCCGCGCGGCTGGCGACGGCACACGCTGCGGTGCTGGACGCGGTGGTCGAGGGCGACGCGCTGCGCATCGTGCTGCGGAAGGGCGTTGCGGTGCCAGGCGCGCCGGAGCTTGGCGGCGAGGCGCTCGAGCATCTGCCGCCGCGGTTCGAGGATGGGTTCGTTGCGGCTCTGGCGCCCCCTCCCCCCGCCCCCCTCCCGCAAGGGGAGGGGGAGGGCTGGCCGTTCTCCCCCTCCCCTCGCGGGAGGCGGTTGGGGGGAGGAGGCGCCGGTGCCATCACCGTCACCGACCTCGTCCGCCGCTTTGGCGCCTTCACCGCCGTGGACCACGTCAGCTTCGCTGTGCGGCGCGGCGAGATCTTCGGCCTGCTGGGACCGAACGGCGCTGGCAAGTCCACCATCTTCCGCATGCTGTGCGGCCTGCTGCGTCCCTCCGGCGGCCAGGCACGCGTCGCGGGTGCCGACCTGCTGCGCGCACCCGCCGAAGCACGCGGGCGCATCGGCTACATGGCGCAGCGCTTCTCGCTCTACGCGGAACTGTCGGTGCGGGAGAACTTGCGGTTCTTCGCACGCGTCTACGGCCTTGGCCGCGCCGCACAGGCACGCGCGATCGACGCGGCACTCACCGGCTTCGACCTGACCGCGACCGCCTCCAGCGTTGCCGGCGAGCTGCCGCTCGGCCTGAAGCAGCGCCTGGCGCTCGCAGCCGCGCTGCTGCACGGACCCGACATCCTGTTCCTCGATGAGCCCACCTCCGGCGTCGATCCGCTGACCCGCCGCGACTTCTGGGCGCGCATCGGAACGCTGGCGGACGCCGGCGTGACCGTTATGGTCACCAGCCACTTCATGGACGAAGCCGAATACTGCGACCGGCTCGGCATCGTGAACCAAGGGAAACTCGCCGCAGTCGATACGCCCGCCGCGTTGCGCGAGCGCGTGCGAACCGATGCCCTCCCGGAACCCACACTGGAAGACGCCTTCATCGCCCTGGTCCAGACACCGTGACCGCAAGCCTGCTCCGACTGCGCGGGTTGGCGCGCAAGGAGGTCAAGCAGATCCTGCGCGATCCATCGGCGATCCTGATCGCGTTCCTCATGCCGATCGTGCTGCTCGTGGTGAACGGCTTCGGCATCTCGCTCGACGCCAGCGAGATGAAGCTCGCCGTGGTGATCGAGGCGCCGGAGGAGAACGTGCGGGGGCTGCTGCAGGCGATCGACGCCTCGCCCTACCTGTCGGCGCAGCGCGCGCTCAGCACACGCGACGGCGAGGCAGCGATGATCGAAGGCCGCGTACGCGGCATGCTGGTGTTGCGCGATGACTTCTCCCAGCGCGCCGGGCGTACTGCATCGTGGCCGGCACCGGCGCAGCTCGTGGTGAACGGCACCGACCCCAACACAGCGCGTCTCCTGGAAGGTTATGTCACCGGTGCGCTCGAGGTGTGGCTGAGCGGGCAGGCCTCGGAGAAGCGCCTGGCATCGACCGGCGGCGTCGATCTGCAATATCGCGACTGGTTCAATCCGGAACTGCGCTCCGCCGACTTTATCGTGCCTGGGATCATCGCGATGGTGATGACGATGACCGGCACGCTGCTCACCGCGCTGATCGTGTCGCGCGAGTGGGAGCGCGGCACGATGGAAAGCATGCTCGCCTCGCCGGCGCGCATGGCGGAACTGATCGCGGCAAAGCTGGGATGCTACTTCGTACTTGGCATGGCCAGCATGGCCGGCTCGGTGATACTGGCGATCGCACTGTTCGGCCTGCCCTATCGCGGCGGCATTGGTCCGCTCGCCGCGGCAGCGGCGCTGTTCCTGATCTTCGCGCTCGGACTGGGACTGTTCATCTCCACATTGGCGCGTAATCAGTTCGTTGCCTCGCAACTGGCGTTCCTCACCACGATGATGCCGGCGATGATGCTGTCCGGCATGCTGTTCGACATCGCCGCGATGCCGCACTGGCTCCAGCTTGTCACGTACGCCGTGCCGGCCCGCTATCTGGTCTCCATATTGCAGACGCTTTTTTTGGCGGGCGATGTGTGGCCGGTGGTGCTGCCGAACCTCGCAGGTCTCGGCGTGGCCGCCGTCCTCGCGGTATCGGCGACGCTGGTCGTGACCAGACGCAGGCTCGACTGATGCTGCGCCGCATCCTTGCACTGATCGTCAAGGAGCTTGTCGGGCTCTGGAAGGATCAGAAGACCCGCGTCGTCATCCTGGTGCCGCCGCTGGTGCAGGTGGTGATCTTCGCCTACGCCGCGACCTACGACGTGACACACGTGCCGCTGGCCATCTGGAACGACGATGCGGGCAGGCAATCGGCCGAACTGGTCCGTCGCTTCGATGCTTCGCCGGCGTTCGATGTCGTTGCTTCCTTCACGTCTCCGGCCGAGGCGCGTGCCGCGCTCGACGCGAAGCAGGTCGCGGTGGTGCTGCGATTGCCGCAGGATTTCTCCGCCGAACTGCTCGCGGGCCGCGTCGCCCAGGCACAGCTCCTGCTCGATGCCAGACGTTCGAACTCCGCGCTGATGGCGCAAGGCTACGCCGCCGCCATCGTGGGCAGCTTCGCGCAGGATCTGCATCCGGGTCGCAGGCCGCCGCTCGTGTTGCTGACCCGCGACTGGTTCAATCCGACGCTCGAGAGCACGTGGTTCATCCTGCCCGGCCTCGTCTGCATATTGTCGCTGATCATGTCGCTGCTGATCAGCGCGCTGTCGCTGGCGCGCGAGCGTGAACTCGGCACCTTCGAGCAGTTGCTGGTGACGCCGCTGCGGCCGGCGGAGATCCTGATCGGCAAGGCGCTGCCCGGCATCATCGTGGGGCTGATCAACGCGAACATCGTGATCGCCGCCGCGTTGCTGTGGTTCCGCCTGCCGTTCCGCGGCAACCTCGCACTGCTCGAGGCGATGCTGCTGCTCTACACGATGGCCGGCGTCGGCATCGGGCTGGTGCTGTCGTCGTTCGCGCGCACCCAGCAGCAGGCGATGTTGGGCGTGTTCGTGTTCGCCTCGCCGATGATCGTGCTGTCGGGCTACGCCGCACCGATCGAGAACATGCCGCCGCTCGCGGAGCTGGCCAGCCGCGCCGATCCGGTGCGCTACATGCTGGTGATAGCGCGCGGGCTGTTCCTGCAGGACATGCCGCTGGCCGTGGTGCTGGGCCAGGCGTGGCCGATGGCGCTGATCGCGGCGGTGATGCTCACCGTGGCGGGGTTCGCGGTACGCCGCGCGGTAAGCTAGGATCACCAACGCGTCCAAGGAGGCAGAAGATGAACGATGCGCCAGCGATTTCCGAAGCACCGTCCCTCGATGGCAAGGCCATCGCCGAGTTGGCGGAGCAACTCAATCAGCTCCTGCATCTGCGCACCTTCCCGATCGGCATGAAGCTGTTCGAGGATTTGGACGCGATGGCGAACGTTCCCGGCCTGCGCCGGCCGCCGCGCGGCAAGACGTTCTCCACCTGTCAACTCGTCACGCAGGCACGGATGGCCGGCTTCACGCTCGGTATCACCACCGAGAACATCCCGTCGTTCTCGTCCTGCTCCAGCGTGATCGGCCTGGATACGCCCGGAGAAATCTATACCTCGGGGCGCAAGATGGAGGGCGTGTGGTTCGAGAACCGCGAGGCCGCGGCAGCGCATCAGGCCGGCATGCCGCGCGTGTCGCCGGGGCGCTATCACGGCATGGTGGTGTCGCCGCTGCGCACCGCACGGCTCGATCCGCCGGATATCTGCCTGTTCTACGGCAACCCCGCGCAGATGATCCTGTTCATCAACGGCCTGCAGTGGCGTAGCTACAGGCGTTATGATTTCTCGATCACCGGCGAAAGCGCCTGCGCCGACAGTTGGGGCCATGCGTTGAAGACGCGCAAGGTGAGCCTGTCGATCCCGTGTTACGCCGAGCGCCGCTACGGTGGTGTGACGGATGAGGAGATGCTGATGGCCTGCCCGCCCGCCGACCTCCAGCGCGCGGTGACCGGCCTGCAAGGTCTGTCGAAGGCGGGACTGCGCTATCCGATCATGCCGTTCGGACCGCAGGCCGAGCCGGGTGAAGGCATGGCGAAGAGCTACGCCGGGAAGAGCTGAAGCCGCGTCGCATCGTCGTCTCAGGAGACAGTGTGCGAGACGAGATTTCCCAGCGGGTGAGATGATCTCGCGGACGGAAGGCTTTCGTGGGCGGCGGAAACGGCAATCGTGTGGTGGGTTTGGCAGCCCATGGCAATAGGAGAGGTGGCCGTTAGTCCTGCTACCTTCAATGACCCCGGCCAATAACGTTCAGATGGCTACACCAGGACGGCGCGGCGAGACGCACCACTAGCCCGCCTGCTGCTTTGAATCACCTGAACTCCCAGCGCGGCCCATCACTCATCGGGCAGGAAGTCGGTTGATTTGGCAGATTCCCTCTGCGTCTCGAAGTCAGCGACCCGCTGCTTCAAAGTCGATAACGTGCTCTCCAAAGCCTGCGAGCCAAGCACCATCCGCAACGGAGCTGGCTCTTTGTCGACGCTCTCGATGATACGGGCCGCCATGCGCACCGGATCGCCTGGCGCAAGGCCATTCTTCGGATCGAGCATCTTCATGAACGCATGTGCTGGCGTCGCATCGTATGCGGGAATTGGCGTCGCTACCTGCGCGCTGCCATAGCGAAACTCGGTGCGGGCGCCTCCCGGTTCAACCAGGGTCATGCCGATGCCGAACAGCGCGACTTCCTGTGCGACCGACTCCACGAAGCCTTCGATACCCCACTTGGTCGCATGGTACATCGAGTTACCCGGATATGCGACTTGGCCGCCGTAAGTTGAAATCTGGATGATGCGTCCGCCCCCCTGTTGCCGCAGGTGCGGTAGCGCCGCACGGATGAGTTGGATCGAGCCCATGAGGTTCGTGGCGATCATCTGCTCGACCTGAGCGTCCGACAATTCCTCCGCCGCCCCGAACAGCCCGTAGCCGGCGTTGCTGATGACCACGTCGATGCGGCCCATCGCACCGAAAGCGCGATCGACCATCGCCTTGGTCGCGGCGGCGTCCGTCACGTCAAGCAACTCGGCCCGGAACTTCTCGGGATATTGCTCAGCCAAGCCGGCGACGGCCTTGCGCTTGCGCACGGTGCCGACGACGCGATCGCCTCGTTGCAGAAGCTGCTCTGTCATCTCGCGGCCAAAGCCGCTGCTGACGCCGGTGATCAGCCATGTGCGTTGGGTCATGTTGGTGCTCCGTTCAAAGCGATGTGTCAGGCAAGCGCCGCGACAACGCCCAACTGCTAAGAGCACTCCCGAGCCCCGCGGCGGCGATCACCCAGCCCATTGGCCAGGGCGTTCCGTCGGCGAAAGCACCGACCAGCGCCGAGCTGGCGACGCCGGCGCCATACTGGGCGGCGCCGACCAGGGCAGAGACGGCGCCGGCGCGGTCCGGCCGGCGGGCAAGCGCATTGGTGATTGAATTGGCGGCGATAAACCCGGTCGCGGACGCGAATGCGAAGAGCGGCAGCACGAGACCCCACAATCCGCCCCAGCCGGTGCGAGCCATCGCCGCCAGCAGCAACCCCGCGGCAGCGGCACCAAGTGTTCCCCAGCGCAGCAGACGGTCGGCACCAAGGCCAACCACGAGGCGGGCGTTGATCAGGTTCGCCGCCATGATGCCGACCACGCTCAGCCCGAACAACAGTCCATAGGTCTGGGTCGAGACGTGGTAGTAAGTGACGTAGGCAAAAGGCGAGCAAAAGCGCACGCCACAGCAGCTGAACCCGGCGTCGCTCCACCGGCAACGTCTCCGGTATCGTGAACAACGCGGCCAGCGTCGCCACGCCAACCGCAACCAGTACCCAGAAGATCGCCCGCCAACTGGATACCGCGAGGATCTGGCCGCCCGACCAGCGGTCCCAGCAAAGGCGCAATTGCCATGACCGGCTTCGGGCTCGGCTTCGTCATGGAGGACCAGGTGGCCGAACAGCTCGCCGATCGCCGTCTCGTCCGTGTGTTGGCTGACTGGTGTCCGCCTTTCACTGGTTACCACCTTTACTACCCGAGCCGTCGTCAGGCTTCAGCGGCCTTTACGCTGTTGGTGGAAGCCCTGCGCTTTCGCGGCGCGCAACGGTAGGCGCGAACGTCTGCTGCCGCTTCCCTGGATCGTGGGTCAAACACAGGGCCGTGGGCCGCCGCTACGGGCCATGCCACGCCGCCAAGAGCCGCGCCAGCTCGGCCTGGGCGTTGGACGATCGCTGCGCTTAGTTGGGAGACGTGACAAAGCCGCCGTGCGTTCAACCCGCGGGAAAGTCGTAGAGCATGGCTGGGTTCTCAACCAGGACCTTGTGGCGCGCCGCTGCGTCCGGCACCCAGACGGCGAGCAGATCGAACCGCACGGCGTCGTTCGGCTTCTTGTCCACCGCTTCCGTCAGATCCGTGAGGCTGGATAGAGAAGTTTGTGCGAAAGGACTTTCGCAGGTGCGGCATAAGCCCCATGCTAGCCCCAATCTGAATACCGAGGCATGCATGGCCGAGACCCTCCACGCCATACCGGAAGCCAAGACCGCCGATACCTCGCCGGTGGTGGTGGTCAAGAAATACGCCAACCGGCGGCTCTACAATACGGAGACCTCCAGCTACATCACCCTGGACAACCTGGCGGACATGGTGCGTCAGGGGCGCGACTTCGTGGTGTACGATGCCAAGACCGGCGAGGACATCACCCGCAGCGTGCTGACCCAGATCATCGTGGAGGAGGAGGGCAAGGGACGCGCCCTCCTGCCGACTGCCTTCCTGCGCCAGCTCATCGGGTTTTACGGCGACCAGATGCAGAGCCTGGTGCCGCGGTTCCTCGAGCAGGCGATGGGGGCGTTCTCCCAGCAGCAGGAACAGATGCGGGCAGCGATGCAGAAGACCATGGGCTCGATCGGCACCATGTTCCCGTTCGGCAATATGGAGGAGGTAGGGCGCCAGAACATGGCGATGATGGAGCGGGCGCTCAGCCTCTTCTCGCCGTTCTATCGGGGTCCGGAAACGGGAGACACCAGTCAGGCACAGGAAATCGCGGCACTGCGCGCCGAGGTGGAGAGCCTGCGGCAGCAGCTCGAGGACGCGAAGACCAAACCCTGATCGCCTCCTTTACGCTGCCGCCCGACGGGCCTCTGCGATGAAGGCGCGGATGAGCGCCGGATCCTTGACGCCGCGCCGGCTTTCCACACCTGACGACACATCGACCGCCTCGGCGCGCGTGCCGCGGATTGCCTCACCGACATTGTCGGCGGTCAGTCCGCCGGCGAGTATCCAGGGCGCCGGCGCAACCCAGCCGTGCAACAGCGACCAATCGAACCGCGTCGCGTTGCCGCCCGGCCGTGTGGCCGCGGGTGGCGGTTTGGCTTCCATCAGCAACCGGTCGGCACCCCCGGCTACAGTGGGCAGATCGGCAGCGGATGCGATGCCGACTGCGTGCCAGATCGGCAGACCGAAGCGGACACGCAACGCCGGCAGGTCCAGCGCGCCATAGAGCTGGAGGATATCCAGCCGCACAGTATCCAGCGCATTGGCGATCGCCTCCGGCGTGGGATCCACGAACAACCCCACGCGCGGTGGCCCGCCGGGCGCACGTGCCGACAATTCCTCGGCTTGGGCAGGCGTCACGTAGCGAGGCGAGCGAGGAAAGAACGCGAAGCCCACCCAGTCGGCGCCGGCAGCAATCGCGGCGTCGAATGCCACCGGATCGTTGATGCCGCAGATCTTGACGCGCACGGTCATGGCGGGGGCGTCTGCGGCAGCCTCGCCTTCAGGTCCTGCACCTGTGCCTCCAGGAGCCTCACTGCCTGCTCCGCGTGGCGTGCGCGGCGGCGCTGGCCCAGCTCCGACAGCCAGACGATCATGCCCCCGGCGAGAAAGGCGATTGCCATGCCCCCGAGTATTGTCAGCGACAGTGGCAGTTGCAGCGTGTAGTCGCTGGGCCAAAGCCCCAGGCGAACCGGCATGGTGTTAGACAGCCCGAAAAGCACCAGCAACAAGAGCAGCGGCAGCGCAATCAGCAGGCGCATGACCCACCAAACCTCTTTTCTCCCTCCCCTGGCAGGAGGGCGTTGGGGGGAGGGCGAGAAATTATCCCGTGCTTAGCGCGCGTTGTGACGCTGTCCTGCCTCGGTTGACCCGGTCGCGCAACTCCTTGCCGGCCTTGAAGAACGGCACAGCCTTCTCGTCCACCGGAACCGCCTCGCCGGTGCGCGGGTTGCGCCCGGTGCGCGCGTTGCGCCGCTTCACCGTAAAGGCGCCAAAGCCACGCAGCTCCACCCGCTCGCCGCGTGCCAGCGCGGTGGTGATCTGATCGAAAATCGTCGCCACGATGAGCTCGACGTCGGCACCCCGCAGATGCGGGTTGTTGTCGGCGAGTTCCGCGATGAGTTCGGATTTTGTCATGACCCCGGCAGGCGAGTGGCAGTTCAGCCCCCGAAACGTTGCCAGAGCAACCGCGTGCCGTCAAGCATAACTCCTTGGGGAAAAAGGCTTTTCCATAACGCATCGAACATCCAGCCCAAGCTTGAGGAGAAAGCTCGGCTGGCCAGGCCGCTGGTCGAGACATCCTCCACCGGCAGATCAGCCGAGATGCTCTTCTGCTTCGCGAGCCACAGCCGCGCGTCCTGCTCGCCACCGATTGCATCGACCAGGCCAAGTTTCAGGGCTTGTCGCCCGGTATATGCCCGCCCATCCGCCAACTCTCGCACCCGTGCATCGTCCATGTGCCGGCCGCTCACGACCATGCCGACGAACTGGTCGTACATGTCCATCACCAGACCCTGCAGCACGTCCCTGCCCTGCGGCGACAGTGGCCTGGTGAAGCTGGGCTGATCCTTGAGCGGCCCCGACGTGATCGCCTCAGCGTTCACACCGATCGATTTCAGCAGGCCGGACACCTCTCCGGTCTCCAGCAGCACGCCAATCGAACCGGTCAGCGTCGCCTCCCGCGCGAAAATGCGCGCAGCCGGCACAGCGATCATATAGCCAGCCGACGCCGCCACGCCGCCCATGACCGCGACGACGGGCTTCTTCTCAGCAACACGGGCGATCGCGTCGTGCAGTCCCTCGCCACCTGCCACGCTGCCGCCCGGACTGTCGATCGCCACGATCAGCGCCTTCACGTTGGCATTGTCGGCCAGCTTGGTCACCGCCTCGTCGAGCTTGCGGTCATCGCTGATGATCCCACTGACGGTGAGACGGGCGAGATGCGAACGACCGAAACCGACGTGCTCGCCGCGCAGAACCACCAGAACGGCGGCCAGCACGGCGAGCACCGCAAAACTACGCCAGAAGAACAACCGCCGCTTCAGCCTCCGCCGGTCGAGCAGCAGGTCCGTCTCCAGGCTCATCGGCAGTGATCAGCGACCACCGGCCGGCGTCAGTCGCTCTCGGTCTGCGCCTGCTGATTGCGGCGGCGAATGGCCGCGCCGAGGATGTCGCCCAGTGATGCGCCAGAGTCGGACGAGCCGAACTCGGCCATCGCCTGCTTCTCCTCCTCGACCTCCTTGCCCTTGATGGTGAGACTGAGCTTGCGGGCGGCGCGATCGACCGCGACGATCTTGGCGTCCACCTTCTCGCCCACGGCAAAGCGGTCGGGGCGCTGGTCGGATTTGTCGCGGGCGAGCTCGGCGCGGCGGATAAAGCCGGTCAGCACCTCACCGACCTTCACCTCGATGCCGTTCGACTGGATGCCGGTCACCACGCAGGTGACGATTTCTCCCTTATGCACTGACTCCAGCACCGAGGCGGCCGGATCGTCCTTGAGCTGCTTGATGCCCAGGCTGATCCGCTCCTTCTCGACATCGACGTCCAGCACCTTGGCCTTCACCATCTGGCCCTTGTCGTACTTCGTCATGGCGAGCTCACCCGGCTCGTCCCAGGACAGGTCGGACATGTGGATCATGCCGTCGATATCAGCGGACAGGCCAATGAACAGGCCGAACTCGGTAATGTTGCGGACTTCGCCTTCCACCTCGGAGCCGATCGGGTGTTCGTCGACGAACTGCTCCCACGGGTTGCGCTGCACCTGCTTCAGACCCAGCGAAATGCGGCGCTTGGAGGCGTCCACATCCAGGACCATCACGTCCACTTCCTGGCTGGTGGCGACGATCTTGCCTGGGTGCACGTTCTTCTTGGTCCAGGACATCTCCGAGACGTGCACCAGGCCCTCGACACCCGGCTCCAGCTCCACGAACGCGCCGTAGTCGGTGATGTTGGTGACGCGGCCGGTGTACTTGGCGCCGACCGGATACTTAACCGCGACGCCGTCCCACGGATCCGCCTCGAGCTGTTTCATGCCAAGGCTGATGCGCTGGGTCTCCGGGTTGAACCGGATCACCTGCACCTTCACCTGCTGGCCGATCTGCAGGGCCTCGGACGGATGGTTGATGCGTCGCCAGGCGATGTCCGTGACATGCAGCAGACCGTCGACGCCGCCCAGGTCCACGAAGGCGCCGTAGTCGGTGATGTTCTTCACCACGCCGTCGAGGATCTGGCCTTCCTTGAGGCCCTGGATCAGCTCGGAACGCTGCTCCGCGCGCGTCTCTTCAAGCACGGCACGGCGGGACACCACGATGTTGCCGCGGGCGCGGTCCATCTTGAGAATCTGGAAGGGCTGCGGTGTGCCCATCAGCGGGCCCACGTCGCGTACCGGCCGGATGTCCACCTGCGATCCGGGCAGGAATGCTACCGCGCCGCCGAGATCGACGGTAAAGCCGCCCTTCACTCGCCCGTAAATAGTGCCGTTGACGCGCTGCTGGGTCTCGAATGCCTTTTCCAGGTTGGTCCAGGCCTCCTCGCGCCGCGCCTTCTCGCGCGACAGGATGATGGCGCCATCCCTGTCCTCATAGCGCTCGACATAGAGCTCGATGACGTCCCCGGGCTTTACATCAGTCTTGATGCCGGGCGGCCCAAACTCCTTCAGCGCGATACGACCCTCCGACTTCAGGCCGACATCGACGATGGCGTACTCGTCGGTCAGGCGGAGGACGCGGCCGGTGACGACCGAGCCGTCGAAGCCGGTGTCCTGGCCGAGGGTTTCATCGAGGAGCGAGGCGAAGTCCTCGCCTCGGAAATGGTCCTGCATGGGGGCAGGCGGGGGTGCGGTGCGGGCGACGGTGGCGGATAGAGCCATGTGCTGGTTGTGTTCCGTTACGGAGAGACCGGGCGGACCCGGTTTGGCCGTTGGTGTGCGCGTTCCCCTGTTGGAAACACGTCTTGCCCGCGGAGAGCGACCGCGGGCCGGGTTTGGGGTTGCCGAAGTCCTCGTGAAGCGAGGTCTTGCGGAGACATACGCCCAGAGTGAGCGAAGTCAAGCTTGGCGGATGTTTTTGCGGCCCGAATTTGTCAACCGCTGCCTCACCTCGGCGATTGCCTGCTCGAAGGCGGCTTCCGCGTCCAGAGCCGTCGTATCGAGCAAGGCTGCATCGGCCGCCTGACGCATGTTCGGCGCATCGCGTGTGTCGCGTGCCAGCATCTCTGTCTCGACGGTGGCCGGATCAGCCGTGACGCCCTTTGCCCGAAGCTCCAGCCAGCGTCGACGTGCCCGCTCCGACAACGACGCAGTGACGTAGAGCTTCACCCGGGCGTCCGGGAAAATCACCGTGCCGATATCACGGCCATCCAGCACCGCACCACGATTGGTGGCGAAGTTGCGCTGGAAGTCCAATAACGCCGCACGCACGGCCGGAATCGCCGCCACCGCCGCCGCCGCAGCGTCCGCGGCAGGTCCGCGCAGGTCGCCACGCTCCACATCTGCGGCCCGCAACGCACGCGCCGCCGCCTCGGCCGCCACCGGATCGGCAGGATCGCCACCGTCATCCAACACCAGTCGGCCCACGGCGCGATACAGCAAACCGGTATCGAGGTAGGGCAAGCCTAGCGTCGCGGCGATCCGTCGGGCCAATGTGCCCTTCCCCGCCGCGGCGGGACCGTCGATGGCAATGACCGACCCGCGCGTCACGCCGGCGCCAATGCTCCGCCGGCCCGGTTCATCAGTTCCGCAAAGCCGGGGAAGCTCGTATCGATGAAGCCGGTTTCGTCCGCGGTCACCGGCTGTTCCGTGGCCACACCGAGCACCAAGGCAGCCATGGCGATGCGGTGATCCATGTTGGTCTCGACCAATCCCCCACCCGGCGGCGGACGGCCGTCCCCATGCACGATAAGGTCGTCGCCCTCGATCGTGACCCGCGCGCCGTTCACAGCCAGCAACGCCGCCGTGGCCGCAACGCGATCGCTCTCCTTTACGCGCAGCTCTTTCAACCCCCGCATGCGGGTGGTTCCCACAGCGTGCGAGGCAACGACCGCAAGCACCGGGTACTCGTCGATCATTGTCGGGGCGCGCTCCCATGGTATGTCGACACCCCGCAGTTCGCAGTGCGACACGACCAGGTCGCCGACCGGCTCGCCTCCCTGGAGGCAGCGATTCTCGACGACGATATCGGCGCCCATCTCGGCAAGCGTCGCATAGAACCCACAGCGCAGCTCGTTCAACCCGACTCCTGTGATGGTGAGCTGGGAACCCGGCACCAGCAGGGCCGCGGCTACCAGGAAAGCAGCCGACGAAGGATCGCCGGGCACCTCGACGTCGGCGGCGCGCAGTTCCGGCTGGCCTTGAAGCGTGATGACGCGTCCCCTGCCCGCCTCCTCCACCTTCACCGTCGCGCCGAAATGGCGCAGCATGTTCTCGGTATGATCGCGCGTGGCCTCCGGCTCTTCGACGCGGGTGATGCCAGGCGCATTCAGGCCGCACAGCAGCACCGCCGACTTCACCTGTGCCGACGGCACCGGTACGCGGTATTCCATCGGGAGCGCCTCTTTCGGACCCTGGATGGAGAGCGGCAGCCGTCCTCCCTCGCGGGCGGCGAAGCGTGCGCCACAGGCCGACAGCGGATCGATCACCCGACGCATAGGTCGCTGACGCAGGCTGGCATCGCCGGTCATCACCGCGAACAGCGGATGGCTTGCCAGGACGCCGCACAGCAACCGCGCGGCAGTGCCCGAGTTGCCCATGTCAAGCACGTCCGGCGGCTCGACAAGTCCGCCGACACCGCGGCCCGCCACGCGCCAGGTGCCGTCAGGGTCATGCATCACCTCTGCACCGAGAGCGCGCATTGCTGCCGCAGTCCGCAACACGTCCTCGCCTTCGAGCAATCCCGTGATCCGCGTCTCGCCAATGGCCAGCGCACCGAACATCAGCGCGCGGTGGCTGATCGACTTGTCACCTGGAACAGCAATACGGCCGGTGAGCGGCGTCGCGGGACGGCGGGAGAACAGTCTTCGGGCGGCATCCATGCGTGAGCGTCCCCGGACAGGTGGCGCCACTTAAGCATGCCATCGACGGTTTTCACAGGTGCGGCGCACCAGCAACGGGCAGATCGAACCTGCCGACTTGTTCCGCAGCAACATTGAACCGTTAGAGGATAGAACAGCGTCCGCAAGATACCGGGGATCACTTGCGCGTGATTCCATTGACACAAGATGGTCATTGTCCGACTCGGCCGATAAGCTCGCGATTGCGTTACGTCCTCTGCATGGATGCAAGGCGTCCGCGATTGAAACAGCGTCGCGACGGAGCATTCGAATACCCATGAGCATTCCACGGCAATGGAGAGTGACTCTCGGCGCTGCGCTCGCGTTTTGCGTGTGTCCAGGAGTGGTTAGCACTACCATTGCGGCTGCTGACCAGGCCACCACTCTCGCAGATGCCCTGGCTCGGGATTTCGACCCCGCGAAAATATCCATCCTTATCGCCAGCACGGCGGGACATATCCCCGCAGACTCCACAGATACGGCCCCGGCACTGGAACAACTCCAACGCGTTCTGAATGTCGGCAACGGCGTCGCTGTCGCATTGCTACACATCTTCGATCAACAGAACGTCGCAGCGGATCAACTGATCAAAGAGCTCGCACTGTCAGCATCGCTGTATCATGCCGTGGCTGACGACCTCGCCGGCATGACCCTCGACGATGCCGCGGAGCAACAGATGATCGCGCAGGCTCAGGCTGCCATGAACGCCGGCAAGTTCAGCGATGCCGAGCGGCAGATCCGGCAGCTCGAGGATCGCGAGATCACGTCGGCGACCCAATCGACCAATGGCAGTGGCCTGCAGACACCGCTTGCCAGCGAGCAACAATTCGCAGCCGCTCAGGCGCTGACTCTGCTGGGCAAGATCGCCCTGATGAAATTGCAATACGGAGCCGCGACCGAAGATTTCCAGTTGGCGCGACAGAGACTGATGGCGGCGCCATCTGGTCCATCGAGTGAGCACGTGACCGATGCCGAAACAGCGGCACCCCCCAGGCAGCAGGCCAATGAGGAAACGCTCCCCGCATCCAAGCCGATTGTCGTGGCGATGGTGCAGCCTGCGATCACTTCGACCGTTCCGGACGCGGCGCCCACATCGCCAGCACCGCGGGTCACTGACACGGTGGCAGAACCGCCTCCGGCAGCTCATGCCCTGCCAGCCGACACGCTTGAGTTGATACTCCGCCGTGGCGACGAGCTGCTCGCGTTGGGTGATCTCACCGCGGCACGCCTGCTTTATGGTCGGGCGGCGGCAGCAGGAGATGCCCGCGGCGCAATCGGTATGGCCAAGACCTACGATCCGCTTGTCCTGGCACAGATGGGCGCGCGCGGCATCCAACCGGATCAAGATGTCGCGGCGTCATGGTATCGAAAAGCGCTTTCACTCGGCGACACATCGGCGGCCGCACGTCTCCGGATGCTTGAACGGCGCGTGAGCAGCCAATAATCGCTCTCTCCTCCCTCCTCCCCGTGCGAGGGGACACCGGACGTCCATCGGCCAGATTGCTTTGCTGCCGAGCCGAAACGAACCCGACGCCCGACGGCTGATTTGACACCAGGGCCATGCGGTGGCAGGAGCGCCGGCTTCCCGCACCGCCAACCCACGCGAGGCCAATTGGATGGCGAAGCCTGAACTCGGCACCAAGCGTGTCTGCGTCGCCTGCGGCGCCCGCTTCTACGACCTGACCAAGGTCCCGGCGGTCTGCCCGAAATGCGCCACCGAGCAACCCATCGAGCAACCGCGTCCGCGCCGCACCGGCGGCAATGTGGTCGAGGAGCGACGCCCGAAGAAGCCAGTCCCGGCGCCAGGCATGGAGGAAGCCGATATCGAGGTCGAGGGCGTCGAGGAGGAAGGCGAGGAGGACATCATCGAGGACGCCGCCGATCTGGAGGACGACGCCGATGCGATCGGCCCGGACATCGAGGTCGAGCCGGATTCCGACGAGACCGAGCGCTGACCGCCTACACCGGCGAGCCGTCCTTGCGGGTGTAACCGTACTTGCCATCCGGACCCATCGAGGCCTTCAGATCGTCGTCCGGATAGGTCCCCTCGTCGCCAGGCGTGCGGTCGCCGATCTCCAGGATCACCACGTCGGCGCCACTGTTGTTCTCGAGATGATGCGCGGTGCCGCCGGCTGGGAAGCCCGCGCACATCCCAGGTGAGAGTTGCGTCGACCCGGCATCGGTGATCAGCGTCGGTGTCCCCTCCAGCACATAGACGAACTCATCCTGACGGCTGTGCCGGTGGTGCAGCGCGGACCATGCGCCGGGTGCCAGGCGCGTCAGATTCACCCCGAACACGCTCAGCCCGAACAGGTCGCCCAGCGGCCGCTTCTCACGCCCAGCCACACGGGCCGCCAGATCTGCCGGATAGCCCGAGGCACGCGCCCGCAATGGCGCGTCGGCCGCCTGGAGGGCGGGTGCACGGATCGTGTCAGACATGTGTGTTGCTCCCTATGCCATGCTCAGCGTTCACCGCTGCCCGCGGAGGCGCAAGAGCAGGGCGAGCATGGTGTCGTACGGCAGCGCCAGCGCCTCACGCAGCCACCAGCAGCAGCGTCGATACCAGTGCGTCGCGGCCGGAACCGTCGGCGGCATGGCGGCGCGCGCCGGCACTCCCAGCAATCGCAGCAGCAGAATGCAGCGTGGCAGATGGTATAGGCTGCTCGCGGCGAACACCGGCGCGGCCACACCGCGACTCCGCAGCAGCGCCATAACCGCCCGAACGGACGACAGCGTGTCCCGCCCGGTCTCCTCCAGCAGGATGCGTTGGGCAGGCACGCCGCGTCCCTCCAGCAGAGCCCCCATCACCGACGCTTCCGACGGGCCATGACGGCCGACGGCGCCGGTCGGGACGAACAGGGGATTGGCAAAGCGAGCAGCGAACGTGGCGGCAGCCTCGACGCGTAGCACCAGCGTTGTGCTGGGCCGCCCGCCGGGTCGCACCGCAGCGCCGAAGATGACGATGACCGCGTCGGGGCTCAGGTTCGCCGCACGTTCCAGAAGATCACAAAGCCCTCCGGCACGCCCGTGATGTCCTGTTGGAACGCGGTGGGAAGCTGCGCGAGCCCGAGCGGCCAGTACGGCACGTTGTCGAACGCCTGAAGTTGGATCTCGGCGCCGATCTGTTTCTGCGCTGGAAGGTCCGGCGCATTGAACCAGGCTTCGCGTAGCTGCTCGATCTTCGGATCGGTGGGCCAGCCGAACCACGCGCCCTTGCCGTTGCCTCGCAGCGGCAGATGGCTCGCCGGCGTGAACCAGTCGAGCCCGGAGAAGCCCGTGCAGAACAGGTTCCAGCCCCCCTCGGCTGGTGGTTTGGTGAGCGCGCGGCGCTGCACCACGGTGCCCCAGTCGGTCGCCTGATAATCCACATCCATGCCGACGCGCTTCAGCATATCCGCGGCGACCTCGGCCAGCGGATAGTTGGTCGGCTGGTCGGTCGCCCCCATCAGCACAACCTTCTCGCCTTGATACCCGGCGGTCTCCAACGCCTTCTTCACCGCCGCGTAATCCCGCTTGCCCGTGAGTGCGGACATGCCGGCATCGCTCGCCAGCGGCGAGATCGGCGGGAAGAAGCCGCATGGCGCCGACCAGAGCGACGTCTCCTCGCCCATCATCGCAGTCATGAATTCCTTCTGGTCGATCGCGCCCATCAGCGCGCGGCGCACTGCCGGCTTGTCGAACGGCGGATGCAGATGGTTCGGTCGCAGCAGGTAAGGCGCGCCGGTATGGTCGGTGATCGGCGTCTGGATGTTGGCCTTGCGCAGCACTGGCAGCAGGTCAGCGGACGGATTTTCCCACCAGTCCATCTCGCCAGCCTGCATCGCCGCCGCCTTGGTGGCCTGATCGGGCTGCACGTGCCACTCGACGCGGTCGAAATGCACGATCTTGGGACCCGCGGTGAAGCTGACCTCGCCGTCCTCGCGAGGCTTATACTTGTCGAATTTTTCGTAGACGAACAGCGAACCCTGCACGCGCTCCTTCGCGTTGAAGCGGAACGGGCCGCTCCCGACGACCTCGGTGAACGCCTTGAACGGGTCGGTCTCCGCGATGCGCTGCGGCATGATGGCGCACATGTTGGAGGCACCGTGGCACAACGCGTCGGGCAGCAGCGCGAAGGGCTGCTTGAGGCGGAACAGGATGGTCTTGTCATCGGGTGCGGACAGTTCGTCGGTACGCGCCATCAGCGCCTGGCCGAACGCGTCGCGCGCGCCCCAACGTTTGATCGAGGCGACGCAGTCGCGTGCCAGCACCCGCTCGCCGTCATGGAACATCAGGCCATCGCGCAGCGTGAGCTTCCAGGTCTTGCCGCCGTCGTCGACGACGTGGCCGGCGATCATCTGCGGCGTCGCCTTGAAGCCGTCCTTCTGACCGGTCTGACCGTACAGCGTGTCGAACACCATGAAGCCGTGATTGCGCGTCACGTAGGCGGTGGTCCAGATCGGATCGAGGATCGCGAGATCCGATTGCGCGATGAATTTCAGGACCTGCTGTTTCTGTGCCCGTGCCACTGAGGGCAGCGCCAGGGTCGCGGCCGAGGCGGCGAGGAAAGTGCGTCTCCGCATGTTTGGGTCTCCCACGTTGTTGTTGCTTCCTCCCTGACTTGCCGGCGATGGTGGCTCGGGAGTATCGGCTTTGTCCATCTTGGCCCGAAACAGGATCAGCCAGTGAAATCCCTGTCGGAAGCCGCAGTGCGGCAGTTTCGCGAACTTGGCTATTACGCGCCGATCCCGGTCCTGGGCCGAGCGGATGCCGGCGAGCTTCGCCGCAGGCTTGAAGCGTTCGAGGCGGCCGGTGATGGGATGCAGGGTCCCGTGCGCCATAAGCCGCATCTCCTGTTGACCTGGCTGAACGATCTGATCCGCCATCCGCGCATCCTCGACGCGGTGGAGGACATCATCGGTCCGGACATCCTTTGCTGGGGCACGTCCTTCTTCACCAAGGAGGCGCGCAATCCGGGCTATGTATCGTGGCATCAGGACTCGACCTATTGGGGACTGGAGCCGCCGGACATCATCACCGCCTGGGTGGCGTTCACCGACAGCACCGCCGCGAACGGCGCGATGCGGGTGATCCCCGGCACCCATCTGCTCGACCAGGCGCCTCACCGCGACACCTTCGCCACCGACAACCTGCTGTCACGCGGCCAGGAGATCGAGGTTGAGGTCGATGATCGGCAGGCGGCGATGCTGGAACTCGCCGCCGGCGAGATGTCGCTGCATCATGTGCGGCTGATTCACGGCTCCGATCCCAATCCGTCGGACGATCGGCGCATCGGCTTCGCGATCCGGTATATTCCGACGTATGTGCGCCAGATCGCCGGGAGCGCCGACAGCGCGACACTGGTGCGAGGCGAAGACCGTCACCATCACTTCGAGCATGAGCAGCGGCCGGATGCCGACATGTCACCGGCGGCGGTCGCGCACCACGCGGCGGTCACCAGCAGGTTCGCGCAGATCCTGATGCGGGGGACCGCGCGGGAGATGCGGGCGTAAGTCACGCAGAAGAACCGCTGGTCCCCATCCCTTCAGGCCCCGCTCTGATCGGGCGCCCTCTCAGCGCGCTGTCGTAACGCCTTCATCTCCTCAAAGCGCACGGTGACGTCCCGCATGATCGCCGCAATGCCGAGCATCGCTCCCGACGCGTCGCGAAACGGCGTGATGGAGAATTCGACCGATATGCGCGAACCATCCTTGCGCGCTGCAGGCACCGCGAGAATATCCCCGGCGCCATAGCGGGTCGCGCCGGTTCGCATCGTCTTCCGATAGCCCTCCCAGTGACGGGATCGCAGCGAGGCGGGAATGATGATGTCCAGCGATTGCCCCAGGGCTTCATCGGCGGTGTAGCCGAACATCCGCCGGGCGCCGGCATTCCAGTACCGGATCTGTCCTTCCGCATCGGCATACACCACGGCATCGGACGTGGCGTTCACCAGCGTGACGGCGAACGGTTGCAGATCAAAAGCCGGCCGCAGGGCCATATCTGACTCCCTGATATTTACAAATAAATCTGCTGGCCTCGCACCGTAGAATTCACACTACGTTGCACAGGTTTAAGCCGTAACTCGTCCTGCTCGGCAGCCAATACACCCCTCAAAAACGTAAGATCGAAACCGCATGCCCTCGCGCGCAGGTCGAATCAATCTGGTACTTCGGCAGGCGCCGTACGCACGGTGCGGCATGGCAGTCCGAAATCGAACGTGTGAAGAAAATCATACAGCAAGCCAGAGAGAAGGCTGCCCGCACCCGTGGTATCTGCCGATGCAGTCGTCTGAGTAGCCACCTCAGACAGAAAGGATAGGAATGAGCGCATGTCAAAGCGTCCAAGGCTTCTGTCGTCACTTTCGCCTCGGCATAAACTCGGGCGTTGCTTCGAACCTACTCTAGCAGGATGTGAACCGGAAGGGACGCCAGAGATGCAGCGATCTATTTGACCGTGACGTTGTACGGCTTGTTGATGTTGTTGATCACGACCAGCACGCTGAAGCTGTCCTGGCCGGTATAGCCCTCATCGGGCTTATAGGCCACGTCGGTGTACTTATCATGCTGTACGATGGCCACCTGACCGTGTTTGGGTAGTTTGGACAGGTGCATCGCTCCACCGAACACCACGTCGTTAAATTCCACTGCCAGCCGCTGGCCGCACCAACCGCCATCGTTGCTCATAATAATAGTGCCGATTCCCGGCGTGCCACCAGGAACGGACCATCCACCATCCTCGGCGGAGCAGGTCTTTGATTGCGGCATAGACGATGCCAAATCCGACTGCGCCAAGGCGCCAACGCTGGCGAACAGCGCCGCCCCAAAGAGGATGGCCGGCAAACTGGCGGTTTTGGACATGGTACGCCTCCCCTGGTTGTTGCCGATTTCATGGCTTGGCATGCGTCTTGTCAAGGGAAGCACAGACAGCCACGGAATGTAACCGGTATGAGGACTGTCAAGAAAAAGTAACGTCAAGACGCCATTCGATCTTTGAAGCCGAGTGGGTCGACCGAGATTGAAGCTTGCGCTCCAGGTCATTTCGGAGTCAGTCGATTAATTCTGCTCTACGTTCAGCAGCGCACTACCACTTTGCGTGGCCAACCAAACCGCGCCTCTGTCGATACCGCTAATCGCTTGGCCTCAGAGGCACTCACGTCTCCCTGCCGCAGCGCACTCGTACATCCAACGCCAAGAGCAGGCGCGCCAGGACGCCACCGCGCTTTAGGGCTTGCTGGGGAATAAGTGAAACGAGTTGGGCACGGTCGCTTCTCCGTCATGGCGCGATCGCGGGAATGTGCCGCAGCACATGCAAGTGTTTTACATTGCAACAGGAAGACAACGATGCTCGGCGCGTGTACTCCGTTCTTGGTTCGGGCAGGGAATGTGAACATCGATCGTTTTGTAGTGATCTCTGGCTGCTCGGGTGGCGGCAAGTCAACGCTGCTGATCGAACTCGGCCAACGCGGTTACGCCACGGTGGAGGAGCCGGGCCGAAGGATCGTGAAGGAAGAGATGCTCGGCGCGGGATTGGCACTGCCGTGGGTAAGCGAGGCCGCTTTCGCGCGACGTGGTGTCGAGATTGCCCTTGCTGACCGCGCTGCTGCGAGTCGTGAAACCGGCTGGGTATTCTTTGATAGGGGCTTGCTTGATGCCGCTGCTGCCCTCCAGCACCTGACAGGTGAGCCGACGCTGACAACCCTCGGAGCAGCGCATCGCTATCACCAGAAGGTTTTCCTTACACCACCTTGGCCTGAAATCTATGTGGCCGATTCTGAACGGCGTCATAGCCTCAATGAGGCCGTCGCCGAGTATCAGCGTCTGCTCGCTGTATATCCCTCGCTCGGCTATGAGGTGATAATCTTGCCTAAGGTCAGTGTGCATGAACGAGCGAATATTGTCCTACACGCCTTGACGGGGTAGCTGATCCGCTCTCATGAACCGACGGTGAATGATGACGGATCTCCCAGGGCGGAATGACCTCATGGCGCCGGGCGCGGCCGCACTGCCGGAGCCGGACCAAGCGAAAGCGTCCGGTCCGACGGTTTGGCTGGATATGGACCAGCAGGCGTTGGACGACGCCTACGATCAGTCCAAATACGCGCTCAACCGGTCACAGATCGTGGAGCGTTATGCCAGTAACAGCGACATTGCCCGCGAGCGACTTGGTGCGCCCCGCCGTATCGCCTATGGCCCAACCGCCAACGAGGCGCTCGATCTGTATCCGGCGGCCTCCACGAGCGCGCCGATCAGCATTTTCGTGCATGGCGGCGCGTGGCAACGCGGCCTCGCCAAAAACTATGCCTTCGCGGCCGAATTGTTCGTGCATGCTGGCGCGCATCATGTCGTGCTGGACTTCATCAACGTGATCGAAGCGGGCGGCGATCTGATGCCAATGGCAGATCAGGTGCGGGGCGCCATCGCCTGGGTCTACCGGAACGCCGCGAGCTTCGGTGGCGATCCGAATCGCATCCATCTCTACGGTCACTCGTCCGGAGCACATTTGGGCGGGGTGGCAATGGTGACGGACTGGCCCGGTCTGTTTGATCTCCCCGCGGACGTGATCAAGACCGGACTGCTTTGCAGCGGGATGTATGACCTCCGGCCGGTGCGACTTTCGGCGCGCTCCCGGTATGTAAACTTCACCAACGATATGGAGGCCGCGCTTAGCACGCAGCGTCACATCGACCGATTCACGGCACCGGTCGCGTTGGCCTTTGGCACATTGGAAACGCCGGAGTTCCAACGCCAGAGCCGTGATTTCGCAGCCGCCCTCCGGGCCGCCGGCAAGCGCGTCGAGCTGCTGGTTGGTAGCCACTATAATCATTTCGAGATCGTGGAGACACTCGCATCGCCTTACGGGTTGCTCGGCCACGCCGCGCTCGTGCAGATCACCGGGGCGGCCTGACAACCGTCTTCAGCCGATTGGCGCAGCGAGCAGCAACCGGTTGATCCGCTCCAGCGCGCCGAACGTCAATCGCCAGCCGCGCATGAACGCCTCGGCGCTGGTCCCGCGTTCCGCCAGCGCCGCCGCGATCTGACCCACGGTTCGTCGCCCGTCGACCAACCGCAGGATGGCCGTCGCCAGGGGCGGCAGTGCAATCGGCTGACGCAGCCCGTCGTAGACCATGGTGATCGTGCCGTCCGGCGCAATTCCGCCCGCGAGCTCCGGCCCGGACAGCTCACGCAGCACCGGCACGGCGTCGGCGCCCGTGAAGTCCGCGCGTTCCGCCAGCTCGCTCGCGCGCACGCAATACACGATATGCGCGCTGACATTGCCCGCGAGCGCTTCGGCCAGTGCAGCCCGATCGATTGGACCCAGCGCCTCTATCCGCGCGCGCAGCCGCGGATCAGGCAACAGCGGCACCGGATCATAGCGCGCCGGTTCGACCCAGCACGTAATGGTCAGCCCCTCACTCGCGAGCAGCGCGTGCAGTTCGCGCACAGTGAATGCGCGGTCGCGCGGGTTCAGCAGCAGATCGTACAGTCCGGCGTCGCCACCATTCACATGGTCGTCGAGGAAACCGTTACGCCGCAACCAAGCCGTCTCCGGCAGATGCCGCATCACGCGCTTCGCCACATCCAGCCTCTCGGTAGGCTTCTCCTCCGCCGGCGCCAGCAATCGCAGTGCATCCTGCAGCATATAGACGCCAGTGCGCCCGTGCGGCGCATACACCATCAGCCCAAGCCCGCCGCCGGGCGCCAGCACCGACAGCAGCGCCCGCAAGCCTTCCGCCGGATCGGACAGGTGATGCAGCACGCCGCAGCAGTCGATGTAGTCGAACGGTCCCAGCCCTGATCCCGGCAGCTCCAACAGCGAGCGTTGCTCCCAGACAATGTTGCTGAGCCCCCGCGCCACCACCCGTGACTGGGCAATCTTCAGCGCCGCCGCCGACCGGTCGAGCCAGGTGACACTGCCGCTCCTGCCCTCGCGCGCCATCTGCTGCGCCAGCATGATCGTCGCATCGCCCGTGCCGCCGCCGGCGATCAGCGCACGCAATGGCACCGACGCCGGTCGACGTGCGCCAAAAACCCAGTGGTCGATCTCGCGAAGATGCCCCGGGCTGCCCACGATCAGCCGCTTGGCCTCGTCGCGCGGATCGCGCCGCGGATACGGGAAAGCCTCGTACTGCGCCGCCAGCCTCGCGTCAGTTGCGTCTGTCATGCTCCCGGCATAGACCGCCGCAATGGCTGAAGCCAGATCACGCGGCTATTTCGGCATCGGCGTCGAGGGCGTCTCGAAATCGGCCAATGTCGGCGCCCTCTTGCGCACCGCGCACGCCTTCGACGCTGCGTTCTGCTTCATCGTCGGTGCCGGCTTCGATGCGCGCGCCGGCCGACTCGCCGACACCGCCGCGACACCGCAGCATGTGCCGCTCTGGCGCTTTTCGGACGTCGAGACGCTTCGCCTGCCGCAGCATTGCGTACTGGTGGGAGTGGAGCTGCTGGACGATGCCACGGACCTTCCGTCGTTCCGCCATCCGGTGAACGCCGCCTACCTGCTGGGACCCGAGCGGTCCGGCCTGTCGCCCGCGATGCTGCAGCGCTGCCGACACGTCGTGAAGATTCCCACCCGATTCGCGCTCAATCTGGCGGTTGTTGGAGCGCTGGTGCTGTACGACCGCCTGCTCCAGCACGGTCGCTTCGCCGAGCGTCCTGTCGGCAGCGAGGGTAAGACCGCCGCCCATCCGGTTCCCGCTGGCCACGGCGCACCGCGCTTTCGTCGCAACATTCCCGAATGGGCAGAGCGCAAGCCCGGTTCCTGACCCATCGCCGCTTGTCGCACCATACCCCACGCCGTATCTCTTGCCGCATGCGCCGAATTGTCACCGTGCTCAGCCTCGTGCTCGCCATCCCACTCGTCGCACAGGCACAGCCGAAGCGCCCGGCCGCCGAGAAGGCCGCGCCAGGCCCCAAGGAGCTCGGCAAGTTCGATGACTGGATCGCCGCGACGCACCAGGAGTCCGGCCAGACCGTCTGCTATGCGTTCGTCCGCGCCAAGAACTCCGTGCCGGCGCTGCCCGGTCGCAACGAGGTTGTGCTGACTGTCACAGAGCGCCCGGGCGGTCGCGACACCGTGGCGATCTCGGCGGGCTTTCCCTATCGCAAGGACGCCGCGGTGACCGTGCAGGTCGATACCACAGGCCTCGACTTCTACACCGCGCAGAGCAGCGCCTTCGCGCGCGACGGCAAGGCAGCGGTCGCCGCATTCCTGAAGGCTGGGCAGGCACTGTCGCGTTCACCAGGTCCGCGCGAGGGCCAGACGATTGTGGACACATTCAGCCTGCGCGGCTTTGGCGCAGCTTACGCGGCGATCAACAAGGCATGTCCGGCACGCTGATGAGCGACCCAGCCCTCAACCTGACCGAGGCCGAGCGCGACCGCATCCTCGCCAAGTCGGCACTGTTCGATCCGCCGCCGGTGCAGCTCGCTGACGGGCGGCGTGACCTCGTCGGCCTGTCGCGTGGCGAGCTCGCGGCCGAGGTGGCGGCGATCGGCGAAGCACCTTTCCGCGCCAAGCAGCTCTGGCATTGGATCTACCACCAGGGCGTCACCGATTTTTCCCGGATGTCCTCTATTGCCCGGCCGTTGCAGCAGAGGCTTGCCGAGCGCTTCGTCATCGGCCGGCCCGAGGCGGTCATGGTGCAGAACAGCGAGGACGCAACACGGAAGTTCCTGTTTCGCTTCCGCGATGGGCAGGAGGCCGAGACAGTCTATATCCCGGACCTCGCCGAGGACCGCGGCGCAGTGTGCATCTCCTCGCAGGTGGGATGTACGCTGTCCTGCCGCTTCTGCCACACCGGCACGCAGCGCCTGACGCGCAACCTCGGAGCGGCGGAGATCGTCGGCCAGTTCATGGGGGCGCGCGATGCCTATGCCGAGTGGCCGTCGCCAACCGGCGAAGCGCCACGCCTGCTGTCCACCATCGTGCTGATGGGCATGGGCGAGCCGCTGTACAACTACGCCAATGTCGCGAAGGCGATGACGATCGCGATGGACAACGAGGGTATCGCGCTGTCGCGCCGCCGCATCACGCTGTCCACCTCCGGCGTGGTACCGATGATGGATCGTGCCGGTGCCGAACTCGGCGTGAACCTCGCGGTTTCGCTGCATGCGGTGCGCGATGGGCTGCGCGATGAACTGGTGCCGCTCAATCGCAAATATCCGATCGCCGAGCTGATCGCCGCCTGCCGACGTTATCCGGGGGCGTCGAACGCGCGGCGCATCACGTTCGAATACGTCATGCTGAAGGGCGTCAACGACAGCCAGGCAGATGCGCACGAACTGGTGCGGCTGATCGCCGGCATCCCGGCGAAGGTGAACCTGATTCCGTTCAATCCCTGGCCCGGCAGCCCATTTGAGACCAGCAGCAACAGCGCGATCGACCGCTTCGCGCGGATTGTCATGGACGCAGGCTTTGCCTCGCCGGTCCGCTCGCCGCGCGGGCGTGACATTCTTGCGGCGTGCGGTCAGTTGCGGACCGAAGACCGCCGAGACCGCCCGGCCGCCTGATCAGGACGCCGGGGCCGTACCGCAATCGTTCGGCGCCACGGGTGCCGTGACAAACCGCAGCAGACAACGGCCGAACCGGCGCGCGAAGTCAGCCGAATTTCCGCCGCCATGCCCGGTGATGCCCTCCGGCTGGTCGATCACCAGCGCGGCGGCGACCCGCGGCGGCAATTGCGTGCGCAGCATGTCGATCCGGTCCGGCATACCGCGCACATAGATGTCGCCCTTGAACTGGGCGACAGCGACCCGTGCGGTGGAGGCGCGAATGCCGTGCAGGATGCGGAACAGATCGGCCTCCTGCGTTCCCTGATTGCTGAAGCTGGCGGGCGAAATCGCAATCACCGCATCCGCCAGTCCGGGCGTGTCGAGCACCTGCAAGCTGTTCCAGGCACCTCGCGACTGGCCAGCGACCACCACCATGCGCCAGCCCCGCGCGCGTAGTGCAGTCAGCCCGCTGTGCAGCCACGCCGCCGCAGCGTCAGCGGTGTCAGCAAAAGGCTCGCGCTCGAAGCGAATGATATCGAAGCCGCCGTTGTTGAAGGCGCGCACCCAGTCAGGCGGTTGCTGACCGCGCCCGTCATAGCCATTGCCCTTGCCGTGCCCCCAGACCACCACACCGCGCGCTGTCTGCGGGCCCCACCAAAAGAAGCGCGCATCCGGCGCAAGGGCATAGTCGCGCGTTCCAATCAGTGGCCCCGGCACGGCGGGAAGCTGCTGGGGTGGCCGCCCCTGCCACACGACTTGCAGGTCCTCGGCATAGATCGCGCAATCCGCGCCGCCCTTGTCGGCACACGACTTCAGTGCCCTGGCTCGCACGTCCTCGATCGAGTGGCCCCCGCCGTACCAGCCATACTGACCGTGCGAGGCGATCGCAAAAGCGCGCGGCACGTCCATCAGCAGAAAATCCTGGTAGCTGCTGCGTCCTTGCGTTGTCAGGTATGGCACTGCCGCGACATCGAGCACCGACCACTGTGGCTCTGCCGCCCGGGACGCCGCTCCGGAAAGCCATGGCAAAATGACCAGGAGTGCCACCGCCAACCGCATGCTCTCACCCCCGATGCGTCGACGAATCAAGCATGCGCTGGCCAGGCAGCCTTGCGCAATTATGTTTTCCAGGGCTACTCCGACCGTCGATAGCCCCTCCTTGGAGACTGCTGATCCATGCGCGTGAAGGATGTGAAGAAGGTCGTGCTGGCGTATTCCGGCGGCCTCGATACCAGCGTGATCCTGCGCTGGCTGCAGGTCACCTACCGATGCGAGGTGGTCACCTTCACTGCCGATCTAGGCCAGGGCGAGGAACTCGGTCCGGCACGGCAGAAGGCCGAGATGCTGGGCGTGAAGGAAATCTTCATCGACGATCTGCGCGAGACCTTCGTACGAGACTTCGTCTTTCCGATGTTTCGCGCCAACGCGCTGTATGAAGGCCAGTATCTACTCGGCACCTCGATCGCGCGCCCGCTGATCGCGCAGCGCCAGATCGAGATCGCCGAGCAGGTCGGCGCCGATGCGGTGGCGCATGGCGCGACCGGCAAGGGCAACGATCAGGTGCGCTTCGAACTGTCGTATTACTCGCTGAAGCCCGATATCAAGGTCATCGCGCCATGGCGCGAATGGGAGCTCACCAGCCGCACCAGGCTGCTCGAGTTCGCCGAGCAGAACCAGATTCCGATCGCCAGGGACAAGCGCGGCGAGGCGCCGTTCAGCGTCGATGCCAACCTGCTGCACTCGTCGACCGAGGGAAAGATCCTCGAAGACCCCGCGGTCGAGGCCGACGAGATCGTCTACCAGCGCACCATTCGCCCCGAGGACGCCCCCGACAAGGCGACGGTGATCGCCATAGACTTTGAACGCGGAGATGCCGTCGGCATGGACGGCGCCCGGCTGTCCCCCGCGACGCTGCTGACTCAGCTCAATGAACTCGGGCGCGACAACGGCATCGGCCGGCTGGACATGGTGGAAAACCGCTTCGTCGGCATGAAAAATCGCGGCGTGTATGAGACGCCCGGCGGCACCATCCTGTTTGCCGCGCATCGCGGCATCGAAAGCATCACGCTGGACCGCGAGGCTGCGCACCTCAAGGACAGCCTGATGCCGCGCTACGCTGAGTTGATCTACAACGGCTTCTGGTTCAGCCCGGAGCGGCGGATGCTGCAAGCGCTGATCGACGAGAGCCAGAAGAGCGTATCCGGCCGCGTGCGGCTGAAGCTCTACAAGGGCAACGTGTCGGTGATAGGCCGTGAATCACCCAATAGCCTCTATTCACAGAAAGTCGTCACCTTCGAGGAAGACCAGGGCGCCTACGACCAATTCGACGCGCAGGGCTTCATCAAGCTGAACGCGCTGCGCCTGCGTCTGGGGGCAATAGCCGGACGCCGCGGCGGCAGCCTGTAACTTCTGCGCTCGCTCCGAGTCCGATTGGGGACCGACAACGGAGGCGGATTGTGCGACGACGAGATTTGATTGCCGCGGCGCTCGCCAGCAGTATCGCTCCCGCCGCGCGCGCCGCACCGAAGTCCGTGGTCCTCGAACTCTTCACGTCGCAGGGCTGTTCCTCGTGTCCGCCAGCCGACGCGCTGCTCGGGCAACTTGCGCGCCGCTCCGACGTGATCGCGCTGGCATGGCACGTCGACTACTGGGACCATCTGGGCTGGCGCGACCGCTTCGCCAGCCCAACGGCCACCGACCGCCAGCGGACCTACGCGCGTCAACTGGGCAGTGACGTGTTCACGCCGGCGCTCGTGGTGGACGGCCAGACCATTGTCGTGGGATCGGACCGCGCCGCGATCGAGGCAGCGATCGGTTCTGCGGGTGGGTTGCCTGTTGGTATCACACTAAGCCGCCGGGAAGGCGGCATCACCGTGGAGATTGCGGCCACCACTGGCCCGCTTCGAGCCGAGCGCATCGTCTACGACCCGCAGCAGAGGACGGATATCGGCGCCGGCGAGAACGATGGCCAGCGACTACGCGAGTACCACGTTGTGCGGGAAGCGGAGATGCTGGCCGAATGGGACGGCACCGCCCGCCAACTCGCCGCCAAGTTGCCTGGCCCAGGGCAAGGACAGGTGATTCTGGTGCGGTCCGCGAGCCTTCAGGTAGTCGGCGCTGTAGATCTGCCCCCAGGCTGATCAGGGCAGCGCTGCGAGGGCGGCGTTGGCCCAATCGGGCAGTGTCTGCCACTCGACTATCACCAGCCAGGACGCCAGCAGGACCAGTATCCAGACCACGGGAGCGAACTGCGCGTGGTTCCTGCCCGAACGGCGCGGGCGATCAGTATCGGTCATGTGCTGTCTGGCCATAGCTATTCTCCCGGCGCACCGGAACCTCTAAGCATCCACAGTTAATACAGCGATTGCGGCCGATTTCTGCCCGCGCGGATCAGAATTGAGCCTGACGCATAGGTCGAGGGCCGCAACGCCCGCATAATGGTTTTGCACCTCCTGCAAGCGGACCGATCTTGAGCCAGAACACCCTCGCCGCGCGATACACCGCCACGGAAGCGGGCAGCGAAACCACAACATTCGCGATCCTGGTGTCGCTCTCGGTCTGCCATCTGCTGAACGACATGAACCAATCACTGGTTCCGGCGCTCTACCCGATCCTCAAGCAAACCTACCGGCTCGATTTCGGTCAGGTCGGGTTGATTGCACTCGCCTCACAGCTCACCGCCTCGATGCTGCAACCGGTGGTTGGCATGGTGACCGATCGTCGCCCGCAGCCTTACTCGTTGCCGATTGCCATGAGTTGCAGCCTGATCGGACTGCTGCTGCTGGCGGTCGCCAGCAATTATCCGACAATCCTCGCGGCGGCGGCGCTGGTCGGCGTCGGTTCCTCGGTGTTCCATCCCGAGTCATCCCGCGTAGCGCGCATGGCCTCTGGTGGTCGTCACGGCTTCGCCCAGTCGCTGTTCCAGGTCGGCGGCAGCACCGGATCGGCGATCGGTCCGCTGCTCGCGGCCTTCATCGTAGTGCCGCGCGGCCAGGGCAGCGTCGCCTGGTTCTCAGCCGCCGCGCTGCTGGCGATCGTCCTGCTGACCAACGTCAGCCTTTGGTACAGCCGCCACCTGTCGTTGCGAGGCGCGGGGGCCGGCAGCGCGCGCGGGGCCGCCTACGCCGCGCTGTCACGCCGGCGGGTGCTGTTCGCGATTGCCGTCCTGGTCGCGCTGCTGTTCTCGAAGAATGTCTACACGTCGTCGCTCAGCTCGTACTACACGTTCTACCTGATCCATAAGTTCGGCCTCTCGGTTCAGAACGCGCAGATCCATCTGTTCGTGTTTCTGGCCGCGGTGGCGGCCGGCACCTTCGCCGGAGGGCCGATCGGCGACCGCTTCGGACGCAAGCCGGTGATCTGGTTCTCGATCCTCGGCGCCTTCCCGTTCGCGTTGATGCTGCCCTATGCAAACCTGTTCTGGACCGGCGTCCTGACCGTGGCGATCGGTCTGATCCTGGCCTCCGCCTTCTCGGCGATCCTGGTCTACGCGCAGGATTTGTTGCCGGGGCGCGTCGGCACGGTCGCCGGCATGTTCTTCGGCTTCTCGTTCGGCCTTGGCGGATTGGGCGCGGCCGCACTCGGCCAGATCGCCGACTGGACCAGCATCGAAACGGTCTACCGGCTCTGCTCGTTCCTGCCGCTGATCGGGCTGCTCACCGCGTTCCTGCCGAATATCGAAGAGCGGCGGCGAAGCGTCGCGCGGTGACCGTCACATC
The DNA here is from genome assembly GCA_963818775.1 of uncultured Alphaproteobacteria bacterium. Taxonomy (GTDB): domain Bacteria; phylum Pseudomonadota; class Alphaproteobacteria; order Acetobacterales; family Acetobacteraceae; genus JAMXLO01. The sequence goes on along the minus strand of CAWFUF010000031.1, from coordinate 61,254 downwards.
GCGCGCATGAAGAACCCCACCGTCACCATCGCAGTCAATGCCACGACAAATCCTCGGATGACCCGCGCCGGCAGCCATCGCCCAATCCGCGCGCCGAGATAGCCGCCGATTACGCTGGCAAAGAGCATCGCCAGCGCATCCGGCCAACGCACCGCGCCAGCAACGATGAACCACAGCACGGCAGCGCCATTCGCCACGCTGACCAACAGAACGCGCGCCGGCGCCATTCCCTTCAGGTCGGCGTTCGCGGTCAGCAGACTCCACGATGCCATCATCATCAACCCGACGGCACCGCCGAAGTACCCGCCGTAAATCGAGACGACGAACTGCGGGACAGGCAAAGCACGTGGACCAATCCGCACCGCGCGCCGCAATGCGAGCCCCGCTCGGGCACCGAATGCGAAGGTGAGCGTCGCAAGCAGCAGCAGGAATGGGATCACCGCGTCGAACACACGCGCCGGTGTCGCGAGCAGCAGCGCCGCCCCGAGCGCCCCTCCCGCCAGGGTGATCGGAACCATCACGCCGAGCCTGAGACCGGTGATCTGACCGAAATCACGCCGATAGGCGAAGGTGCTGGCGATGCTCCCCGGAAACAGCGCCACCGTTGACGAGGCGTTGGCGATCACCGGCGGCAGCCCGGCTGCGATCATCGCCGGGAAACTGACGAACGAACCACCGCCTGCGATCGCATTCATAGCACCTGCCAGTAGGCCCGCGGCGGCAAGCAGTCCGGCGTGTTGCATGCGCGCAGGCTGCACGGTCCCTTGTTGGTTCACAATCGATTACGGTTCGGCGTCGACCGAAGCGATTGGCCTTGAATACTGACTGAACGGTCAGTAAGTAATCGCGATGGCAACCCGATCCCGCCGAAAGGACGCGCGGCCCGGCGAGATCATCGCTGCCGCCCTCGCCTCGTTCGCTGAACGCGGCTATGCCGCGACCAAGCTGGAGGACGTCGCAGCCGCCGCTGGGATCAGCAAGGGCACGATCTACCTCTACTTCCCCACCAAGGAGGACCTGTTCCGCGCCGTCGTCCGTCAGGCGGTATTGCCCAATCTCGAGGTGGCCGAGGGGCAGTTCGCCGCGCACACGGGCTCGTGCGCCGACCTGCTCCGGCTGCTCGCGCAGCGGTTCCTGCAACTGCTCGACAGCGACCTGACCGCCGTGCCCAAGCTCGTGGTCGCCGAATGCGGCAACTTCCCCGCGATCGCGCAGTTCTACGCCGACACCGTGCTGCGCCGGGCCTTCGCCCTGATCGAGGGCATCCTGTCCCAGGGCATGGAACGCGGCGAGTTCCGCCAAATGGACGTCCACGCCACCCTGCCGCTGTTCGCTGCGCCGTTCCTGCTGCTGGCGCTGTGGAAGCACTCGCTAGGCCGACACACCGACCTCACCTTCGATCCCCGTGCGGTCGCAGAGGCACATCTCGACGTGCTGCTGCGCGGCCTCGCCGCGGAGGCGCCCCCGTGAAGCGCACATTCGCAGCAGTAGCACTGGTAGCCCTCGCAGCGGGCGGGGCCGGCTGGTGGTGGCTGCACCGCGCGCCGAGCGCTGACACATGGCAGGGCTATGTCGACGCCGAATACGTTCGCGTGTCCCCCACCCTGACCGGCCGGATCACCAGCCTTGCTGTCGCGCGTGGCGACCAGGTGGCCGCCGGCACGCCGCTGTTCACCCAGGACGACATCGACGATGTTGGCGCGCGCGATGCGGCGGCAGGCAAGCTGGCGGAGGCGCAGGCAAGGCTCACCAACCTGGAGACCCGCAGCCGCGACACTGAGATCGCGCAGGCGCGGGCTGATCTGGCTGACCTGATCGCGACGAGGGATCGCATCGCCAAGGATCTCGCGCGCAATGAGGAGTTGCTGCGCACCGGCGCCGCCAGCCACCAGACGGTGGACCAGCAGCACGCCGACCTCTCGTCCGCCGTCGCGCGCTCCGAGGCGGCCAATGCAAAGCTCGCACAGATGGAATCGCCGACCGGGCGTGAATACGAAATCGCCGCGCAGCACGCCATGGTGGAGCAGGCAAAGGCTGGGCTGGCGCAGGCGGAGTGGCAGGTGGCCCAGCGCCATGTCAGCGCTCCCGTCGCCGCCCTGGTATCCGATACCTATGCGCGCCCCGGCGAGACAATCAACGCGGGTAATCCGGTGGTCGAACTGCTGCCGCCGCAGAATATCCTGGTGCGCTTCTTCGTCCCCGAGACGGAGCTCGCCACCCTGCATACCGGCGACCGGCTGAAGATCGGCTGCGACGCGTGCGCGCCCGACCTGACCGCCAGTGTCACGTTCATCGCGCCGCAGCCGGAATACACGCCGCCCGTGATCTACAGCGAAACCAACCGCGAGAAGCTGGTTTATCTGATCGAGGCACATCCGCCGCCTGATCAGGCAACACACCTGAAGCCGGGCCAGCCGGTCGATGTACGGCGATGACCAGGCTCGCCATCGACGTGCACGACCTGAGCAAGAGCTTCGGCCCGAGGCTCGTAATCGACGGCCTGACCCTCCAGGTGCCCGAGGGCGAAATCTGCGGCTTCCTCGGCGGCAACGGCAGCGGAAAGACCACCACGATCCGGATGCTTTGCGGCCTGCTGCGACCAGATCGCGGCAGCGGCACGTGCCTCAGTATGGATCTGCTGCGCGATGCCCCGCGCATTCGGCTGCAGGTCGGCTACATGACGCAGCGATTCAGCTTCTACGGCGACCTGACCGTGACCGAGAACCTCGAATTCGTCGCACGGCTCTATCAGCTTCGCGATTACCATCGTGCCATCACCGAGGTGCTCGAGCGTATCGGCCTCGCCGATCGCGCCAACCAGTTGGCTCAGGAGCTGTCCGGCGGCTGGAAGCAGCGTATGGCACTCGCTGCGTGCGTGCTGCACCGTCCGCGTCTGCTGCTGCTCGACGAACCGACCGCCGGCGTGGACGCCAAGGCACGGCGCGAGTTCTGGGACATGATCCATGAGATGGCGGCAGACGGTATGACCGTGCTGGTGTCCACCCACTACATGGATGAGGCCGAGCGCTGCCAGCGCGTGGTGTATCTCGCCGGTGGACGCCTGGTCGTGCAGGGCACCGCCGACGAGGTCGTGCACGCCGCCAAACTGGTGACGTTCGAGGCGACCGGCGACGGCATCGAACAGGCGGTACGGCGCCTCCGGCATCTGCCGGGCGTCGAGACCGCGGCGGTGTTCGGCCGCGCAATGCGTATCGCCGGCATGGATCGGGCCGCACTGCGCGCCGCGATCGACAGCCTTGATGGCACCACGCTGCATTGGCAGGAGGTCGAGCCGCGTCTCGACGATGTGTTCATTCACATGCTGCGGGACACCGAAGGATGAACGGCTTCTCGTTCGTGCGTCTTGTGGCGATGCTCCGCAAGGAGTGGATCCAGATGCGGCGCGATCGCGCCACGGTGGGGCTAACGGTGGCGCTGCCGCTGATTCAGCTCTTCCTTTTCGGATACGCGATCAATGCCAATCCGCGTCATCTGCCGACCGGCCTGATCACCGCCGAACACTCCACCTACGAGCGAACCCTGGTGGCCGCCCTACAGAACACCGAGTATTTCGACATCCATCCATTCGCCACCGAAGAGGCGGCCGAACAGGCGCTGGCGCGCGGCGACGTGCTGTTCGTGCTGAACATTCCGCCCGACTTTTCGCGCCGCATCGATCGTGGCGAGCAGCCGCAGGTGCTGATGGATGCCGACGCGACCGATCCGACGGCGATTGCCAACGCCACCGCCGCGGTGGTGGCGCTGAACGCCACGGTGCTGAACCGCGATCTGCCGGTGGCGATGCGTGTGCAGCCGTCGCAGCCGCCGTTCCAGATCGTGCTACACGCCCGCTACAACCCCGAGCAGATCACCGCGCTCAACATCGTGCCCGGGCTGATCGGGCTGATCCTGACCGTATCGACGCTTGTCATGACGTCACTGGCCATCACGCGCGAGCGTGAGTCCGGCACAATGGAGAATCTGCTGGCGATGCCGGTGCGCCCGATCGAGGTCATGCTGGGAAAGATCATCCCCTATGTGGGTCTGGCGTATGTGCAGACCGCGCTGATCCTGACGGTGTCGGTTCTGGTGTTCCACGTGCCCGTGCGCGGATCAATTCCCCTGCTGCTGTTCGCGCTCGGTGTGTTCATCGCCTGCAACCTCGCGATGGGATTCACCTTCTCCACCATGGCGCGAACCCAGATGCAGGCGCAGCAACTGGCGCAGTTCGGGCTGCTGCCGTCGATCATGCTGTCGGGCTTCATGTTTCCGTTCCAGGGCATGCCGACCTGGGCGCGCACTATCGGCGAGGCGGTGCCGTTGACTCATACGTTGAGGATCTGTCGCGGGGTGCTGCTGAAGGGCAACGGGTTGTCGCAGATCTGGCCGGACCTGTGGCCGATGATGTTGTTCGCGGTGGTGGTGGGCGCGATCGCGGTCAGCATGTACCGCGAGACGCTGGACTGAAGGCACTGCCTGGCTGATGGTCTGCCGCTGAAATCAGCGCTACTCTCCGGCCAAACATCGGCCCATTTGGGCACGGCGGGGGAAAGTCATGAGCGTAACGGATCGTGAGCACGCCATCATGCGCAAGGTCGCGTGGCGGCTCGTGCCATTCCTTGGTCTCGCCTACTTCATCAACGCGCTGGACCGTTTCAACATCTCGATTGCCGCGCTGACCATGAACAAGGCGATCGGACTGTCGGCGACCACCTATGGTCTCGGCGCCGGCGCGTTCTTCTGGAGCTACGTTCTGTTCCAGCTTCCGGCGAACGCGATCCTGACCCGGCTGGGCGCGAGACGGTGGATGACGATCATCATGGTGATGTGGGGCCTGTGCTCAGCGGGCACCGCCTTCGTGACCGACGCCACCACCTTTGTTGCGATCCGGTTCTTGCTGGGCGTTGCCGAGGCGGGTTACTTTCCGGGTGTCGCATGGTTCATGACCCGCTGGTTTCCCGCGCGACATCGCGGACGAGCCATGGGCATCTTCTACGCCTGTGGCGCCGCTGCCGGAGTGCTGGGTGGTCCGTTGTCCGGCAACCTGCTGTTGCTGAATGGCTGGCATGGTCTCGCGGGCTGGCAGTGGATTTTTCTGATCGAGGGCGTTCCCGCCATGATGCTGGCCATCGCCTGCCCGTTTGTGTTGCGCGACCGTGTGAGCGATGCGCACTTCCTGACCCTGGAGGAGCGATCCTGGCTCGAGCAGCGGCTGGAGCAGGAAAATCGACAGACCGCGACTCAGACGCTCAGGTTGTTGCAGGCCCTGGTGACGCCGATGCTCGTGATGCTGATCCTGGGCTATCTGTTCATCGGCTTTGGCGTTTACTCCAAGAACTTCTTCCTTCCGCTGATGATCAAGGGCATGGGCTTCACGGACCAGACCGTGGGCTATCTATCGGCGTTGCCTAACGCCGCCGGATGCATCGGCATGATCCTGCTGTCGCGAAGCTCGGATCGGACTGGGGAACGCATCTGGCACGTGGCCGCACCCTGTCTGATAGCCAGCTTCGGGCTGATGGTGGTGGGGTTCACGTTGCGGCAATACCCGATCGTTGCGCTGGTCGCTTATTGCGTGGCGGGATTTGGCATCTCGGCTTCGCTACCCACCTTCTGGAACCTGCCGACTGCCTTTCTGGGTTCCGCCGCGGCGGCGGGTGGCATAGCGATCATCAACTCGGTCGGGAACATCTCGGGCTATGCCGCGCCGCAGATGGTGGGGCTCGTGCGTGATTACACTGGTAGCTACGAGGTGCCGATGATGATCGCCAGCATATTCATGCTGGCCGCTGGCGTTTGCGTTCTGGCGGCTCCTCGAACTGCCCGGCGCACCGAGGCGCGGCTGGCCGCATAGCGACTGCACGAAGTTCGACGCTGGTGGGCGGTGATAGCCTCAACGCAAGCCCCACGGCAGCATCCGGCGCAGTGTCGCGTCTCGCAGGATGTAGTGGTGGAACAGCGCGGCCGCGGCATGCACGCCGGCGATGATCACCACCGTATTGGCGGCGAGCGCGTGCCAGCCACCGATCAGACGCACCAGCGCGCGGTTCCCCGGATCGTAGGCCGGCACCTGAAACAGGTTGAAGATCACTTCGCCGCGCACCCACACATTGGCGAGGCCAAGGCCCACCGCGACGATCAGCAGAGCATAGAGCAGCCAATGGGTGATCCGGGCGATCACCAGCAGGAACCCGCGATCGATCGGCGGCAGTGTTTCGCGACGTGTCAGCCGCCAGCCAAGCCGGGCGAGCAAGATGGCGCCAAGCGCCACGCCGAGTACGATATGCACCGAACGATAGTCGATACGCAGCGGCCCGCTCGGAACGAAGTCCACAGTCTGCCCGATCGTCCAGAGCACGGCGACCAGGGCGGCACTGATCCAGTGGAACGCGATCGTCGTGGGGTCATGTCGTAGTCCCTGCGTTTCAGCTGGTTGCATTACGATCGTATGGCGCATCAAATCCCTAGCTGTTGCCGATCAAAATGCCCGTGGCAAACACCAGAGCGCCGCCAAATGCCACCTGGAACGCGGCGGAAACCGGCGGCGTGTCCATGTACTTCCAACGCACCCAACTGATAACGGCCAACTCCACTGCAACGACGCAGATTGCCACCCACGTTGCGGTCCAGAAATCTGGTATGAGATAAGGCAGCGTGTGACCGATGCCACCCAGAGTGGTCATCAGCCCGGTGATCGCGCCGCGGATCACCGGCGCGCCACGGCCGGTCAGGCTGCCATTGTCCGACAGCGCCTCGGCGAACGCCATGGAAATGCCGGCGCCGATCGACGCGGCGATGCCAACCAGAAATGCATTCCACGACTGGCCTGTGGCAAAGGCGGCGGCGAACACCGGCGCCAGCGTGGAGACCGAACCATCCATCAATCCGGCGAGCCCTGGCTGGATCACCCGCAGCACGAAAATCCGCCGTTCATTCGCATCCTCGCCCGCCCGCACGTTGGCTGGCAGGTTCTCCTCCACGATCTCGTCGGCGCGTTGCTCGTGCACCGCCTCGGCCTCGGCCAGGTCGCCGAGCAGCTTGCGAATCGACGCGTCGGTTGTCCGTGCTGCGGCGCGCCGATAGAAGCGCTTGGTCTCGGTCTCCATGGTCTCGGCGATGTCGCGCACCTGATCAAGACTGAGCGGCTGGATCTGCCAAATCGGCTTGTGCTGGATGAACCCGCGTACGTCGTGGCGACGGATCAGCGGGATGTGCTCGCCGAATTTTCCCTGGTACAGTTCGATCAGCCGCCGGCGATGCTCGCTCTCCTCGCCCGCCATCTCCGTGAACACGTTGGCGCTCGCCGGATAGTCCTGGCGGAGTCCTTCGGCGATGTCGGTATAGATACGGCTGTCCTCCTCCTCATTGGCAATCGCCAACGCGAGGACCTCTCGTTCAGTGAGATCAGAAAAATTGCGCATGGCCGCAATTTGGCTGGCGGCCGTCCGCAGTCAAGTGACCGACGAAACGATGCGAATGCCTCGCAACAGCAGTTCTAGCCCACGATCGCCGCGTCCACCGCCGCACCCAGCCGATCAACGATCGTGTCGATGTCGGCAGCCGTCGCAATGTAGGGCGGCGCCACGATGACATGGTCACCGCGCGTGCCGTCGATCGTGCCGCCCATCGGATAGATCGCCAGACCACGCGCCAGCGCCTCCTGCTTGACCCGTTCGTTGATCTTCAGCTTCGGATCGAACACTTGCCTGGTCGCGCGGTCGGTCACGAACTCCAGGGCCCAGAACAGCCCGCGACCACGGACGTCGCCGACATGGCGGTGATTGCCGAACCGCTCAATCAGCGCGGTCTCGAGCCGCGCACCCTGAGTGCGGACATTCTCCAACAGGTTGTCCTCGCGGATGATACGCTGCACCTCCAGCGCCGCAGCACAGGCGACAGGATGGGCCTGGTAGGTGTGGCCGTGCATGAAGCCACCGGAGCCGGCGTTGATCGCAGCAACGATCCTGCCGCCAATCAGCACGCCACCGATCGGTTGGTAGCCGCCACCAAGACCCTTCGCCACCACCTGAAGGTCAGGCGAGATACCCTCCTGTTCCCAGGCGTGCATCGTGCCGGTGCGCCCCATGCCGCACATCACCTCATCGAGGATCAGCAACGCACCGTGCCGGTCGCAGATCTCGCGCACGCGCCTGAAGTAGCCGGGAAGCGCTGCAACGCATCCGGTGGTCGCGCCGACCACGGGCTCGGCGATGAATGCGATGACCGTCTCAGGAATCAGCCGCTGGAATTCCGCCTCCAGTTCGTCCCCCAGGCGATCGACGTATTGCTGATCGCTTTCATCGTCGCGTTTGAAGCGATAGGCGAAGCACGGTGACACCAGGCTGAACGCCGGCGCGAGGATCGGTTCGTACAGCGCGCGCCGCATCATGTTGCCGCCGGCGCCGAGCGCGCCCAGCGTATTGCCGTGGTAGCCCTGGCGGCGCGCGATAAAATGCGTGCGTTGGGGCTGGCCGATCTCGACAAAATACTGCCGCGCTAGTTTCAGCGCGGCCTCGGTGCCCTCCGAGCCGGAGGAACAGAAGTAAGCGTGCGTCAGGCCACCAGGTTCGCCATCCAGCACGATGTGCGCCAGCTCCTCGGCAGGCTGGCTGCTGAACGTTCCGGTATGAGCATACGCCATGCTCGCGGCCTGTCGTCCGATCGCGGACGCGATGCGGTGGTTGCCGTGGCCGAGGCATGCCACCGCGGCCCCACCGGAGCCGTCGATGATCTTCGTGCCGTCGGCCAGATGCAGGTAGATGCCTTCGCCCCCGACTGCGGTCGGCGGTATGGCGCCGGAACGATGCAGGACACGGCTGGTCATGATCTTACACCGGCCTCACTTCGCTGTTCTGCCAGGCGCCGCGCAGCGTCGCGTCGGCAATGCGCTTCCCAGAGCGGCGCGAGATCATGATCGGGCATTTCAGGTTCCTTCCATCATACGCCTAACCGCGGCGTGTCGCCTGAACGGCTGGTCTTGCTCCCTGACGCTGCCCAGGCCGGTTGCCTCATTGCCACCGGCGGCAGCGATTGTCACGTGGCGGAGATTGACAACCGTCGCCTGACGCCTTACACACACCGATGCTTCGTGGGTTTCGTCCCAAGGGCCTAGCAACTGGCACCGAAACTACGCCGCATGCTAGCCGTGCTTGATGAGGCCTCAGACCTACGGCACTGAATCTGCCCGGGTATCGATTGCATCAACTCAAGGGCGATCGAGCCGGTCAATGGTCCCACTGTGTCGGGTAACTGGCGGCTGGGTGTTCGACTTCGTCGGGACCGATGCCACCAATGTCGACTTGGCGGACTATTACTAGCGAGGGAGACTGAATGAAGCTGCTCACGCCACCACATCCTGGCGAGATTATTCGGGAAGATTGCCTGAAACCATTCGGGCTTTCCGTCACGGCGGCTGCAACTTGGCTCGGGGTGTCACGTCAGTCGCTGTCCGAGTTGTTAAACGGGCGCAACGGGGTATCAGCGGAGATGGCGATCCGTCTGGAAAAGGCGGGCTGGAGCACTGCCGAGACCTGGCTGCGCTTGCAGGTCAGGCACGATCTCTCGCAAGCAAAACGGCGCGCCGGGACGATCAAGGTAAAGCGCTATCCTCTGCCGGATGTACAGGCCCGGCGCAACGCAGGCGCCACAGATTGACCAGCGTTACTGTGCTGCTGCCTGCCGGCCCGGCGTCAGATGCGCCACACGCGGTCCCACCTCTTCCACAAGCAGCCGCAGCGAGTTGTGCCAAGCCTGCGGATTGTCGGCATAGTCGAAACCGAACACCAGCAGCCCGCCGAAGCCACCTGCCTCGTGGTAGATGCGCTCCAGCTTCTCAGCGACCGTCTTTGGCGAGCCGACCAGCCAATTATGCTTCGCGCAATACTCCGGCGTCACATCCGAATCCGCCACGCTCGGATCGTGCTTGAGGTATTCCAGGAAGCCGAAATTCCCCAGCAACTGCAGGAAATACTCGCGCATCATCCGCCCCATCATGCCGCCCACCGACAGACGCCATGCCTCCTCGTCAGTCTCCGCAACGAACACTTCGCGCACCAGCCGCCAGTCGGCGCGGTGAGGCGTCCGACCGGTGCGGGCCGCACCGATCTCCACCGCTTCCCAATGACTCGCCACATAGGCGGGATTGAGGTTCAGGCTCAGCGGCAAAAATCCCCGCTCGCCGGCAAGCTTCAGCGTGTCGGACTGCTTCGAGAAGCCCGCTACCCCGATCGGCGGATGCGGTTTCTGCAGCGGATAGATGTGCGGCTTGAGGAAGCCGAACATCGTCTCGGGCTTCGCCGCGTTCCAGAACTTGCCCCGGTAGGTGAACTGCGGCTCATCGCTCCACATCCGCAAAATGATGTCGAGTGCCTCACGCGTCATCTCGCGGTTGACGCCGCTGGTGCCATCCACGTCGAACATCGCCCAGTCGGTCGGCAACCCTGATGCGGCGACACCGAAGTTGAGCCGGCCCTCGGAGAGATGATCCAGCATCGCCACACGGGCAGCGAGCTCCGCGGGGTGGTGGTAGGGCAGCAGAAAACCCCCCGGCCCGATGCGCAGCCGCTTGGTCTGCAGCAGCGCCTGCGCGATCAGCAGATCGGGCGACGGATGCGGCTCCCACGGCGCCGTGTAATGCTCGCCAATCCAGGCCTCGGCATACCCAAGCTCATCCAGCCAGCGCAGAGTCTGAAGGTCCCAGTCGTGGCCGGCCTTCAGTCCCCGCTCGGGCGGATGGGACGGCATGGCGAAATAGCCGAATTCCATGGCGGTTCCTCCTTGGACGGTTCACGGAAGGCTACACCCTTTCGCGCCTCGGTTGCCATCGTCAGGCAGACGCCACCCGAACTGCCCTGGCCCAGTTGGCCAATAAATCTGCGATCATCCTTAATGCAATCGAATGGAATTTCTGCAATATCCTACCCGAAATCGTCCATCGCCAAGTTGGTTCCCAATTTGTCCAGCCGCAGCAAGACGGCCGGTGTCGTCCGCTCGCGGTGATTTCCAAATCGCGAGGCGCGGCGTCGCGCCGCGCCATCCCTCGCGCGCACTGGGGCTGACTGAGGAGACAGACATGTGACATATGAAAAAAGTGCTGCTGGTCGGCGCCGCGATCGCGGTGATGGGCACGGGGAGCGCGGGGCCACAGACGATCGACCGGGCAGGCGAGGCAACGGCCGTGACGCTGCTCGACGACTATGCCGTGCGTTATGACCAGGCAGCCAACGACATGGCCAAGGGGGCATGCGGCCCGAGCGCGGGCGCACGCTGTGCACGAAGCTGCCGTTCATATCGGACCGGGGCGCGGTGCACGACTGGGTCGGCACGGTCGAGACGCTGTCCTCGACAGGCGACGGGCACGGCGTTCTCGTGGTGCGCATCGCGCCGCACGCGACGGTCGCAACGACCAACAACGGGCTGTCGGAATCGATGACCGAGTTCAAGACGCTGATCGCGCCGGGATCGCCGGTCTACAAGGTGGCCGCGGCCCTCAAGGAGGGGCAGGCGGTGCACTTCTCCGGGACGTTGTTCCCGTCGAAGGTGGATTGCCTGTTCGAAACAAGCCTGACGATGAGCGGCTCGATGCATGAGCCGAATTTTCTGTTCCGGATTTAGCGACGTGCGGCCGGCGGAATGATACGCAGGAGCGGCGCATCAAGGGAAAATGACAATGAACGTGCTGCTGATCGCAGCCTTGGTGTTCTTTTGCGCTGTGCTGGTTGCCAGAGCGATGAAACGCCGCATAAGCCCCAAAGGGCAGGCACAGGATATTGCCGCGGAAACTATTCTGCGCGGGCCTGTGCTGGTCAGCGATGCCAAAATCGACGTCGATCTGATCTATCGGAACAGCATTGGCGAACCGCTTGCGCGTCGCGTGACAATACACGAAGTGCGCGGCGTCGGGCACCGGGACGGGTCCGTCACGCTGGAACACATCGACGCCTACTGCCACCTGCGGCACGCGGCACGAACGTTCCGCTTCGACAGGATGGCGCAGGCCTCGGACCCTGAAACCGGCGAGCTCGACAGCAGTCCCGCGGCATTGATCGCCAGGCTGTGCGGGCTGCCGAACCGCGTTCGCCCGGTCAAGCCAAACACAGACAATGCGCCGGTAAATACCGCCGCACCCCGCAAGGTCGCGGTGGCGCCGATCGAAATCGACGACGGAACGGTCACGTTCAGCGAACACTTCCGGGTGCGCGTCGACACCGTCTATGGCAACGGCGCCGGATTTGAGGGCGTGGCGCGCCGGGCGAAAACTCCCGACCGGCGCGGCTGGGGCGGGCGAAAAGTGTTTTCCGTCATCGACAATGAAGGCTGGGACCATGAAGGCTGGCGGGTGCGCAAGGCGACGACGCAGGACGGCCAGGAAATCGCTGACCTGGCGGCGTGGCTCCAACACTTGCCGGACGCACCGGCAACCTGACGGGGGCCGATACATCAGCCTACACCCTTACGCGTCGCCGTTGCCATTGGCGCCCGGCGCAACCATATTGGCGCCAGAATGCTGCCAGAAGGCCACTGATGACCGTCAATCTATCGATCAAGAACGTGCCCGACGACCTCGCCCAACGCCTCAAGGAGCGTGCCGCACGCAATCACCGCTCTTTGCAGGGCGAACTGATGGCGATTCTTGAGGCGGTCACACAGCCAGTTCCTGCGTCGCGGATCGACGAGATCTACGCCTTGGTCAAGTCCTCAGGTGTGAAGACACCTCGCGGTGAGTTGGCCAGAATCATTCGCCGCGACCGTGACGATCCCCGTCGTTGATGCGTCCGCGATTGGCGCCTTGCTGTTTGGCGAGACGGACGGTGCATGGGTCCATCGTATGACTTCCGGACTGACCTTTGTCATCCCCGCCATGTTTCACTTCGAGCTCGGCAATATCTGCTGGACGAAAATGCGACGCCATCCCGGTGAGTCCACCGCAGTACTGGATGCTTGGTTGGCTTGGAACGCCCAGCCGCCAGTCGCAGTGATGGCTGTCGATCTGACAGACACCATGCAACTCGCACGTGACACCAGCCTGACTTTCTACGACGCAAGCTATCTATGGCTTGCCCGTGATCGCGCAACGGACCTCATCAGCCTCGATGCAAAGCTGGTGAGAGCTGCCAGGTCGTTGGGCGTGTATGCACCGTCACCCACCCCTCACACCACACCGCGCTCGCGCCACTGAGCAATTTCTCCGGTCGAGAAGCCAAGCTCCGCCAGCACCTCCGCGGTATGCTCGCCGAGTTCAGGTGCGGGACGCCGCACAGGCAGCGGCGCACCATCGACGTGCAGCGCCGACCCGAGCATCGAAACCGGCCCATGCCCGGGATGCTCGACCGTCACCACCGCCTGCTGATCGATTGCCTGCGGATCAGCGAATACCTGGTCCAGATGCATCACCGGCGAGCACGGCACACCGGCCTCGTTCAGCACGCGGATCCAATGCGCGCTGGTCTCGCACATCGTACGAGCCTCGATCTCGGCGTTGATCGCCGCGCGGTTCTCGGCGCGCAATGCATTCGTGGCGAATTCCGGAAGCTCGCGCAGCCTCTCGGCGTCGAGTGCGCGCAGCAGGCGCTGGTACATCGCCTCACCGGCGGGCGCGATGGCGATCTCGCCATCAGCAGTGCGGAACAGACCATACGGCGAGCCGATCGGATGGTCGTTGCCAGTCCGCTGCGGCAGCCGGCCGGTCGCCATGTAATCGGTCGCCATGAAGCCCAGAAAACTGATCAGCCCACCGGTCAGGCTGACCGAGGCTGAACCGCCCTGCCCCGTCCGCCCTTCGCGCAACAGGCCGGCGACGATGCCGAGGGCGGCGTACAGGCCGGCAACCAGATCGCTTACCGGTGGACCGGAGCGCATCGGCGGCTGATCCGCAGCGCCGTTCACACTCATGAAGCCGCTCATCGCCTGCGCGATGAAATCGAAGCTCGGCCGGTCGCGATACGGGCCGCTATTGCCGAACCCGGTGATGCTGCCGCGCACGAGTCGCGGGTTCAGTTCATGCAGGCGCGCGTCGGTGAAGCCCATCGCGGCAAGCACGCCCGGGCGGTAGTTATCGATCAGCACGTCGCCCTTCACAATCAGCCGCCCCAATATGTCGCGGCCTTCGTCGGAACGAAGGTTCAGCGTGATCGAGCGCTTGTTGCGATTGTAGTTGGCGAAATACCACGACAGACCGTCCCTGCCCGCGCCCTGCTGGCGCACCGTGTCGCCCTCGCCCGGCGTCTCCACCTTGATGATGTCGGCACCGAGATCGCCCAGCAGCATGGAGCAGAACGGACCGGACAGCACGCGGGTGAGATCGACTACGCGGATGCCGGAGAGCGGGAGGGCTGAATTCATTGGTTTCCTTCGCCGTGACCGTATGGGTCAGGCATGGCGCGGCGGCAAGGGCGCGACGAGGCGCCGATAGACCGCACCGAGACCGATTAGTACCAGGCCGAGACCGAGGAAAGACAGCACACGCCAAAGCCCCACCAGGCCCGACATGTCCACCAGAAAAACCTTCGCTCCAGCCAGCGCGACGATGCCAAGTGCGGTCAGGCGCAGTTGCCTCGCTCTGGCGCGAATGCCGATCGCCATGACTGCGACACCGTAGGCCAGCCACGCGCCGGACCAGGCCCATAGTTCGCCGTCTCGCACCGGTACAGCCGGCAGACCGATCGGACCCGGGTTGAACAGATGGCGCACCTCCAACGTGAGCCAGACAAATCCTGCCACCACGGCGTAGCCCGCCAGCACCGTGCGTAGGTTCGCGGGCGCCTCGGTCGCCTGCTCGCGCAGCGCGGCCGCCGCCAGCAGTGCCGGCACCAGGTAGGCCGGCAGCAACCAGTCGAGCAACGGCAGGCTGCCGACCGGCAGGTCGAGTACAGCCGGGTTGAGTAGGACCATCAGGAAGCCGCCGCTCAACGCCAATGCGCCCTGGATCCGCCAGGCCAGATGCAGCGCGGGCCGATCCAGCCTCTCGGCGATACGCATGGTGACGAAGGTGAGGACGGCAATCGATGCGAGCTGCAATGCCGATTCCGCGAAATTCATCTCTGGTGTACGCAGTCCGCCACCGGTGGGCCGGCACAACTGGTGCACTTCCAGAGCCACCAGCACGGTGACGAACGCAACACTGCCGGCTTCCAGAACAGCGACCGTCAAGTCATCGGCGTCGTGGCGGAACATCGCAGCGGCGAGCGCGAAGGATGCGGCCGGCACAGCGTAGGCCGCGAGCAGGTCGTTCACCACAGGCCACTGACCCAAACCGTAGTCGAGCACGTACCAGTTCAGCAGCAGCCGCGCGACGACGAAGGCGGCAACCACGAGGCCCACCCGACGCAAGGACGGCAAGTCCGTCTTCGCCGCAATCCACGCGAGCGCCGGCAGGAACAGCGATATGGCGATGGTCAGCCATTGCTCACGCAGCAGCATCGCGCAGCCAAGCGCGAGCGCGGCCGCGACGCCCGCGGCGTAAGCACCGGCAGCAGCCTGGCGGTCCGCGGACTGCTCGCGCTTCGACATGGCGGCGGCAGCGGTCAGCCCGGCAGCAAGCAGTACGGCAAATGCCGCCCACCCCGCCAGCGGCCGGAAATCCGCCACGCGCGCATAGCAGATCGCCAGCGTGAGCACCGGAACGGAGGCGGCCAAACTGGCCCAGGCGAGCGGATGGTGTGACCGCCGCTCGAACCATAGTCCGCTGGCAGCAAAGCAGCCGGACACAAAGGCAGCGGTTGCCAGCAGTTCCCGCACCACCGACGGCACCTGCTCGCCCAGTGGGCTCGTAATGTCGGGCCACGCGCGCAGCTCGATGGACCAGCCTGCGAGCAACAGCAGGAACAGGACGGCAGCGAGGAACGGCAGTAGGCGCAGACGGTCCTCGGCGGCCGCACGCCAGATTGTCAGCGGCACGAACAGCAGCAGCGCGATCCTGGTGTCCCAACCCTCGTCCAACACGGCCAGCAGCAGACCGGCCGCTCCAAGAGCCGCGCACGGCACCCAGGCGAGGCGCCGGCCGATCGGTTGATCGAGCGCCGTCCGCGGCATGAGCGTCAGATTGAGCATCGCGGCGGCTGGTGCGAACAGCGCCGGAGCCCATGCCTCGCTGCCTGTCCCGCTCGCAACTCCGGCCAGCATCCAGACCGCTCCGGCGATCGCGGTCGCCCAGCCGAGCCAGACCCAGGCCGCATAGCGCACCACCGCGAGCGCCGTGCCGGTGACGAACAGCAGATATGCGAACAGGCCAGGCAACGAGGGATTCTCTGTCTGCACCAGGGCCGGCGTAACGAAGGCGCCGACCAGTCCGACCACGGCAACCAGTTGTCCGTGGCGCAGCGCGATACCAAGGCCGATCAGCGAGGCGCCCGCCATCAGCACGAACCCGGCCAGCGGCGGCACCAGGGCGTAGATCACTCCGGCGCCGTAGCTGGCACCGAACAGCACGGCCACACCGCCGGCAGCGAGGCCAGGGGCCGCCTGGTCGGCAATGCCGGGGCGGGCAACTTCCTGCCGCCGCAGCCACTCCGCGCCGACAATCAGGGCACCACCGAGCAGGCCGGCGAGGGCGCAGCGCGGGCCAGGGCCGAGTAATCCCTGGTCCACGGCATAGCGCACCAAAAACACGCCCGCGAGCACCAGCGCAGCGGCACCAAGCCACACACCCCAACGTGTGGTCAGCACAGCTTCGAGGTCGCGCGATGGCGCGGCCGGTTCGGCGGACCGTGGGGGCTGCGGCGCGACAGGCGGCTGGGGCAGCCGCCACGGCCGTGTTTCGGGCGATCGAACCTCGGGTGACGGCGGCCCGGCGCCCGACGCAGATCGGCCAGGGCGCCCCGCAACTGGGCGATCTCTTTGCGTGCCATGATTGCCTGGGCGAAGCCGACAATCCCAATCACCCAACCACCGGCAACAGCCAGCAGGACGACGATCGCGAACTCGATCTCTGTCATGGGCGATGCTTCTGCCGTCCGGTACGGCGCGTCAAATCGTTTTACCAACCAATCGTCTGAACACCGCAATCCGTCATTGTCTCTTAACCGCCTTTCCGGCATCCTGTGCGAGTCCCAGCCACCCGGCGCGGGAGAGAGCGGAGTCGCTTCCGCCGCCGAAGGCGCAACCGGCCCCCGGAAACGCTCAGGCAAAAAGGACCGCGGCGGGATAAGGGATCTCTGGAAAGCCGGCAGGCGCGCCATTCGCCTGCCGCACCGACGAGGTAAGGGGCGCCGTAAAGCGCTCTGAATCTTTCAGGTACCGCGACAGAGGGGGGTCAGCGACACCGGCACGGATCGCCGGCGCATGACCTTTGCGGAGCCGACCATTGATCGAAAACGCGCTGCCGGACGATCCAACACCCAAAAAGCTGAGGACTGTGCCGCTGGACGCTTGGCACCGCGCGCTCGGAGCCCGGATGGTGGAGTTCGCCGGCTACGCGATGCCCGTTCAGTACCAGGGCGTGCTGGCCGAACACCTGCATTGCCGGGCACAGGCGACGTTGTTCGACGTCTCGCACATGGGTCAGGCGACACTCACTGGCGCCCCCGCCGCCGCCGCGCTGGAACGGTTGGTGCCAGGCGATCTGCTCGGCCTAAAGCCGGGCCGGCAGCGCTACACGCTGCTGACCAACGAGGTGGGCGGCATCCTCGACGACCTGATGGTTGCGAATCCCGGCGGTGAGAAGCTGTTCCTGGTGGTGAATGCGAGCCGCAAGGAAATCGACTTCACGCACATCGCCGCCAACCTGCCATCCGGCGTCCAGTTTCACGAGCACGACGACCGCGCCTTGCTGGCACTGCAAGGCCCTGCCGCCGCGGCGGTGATCAGCCACATCAGCGCCGAGGCTTCCCAAATCCCATTCATGGGCATGGCCGCGGTCACTCTCGCGGGGATTCCCTGCCTGGTCGCGCGCTCCGGCTACACCGGCGAGGACGGATTCGAAATCTCGCTGCCCGCCGAAAGCGCACAGGCCCTGGCACAGCGCATTCTGGACGAACCGGAGGTCATTCCCGCCGGCCTGGGCGCACGCGATTCGCTGCGACTGGAAGCGGGACTATGCCTCTACGGCAACGACATCGACGAGCTGACCTCGCCGATCGAGGCCGACCTCGCCTGGGTGATCGGCAGGCGCCGCCGCAATGCCTGGGACTTTCCTGGCGCCGCAGTGATCCGCGACCAATTGGAACACGGCGCGCCGCGTCGCCGCGTGGGCATCCGTCCGGACGGCCGGGCACCGGCTCGCGCGCTGACAGAGATCGTCGCCGGCGACGGCACCGAGGCTGGCACGGTTACCTCCGGTGGCTTCTCTCCCACGCTGAGCGCGCCGATCGCCATGGGCTACGTCCGCAAGGACCTCACCGCCGACGGCACTGCGCTGCATCTGATGGTGCGCGGCAAGCCGCTGCCCGCACGCGTCGTACCGCTGCCGTTCGTCCCACACCGCTACGCCCGCTGACACAAGGATTTTTCCCCCATGGCCAAACCTCCCGCGGATGTCCGCTACACCAGGGAACACGAATGGATCCGACTGGATGGCGACATAGCCACCGTCGGCATCACCGACCATGCGCAGGAACAGCTCGGTGACGTGGTGTTCGTCGAGCTGCCCGAGATCGGCCGCGACGTCGCTGCGGAGGAGGCCTGCGCCGTTGTGGAGAGCGTGAAAGCTGCTTCTGATCTCTACGCGCCGCTCACCGGCAAGGTGGTGGAGACCAACCAGACCATCATCGATGACCCCTCGATCGTGAACAGCGATGCCGAGGGCGAAGGCTGGTTCTTCCGCATCGAAATCGACGACACCGATGCGTTCGAGGCCCTCATGGATGCCGCCGCCTACGACGAATATGTGGAGACCTTGGACTGATGGACGCACTCGCCGAGCTGGCCACACTCGAAGCGGCCGACAGCTTTGTTTCGCGTCACATCGGTCCCTCGGAAGCCGACATCGCCGCAATGCTGCACGTAGTGGGTGCCGCGACGCTGAATGAGCTGGCGGCGAAGACGGTGCCGCCGACGATCCGCACCAATCGGACACTAGACCTGCCGCCGCCAATCGATGAGGCGGCGGTGATGGCGGAACTGCGTGGGTTGGCCGGCAGGAACGCGCTGAAGAAGTCGCTGATCGGCATGGGCTACCACGGCACCCACACGCCGCCGGTCATCCAACGCAACGTGCTGGAAAACCCCGGCTGGTATACCGCGTATACGCCCTATCAGGCCGAGATCGCGCAAGGCCGCCTCGAGGCGTTGCTCAACTTCCAGACGATGATCTGCGAGCTGACGGCGATGGAGATCGCCAACGCATCGCTGCTCGATGAAGCCACCGCGGCAGCCGAGGCCATGGCGATGGCGCATGCCGTCAGCAAGACCAATTCCGACGTGCTGGCGGTCGCAACCGACGTGCATCCGCAGACCCGCGCGGTGCTGGCAACGCGCGCGCGCCCGATCGGCATCACGCTGATCGATGTCGCTCCGGGCGATGTGGCGGCAATCGGCGCAGCGCAGCCGTTTGCGCTGGTGCTGCAATATCCCGGCACCACCGGCGCGGTGCGCGAGCTGTCGCCGGAGATCAGCGCCGCGCATGAGGCGGATGCACTCGTCATCGTCTGCGCCGATCCGCTGTCGCTCGCCCTGCTGACGCCACCGGGGGAGATGGGCGCCGACGTCGTGGTCGGTTCATCGCAGCGCTTCGGCGTGCCGATGGGATTCGGCGGACCGCATGCGGGGTATCTGGCGACGCGCGACGCCTACAGGCGGCACATGCCGGGAAGGCTGGTCGGCGTGTCGCTCGACGCGGCCGGCGAGCCAGCCTTGCGGCTGGCATTGCAGACGCGCGAGCAGCACATCCGGCGCGAAAAGGCGACGTCGAACATCTGCACCTCGCAAGTCCTGCTGGCGGTGATCGCCGGCTGTTACGCGGTGTGGCATGGACCGGAGGGACTGAAGCGCATCGCGCGGCGCGTCAACCTGCAAGCCCGGATGCTGGCCGATGCGGCGCGGCGGGGCGGCCATCGCGTGCTGCACGACGCGTTCTTCGACACCATCGCGATCGAGACCGCGAAGGCCGATGCGCTGATGCAGACGGCGCTGGCACAGGGCTTCAACCTGAGACGGATCAGTGCAACGCAGGTCGCCATCGCCCTCGACGAGACGGTCACGCGCGAGGAGCTGACGGGTATGGCCGCGGTGCTCGGCGGCACACTGAGCGGCGCGGCGCCATCCGTTCCGGCGGAGCTTGCGCGAAACACGGCATTCCTCGAACAGGCGGTGTTCAACGAGCATCACTCCGAACATGAGATGCTGCGCTACCTCAAGCGCCTCGAGGAGAAGGACATCGCGCTCACTCGCAGCATGATCCCTCTCGGTTCCTGTACAATGAAGCTCAATGCCTCGGCCGAGATGATCCCGATCACCCTGCCCGGCTTCACCGCGATCCATCCGTTCGCGCCACCCGACCAGACCCAGGGTTATGCCGAACTGATCGCGCGCCTGACGGACTGGTTGAAAGCGATCACCGGCTATGCCGCGGTCACGCTGCAGCCGAATGCCGGATCGCAAGGTGAGTATTCCGGTCTGCTGGCAATCCGCGCCTACCACGAATCACGCGGCGAGGGGCACCGCAGCATCTGCCTCATCCCGTCCAGCGCGCATGGCACAAACCCAGCGAGTGCCGCGATGGCCGGCCTTCAGGTCGTGATGGTCGGCTGCGACCGTGACGGCAACATCGATCTGGCCGACCTGCGAGCCAAGGCCGACAAGCATGCCGCCAAGCTAGCGGCGCTGATGGTCACCTATCCCAGCACGCATGGCGTCTTCGAGGTGGCAATCCGCGAGATCTGCGACATCGTCCATTCGCGCGGCGGCCAGGTTTACATGGACGGCGCCAATCTCAACGCGCAGGTCGGCTTGACCAGCCCGGCGGCGATCGGCGCCGATGTCTGCCATCTCAACCTGCACAAGACGTTCTGCATCCCGCATGGTGGCGGCGGCCCCGGCGTGGGGCCGATCGGCGTCGCCGCGCATCTCGCCCCGCATCTGCCAAACCATCCGCTGCGCGAGGATGCCGGACCGGCGAGCGGCTTCGGTCCGGTGTCGGCTGGCCCCTTCGGCAGCGCGATGATCCTGCCCATCTCGTATGCCTATATCCGGATGATGGGCGCGGCCGGACTGAAGCGCGCGACCGAGGTGGCGATCCTCAGCGCGAACTACATCGCGAAC
The DNA here is from genome assembly GCA_963818775.1 of uncultured Alphaproteobacteria bacterium. GTDB lineage: Bacteria > Pseudomonadota > Alphaproteobacteria > Acetobacterales > Acetobacteraceae > JAMXLO01. Next base: position 40,062 of record CAWFUF010000031.1, on the reverse strand, counting down.
CGGCTGCGCGGGCACTATCCCGTGCTGTATTCCGGTCCCGGCGGCATGGTGGCGCATGAGTGCATCATCGACTGCCGCGGCTTTCAGGCCGAGGCCGGCGTAATGGTCGAGGACATCGCCAAGCGCCTGATGGACTTCGGCTTCCATGCTCCGACGATGTCGTGGCCGGTCGCCGGCACGCTGATGATCGAACCCACGGAAAGCGAGAGCAAAGCCGAACTGGACCGGTTCTGCGAGGCGATGATCGCGATCCGCGCGGAGATCGCCGCGATCGCCGCTGGCAAGCTCGACAAGGCGGACAATCCCTTGAAGCACGCACCGCACACCGCTCGCGATGTGATGGCGAACGTATGGACGCACGGATATTCGCGTGAACAGGCGGCATTCCCGCTCTCATGGATCGCAGCGACGAAATACTGGCCGCCGGTGAAGCGGGTGGACAATGTCTACGGTGATCGCAACCTGGTCTGCACCTGCGCGCCGCTCGACGCGTACGCGCAGGCAGCGGAGTAGCGGCTCAGCCTGGAGCCGCCTCCTCTTGTGCGTCCCTGACGTTGTCTCTAGGGTTCCTTCATAAATTCGTCGGTCACGGCTAACAGAAACTTCGTCGGTCAGGACAACTGGCAGACGCCGTGAAAACGTCGGAGGGAAACGCCCATGGCGACGGCAGAAGTTGCCGCTCCACGCCTGCAATATGTCCGCTCTCCGCAGCGCGGACCTATCACGCGCCTGCTCGAAGACGAACGTTGGCTAGCAACCTGTCTGTTGTTGCCGACGGTGGTCCTGCTCGGCCTGTTCATCGCCCATCCGTTCATCAACGGCATTCTTCTGTCGGTGACAGATACCAAGGTCGGCGTGCCTGGCCACTTCGTCGGCCTCGATAATTTCGTCAAGATCTGGCACGACGATATCTTCCAGGTCGCGGTGTGGAACACCTGCCTTTACACCTTCGTCACGACGGTTTTCAAACTCGCGCTGGGATTGTGGCTGGCGTTGCTGCTCAACCGGCATTTCCGCGGCAAGGCGATGATGCGCGCCTTCATTCTCTTGCCATTTATCATACCCACCGTGCTGTCGACATTTGCCTGGAAATGGATGTTCGACCCGACCTTCAGCGTCCTCAACTGGATGCTGTTCCACCTCGGGGTCATCCGAACCCGCATCAACTGGCTGGGCGATCCGGTCCTGGCGATGATCTCGGTGATCATCGTCAATGTCTGGCGCGGCGTACCGTTCTACGCGATCAGCCTGCTCGCCGGTCTGCAGACGATCAGTCCCGAATTGCATGAGGCGGCTGCGATCGATGGTGCCCGCGCCTGGCAGCGCTTCCGCCATGTGACCTGGCCCCTTCTGCTGCCGGTGACGCTGGTGATCGTGCTGTTCTCGGTCATTCAGACCTTCGCCGATTTCCAACTCGTCTACGTGCTGACCGGCGGCGGCCCGGCCAATGCCACCCAACTGTTTGCGACCTACGCCTACCAGCTCGGGATAGGCACCGGACTGCTCAGCCAAGGCGCGGCCATCTCGCTGGCAATCTTCCCGATCCTCCTGCTCGTGGTGATTGTCCAGTTAGTCTACATTCGTCGGACGGAGACCCTGTAGGCCATGATCGAGGGAGCCTTATGGCGGCGCTGGGTCTTCTTCTATGTGCCGGTGACGGCGTTCGTCGTCGCACTACTTTTTCCGTTCTATTGGATGGTCATCACCACCCTGCGGCCGGACAGGGAACTGTACCGGCCCTGGAACGCACCGAACTACGCGCCGTTCTGGACCACGCACCCGACACTTGAGCATATCCACAATCTGCTGACCGAGACGCTGTTCACCACCTGGATGCTCAACACGATGATCATCTCGCTGGCGGCAACGGCAATATCGCTGTTCTGCGGGCTGCTGGCGGGCTACGCGCTGTCGCGTCTCAAATTCCCGTTCGCCGGCAGCATCGGCACCGGCATCTTCATCACCTACCTGGTGCCTCAGACACTGCTCTTCATCCCGCTCTCCGACATCATCCGTAATTTCAAACTCGGCGATTCGCCGTGGGCCTTGATCCTGACCTACCCAACCTTCCTGATCCCATTCTGCACCTGGCTCTTGATGGGCTACTTCAAGTCGATCCCGAAAGAGCTGGAAGAATGCGCCCGCATCGACGGCGCACCTCGCTGGAAGGCGATGCTCTACATCATCTTCCCGGTGGCGATCCCGGGCATTCTGTCGGCCGGGATATTCGCCTTCACCCTGTCGTGGAACGAGTTCATCTACGCATTGGTGTTCCTTTCCTCGCCCGAACAGAAAACTGTGCCGGTAGGCGTCACCTCGGAACTGGTGCGCGGCGACGTGTTCTTCTGGGGCGAGCTCATGGCGGGAGCCTTGCTGGGATCGATCCCCGTCGCCTTCGTCTATTCGTTCTTCGTCGAATACTACGTGTCCGGCATCACTGGATCGGTGAAGGGTTGAGCACATGGCCCGTGTAATGATGCGCGGTTTGAACAAGAAATACGACGAGGTTCACGCAGTCATCGACGTGAACCTCGAAATCCACGATCAGGAATTCGTCGTTCTGGTCGGCCCATCGGGCTGCGGCAAGACGACGACCCTGCGCATGGTGGCGGGTCTCGAAAGCATCACGTCGGGAAACATCTCGATCGACGAGAAGGTCGTCAACGAACTGCCGCCGATGGATCGCGACATCGCGATGGTCTTTCAGAATTACGCGCTCTACCCGCATATGAGCGTGCACGACAACATGGCCTTCGGCCTGAAGATGCGGAAATTCGACAAGCCTGAGATCGCACGGCGGGTGCGGGAGGCGGCCGAAATCCTCGGCATTCAGGAATTGCTGAAGCGCAAACCGCGTCAGCTATCGGGCGGCCAGCGCCAGCGCGTGGCTTTGGGCCGGGCGATCGTCCGCCATCCGCAGGTCTTTTTGTTCGACGAGCCGTTGTCCAACCTCGACGCCAAACTGCGTGTGCAGATGCGCGTCGAGCTGAAGAAGTTGCACGATCGGCTCGGCACCACCGCGATCTACGTGACCCATGATCAGGTCGAGGCGATGACCTTGGGCGACCGGGTCGTCGTGATGCGCGATGGCAGGGTGCAGCAGGTCGGCGACCCGATGGACCTTTACAACAGCCCAGCCAATCGCTTCGTCGCCGGCTTTATCGGCTCCCCGGCGATGAATTTCGCCGGCGTGCGCATCGCCGCGCAAAATGGCTCGCTCTGGGCAGAAAGCGATGGCTTCCGCATCAAGGTTCCCCAGCCGATCGCACCGCGCCTTGGCGCCTATGCCGGCAAGGAAGTCACGTTCGGGGTTCGCCCGGAGGATATGCACATTGCCGGCGATGGCGATCCGCAGGACCTGAGCTTTGATACCGCGGTCGAAGTTGTCGAGCGACTCGGCGCTGAAATCCTGCTCGACGTTGCCGTCGGCTCGTCGGCGATGGTTGCGTCGGTCGAACCGACCGCTACCGCCAAGGTGCATGAAAAGCTCCGTCTGGCAGTCAATCCCGAGCGTCTGCATTTCTTCGACAACGAGACCGAGGCGGCGATCTGACGGATCGGCCAGCCGAGTCGCCTGGAAAAATCGCGCTTCGCCGCGCGAAGCAAATGGGAGGAAACGATGACCCGCATCAATCGCCGCCGGTTTACCCAATTGTCGGGCGCCAGCGCGCTGACGGCCGGCACTGGTGGGTTGGCTGGCATCCTGGCCAGCGGACGGGCGCCTGCTTACGGCCAGACGGCGACGGTTCACTGGCTGCGCTGGGCTGATTTCGTGCCCGCCTCCGACGTGCTGCTGAAGGGCAAGATCACCGAAGAATGCCAGAAGGATCTGGGCATCAAGCTGACCGTCGAGACGATCAACGCCAACGACATCCAGGCGCGCGTCACCGCCGCGATTCAATCGGGCACCGGCCCCGACATCGTCATGGGACTGAACAACTGGCCGCAGCTCTACGCCAGGAGCCTTGCCGATGTCAGTGAACTGGCCGAGCAGCTCGGCAAGGAGGGCGGTGGCTATTACGATATCTGCACCACCGTCGGCACCTATGACAACCACTGGATCGGCGTCCCCTGGTGCGCCGGCGGCGGGCTCGTCGCGTATCGCAAGTCGTGGCTGGCCGAAGCCGGGTTCGACAAGTTCCCGACCAACTGGGACGATTATCGCGCCGCCGGCAGGAAGCTGAAGGCAGCGGGCCATCCTTACGGCCAGACCGCCGGACACACGTTCGGCGATGCGCCGGGCTGGTGGTATCCGTATCTGTGGTCATGGGGCGGTAAGGAGGTCGAGGCCGACGGCAAGACCGTGGTTCTCAACACCAAGGAGACAATCGAATCGGTCAAGTTCGCGGTTCCCCTGTGGAAGGAGACGATGGACGAAGGCGGTCTCGCCTGGGACGACACCAGCAACAACCGCGCCTTCCTGTCGGGCAGCATCAGCGCGACCAACAATGGCGCTTCGATCTACCTCGAAGCCAAGAAGAAGCCGGACAGTTACGTGACTGACAAGGGCACGCCGATGAAGGACGACATCCTTCACGCAGGCATTCCTGGCGGCGCCGGTGGTCAGTACAACCTGCCCGGCCCAATGACCGACATGCTGATGGGCTATTCGAAGAACCAGGATGCAGCCAAGAAATTCCTGACGTGGATGCACTCGAAGCCGATCTACGATCAGTGGTTCACCTCGCAGCAGGGCTATCAGTGCGGCGCCACGAAGATGTGGGAGAACCACGCGGTGTGGAACCTCGATCCAGTGATGGCCCCGTTCAAGAATGTCCCCGTCACTGGCCGATTGACCGGTTATGCCGGAAAGCCGAGCCAGAGGGCCGCCGAGGTGCAGACCAAGTACATCATCGTCGACATGTACGCGAAGGCGATCCAGGGCATGGCGGCCGAGGCGTCGGTGAAAGCGGCACATGACGAGCTGGTGAAGATCTACTCGGCGTAATACCAACGCTCAATGAGAAAGACCCATCCGTCACATTCATAAGTCACCGCGTACAGGAGTTCGGCGCAGACCGACTCCCCAATCAGAAAATAGCTCAGGGAGAACGACGATGCAGCGTATCGGCAGACGCAGGGTACTCAGGGTTTCCGGTGCCGGCGGACTGGCAGCGAGCACCGGTGGCCTGGCAGGCATTCTGGCCTCAGGGCGAGCACCCGCTTTCGCCCAGGGGACATCGTTGCAGTGGTTGAAATTCGTAGATTTCGTGCCGGTCTCCGATCAGCTTCTCAAAGGCAAGATCAGAGACGAATGCAAGAAGGCACTCGGCATCGACCTCAGCATCGAGACAATCAACGGCGACGGCGTCCAGGCGCGGATAAGCGCAGCCATCCAATCCAGGGCCGGCCCCGACATCATGATGGCAGTCAGCAACTGGGCGCAGCTCTATGCCGACAGCCTGGTCGATGTCAGCGACATCGCGGATGAGGTCGGTAAAGCGCAGGGCGGGTTTTTCCAGACCGCGCGCGACATCGACAACAACGGCAAGCGCTGGATCGCCATGCCGTTCACCATCCTTGGCGTGTTGTTCGCCAACCGCACATCGTGGTTCGCCGAGGTCGGCGTTAAGCAGGATAATTTTCCAACAACCTGGGACGAGTATCGCGCAATCGGCAAGCAGATGAAGCCCAAGAACCATCCCTACGGCCAGACGCTCGCGCATGCCTTCGGTGACGGTCCAGCATTCTGGTATCCGTATATGTGGTCGTGGGGCGGCAAGGAGGTCGAAGCCGACGGCAAGACAGTCGCACTGAACAGCAAGGAAACCATCGAATTGGTCAAGTTCGCAGTCGCCTTCTGGAAGGAATGCTTCGACGAAGGCGCCATGTCGTGGGACGACGCCGGCAACAACCGCGCCTTCCTCGCCAACACGATCAGTTCGACCAGCAACGGTGCTTCGATCTATCTGTTGGCGAAGGCCAAGGCCGACACCTACATGACCGAGACGGACAAGCCGCTGAAGGACGACATCTTCCACTCACCGCTGCCGAAGGGCCCTGCCGGCCAGTTCAGCTACCACGTACCGTTCTCCAATCTCCTGCCGACCTATAGCAAAAACCAGAAGGCGGCGAAGGATTTCCTGCGCTGGTTCCACACCAAAGAGATCTACGGCCAATGGTTCACGTCGCAGCAGGGGTTTTCGACCGGCACCACGAGGATTTGGGAAGACGATCCGGTATGGAAGGTGGACCCGGTGATGGCGCCGTTCCGTACAGCGGCGGAAAGCGGGCATTTCGCTGGCTACGCCGGACCCGCCGGCCGTGCCGCCGCCGAGGCCATCAGCAAATTCATCATCGTCGACATGTACGCGAAAGCGGTCCAGGGCGCGTCGCCGGAAGACGCCGTCAAATGGGCGCACGAGGAGATGGTGCAGATCTACGCCTGAGATCAATCCAACGCCGCTTCGCTCGGCAGCCCTGCATCAAGGGTCTGCTGGGAACAACTGCTTCAAGTTCGGCGTAGCCGTATCAAGCCGTCATGCCGGGCGAAGGCTCGGAATCCACGTCTTTGACAAGGCGAAGCACTGCAAGACGTGGATACCGGGCCTTCGCCCGGCATGACTTGGAGTGGATTGCGGCCGATTCACATCCCCAGCGCGCGCCGATACACATCCAGCAGCGTTTCCTGCTCTTCCACATCCCCAGCCTCCTGCCGGCGCACGCGAATGAGCTGGCGCAGCACCTTCACATCGAACCCAGCCGATTTCGCCTCGGCATAGATGTCGCGAATGTCGCCGCCCAGCGCCTTGCGCTCCTCCTCGAGTCGCTCGATTCGGTCCACAATGCTGCGCAAGCGGTCCGCCGCGATGCCGCCTGTCTTGGTGTCAGTCTGCTCCACCGCGTGCAGCGCCATCGTTCCCCTCCGATTCCGCAAGGCGCGCGGGGATAGCTGTCGGCTAGGCCGCGGTCAATGATTCGGATTGGCCTTCGCGAAGTTGGCCTTCTGTTCGACGCTCGCCTCCTTCTGATACTTCGCCTGCCACTCCTTGTACGGCATGCCGTAGACGATCTCGCGCGCTTCGGGATCGGCAAGCGCAACTCCCTGCGTCTCGGCAGCCTCACGATACCACCGGCTCAGACAGTTACGGCAGAACCCGGCGAGGTTCATCATATCGATGTTCTGCACGTCGGTCCGCTCCCGCAGATGCTCCACCAGGCGGCGGAACGCAGCGGCCTCCAATTCGGTGCGGGTCTTCTCGTCGAATTGCTGTGCGGTCATGGCTGGCCTCCTCTACCGTCCAGAACATGGCGCGTCCGGGCGAGCTTCGCCATACTCGGGCCCTGGCGGTCGAAGGGAAATCGAGACCGATGGTCTGGGACGACAAGCGCGCCCGAGCCGCACTGCGGACGCTGTTCGATGCCGCCGTCGCGGCAGCCGATCCGCGCAAGGTGCTCGCCGCGCACCTGCCGCCGAAGCCCAGGGGGCGCTGCATGATCGTGGGCTGCGGCAAGTCGGCGGCCGTGATGGCTGCCGCAGTGGAAGACGCTTGGCCCGATGTCAGGCTCGAAGGCACCGTCGTCACCCCCTACGGCCACGACGTGCCGACTCGGCGCATCGAGGTGATCGAGGCCTCTCACCCCGTCCCCGACGCCAACAGCGAGCGAGGCGCACACCGGCTGATGGAGCGCGTGCGCGGGCTGGGCTCCGAGGATCTGGTGCTCGCGCTGATCTCCGGCGGTGGTTCGGCTTTGTGCGCGGCGCCGGCCGCCGGCCTCACGCTCGCCGACAAGCAGGCGATCAATCGTGCCTTGCTGGCGTCAGGCGCGAACATTTCGGAAATGAACTGCGTGCGCAAGCATCTCTCGGCCATCAAGGGCGGCCGCCTCGCCGCCGCCGCACAGCCGGCACGCGTCGTGACTCTGGCGATCAGTGACGTGCCGGGCGACGATCCGGCGGTGATCGCATCGGGCCCTACGGTGCCGGATCCGACCACGTTCGCCGAGGCGCGCGCGATCATCGCCCGCTATGGCATCAAGCCCTCCCCGGCTGTCGCCGCGCGCCTGGAGCAGGCGACAGACGAGACACCGGGCCCCGGCGAGTTGCCCAACAACGAATTCCACCTGATAGCCACACCGATCATGGCGCTGATGCACATGGCCGAGACCGCACGCACCCTGGAACTCGCACCACTGGTGTTGGGTGACGCATTGCAAGGCGAGTCGCGCGGGATGGGCAACATCCTGGCGGGCATTGCTCACAGTATCCGCACGCACGGTCAGCCACTCGCGCCGCCTGCCGTGATGCTGTCCGGCGGCGAAACGACCGTCACGCTGGGCGACGGGCCAGCCGGTCACGGCGGTCGCAACACCGAATTCCTGCTGGCGCTTGCGGTCGCGCTGAGCGGTGCGGCGAACATCTGGGCGATCGCAGGCGACACCGACGGCATCGACGGCATGGACGACCTTGCCGGCGCGATCGTCGCCCCCGACACGCTGGCCCGTGCACGCGCCTTGGGTCTGGATCCGCGCGCGATGCTCTCCGGCCATGACAGCCATACGCTGTTCGACAAGATCGGCGATGCGATCCGTACCGGACCCACGCTGACCAACGTCAACGACGTCCGCGCCGTCCTGATCGCCTGAGGAAAGCAAGGTGGCAACCAGACCGAGATTGCGCCGCCGGCGACGCACCAAGATCATCGCAACCCTGGGTCCCGCGAGCTCGTCGCCGGAGGTGCTGACGCGGCTGTTCCAGGCCGGCGCCGATGTGTTCCGGCTCAACTTCAGCCATGGCACGCATGAGGATCACGCCGCGCGCTTCGCCATGATCCGCCAGCTCGAGACACGCTTCGATCGGCCGATCGGCATTCTCGCCGATGTGCAGGGCCCCAAGCTGCGCGTCGGCAATTTTTCCGGCGGTCGCGTGTTCCTGCAGACCGGCCAGCAATTCCAGCTCGATCTGAACGCAACGCCAGGCAGTGCTTCGCGCGTCAACCTGCCGCATCCGGAGATTATCGAGGCGGCCTCGATCGGCTGCTCGCTGCTGCTGGACGACGGCAAGCTTCGCCTGCGTGTCGCGCGCAAGCGGAGCGATGCGTTGGAAACCGAGGTCGTGGTCGGCGGACCGCTGTCCGACCACAAGGGCGTCAATGTGCCCGACATCGTGCTGCCGATCCCGGCGCTGACCAACAAGGACCGCAACGATCTGGCGTTCGCACTGGAGCATGGCGCCAACTTCATCGGCCTGTCCTTCGTGCAGCGGCCGGAGGATGTGGCCGAGGCAAAGGAACTGATCCGCGGCCGTGCCTGGGTGATGGTGAAGCTGGAGAAGCCTCAGGCGCTCGACAACCTCGACGCCATCATGGAACTCACCGACGCGGTGATGGTCGCGCGCGGCGATCTCGGCGTGGAGCTGCCGCCCGAGGAAGTGCCGCTGGCGCAGAAGCGCATCGTGCGATTGGCGCGTCAGTTGGGCAAACCTGTCGTGGTGGCCACACAGATGCTGGAGAGCATGATCAGCGCGCCGGCGCCGACCCGCGCCGAGGCATCCGATGTCGCGACGGCCGTGTTCGATGGCGCGGATGCGGTGATGCTGTCAGGGGAGACGGCGGCCGGGCAATACCCCTACGAGGCGGTCAACATGATGGACCGTATCGTCGCTCGCGTGGAGCAGGATCCCGGCTGGCGTGCCATGATCGAGGCGAGCCGTGCGGAGCCGGAGCATGTCACCGCGGACGCGATCGCCGCGGCCGCACGGCAGGTGTGTCACACGATCGGGGCGAAGGCCGTCGTGGCCTATACGGCCTCGGGCTCGACAGCACTGCGCGTCGCGCGCGAACGTCCCGAGGCGCCGATCATCGGCCTGACGCCAAATATCGCAACGGCGCGGCGGATGGCCGTCGTCTGGGGGCTCCATGCGATGGTTGCCGCCGATGCCCATTCGATGACCGAGGCGGTCACGCGCGCAACGCGGGTCGCGCAGACCGAAGGTTTCGCCCAGCACGGCGACGAAATCGTGGTGGCCGCCGGCGTGCCGTTCGGCCATTCCGGCACCACCAACTCGCTGCGCGTGGCAACGATCAAGTAGCGCTACGCCGCGCGTTGAACCGGCACCGCGCGCGCGTCCTCCAGGATCATGTCCGACGCCTTCTCGCCGATCATGATAGTCGGCGCATTGGTGTTGCCGGCGATGATCGATGGCATGATCGACGCATCCACCACACGCAGTCCGCCGATGCCGTGCACGCGCAGCCGCGGATCCACCACCGCGTTCGGGCCATGCCCCATGCCGCAGCTTCCCACCGGATGCAGATTGGACACGCCGCGCAGCCGCACCTCATCGGCAAGCTGTTCGTCGGTCATCACGGCAGGTCCCGGCAATACTTCCTCGACCACGAGTCCTTTCAACGCCTGCTGGCTGGCAATCTTGCGCGCGACGCGAATGCCGGTGATGACCGCCTGCATGTCGTAATCGCTGCGCAGGAAGTTGAAGCGGATCTCCGGTGGCGCCAACGGATCCGGACTCTTCAGCCGGACGGTGCCGCGCCCTTCCGGCCGAAGGTGCACCGGACTGATGGCGAATGCCGGGAAAGGATGCGAGATGATGCCGTCGCGCGTACGGTCGATCGTGCTCCACGCGGAAATATTCATCTGCAGGTCCGGCCGCTCCAGCGCCGGATCGCTGCGCACCAGCGCGCCGACATAAAGTCCGTTGCCCGACATCGGGCCGCCTCGCCAGAACAGGTATTTCGCACCGGCAAAGAGCTGATGCGGGATGCTGTGATGCAGCACATTGAGCGACAGCGACCGGGAGATGCGCCAGGCACAGTAGGTATTGAAATGGTCGTGCAGGTTGGAGCCGACACCAGGCAGGTCGTGCAGCACCTGGATGCCAATGTCCTGCAGATGCTGCGCCGGGCCAATTCCTGACAGCAGCAAGAGTTGCGGCGAACCATAGGCGCCGCCGGAAACGATCACTTCGCCACGCGCCTGCGCAGTTTCCAGCCCAGCCGGCGTGCGGAATTCGACGCCGACCGCGCGTCCCTTCTCGACCAGCACACGCGTGGCATGGGCGTGCGTGCGAATGACCAGGTTCGCCCGCTTGCGTGCCGGGCGAAGATAGGCGGCGGCGGTACTCCATCGACGGCGATTGTTGGTTGTCGTCTGGTAGTAGCCGCAGCCTTCCTGCTGCGCGCCATTGAAATCCGGATTCCGCGGAATGCCTGCCTCAATGCAGGCCTGCAGCAGCAGCTTGCCGATCTCCCACTGATACGGCTGGTTGGACACCCTCAGCGGACCGCCGGCGCCGTGGAACTCGCTCTCGCCACGCTCGTTGTTCTCGGCTTTGCGGAAATACGGCAGGACGGAATCGTGATCCCATCCCTCGCAGCCCCGCTGGCGCCACTCGTCGTAGTCGGCGTGATTGCCGCGCATGTAGATCATGCCGTTGATCGAACTGGTGCCGCCAAGCACCTTGCCGCGTGGCTGATACATCACGCGGTTGTTCAGGTTGGGCTCCGGCTCGCTGTCGAACATCCAGTTGACTCGAGGGTCGCAGAATGTCCGCGCATAGCCGAGCGGGACGTGGATCCAGGGATTGCTGTCCTTGCCGCCGGCTTCCAGCAGCAGCACGCGGTGGCGGCCGGATTCCGACAGCCGCGCTGCCAGCACGCAACCAGCCGAGCCGGCTCCGGTGACGATGTAGTCGTAGGTGTCGGCGTCGTTCGGCATTCCCTACCCCTCAGGCCGCCGCACGGTGCGGCATTGCACGCGTCGGTTTCGCCATCGTGTCTTCCAGGATCATCGCGGACGCTTTCTCGCCGATCATGATAGTCGGTGCATTGGTGTTCCCACCCACCGCCACCGGCATGATCGATGCGTCCGCCACGCGCAGCCCGTCGATCCCGTGCACACGCAGACGCGGATCAACGACCGTGTTGGGCCCCTGACCCATCGCGCATGAACTCGTGGGATGCTGATTGGAAACGCCGCTCTGGCGAATGTAGTGCGCGAGGCCGGCGTCGTCTGTCAGCGACGGTCCAGGCTGCATTTCGTGCACGATGTACGGCTTGAGTGCAGGCTGCTCTGCAATCTTGCGGCAGAGCCGAATGCCGAAGATCACCGCCTGCATGTCGTAGTCGGTGCGCAGATAGTCGAACAGCACTGCAGGCGGCGCCAGCGGATCGGAGCTCGCCAGACGCACTGTGCCGCGACCGTCCGGACGCAAATGCACCGGACTGAGCGTGAAGCCGGGGAAAGGGTGCGGGACGACCCGTTCCTTGTCGCGCTGGAGCGTGCTCCACTCAAACACATTGATCTGCACGTCGGGCCGCTCCAGGCGCGGATCGGAGCGCGTGAACAATCCGCAGTGGATTCCGTTGCTGGCCATCGGCCCGGAGCGAAATAGAGCATAGCGCGCACCAGCCGTGAGCTTGCGCAACGGACTGCGGTCCAGGTCGTTCAGCGTGATCGCCTTGCTGCACCGCCAGCTCACATAGGAGTTGAAGTGGTCATGCAGATTGGAGCCCACCGCCGTCATGTCGCGGACCACGTTGATGCCGATGTCCTGGAGATGCTGTGCCGGGCCAAGACCCGACAGCAGCAGAAGCTGCGGCGAGCCATAGGCACCGCCCGAGACGATGACCTCGCCGCGTGCACGGGCAATGCGGCGACCCGACGCCGTATGGTACTCGACGCCGGCCGCGCGGTTGTTCTCGATCAGCACGCGCGTGGCATGCGCCCCGGTCTGCACCACCAGATTGGCGCGCTGACGAGCGGGATGCAGATACGCCTTCGCGGTACTCCAGCGACGCCGGTTGCTGGTGGTGGTCTGGTAGTAGCCGCAGCCCTCTTGCTGCGCGCCGTTGAAGTCAGGATTGCGCGGAATGCCCGCCTGAACGCACGCCTCCATAACGGCATCGGCGAGCTCAAAGCGTCCAGGTTGATCCGACACATTGAGCGGTCCACCGACGCCATGGAACTCATCGCCGCCATTGGTCTGGTTCTCGGCCTTCTTGAAGTACGGCAGGACGGAATCCCAATCCCACCCCTCGCAACCCCGCTGTCGCCATTCGTCGTAATCGGCGTGATGACCACGCATATACACCATGCCGTTGATCGAGCTGGAGCCGCCGAGCGTCTTGCCGCGCGGGAGATAAAGCCGGCGGTTGGCAAGCTGCGGCTGCGGCACGGTCTCGAACTTCCAGTTCACTCGCGGATCGACATAAGTCTTGGTGAAGCCGAGAGGAATGTGGATCCATGGATTGCGGTCGGGCGGACCGGCTTCCAGCAGCAGGACGCGGTGGCGGCCGGACTCCGACAGACGCGCCGCGATCACGCAGCCAGCACTTCCCGCGCCAGTGACAATGAAGTCGTAGGTGTCTGCGTCCTCGGCCATTCCCACCCCTCGTGGATCCAGAGCGTCAAAGATCGGCGACTCTGATCCACGTGGCAATGGCGCCGGCAACCAGCACGCCGGCAATGATTATCGGGATGGTATCCGCGGCAAGCTCATGCGCAATCGCGATCCACAGAACAAGCACGGCGATCCCTACCGCGGCGCCGCCGACCAGGCTCGCCTTGCCCTGCTTGATCCGCTGCGCCCCTCCCACCGGGCTTGTCCCGGTGGTCATTCGGCTGCCACCTGCACATGACCCGCGCGTGGATCATCACTGGTGTTGCGCACGCGCTTCAGATCGCGCCGCACAAACCGGGTGTCGTAGCCGTTGAACACGTGGCGCAGCAGTCCGCAGGCAAGGTCGGAGGTGCCGAAGAACCAGTCGGCGATCGGATAGGTCAGGTTGAAGTTGCGCTCCATCATCAGCGCCGTGTTGTGATGCGCGATGTGATGGCGCCGGATCGAGTTCACCAACGGGACATGCCGGACGACGCTGTCGTCCTTCACGTGGCAGCAGTAGTGGAACAGCTCGTAGTTCAGATACAGCGCGACATTGGTGATCAGCAGCAGCCAGCCCGCGTTCGGCAGACCGACCAGGCCAAGTATCGCGGCGGGAGGCAGCGACAGCGCCATGAAGGCGACCAGCGCATATGGCGGAAAGAACACGATGCGGAAATCGCGCGTGTTGTCGATGGTCGGCTCGATGTGGGTGAAGAACTGATGATGCGCCAGCGTGTGTCGCTTGTAGATGCCCAGGAACCCCTTCACCGGGCGATGCATGACGTAGCGGTGGATCCACCACTCGAACGCGTTGGAGATGCAGAATGCGGCGGGGATCACCAGGAACTCGTACCATGCCGGTGCGACAACCTGCCGCGCGCAATAAAAGATGGCGGCGAAGCCCAGAGCGTAGATCAGCGCCACATGCACCCAGCCGAAATAGGCCGGCGCGATCCGGGTGCGGAAGTCGGCGCGAAATGCCGCCTGCCGCTGCGACATCTTTGGCTTGTCCATGGCCGAGTGATAGGACGGAATTCCAGGCCGCGACAAGTCCTGCCATAGTTGCCGCCATCACGACGGAGGAAGCGCGATGCTCGAGGTGGAAAAGCCGGCCGATATGAAATCCCATATCGGCGAAAAGATCGGCACCAGTGAATGGGTGACGGTCGATCAGGCGATGATCGACAAGTTCGCCGAGGCAACCGGCGACCATCAGTGGATCCATGTCGATGTGGAGCGGGCGAAGCGCGAGATGCCCGGCGGCAAGACGATCGCGCACGGCTATCTGACGCTCTCGCTGCTGCCGCGCCTGTCGCACGCCATCTACACCATCCGCAAGCGCTCGCGCGGGATCAACTACGGGTCCAACAAGGTGCGCTTCACCGCGCCCGTGCCGGCCGGATCGCGTGTGCGGCTGCACCAGACGTTGAAGAACGTCGAGGACATCGAAGGCGGCGTACGCATGACCTTCGACAGCCAGATCGAGGTGGAAGGATCGTCGCGTCCCGCCCTGGTCGCCGAGACGATGGGACTGGCGTTCGATTAGCTACTAATGCTCCCCCTCCCCTCGCGGGAGGGGGCTGGGGGGAGGGGGCCGCAGAGCCGCCTCAACATCGGCGCTCGTCAAACGCCACGCATTGTCCAGCTCAGCCACGACGTCGCGCATGAAGTCCTCGGTCAGCGCCAGCGCGCGCTGCGCATCGCCGAGGTGGTCAGCCAGCAGCGCCAGCGCCAGTTGCCGTGGACCGTCGCCCTCATAGGTCCACTCGAAGCCCATCCGGCTGAAACGGCGGATGTCGAAACGCGGGTCCAGCAGCTCACCATCGACCGTCACCACCGCGCCATCGAGACTGCGGCCGCCCTCGTAGACCTTCATGCGAAGGTCGCCACGCCAGCGCTCAGTGCGCCGATCGCGGCGCCCGGTGCGTGGCCGCCATCCTGCCGCGCGCCAGGCGCATCGTCGTCAGCATCATCGCGATCACCAACGCATAGGCGAGCAACTGCGCGGCATCCGGCGTCGCGGTATAGCCCACCAGAGTATGAAACAGCCGCCCGGGAATGCTGCCGTCACCGAGCAGCCAGGACGTATTCCACACCGGCGTTGCGAGGCCCTGTAGGTAGTCGGCCTGCTGCAGCAATAACACGGCCTGCGCGGCCAGTCCGGCCGCGAGCAGCGTGATCAGTCCCGTGGTGACCGTGAACAGACGATGCGCCGGTACCGCCAGCAGGCCGAGATAGATCAGCGCCGACAGCGCCGCCCCGAGTGCGACGCCGAGAACGCCGCCTGTCATCATGCCGAAAACGGTCGTGCCGCCGTCGGCAAATATACCATACAGGAACAGCACCACCTCGGAGCCTTCCCGCAGCACCGCAACCGCGACCACCACGGCAACCGCGGTCAGCGGCCGCTCGCCCGCCGCGACCGCACTCCCCACGGCGCGCACCTCACGCGCAAGTTCGCGGCCGTGGCTGGCCATCCAGCCGTTGTGCCAGGTCAGCATGCCGACGGCGATCAACAGGATTGTGGCGTTGAACAGCTCCTGGCCTGAGCCGTTGAACAGTGCCCCGAGCTCGCTTGCGAACGCCGCAACCAGCCCCGCACCGACCGTGCCGGCCAGTATACCGCCGGCGACCCACCAGCCGCGACGCGGCACGGATCGCGTTGCCGCCATCACGATGCCGACGATCAGGCCGGCTTCGATGACCTCACGGAAGACGATGACCAGACTTGCGAGCATCGGCGTTCCTGATTGCGACGAATTCTCAATTGCAGGTAGGCCAGCCTTCGCCCCCGGTCAACCCATGATCCGACGGAGCACGTTACGGTGAAATGGTCATTCCGCCACGTTCTCGCCAGCAATCATTCCCAGACTGATGCGTGGGTGACAAAGCGCTCACCCAGGGCAGCGCAGCCCGCACCACGGGCAGATCATTCGCTGCGACGTGAACGTGCAATTCACCAGGAGAGCATGAATGCGAAGAGCATTATCCATCGGTTTGGCTGCATTTCTTACGGCGTCCCCGGCGATGGCGCAGGTCGTGATCGGCGGCGACAACGACGCCGCCCGGCACGAGCAGCGCGCTCAGCAGGATCGGATGCAGGCTCACCAGAACTCGAACGAGGCGCACCGCGATGCCGCGGTGGGCAACTATGGTGCGGCCGCCCGTGAGCAACGCGAGGCGCACCAGGAGGCGCGTGATTCGCATCGTCAGCAGCATGACGCCGCCCGGGATGCCAACGGCGTCCCGCTATACGGTCACTAGGACTTCAGTCGCCCGCGGCCGCGCGCTCCTTCTCAAGGAGCGCGCGCTTGCGTGGCACGCCCCAGCGATAACCGGTCAGGCTGCCGTCGCTGCCAATGACGCGATGGCACGGCACCGCCAGTGACACCGGATTCCGTGCGCAGGACCGTGCCACGGCACGCACCGCTCGCGGATCACCGACCATGCGCGCCAGTTCGCCATACGTGCGCGTTTCACCCGGCGGGATGCGGCATAGCGTGCGCCATACGCGCTGCTGAAACGCGGTGCCGCGCAGGTCAAGTGGCAGGTCCAGCGCCTGCTTCGGTTCCTCGAGGAAGTCGAGAACCGCGCGCACCTCGTTCGCCAGCGCGCTGTCATCGGCGACGATGCGTGCCCGCGGAAAACGCTGGCGCAGATCGCCGAGCAGTGCCTCATCAGGCTCGGCAAACCCGATGAAGCACACCCCGCGGTCGGTCGCGCCGACCAGCAGCCGACCGAACGGGCAGTCCGCAAACGCTGTGCGGATCACTTCGCCGGCACCACCGCGCCGCAGCGCACCCGGCGTCATGCCGAGCAGTTCGCCGGACTTCTCGTAGACGCGACTTTCCGAGCCATAGCCGGCCTCCGCCACCGCATCGGCCACGCGTGCTCCACCTGTCAGCGCCGTGTGCAGCCGACGCGCCCGCACACCCTCCGCATAGCTGCGCGGGGTCAACCCTGTGTGGTCGCGGAACATGCGCAGGAAATGGAAGCGCGAGTAGCCCGAACGATCCGCGAGCGCGTCCAGCGAGGGGATGTCCTCCGACGCCTCGATGAAGGCGCAGGCGTCCTGCACCACTGCCTGCGCCAGCCGCGCGCGCTCGCCTTTCGGATCGCAGCGCTTGCAGGCTCGGAACCCGGCAGCCTCCGCCTCGCCGACGTTGCGAAAGAACCTGACGTTCTTGCGCAGCGGACGCGGCGACGGACACCCCGGCCGGCAATACACCCCCATCGTGCTGACGGCGTAGAGGAAGTCTCCGGGCTCGCGGCGGATGACCTGATCCCAGAGCTGATCGTGCGACAGCCGATCAATCGTGTGTGTCTCTTTCATGCCACCCATACTGAGCATCCGGCCGCCAGCGCGCCATCCGCACATTGCCCCGACTGCCGTGGAGGGTGTGGTAATTCTTCTCCCCTACCCTTGCGGGAAGGGGTCGGGGGAGAGGGCCAACCCGCCCAACACCACATCCACACAGGAACGACTTGCTTCCCCAACGGCCGCTCGGCACACTCCGCGCGATTCGGGGGGAATCGCCATGCACATCAAATTCGCAGCTCTGCTCGCCGGCGCTCTGCTGTCCGCCGGAATCGCCGCGGCCAAGCCATGCGCGAAGCCCGCAGACGTGACCGCCTTCGATGTCGCCGGCCTGAAGAGCAAACTGATGGTGACGGCGCTCACCTGCAACCAGCAGGATCGCTACAATGACTTCGTGCAGCGTTTCCGCAGTGAGTTGGTCGCCCATGAGCGCGCCCTGCACGCCTACTTCGCCCGCACGTTCGGCGGTCGCGCGCAGCATGAGCAGGACGACTACATCACCAGCCTGGCAAACACCTTGTCGGAGACCGGCATCCAGCAGGGCACGCTGTTCTGCCAGCAGAATGTCGGCATCTTCAGCGAGGTCCTGGCACTTGCACGTGGCACCGAACTGGCGGGATACGCCGCCCGCAAGCAACTGCCACAGCCGATCACGATCGAGACCTGCCCGGCCGCTGCCGTGACCCGTACTGCCCAGGCCGGCAGCAACCGCCGTTAGCCAACCACACCCGCGTCGTGGCAGGATCGGTGTTCGCCAGCACCGAGCCCTCGCGCATGCATCAGCTCCTGCTTCTACGTCACGCAAAGTCATCCTGGGACGACGCGAAAGTCGCCGATCGCGATCGCCCGCTGAGCAAGCGTGGACGCCGCGCGGGCACCGTCATGCGCAAGGCGATGATCGACCTCGGACTGACGCCCGATCTGGTGCTTGTTTCGCCCTCCCGCCGCACCCAGGAAACGCTCGCGGCGCTCGAGCCATGGGACGACACGCCGCTGGTGGAACAGGTAGACGCGCTCTATCTCGCGAGCGCCCAGCAACTGCTTGCTGTTCTGCGCGACGTAAACGAGACGGTGCGTAGCGTCATGCTGATCGCCCACAATCCCGGCATGCAGGAACTCGCCGTGTCGCTGACCGGCGGCTCGCATGATCGGTTGAATGCCGGCTTCCCCACCGCGGCGCTCGCCGAGTTTGCGGTCGCCACGCAGTGGCAGCAGCTCGCCGCAGCGGGCGCCAGGTTGGTCCGTTTCCTGACGCCAAGCGACCTCCAGGAGCCGGCGACCTGAACGCATGGAACTGGAGCTCGGCCTCGATCCGGATGATGCGTCACGGCTGACCCGGCTGGCATTTCTCGCACCACTGAAGAATGCCAAGGCGCGCAGTCGGGTGGCGCGGATAATCTGGCACGACAGCCCCGATCGCGCGCTGGCACAACAAGGACTGGCACTAGCCGAGCAGCGTCCGCTGTGGCGACTGGAGCGGCTGATCCCGAACGCGCATAGCTGGCCACTCGGCGCCCCCGCACCCGTGGTCGCGACAGGTCGGGCAGCGTCCGCCCTCGGCCATGTCCTGCCTGAGCCGCTGATTCCGGTGGCTGCGTTCGAAGGCCGGGCGGGAAGCCTCAGCCTTGCGACGGAACACGGCCCGGTAGGCTTGACCCTGCTGAGTGGCGCAATTCGTGCGGTCGCCGCCGAGCACCGCCTCAGCCGGGTCCTGTTGGAGGGCGCCCCAGAGGTAGTGCAGCAACTGGCCGTCGCTCTGGCGGGCGAAGTAAGCCTCGCTGTACCGCGCGCCAGCCTTGCCGCCGAAGCGTTCGCCGTTGCCTCTGGCAAGGCGCCGGAACCGCGGCACGAGGGCGCGCCCGATCTGCCACCCGGCCTGTCGGTCACCGAGGCATTCGCGCATGTCGTCGGCCACCTGAGCGATGTGGTCGTGCACTTCGCGCCCGCCGCTGCCAGCGGCCGCGAAGGCCCCGAACCGGTGCACCAGATGCGCGTCGCGGTCCGCCGGCTGCGCTCGGCGATCAAGGTGTTTCGCCGCGCCGTAAGCTCTCCCGCGGTTGATACAGCGGACGCCGGCCTGAAGGCGCTTGCCGCGAAGCTCGCACCGACGCGCGATTGGGATGTGTTTGCAACCGAGACCGCCAAATCGGTCGACACTGCGTTTCCCACCGAGCCTCGGCTGAAGCGCCTGCTCGCCGCGGTAGAGCGACGGCGGCGCGCGTGTCACAACGAACTTCGCGCCTTCCTGGCCAGCGTCGAGTTCCGGCGCCTTGGGATCGAGCTTGCCTGCCTTGCCGGCGTGCAGGACTGGCCGGCGATCGTCGACGAGTCGGGGCAGGCGGAACTCGTTGTCGCGCTGGATGACTTCGCGGCCCGCGTGCTCGACAAGCGGCTCAAGCAACTCACGCAGATTGATGACGACCTCGCCGGCCTGGAGCCACACGCGCTGCACGCGATCCGTCTGCATGCCAAGCGGTTGCGCTACGCGGCGGAGATCTTCGCGCCGCTGTATCCTGGCAAGCCGACGCATCGCTTCATTCGCAGGCTGGGCCGATTGCAGGACCGGCTGGGCACACTGAACGATGCCGCCGTTGCAGCGAGCCTGCTTGGCGAACTGTCTGGCGGCAGCCACGCATTCGCCATCGGCCTCGTGCTGGGCTTTGTCGGCGCGCACAGCGCTCGCACCCGAAAGCGGATCGACCAGGCGTGGCTCAGGTTCCACAGCCTGGAGCCGTTCTGGGGCTGAACGGCACGAGACGCCGCCCGCTTGCCTCGCATCTCGTCGCAAGGTGTAATCTGAAGCTACCTGGTGACGGAGCTGCCTGTTCCCGCACTGAGGAGGTCGCAATGGCCTATGCAAGCATGGCTTTGGCAAACGCCGACGTCCGCCTTCCGCATGTGCCCATGCCCAACTTTCGATTGCCTCGATTGTCGCGGCGTGCCCGCGCTCTTCTGATGATGGGTATCATGATCAGTCCGGCGTTCCTCGCCGACGACATTGGCTACTGCGTCCAGCGGCTATTCCTGACCGCGGACCAGATCGCCGTGAGGCAGCTGCCTGATCAGACGATGCTCTCGCGGGTCAACATCTTTCACGTCGCCTGCATTGATCCAACCATGCCGGCGGCACAGCGAGAGCGTATGACCGAATTTGCCGCGCAGCAGGGCTGGCCACGTTATCCCGAGGCTGGACCAGAATGCTTCAATCCGAACCGTACTCTATTCGGCATCGTCGGGTTGAAGGCATTCAACGTTGCGTGCCCGACGATGGCTCTCTCGGTGGCGGATCAGCGGCGATGGATTGCCTTCGTCGCCAACCATGGTTGGACCGCATATCCGCAGGCCGGCGAGGGATGCGTCGATCCGTGAGTTGATGCAACCGCTCACTCGCCCCGCATCCTCACCACCACCTTTATCGCGTCCTCGACACGGTCCCGCGCATATCTGAGCGCGGTCGGCAATTGCTCGAGCGGGAACGTGTGGGTGTGGATGAGCTTCGCATCGAACCGCCTCTGTCCCATCAACGCAGCGGCACGATGGGTCGCGCTCTTGCCCTCGCCACGAATTCCCAGGACATAGATGTTGTTGCGAACGATGTAGGCCAGATCGACGGAAACCGGTTCGTGTGGAAACGCCGCGAGGCAGATGCGGCCACCACGGTTCACCATCCGCGCCGCCTCGTTCAGCGCATTAGGCGCGCCGGAACATTCGAGAACATATTGCACACCTTTGCCGCCGGTGATCCGCTGAACCGCCGTCACGGCATCGTCGTTCGTAATATTGACAACAGCGTCGGCCCCGAGACGCTTGCCCATCTCCAGCCGACGCTCTCGCGTCCCGGTCAGGATGACAGGCTGCGCCCCCAACGCTTTGGCAACCCCGACACCCATCAGCCCGATCGGTCCCGGACCGATCACGACGACACCTTCCCCAGCGATGATGCCACCCAGCACATCGAGACCATACATGGCCGTGCCAGCGGTCACGATCAGGGTTGCCTCTTCATCCGACATCTCCCGCGGCACATGAACCATTGTGTTCACATGGTTCACCGCATATTCGGCAAATCCACCGTCGGTGCTGAATCCGTTCGCGCGATGACCCCGGCTGTGAAAGCCATAGTTCAGGCATGAGGTATACATGCCTTCGCGGCACCGCGCGCAACGGCCGCACCCGGCATGGATCTCCACGGCAATCCGATCGCCGAGTTGGAATTCGTCTGTGGTTGGCCCGAGTTTGACCACTGTGCCCATGTATTCGTGACCAGGCGTATAGCCCTTGTTGAAGGGTAGTTCGCCCTCGATGGAGGCCGGCAGACCGTGCCGGATGACCTCGAGATCCGTCGCGCAGATCGCGACTGCGTCGATCCGCACAAGCACTTCGGCAGGGCCAGGTTCGGGAACCGGCTTTTCGACCAGGGCCAGCTCCTCAGGGCCGCCGAGTACCCAGGCCTTCATGGTGGCCGGGATCCGGTATTCGTTGTCAAAATGCTGAGACGATCCGTGCGTCACATCCATTCACAAAACCTTCCTCGCTCGCGTCAGATTCGGTCGGCCCAGGCCACGAGCAGATCGGCGAGCTCACCGATCAACGCGTCCTGACCCAAGAGAAAGTGCGTCGCGCCCTTGAGCACGTGATCCTCGCAGCGTTCGCCCGCCGCCTGCGACCACGACCGGCATTGCGCGGGAAACACCAGCGTGTCGGCTGAATACATCACGTTGAGCACCGGCACCGAGCAACGCGCCATGCAGGACGGACCATCGGCGCGGGACAGGCGCCCGCTCCACTGGCTGAGGAACGAACGCAACGTGGAGAATCGCCCGAGATTGGTCGGCCCGTAGTTCAGCCGCCTGTTGCGTGCCACCGCACGATCGCTGGGATCCAGCGTAAGGTCGAGGAAGCGCGGGTCAGCGACAGTACGGTAGACGATGAACGGCTCGTCCTTGATCAGCTCCTGATCCGGATCGGCATCCAGCTCTGCCAACCTGCGGAGTACCCAATCGGTGATGCGGTCGTTGCGTGTACGCTGCGCGACGCGATAACAACGCAACCAGGCGGCATCGTAAGGCGGACCGTTCGCCGGGTTGTACATGTCAAACGACGCATCGGTCGCATGCATGTCGCACTCGTCGGTCACAGAGGGATCGATCCACTCGACCATTGTCGCCGCGCGGCCAGGATGCG
Organism: uncultured Alphaproteobacteria bacterium; assembly: GCA_963818775.1. Taxonomy (GTDB): domain Bacteria; phylum Pseudomonadota; class Alphaproteobacteria; order Acetobacterales; family Acetobacteraceae; genus JAMXLO01. The sequence continues at coordinate 17,221 of CAWFUF010000031.1, read as the reverse complement.
CGGCTAGCATCGCCAGTCCGTCCACTGGAGGCAGTTGCTCTGGACGCAGCTCGAACTGCGCACCGTCAGGCGTGGTGGTAATGGTGAGCTTCTCCGCCTCCGCCTGATAGAACGCCGCGAGCGAACCGCCACCCGAATTGCCGCACAGCACGATGCGTTCGTAGCCACGCTGACGCAGGAACCCGATGCCGGCGCCAAGGTCCTGGATCGCGCGCTCCATGATGAGCGCGGTATCATTGGCGACGTAGCGCGTGTTCAGTGCCAGGATCGCGCGTTTGCGCTGCTGCAGCGGGCCGATCAGATAGTGGCCCATGAAATTGCTGGTCGGGTGGATCACCACGAACGCGACGCGCCTGTCACAGCCCTCCGCAGCGAGCCGCCCAAGCACCTGTGGGTACAGGTTGTTCAGGCCGCTCTGGCTATCGTAGCCGCTACCGCGCGGAACGTCGATCGCGATCAGTTCGCCTTGCATCGCGGTTCAGGCCGCAACGCCATACTTGCGCTCCTTGCGCGCGTTCCACTCTGCCAGCTTGTCTGCCGCGACGCTCTCCATCTTATCGAGCACCCCCGGCGCTTCAGTGCGCAGGGTCATCTCCAGGCGGATGTTGTTCGGGTCGAAGAAATAGATCGACTGGCAGAACCCGTGGTCCTTCGGCCCCAGGACGTCGATGCCGGCAGCCTCCACGCGCCGCTTGCCCTCGAGTAGCGCCTCCATGGTGGGCACCTCGAAGGCTATGTGGTTGACCCAACTCGGCGTGTTCGGATCCGCCTGCGCCGGCGGCGAACTCGGCAGATCGAAGAAGGCGATGTAGCTGCCGTCACCGCATTCGAAGAAGATGTGGATCAGATCGACCTCCTCCCCGTACGGCTTATGGCCCTCCGGCGCCAGCTCGCCCGCGGCATATTTCAGCCCGAGCACCTTGGTGTAGAACTCCACCGTCTCCTGTGCGTCACGGCAGCGATACGCGACATGGTGCAGTTTCTGGAACATGGACCGCTCCTCTGTGTTTATTTGCCCACATAGCAGGAATCGGCCCGCGATGGCATCCCGTCGCGGCGGGCTTGACGCACCGGCCCTCACCCGGCGCACAATCGTCCAGCCTCAAGGAAGTTCGGCAGATGACCACGACCCTGCCCATCGACCAGTTGATCGATACCAGGCGCGGCGCCATCAGTCGCGAGATCTTCGTCTCGCCTGATTTCTACCGCGAGGAACTGGACAAGCTCTTCACCCGCGCGTGGCTGTTCGTCGGTCACGAGAGCCTGATCCCGAAGCCGGGCGACTTCTTCGTCTCGCGGATGGGCGAAGAGTTGGTGATCCTGTGCCGTGACGCCCATGGCGCAGTGCACGTATTTCTGAACTCCTGCCGGCACCGCGGCATGAAAGTGTGCCGCTACGAGCAGGGCAACACGTCGCTGTTCGTCTGCCCGTATCACTCGTGGAGCTACACGACCGACGGCAAGCTCCAGGGCGTGCCCCTGTACCGCGCGCTGTACGAGGGCACGCTGAATCGCGAGGAGTGGTCGCTGATCGAGGTGCCGAAGTTGGCGCTTTACAAGGGCACCGTGTGGGCGTCGTGGGACCCCGCGGCACCCGACCTCCTCGACTACCTCGGCAGCGCGGTCGATCACCTCGACCAGGTGTTGGACTGCCGTGACGGACGGCCCGGCGGGTCGGAAGTGATCGGTGTGCACAAGTGGGTGTTCCCGTCCAACTGGAAGTTCGCGGCGGAGAATTTCCTGGGCGACACCTATCACAATCCGTCGCATCGCTCGGTGGACATGATCGGCATCGGGCCGAGCTCGCTACGCGGACAGAAGGGGCGCCGCGACAACGAATACAACAAGGGACAGCACGTGTGGGTCGGCCATCCGGCCGGGCACGGCATGCACAGCGTGCTGATGCCCGACACGATGGAATACGAGCCATCCTACGTTCAGTATCCGATCGTCGATGAGTACTTCCGTCACTGTTTCAACGAGCGAAAGCGCCGGCTCGGCGAGAAGGCGCGTCTGCTGCCGTTCACCGGCAACATCTTCCCCAACGCCTCGTATCACGGACGCCAACCCCGCGGCATCTGCGTGTGGCATCCGCACAGCCCGACCGAGACGGAGGGCTGGCGATTCTTCCTGGTCGACGCCGATGCGCCGGCCGCGGTGAAGGACGTGCTGCGGCGGTTCTACATGCGCTACTCGGGCCCGGCGGGCATGACCGAGCAGGACGACATGGAGAACTGGCTTTACGCCACCGCCGCATCGAAAGGTACGATCGCGCGGCGATATCCGTTCAACTACCAGTCATCGATGGGCGCGTACAAGACCAACGACCCGATCCCCGGCGATGTGTCGCTACAGATCACCGATCAGACACCACGCAACTACTATCGTGTCTACGCGTCGTATCTCAAGGGGGACGACTGGGACACACTGATCGGCCGCGATCGCGGTCCCATGCAGGTGGCAGCGGAGTAGCCCAAAATCGGGTTGGCACGGGTCGTGCTCATTCGTCATAACGGGGCTTGGCCCCATAGGCGCTAACTTAAGCGCGCTGGCCTGCCTCCGATCGTCATGGCCGGCCTTGTGCCGGCCATCCACGTCTTTGTTGACTGTATCAAAGTAAAACCCGGATGGCCCGCCATGACGACGGCGGGGTGCAAGCCCTAAGCATGCGAACTGTCTTGCGGCGTCCCGTAGAAACGCGTCGCGATGTACATCGACAGCATGCCGAGCAAAAAGCCTGCAAAAACATGCAAGACCGGATGGCCGGGCGTGGGGCCGCGGAGGAAATATCCGGCCGCAAAGAGCAACATCCACGCGACAAACACGCCGATCACATACCTGCCAAGCCGTGACCCCAAGAAGTGCGAAATAAGGCTCATCGTCAGGTCCTTTCCTATCAGCAGCCACAGTGCCGCATTCGACCCCGCCGCTCCTTCAAGGTCGGCGAAGTTTTGCAGCATCTCGGCCCGATGCCGTCGCAGGAATGCCGGCGGATAGAGTTCCAGAAGTCGCGCGTAGAGGCGAAACGACCGGGACTCCTTCTGCCGCGTGGGCCTAGTCATGGCGTCACGCTCCCGAGCTGGCGGCGCGCGACGAGGGCCACGCGCGACAGCCGCTCCGTTTCCGCGCGCAACGTGGTTTGGCCAAGCGCCGTGAGCCGGTAATAGACGCGGCGCGGGTCGTCAGTGTCGCCCCTGGCCACCAGGCGCGCCTCGATCATGCGGTCGAGCGAGCCGTACAGCGTTCCGGGACCCATCTTCACCGTATCTCCTGAATCCGCCTTGACCTGTTGCATGATGTCATAGCCGTGGCGCTCCTTGCCGAACAAGGCGAGCAGGATGTGGAAGACGGCGGGTGTCAGCGGCAGTGGCGGTTCCGACTTGCTCATACGACCATGATATATCCGTGACGGATATAGTCAATACGACGAACCTTCACCAGTATACCAACGCTCAATGCGAGAGACCCATCCGTCACATTCGTCCGTCATGGTTGGGCTTGGCCCAGCCATCCACGTCTTCTCTCGACGCGTGCGACAAGACGTGAGTGGCCGGACACTTCGGCCATGACAGTCAAAGGGGCGCAGTGAGACAGAGCAGGCCGAATGCGATAAGCTGCCTACCGAAATAGAGAACTTGGCCGGATCAAACTCCCATGACTGTCGATCTTGCCGCTACAAAGTTCCACGACGAAGCCAAAGGCCGCGAGTGGCTGAAGGTTCCCGCTGGACGAACGGCCCATACTGCCCGCACTGCGACTCAGTGGATGTTCTGCGGATGGAGGGCGGGGCGCATCGTGCGGGACGGTTCCACTGTCGCGACTGCCGTGGCCAGTTCACGGGTACTGACTGGCTCAGCGAATGGAACGCAGCCCTATTCGGCTGCTCAAGTGGGTTCTGACGATCCGGCTGATGACAGAACGCCGCCGGTGGCACGGGCCTTTCTGCGATGGAGGGCGCGCCAAGGATAGCGCCGATGTTAGGTGTCGGAACGCAGGAAGCAAATGACGAACCTTTGGCGAGAGGTTCAAAAAAGGGGAGAGCGAATGATGCAAGGCTACGTTCATGGGGCGACAGACGGCGAACGCATGTTTAATTCCAGCGGCGAGGTTGTTATCAAAGTCGATCCGAGCAGAAACTCGAATGACCTATCTCTTGGCACCCAACTGGTGCCGCCAGGGGTTGGGATTCCGCGCCATGTGCATGCCTACTGGGATGAGGTGATTTATGTGTTGGACGGCGGTGGCATCGTCACGCTGAACGATGAACAGGTGCCGCTGCAAAAGGGCGCGACGATCTTTGTCCCGATGGGGGTCTGGCACGGGTTTGAAAACCCTGACACGGAATTGTTTATCCTGTGGCTGGCCCCCTCGCCGGGGCAGGCGGAATTTTTCCGTGCGATTTCTAGCCGTCCTGGCGAACCAGCCAAGAATCTTTCGCGGGAGCAAGTGATTGCGATCCGCCAACAGGTCCAAGCAGACCACCTTAGGCGGGTTCAATCGGAGTCTTGATGGGTCGGCGGCGGTGGTCTCTGTTCCATATGCGCTTTGCCCAACGGCAATCAGGAAAATTTTCCTTGACGCCGCAAGACGCTTCATGTTCTTGTCCCGTTCATGTCCGCCGCGGCACCCGACCCAGCCCCCCAACCCAGCCGTTCCTTCGGCCTGCTCGTCCTGGTCCGCGCGCTCATCGACTACGGCCGCGAACTCGCCGGCGCGTTGCGCGAGCGTGGCACCGCCGCCCTCGGCCTCTCCGTTCGCCACTTCGGCACCGACGATGTCGCGCTGATCCTCGCGCGCATCGCCCACGGCCTGCATCTCGCCGCCGCGCTCGAGGTGCGCATCACCGCCACCGCGACCCGTCTGGACGCCGACCCCAAGCCGCGCCGCGCCCCAACACTCTCCAAACCGCGCGCCCCGCGAACCCTCGCACCGCGCGACGACACAGCCGCCCCGCTCGCCGCCCTTGTCCCCGGGCTTGACCCGTGGATCTGCTTGCCAACGCCGGAGCAGATCGCCGCGGAGGTTCGCCGCCGACCGATCGGCGCAGTGATCGCCGATATCTGCCGCGACCTCGGCATCACGCCGAGCCACAGATTGTGGCGGACTCTGCAAAGCGCCATCACCCGCTACGGCGGCAACTACACCCGCCTGATAACGGACATGATGGACCGGGTGTTTCCGCTTCCCGTCCCTGCCGCCCTCCTCCCCTCCGCGCCACGATCGACCACACAAGCCGGCGCTGACCCACCCTGAGCCGCTGACCGGCGCATCAATTGGTTCCTCTTCCTGCGAAACTGCCGCTGCGCAAGGCTTGACGCCGAGGCCGCTCCTGACCGCACAATCGGCGGCGCAGAGAGAGGTCCCGCCAATGACCACGACCTTGCCGATCGACCAGATGATCGACCCACAGCGCGGCATCATCAGCCGCGAGATCTTCGTCTCGCCCGAACTGTATCGCGAGGAACTCGAGAAGCTCTTCACCCGCGCATGGCTGTTCGTCGGCCACGAAAGCCTGATCCCCAAACCCGGCGACTTCTTCGTCTCGCGCATGGGCGAAGAGTCCGTGATCCTCTGCCGCGACGCGCAAGGCGCGGTGCACGTGTTCCTGAATTCGTGCCGCCATCGCGGCATGAAGGTGTGCCGCTATGAGCAAGGCAACACGTCGCTGTTCGTCTGCCCGTATCACTCCTGGAGCTACACCACGGACGGCAAGCTCCAGGGCGTCCCGCTGTATCGCGCGCTGTACGAAGGCACGCTGAACCGCGAAGAGTGGTCGCTGATCGAAGTGCCGAAGCTCGCGCTGTACCACGGCACCGTGTGGGCATCGTGGGATCCGCAAGCGCCGGACTTCGAGACATATCTCGGCGATGCAGCCGAACACCTGGACCATGTGGTGGATTGCCGCGACGGAAGGCCGGGTGGCGCCGAAGTGATCGGCGTCCACAAATGGGTGTTCCCGTCGAACTGGAAGTTCGCCGCCGAGAATTTCCTCGGCGACTCCTACCACAACCCATCGCATCGCTCGGTTGACATGATAGGCATGGGACCCTCCGGCCAGCGCGGCGCCTCCAGCCGACGCGACAACGAATATGCCGGCGGACAGCGCTTCTGGGTCGGCTTCCCACAGGGCCACGGCCTGACCGGTGCGCTGATGCCGGAGCAGACCGAGTACGTCTCGACCTATCACCAGCACCCGATCGTCGACGAGTACTTCCGCTACTGCTTCCACGAGCGCAAGCGCCGCCTGGGCGCGAAGGCCCGCAACATGTCGCTGGTCGGCAACTTCTTCCCGAACGCCTCGTATCACGGGCGCCAGCCGCGCGGCATCTGCGTCTGGCATCCGCGCAGCCCGACCGAGACGGAGGGCTGGCGCTTCTTCATGGTCGATGCCGATGCACCAGCCGAGGTAAAGGATGTGCTGCGTCGCTACTACATGCGTTACTCGGGCCCCGCGGGGATGACCGAGCAGGACGACATGGAGAACTGGCTGTACGCCACCGCCGCCTCGAAGGGCACGATCGCACGGCGCTATCCGTTCAACTACCAATCATCGATGGGGGCGTACAAGACGAACGATCCGATTCCTGGCGATGTGTCGCTGCAGATGACCGATCAGACGCCGCGCAACTACTATCGTGTCTACGCCTCGTATCTGAACGGCGCGCCTTGGGACGAGCTGCTCGGACGCCCGCAGATGCAGGTGGCAGCCGAGTGATGCGTCCGCTCGCCTGGTATCAGCTCCGCGAGGAGATCGAGGATTTTTTCTATCTCGAGGCCGATCTGCTGGATCAGCGCCGGTTCAAGGAGTGGCTCGAACTGCTCGCCGAGGACCTGGTGTATTTTATGCCGATGCGGCGGAACGTGAAGTTCGGCCAGCATGCGGAGCGGGAGAACACCAAGCAGGGCGAAGGCATAAGCTGGTTCGACGAGGACAAGTGGACGCTTGGCAAGCGGGTGGAACAGATCCTGACCGGCGTGCACTATGCCGAGGAGCCGCTGTCGCGCGTCACGCACATGGTGAGCAACGTGCGGTTGCTGGATGTGCGGCCTTCGGTCGAGGATGCACAGGAGATCACCGCAGGGTGCCGGTTCCTGGTGTATCAGAACCGGGTCGAATACGAGAACTTCACCTTCATCGGCCGACGGACGGATGAACTGCGCCGGGTCGGAACATCGTGGCAGATCGCGCGTCGCGAGATCATCCTGGAGCAGAACGTGTTGCTGGCCAAAAACCTGAGTATCTTCTTCTGATGATCGAACTCTCGGGCGTTGCGGTCGGCAACAGGCTCCGTCTCGTCGGCGGCGTGACCGCTGAGGTGCTGGAGATCGTCAACGACGAATGGGCGAAAGTCCGCCTGATCGAGGTGCCCAACGGCGACCCTGGCGCGGAGGAATTGTGCCACGCCACCGATGTCATCGAGGTTGTCTGACCGTGCTTCGCGTCGGCTTCCTGCCCAGCGACTTCAATCCGATGCTGCTGGTACTCGGCGAGGCCGAAGACCTCCGCCTGCTCGCCGGCGTGCTGCGCCGCTTCGCGCACGAGCTTTCGGATGTGCGGCTGGACCAACTCGGCTTCTGCGCCTCGCCTCGCACCGCAGTCACCATGACCGCATCGGCCGGCGCGCCGGGAATACAGCCGGTCGCGGACAACGATTTCATCTGGCGGCTCGACACGCAACGCGCCGCGGCGTTCGCCGATCAGATCGATCAGCTTGCGCTGCCGTCGCGCGCCGCGGGTTCGGAAATCCTCGAATGCACCACCGAGGAGGAAATACCCGTCAAGATCTCGCGCGGCGAGTATACCGACGACTTCCTCGTGGAACCGGACGATTGAGCCGGTAGCGTGACGCGTCGCAAGCGGGTCCTGCTGGTTGCGGGCGGACTGCTCGCCGCGGTCTCGTTCTACGAGGGCCTGACCAGCATCGTCGCCTACACCAACGACGCCTATGTCCGCTCCGACCTCGTGGCCGTGGCGCCGCAGGTCACCGGACAGATCATCGCGGTCCACGTCGCTGACAACCAGCAGGTGTTGCGAGGCGATCGTCTCATCAGCATCGATCCCGTGCCTTTCCAACTCGTATTGATCGAGCGACAGGCGGAGATCGATCGTGCCGAGGCACAACTTGCGGTCGATCGGGACGATCTCAACGCGGCCCAGGACGCCTACAATGGCGCGACCGCCAATGCGAACTTCGCGCGCGAGACGCTGCAGCGCACTGCCAGCCTCACCCGTACCTCCGACGCGACACAGGCGCAGCTCGATCAGGCCAACGACGCGCTGGCCCGGGCGGAAACCGTTGCCGCAGCTCGCCAGGCCGACATTGCGCGGGCCAGTGCGCTGCTGTCGGTACACGAAGCAGCACTGGCAATGGTGCGCGCCGCGCTGGCAACGGCGCAGTGGGAACTCGCACGCACCGAGATCGTCGCGCCGGTGGATGGCACGATCAACAATCTGAACCTGCAACCGGGCGACATGGCTCGCGCCAGCCAGGCACTGGTCGGCATCGTCGATACGAATGCATGGCGGATCATCGCGAACTACAAACAAAGCTACCTGCCGCTGTTCCGTATCGGCGGTACAGCCTGGGTCTGGCTCGACAGCCATCCGTGGCATTTCTATCGCGCTCGGATCGCCGGCATCGCACGCGGAATCAGCCGCAGCGAGAATGAGGCTGCACTGTTGCCGTACGTCGCCCCCACCACCGACTGGATACGCCTGCAGCATCGCTTTCCGGTAACGATCACGCTGGTCGATCCGCCGCCGGATCTGACGCTCTACATGGGCGCCGATGCACGCACGGTCATCTTCCCATGATCACCGAGCTGTTCACCGGGTTTGTGGCAGAGATCGCTGAACTGCGGCTCACCGGCCCGCGTGCCCGGCAAGGTTATGCCGTGGCTTTCGCAGTCACTTTGGCGGTCACAGCTGCCGCGCTCTTTACGCTGCACGATGCATGGTGGGCCGCCATTTCAGCCTTCACGGTAAGCCAGACGACGCGGCCGGCATCGCTGCGGCGCGGCGCGTTGCGCATTGTCGGCACGATCATCGGCGCAGTCATCGCGTTGGCCTGCGCGTCCACCCTCGCCTACAACCATGCACTATGCGCTCTGTTCCTGCTCGCCGCCGGGACGCTCGGAACACTCGGCTATTTGCTGAGCCCTTATGGCTATGCGTGGCTGCTGGCCGCAGTCACGGCCATGATGGTCGTGCTGATGTCGCTGACCGACCCCACGGTCGCCTTTTCAGGGGCCACCGACAGGGTCGTCGACGTGATGATCGGCACCGCCGCGGCTATGCTGGCAGCGCTGCTGTTCGCGCCTGACGACGCAGCAGTGCTGCCGCAGGTCTCCGGCTTCACAGACCTGCTCGGGGCCAATCGACCGGCTCTGCTGCACGCTCTGCGCAGCGGCATCACCGTGATGCTGATACCGTTGGTCGGCACCCTTCTCGATTTGCCGGGTCTGCCGCAAATGGACGTCACCGCCGCGGCGGTCATGGCGGTGCAGCCGCCACGTGGGTTCGAAGACCACACGCCCTTTGTCACCCGGGCACTGCAGCGGCTTGGGGGCTGCCTCATCGGCGGTGCTGTCGCTCTGTTGCTGTTGGCAATGCCGCTGACGAACTTCCTGCTTTGGCTGCTGGCACTGACCGTGGGCGCATTCGTCGGCGTGCAATTGCAATCGAGCCAGCGAGGCATCGGCTATGCCGGCACTCAGGCGACCGTTGTCTACATCATGACATTGGTGCAAGGCGTCGCCCCGCCGATCAGCCTGCTTCCCGGCATCGAACGCTTCGTTGGCATCACAGGCGGCATCACAGTGCTGCTGATCGTCTCGCTGGTGCTGTGGCCAACTCCGGCCGGGAAGCCAGCCTGACGCAGGCTATCCTCCCAGCCGGTTGCCCCAGTCTCTAGCCGCCCAGTACACCGTCGAGGATATCGATCATCAGGTCGATCTCGTCGTCGCTCACCGTCAACGAAGGCATGAACCGCAGTGAATCCTGACGCGGCGCGTTGACCAGCAGCCCACGCGCCATCGCCGCATCGGCAACCTCCGACGCGATGTCACGCCCCAGGTCGAGCGCCAGCAGAAGGCCCCTGCCCCGCACCTCGCCGCAGCCATGCCTCAGGGACAGCGCATGCAGACGCCCAGCCAAATACTCGCCGGCCTCGGTCACTCGGGCGAGAAAGCCAGGCTGCGTCACCGCCTCGATCACCGCGCAGCCGACCGCGGCCATCAGCGGATTGCCACAGAACGTGCCGCCCTGGTCACCATACTCAAAGCAGCAGACGTCACGATGGGCGACGAGTGCGGCGAGCGGCACGCCTCCGCCGAGACCCTTGGCCAGCGTCATGATATCGGGCATTACGTCCGCATGCTCGAAGCCGAACAGACGACCTGTGCGGCCGATACCGGTCTGGATCTCATCGAGGATCAGCAGCACGCCTCGCTCCCGCGTCAACGCACGCAGGCCCCGCAGGAACGGCACCGTTGCCTCGAACACGCCGGCTTCGCCCTGGATCGGCTCCAGCATCACCGCGACGGTGCGCGAGGTGATGGCGGCCTCGACCGCCGCAAGATCATTCAGCGGCACCTTCACGAAACCGGAGACCTTCGGCTCATAGAGATGCTCCCACTGCGTCTTGCCCGACGCCGACATCGTGGCAAGCGTCCGGCCGTGGAAACCGTGATCCATGGTGATGATCTCGCTCGCCCCGTCGCGATATCGGGCACCCCATTTGCGCGCGAGTTTGATGGCGCCCTCGTTCGCCTCTGCACCGCTGTTGGCGAGGAACACCTGATGCAGTCCGCTGTGCTGCACAAGCAACTCGGCAAGCCGGATCATCTGATCGTTGTAGAAGGCCGGGCTGCAGTTGATCAGGCGCTCCGCCTGTCGTGCCAGCACCTGAGTGATCGCCGGCGGCGAATGGCCAAGACAGTTCACCGCCCAACCCTGGATGAAGTCGAGATAGCGGCGACCTTCGCTGTCGGTCAGCCACGAACCTTCCCCGGCCACGAACACCACGGGCGGCCGGCGCGCGATGTCCATCACGGCGTCGAATGAAGCAACTGTACTCGTCATCATGTCCTCCTTGCTGCTGATAGGTCGGAGCGACAGAGGACCCCGAAAGCACGAAGGCCCCCGTCGCTACGGACGGGGGCCTTCGTGATCGGTCTGCGAGCTTGCCTTTATCGCGCGCGCAACCTTCCTGCCCCCGTCAAAGAACGGCGGCGTCGGCGGGCGACAACGATGCGAGCAACCTTGATCACGCCGGCGGAATGCACGCGCGAGGGTGAGAATGTCAACGCTCATCCCCCTAGCCGGTTGCCCAGCGGCCGTGTCCATCCGTGCGGATCCGGTGCAGTCCCATATTGGATACCGACGATCGTGTCGTACAGCTTCTGCGTCAGCGCGCCGGTGCGGCCGCCATTGATGACATAGCGCTCGCCCTTGTAGCCAAGCTCGCCCACCGGCGAGATCACCGCGGCGGTCCCGGTGCCCCACATCTCCAGCCGTCCCGCCTGCGCCGCCGCGGTCACCTCGTCGATCGCCACCGGGCGCTCCGACACCCGCAGCCCCCAATCGCGCAGCAGCGTGAGGACTGAATCGCGCGTGATCCCAGCCAGGATCGCGCCGTTCAGCGGCGGTGTGATCACCTCATCGTCGATCTTCAGCATGATGTTCATCGTGCCGACCTCGTCGAGGTAGCGATGCTCGACCCCGTCCAGCCACAACACTTGAGTATAGCCGGCCTTTTGCGCCTCTTCCGCACCGAACAGACTGGCGGCGTAGTTGCCCGCTGTCTTGGCAGCGCCCAACCCACCTTGGACTGCGCGGACATAGGTGTCGGATGCCAGGATGCTGACCGGATTCATGCCCTCCTTGTAATAGGCCCCGACAGGGCCAAGGATGACGTAGTAGACGTAGTTGCTGGATGGATGCACGCCGAGGAAGGTCTCGGTCGCAATCACCGTCGGGCGGATGTACAGCGACGTGCCGGGAAGCGAAGGCACCCACCGCCGATCGACCTCCACCAGGGCGCGGATCGACTCTTCCACCATCTCAGGGTCGAGTTCCGGAATGCACAGATAATGCGCCGAGCGATTTAGCCGCCGCGCGTGGTCTGGCAGGCGGAACAGGCGTACGCGACCGTCCTGGCCACGGAACGCCTTCATCCCATCGAAGATCGCCTGGCCGTAGTGCAGCACACAAGTGGCGGGATCCAGGGTGAACGGCCCGTACGGCACAATGCGTGGATCGTGCCAGCCTTTGCCCTCATGGAAGTCCATCAGGAACATGTGGTCGGTGAAGACGCGGCCGAAGGCGAGCGTCTCATCCGCCGGGGGCTGCTTCGGGCTCGCAGTCTTGGTGATGGCAATCTGGGTCAAGGCGCTCTCTTGGGCGTTGGGTGGATGACAATTCGCAATACTACGCCGCCCGCTTCCCGGCGTCATGGGCTATCCGGTCTTGGCGGGTTTCGGCATTTGGGGTCACGCTGTGACCCAGGTCACAGCCGCCGGTCGTTGCGGAGGTCATAGTGCCGTCATGTCCAACATCGTCACACATTCTGAGCTGCTGGAAATCGTGTCAGACCTGCGGGCGATGGCGGCAGCCGAGCAGGTGGCGATGGTGCGAGAGGCGCTGAACCGGCTGGTTGACCGGTATTCCGCCATGAGCAGTGAGGACCGCTCCGCTACCCCAAGGATGCGTCCCGCCAACTAACCTCGCCTACCCACATTGATCCCCCGGGATGGCTGCGGCAGGTTGCCTCCGTCTGATCGCAGCGAGGCACCGAAAGCATGTCCAGCCCCGGGCGCGATACGCTCGACCGGCTCCGCCTGGTCAGCACCGCGACACTGACCACGCAGCTGTTCAAGCGCGGGCTGCGTAATGCGTTCATGCAGGGCGTGCGCCCGCTCGCCCAGTACGGAGCCAACCTGGTCGGCCCCGCCTTCACCTTGCGGAACATCCCGGCCCGCGAGGATGTCGACGACGTCGCCGTGTTCACCAACCCGGAGCATCCGCAGCGCAAGGCAATCGAGATTACGCCGGCAGGGCATGTGCTGGTGATCGACTGCCGTGGTGATACTCGCGCGGCGTGTGCCGGGCAGATTCTGGTGACCCGGCTGATGAAGCGCGGCGTCGCCGGTCTGGTTGGCGACGGTGGCATCCGCGATGCCGGCCCGATCGGAGAAATGACACAATTCCCTGTTTTCTGTGCCGGACCGAGTGCGCCGCTCAACCTGGCGCAGCATCACGCGGTGGAGAGCAACGTGCCGATCGGCTGTGGTGGCGTAGCCGTCTATCCCGGTGACATCATCGTGGGCGACCGCGATGGGGTGGCCGTGATCCCCTCCGCCATGGCGCATGAGGTCGCGAGCGACGCGACGGAGCAGGAGGAGTTGGAGGAATTCCTGCTACAATGCGTGGCAGATGGTGCCGCCCTGCCCGGCACCTATCCGCCGAACGCGGCGACCAGAGCCGCGTTCGAGCGGTGGCGTGACGCGCGCGAGCGAAGTTAAGGCTGCGGTAGTCCTACGGGGGTAACGACAAGAAGGCAGACGGCGCCAGCGGCGCTGCTTTTGGAGTCGAACCCTCGAGGAGTTGCTTGGAAATGGAATTCCAGACCGCCGGCGGCGTGCAGGTTGCACGGGCGCTGTACGACTTTGTCAACGACGAGGCGATCCCGGGAACCGGGGTGGAGGCCGCCACATTCTGGGAGGGCTTTGGTGCATTGGTCCGCGATCTGGCGCCTCGCAACAAGGCGCTGCTCGAGAAGCGCGATGAGCTGCAACGCCAGATCGATGCGTGGCACGTGGAGCGCCGCGGGAGACCGATCGAGTTCGCCGACTACACGGAATTCCTGCGCGGCATAGGCTATCTGCAAGCGGAACCCGCGGACTTCCTGATCGGAACCAAAAATGTCGATCCCGAGATCGCCACCATTGCCGGCCCGCAGCTCGTCGTTCCGGTAACGAACGCGCGGTATGCGTTGAATGCTGCAAACGCGCGCTGGGGCAGCCTGTATGATGCGCTATATGGGACTGACGTCATCCCCGAAGATGGCGGTGCGACGCGCGGTCCTGGCTACAACGCGAACCGCGGCGCTCGCGTCATCGCGAAGGCCCGCGAGATTCTGGATCAGGCGGCGCCGCTCGCCATCGGCACCCATCGCGATGCGACAGGCTATAAGGTCGATTCCGGTCGCCTCACGATCACCTTGAAAGATCATGCACAAACTGCGCTCGCGCGGCCGGAACAGTTCGTGGGCTATCGCGGCTGCGCCAGCGACCCATCTGCGGTGCTGCTGAAGCACCACGGGCTGCATATCGAAATCGTCATCGACCGTACGCGTCCCATCGGACAGCAGGACTCTGCAGGTATCGCCGATGTGGTCCTGGAGGCGGCAATCACCACGATCCAGGACTGCGAGGATTCTGTGGCCTGCGTCGATGCCGTAGACAAGGTCGAAGCGTATCGCAACTGGCTCGGCCTCATGAAAGGAACGCTGACCGAGACGTTCGACAAGAACGGCCAGACAATAACGCGGCACCTCACCCGCGATCGCAAGTATGCGGCGCCGAACGGTGGCACGTACAAGCTGCCAGGCCGCAGCCTTATGCTGGTGCGCAATGTCGGTCATCACATGTATACCGATGCGGTCCTCGATGCGTCTGGTGCCGAGACACCCGAGGGCCTGTTGGATGCGGTGGTCACTTCGCTGATTGCGATGCATGACGTGAAGGCCACTGGCGCGATGCGCAACAGCCGCACGGGTTCGATCTATATCGTCAAGCCGAAGATGCACGGCGCGGAAGAGGTGGTGTTCACAGATACGATCTTCGCCCGCGTGGAGGACATGCTGGGGCTCGCGCGCAACGCGCTGAAGATGGGGATCATGGATGAAGAGCGGCGCACCTCGGCCAATCTGAAGGCGTGCATCCGCGCGGCGAAGGATCGGGTTGTGTTCATCAACACCGGCTTCCTCGACCGAACCGGCGACGAGATCCACACCTCGATCGAGGCTGGTCCGATGATCCGCAAGAACGAGATGCGCAACACCGCGTGGATCAAGGCGTACGAGGACCAGAACGTCGATATCGGTCTGCAATGCGGCCTGCGCGGGCGGGCGCAGATCGGCAAAGGCATGTGGGCAGCACCGGATCGGATGGCGGAGATGTTGGCGCAGAAGGTCGGGCACCCGAAGGCAGGAGCCAACACCGCGTGGGTCCCCTCACCCACAGCGGCAACGCTGCACGCGCTGCACTATCACGCTGTGGACGTGGCACAGCAGCAGGAGGAACTCGCAAAGCGTAAGCGGGCGTCGCTGACGGATCTGCTGACCATTCCAATCGCCGACCGGCCGAACTGGTCACCACAGGACATTGGTCAGGAACTGGACAACAATTGCCAGGGTATTCTTGGCTATGTCGTGCGCTGGATTGACCAGGGGGTGGGCTGTTCGAAAGTCCCCGACATCCACGATGTCGGCCTGATGGAGGATCGCGCAACGCTGCGCATTTCGTCGCAGCACATCGCCAACTGGCTGCATCATGGTGTCGTCAGCAAGCAGCAGGTGACAGAGACGATGCGGCGGATGGCCGTTGTGGTGGACCGGCAAAATGCCGGAGATCAGTTGTATCGGGCGATGGCGCCAGGGTTCGACGGACCGGCATTCAAGGCAGCATGCGACCTGGTGTTCAAGGGACGCGCACAGCCGAACGGGTATACGGAATTCATCCTGCATGAGCGCCGGCGGGAGGCGAAGGCTGCGTAAGGCGCCCGCGAGGGGAAGACTCAGTTGGCATCCATCACCGCTTTGCAGGCAGCCGGCGGCGGTGGCGGATGATACGGGGGCGACGGCTTCGGTGGTACGTTCAACTGGTCGAACCACCATTGCAGCGTCGCATCGCAGCCGTCGCCGGGCGGTGGAGGCGCGGCCTGCACGCAGTCGTGCTGATCGGCCGGACAGCGAAAGCGTATATGCATGTGCGCCGAGTGGTCGTACCACGGCCGCATCAGCCGCAGCCATGCGCGATCACCCTGCACCTCGTCGCAGAGCTGCCGCTTGATCGCCGGGTTGATCAAGACGCGATCCACGTCGGGTAGGCTGGCAGCCAGGTGCAGCAACGTGACCACTTGCGGCGTCCAACGGGCGGGGTCGACGCCACGCTGATCCGGTCGCACCAAACTCGGCAGTTCGACCGTCTCGCGCTCTGCTGAGGTCAGAATGTGCTTGCGCGTCACGTCCAAGCCGATATCGACGTCGAGACCCAACTGGTGGCTGAAATGCCCACCCGGCAGCGGTCCACCACGTGGGCGCGAGATGTCCTCGACGTAGAGATCACCAATTCCCACCGTATGTGCCTGCTCTCCCAGCGTCTCGATCCGAGCAATCGTGGAGGGTGCGCCCCAGAAGGAGCTGCGGGACAGGTGAATGGTCTGAATTCCCGGCCCGTCCTGCGGCAATTGCACCGCACCGGCAATGCAACCTGCGGCCTGGCCGCCGATGATGTGCAGTGGGCCCGGTGCCGGAATGTCGCGGCCAGCCGCCAAGGTGAGGCCGGCCGCCAAGCTGACGGCGATCCGCCACAAGCGAAAGCCGCCTTTAGAACCGGCGCTCAAATACCGTGATGACGTCGCCCGGTCGGACGAAGGCCTGCCGACTGACCCTGCCCTCAACGGCGCTGCCCTCGACTGAACGTACAACAGCAGCATAACCCTCAACCGCGCGGTAGGTGAAGCCGCCAGCCACCGCCACCGCGGTGACCACTGTCATGCCCGGCTGATATGAGGTACTGACCCGGCTTGTTGACTTCGCCCAGGACGTAGATCGGTCGATAGGCGATGACCTCCACTGCGACCGAGGGCGTGTGCACCAGGTTGCCCCGGCGCAAGGCGGCCGCCACGGCGGCTTCCAGTTCGCCCGAGGTCAGGCCATCCGCGTGCACCGAGCCGAGCAGTGGCAGGGCGATGTTGCCACTGTCGTTGACCCGGAATTCGCCGGTCAGGTTCTCCTCGCCGAAGGTGATGATGCGCACCTGATCGCCCGGACCGAGGGTGTAGGAGGTAACATCCGCTGGCGGCAGCAGTGGCAGGTCGCTTCCCGGCCCACCGCAGCCGACAAGCGCCAGCCAAGCCACGACCCAATGACGACGGAACAGGCGTGATAGGTTGGCCACGCGACAACTATGCGACGGCAGGGTTTAGCCAGGAATT
>CAWFUF010000030.1:0-86594 GCA_963818775.1 uncultured Alphaproteobacteria bacterium | reverse complement strand
GACAATCCGAAGAATTGTTCAGGCGCTGCTGGCGCTGCCGCAGCGCCTGCTTTCCGCCCGCCGCCTCCCGCGGAACTGGGCCGACCCACGCCGAAGACCTCAGCGTTCAGACCGCGCTTATGATCGAGATCCTGATCATGATGCCGATCCGGATCAAGAACCGCGTCCGCTCGTGCTCGATCGCCACATCCTGCGTGGTCAGGGTCGCGGGCGCAGCCAGGTCCACCTCGTCATTCCAGGCTCGAGACCAAGAATTCGATGGATTTCGAGGCCGACCCCTCCGTCGACTGTCGCGTACTCACTACCTCTCTATCGAGCGCTACCGGCCGCTGCTGCTTGGACGGATCGTCTGCGTGGCTGTTCCCGGGACGGCCAGAACGGCCACAAGACGAGCAGGCGATCACAGCCAGATCCAAACCTGCGCTGGCAACCAAATGCGGCGTCAAAGTTAATCCACATCTGTTTCGCCACTCATCGCCGCGAAGATCGGTACCTCGACAGCAACCCGGGCGCCTACGGGTTTGTCCGTCTCCTCATGGGCGCGACAAATCTCGAGACCACCACACGCTTCTACGGGGGATGGAAAGAGCCGCCAGGCTATCAGCACTACGACAACAACATCCTCAGCAGCGCGCAAAACCGACCCCGCAGGCCAAGTCCGTCGGAGCGTACCGTCGGGGGCGGGAAGAAATAGCCATGGATCCCAGGAAGGATCCGCAAGGCGCCTGTCTCGCATCTGTGACTGGCCGGAACCCGACCGCCGTGCCTGGAGAGCCTGCCTACGGCAAGGTGATCCCCTGGATCCCGGTGGACTTGGGTCGAACATGGGCACCTGCTACCCGTAAGAAAGAATGCCAACGGCTATGGCAGGTGGCTGACCTGGCCATCACCAAGGGCATTCTGGATCCCGCCCTCTCTCCGACAGACCGTATCTATACCGGAGCGGGTTGCTGCCTTCGTCGATGAACTGCGCACCTTGAACAGCAGCAATACCGTCATCTTCCGGGTGCAGGGACTCTATCGGCGATCAGCGCGATGGCCCGGATCACGACTGGCTTTCGATCCAGCGCATCGAACACCGGCTGCGCATGGCACCCACCTCAGCTCGCGACAAGCGTGCGAACATCATCCATTCCAGCGACCTGTTTGCCTATGGGCTGGAATTGATGGCGGAAGCCGACGGCCCGCACAGGTGATAATCCCCTTCGTCGGGGATCACCTATCGGGATGGACTGATCGATGAGCCTGTTGGCCGCACGGCCTTTGCGCCGGAAGACTCTGCTCAATCGAGATTCGTCGCCAGCTGACCTGTGAGAATAGGACCTATCGGCTCAGCTTGATGCCGCGGAGACCAAGACGCACGAGGCGATCGAGGCGTCGATCCCGATACCTCGTCCCCTATCTCGAGCGCTATCTGACGCACCACCGCCCCATTCTGGCCGAGCGGACCGGCAGATGGAACAGGATCGAGGGCACAAGTCGTCAGCGGACCAGTGCGCTCTTCGTGTCCAAGGATGAGCTCCACAGATAACGGAGATCGCGAATATTTCGCATCATCAGGGAGCACGCGATCGCGCTCCGGGCGCACGATCAACCCGCATCTGTTCCGGAACTCCGCCGCCACCTCCATCGCAATAGAGGATCCCGATCGGTGCACATCACACGGAGTATTTCTCGGGTCATGCGACATTGCGTACATCCGAGCGGCACGACAATCATGCGCAGTCTTTGAAGGCTTCGCGGCGGCATCAGCAGATGATCCAGAAACTGCGCGACGAGCTGATGCTTCCGGTCGTACACAGGACCACGACGGCGTCGCAACGGGGATGAATGAGACCGACAAACCGTGGGACCGAATACCTAGGCCGTCAAATGGAGGCATAATTGGTTCAATCGGAAGCTCCGCCTGTTCGGCCCAGTGATGAACAGCGCGCCTGGATCTGCCAAATCCGATCAGACCAACCGAGGAGTTCGTCGGGAGACTTGCCTCCGCGATTGAGACGAGCATAGCGCTGTAAGTGGAGAGCGCAGGAACGAGCACAGCTTGCGCGAGGCGCATGACCCTCTTCGAAAGCTGTGGTTTATGGTCGATTGCGAGGCACCCGACATCGGTTCGGACCGAGTCTACTTTAGCAATTTTCCCTCTGCTGCATTTTGGAGGTCGAGGGGTAAAAATCGTTGGCAAAAGGTCTTTCGCGGGGAGGATCCGCCTGAAGACCTGATGGATTGGTCGCGGGGTGCCCCCTGCTGAGCTGTTAATTACTCACCAGTCGATAATTAAGACGACATTCCTATTGTAAGTGACGATAAGTGGCGCTATAGCGAGAGAATGAAACGAGACGGACGTCTGCTGGATCATCGGACACTTGAAGCCATTCGATTGATGGCAGTCGAGCGAGTACGGGACGGCGAGCGTCCGTCATCAGTGGTGGCGTCGTACGGCTTCAATCGCACGACGATCTACCGCTGGCTCAGCGCGGCGGCCAGGCCGGGTGTGGGACTGAGAGCGCTGCACGCGAGGCCGGCGACGGGTCGGCCACGCAGTTTGACGCCACACCAGGAGCAACAGGTGTTTCGCTGGGTCAATGGTCACGATCCGCGCCAGTATGGCCTGGACTTTGGATTGTGGGCACGGTCGGTGGTGGCCGAGCTGATCGCGCGCAAATTCGCCATTCGGCTTGGCGTGACGGCGGTGGGAGAACTGCTCGCCAAGTTGGGACTGACACCGCAAAAGCCGCTGCAGCGCGCTTACCAGCGTGATCCTGAAGCGATTGAGGCGTGGCAGCGCGAACGGTATCCTGCCATTGCCAGACGGGCAAAAGCCTCGGGCGGGGAGGTGTATTTCTGGGATGAGTTCGGGCTTTCGTGCCGATAGCGTGCACGGCAAGACCTGGGGCCGGAAGGGTCAAACGCCTGTGGTCGAACGCCCTGGTCAGCGGCAGTCGATCAGTGCGGCCTCCGCCGTGAACGCACGGGGCGGGTTTTGGTATTGCACCTACCAGGGCGGACTGAACGCCGAAGCGTTTGTCTCGCTGCTACGGCGCATGATGCGGCGTCGTTCGAAGCCGGTGCACTTGGTGCTCGATGGGCTCCCCGCGCACAGGACCACACTGGTGAAGACCTATGTTGCCTCCACGAAGGGAATGCTGACCCTGCATTTTCTCCCTGGCTACGCGCCTGAACTGAACCCCGACGAACTGGTCTGGAGCCACATGAAACGCACCGGGGTAGCAAGAGCACCGCTGCGGCGAGGCGAAAAGCTGCAGGCGAAGATCGAGGCGCAACTCAGCGCCATCAAGCGCATGCCTCAGTTGATACGGTCATTCTTCAAGGCACCAAGTGTCTCCTATATTACCGACTGGTGAGTAAAGTGCTGCGCGAAAGGATCCGCGATGGGGGATCTGGGTCGCTGGGCGCCGGCGAGAGGACGCCAAGCGCTCAGCGGCAGGGCACGAGCCTCTGATCATTGGCGTGGCGCGGGGCGCCGGGCGTCGGTGGCGCATCCCTGCCTGTCGGGCGGTCACCGGACGATGTCGCCGATAGCTTAGTCACGGAGCTCGCGCTTGATTGGCATCGAATGACTGGCCAGATGCCGACGCCTGGTCGCAGCGACGAAACACCCTTCGGCGCGCTTCTTCATCATGTGTTCGGCTGGTTCGACCTCGGCGCACACCGGACCGCTTCGGCGCTACCGGGCGGAATTCAGCAAGGAAGACGAGGATTGAACAGGGGGCTGGCAACGGGTTTCCGCCAGCGTGACTAATCGGCTCCCCTTAAGGGACGGGCATGGCCGTCCCTTCCACCCCTGGGAAGCTCTTGCTTCAGACGCCAGCCACAGGAGCCGCGGCAAGCATTCCGGTCGACATCTCTCCGTCCGTCCAAGAGAGCTCGCTCAGGGGGCCCAACGCTGCCGTGGCGGCGGCGGCGATTCCGGGCCAAGGTTCCGCTACGCGCCCCGAAGCGGGGCTGCGCGCCTTAGTACCGGGCCCTGGCGCGTCAGGCGGCGCGCGAGCAGGCTGCCGCGCTGATCTCCCAGGACGCTCTCGCGACGAACACCGCAGCAGGCGACGCATGACGGACAAGACTGTCGTCGCCGAACCCGGCGTCCCTCAGATGCATGACGTCGATGCTGTCGCCAGAGGGCTTAACGTATCGCCGAAGACTGTCCGACGGTTGATCGACCGTGGTGAGCTGCCCGTGCACCGCATCGGCAAGCTGCTGCGGATCAGCGACGCACTGGTTCCGCGATGCCGCGGCGACGACAATTGCCATTGACGATCCGGTTCACATCCGTGACGCTCATCTGGTTTTGAGACACGCTGGCCGCGCGACCACCGAGAGGCATTATATCCTGGCCCAGAGCCTTCGGGCATCCCGCCAACACCAGGCCACGCTGGCGCAGCTCATCCAGTCGAAGGACAGCTCGGCCGGCTCGACGGAGAGTTCATGATGCGCGCCGCCATCTACGCCCGCTACTCCACCGACCACCAGCGCGACGCCTCCATCGCGGATCAGCTCCGCGTCTGCCGCGCTCGCGCGGATCGGGAAGGATGGCTAGCGGTTGACACCTACACCGACCACGCGACCTCGGGCGCGACCATGCTTCGCCCAGGCTATCAAGCTTTGATTGCGGCGCTGCCCGGCGGCACCATCGACGTGGTACTGGCGGAAAGCCTGGATCGGTTCTCGCGGGACCTGGAACATATCGCCTCGTTCTTTAAGCAATGCATGTTCCACAAGGTGCGTATCCACACGCTGGCCGAAGGCGACATCTCCGAGTTGCACATCGGCCTGAAGGGCACTATGGGCGCGCTGTATTTGAAGGATCTTGCCGAGAAGACGCGGCGAGGGCTCGAAGGGCGCGTCCACGCCGGCCGGTGTATCGGCAATCCGCCCTACGGCTACCGCGTGGTGCGCAAGCTCAAGGACGACGGTGAGGTTGATCGAGGTCTGAGGGCAATCGATCCCGAACAGGCCGCCGTGGTCCGGCGTATCTATGAAGCGTACGCCGGCGGAGCTAGTCCGCGCCGGATCGCCCAAACGCTCAATGCCGAGGGCATCGAAGGACCACGTGGCGGCGCCTGGTTCAACTCTACGATCCGCGGGCGGGCCATGCGAAGCGACGGGTTGCTGCGCAACGAGCTCTACATTGGCCGACTGATCTGGCGTCGACGGGTCAACGCCAAGGATCCCATTAGCGGTGCCAGAGTTCGGCGTGACAACTGTCCCGAAGGCGTTCTCGCCATCGAGGTCCCACACCTGCGCATCATCGACGACGAGCTGTGGCAGAGAATGCAAACGCGATTGAAACAGGAAGCTGCACCGGTGCAGGACGGTCCCGATGGGACCCGACCCGCGTTCTGGGTGCGTCGCCGACCGCGGCACTTGTTGTCCGGCAAGGCCTTCTGCGGCGTTTGCGGCCGGCCCTTGTCGCTGTTCGGTCGAGATTACATGGGCTGCAAGGCAGCAGCCCACGGTACCTGCGACAACCGGCGCACCATCCGGCGAGCGGTGCTGCAAGATCGGGTGATGGATGCGCTACGCCGCCAACTCATGCGGCCGGACTTGGTCGCGGAATTCATCGCCGAATTCAACAAGGAGTGGCGGCGGCTTGCGGCCGAGGCCAAAGCCCGGGCGGCCGTCCACCAACGCGAGCGGGTCGCGCTCGACCGCAAAATCGCCAACCTGATCGAGGCGATTGCCGACGGTCGGTCCAGTCCGGCCATCATGGCAAAGCTGGCGGAACTTGAAGCCCACAAGGCTAAGCTGGGTGATCTGCCTCCCCCGGCCGCTGGAGCAACACCGGCCCTGCATCCAAGCATCGCTCAGGTCTATGCGGAGAAGGTTCGCGATCTTGAGGCCGGTCTTGCGAACCGGGACGACGCTGGGGTTCTTGAAGCCGCTCGCTCGCTGATCGACAAGGTGATCCTTCACCCGCCTGAAATCGACGGTGTCCTGCCCCGCATCGAGCTGGTCGGCGACCTCATTGCTCTGCTGAGAGCGGCGGGGGTTAACCAGAACTCCTTCCGGCTCCAACTCCTCAGTCTCCGATGACGTTCTTTGCGCGTTCGTCAGTTCGGTAAAGGCGGCTCCAGGGGCGTGTCGGTGACGGGCGGGGGCAGCGAGGCGCAGAGGGTGTGAACAAGCTGGTAGTAGGTGTCGCGGGGGAGTTGAAGGGTCAGGTCGGGGGTCGGCTGGTCCATGGCCGATTTGTATAGTTATCACAGATAACTGTCAATGTTATTAAATGCCACGCCCAGTCAGACGCGACTGTCTGCCAGCGAGCGGCGGACTTGGCTTCACCGCACCATCCATGTCTTTGTTGACTGCATCAAAGCAAGTCGTGGATGGCTGGCCTGCGCCGGCCATGACGACGGGGATGCCGCTTGCGAGTTGGCGCCCTTGATCCGCAGCAGGCCCTTACGCGGCCCAGCGCGGTCGGGTCCAGCAACCACTCGTCGCGCTGGATATCCCGCCGGAACTTGTCGAGGGATCACCGGGTCCGCACGAGACGCTTGGCCAGTTGGGCCTGCTTGTCTAATTAGGGGCACGTCAACTCGGCGAGCCGAATTAGGCGCGCGCTCGCCTGCATCCCCCAATTTGAGTGCGTGCACGCGGGCTCACGGAGTGTTATGGCGGGCTAACTGTCGTTTGAATCAATTCCGGCGGCCCTGACACGGAGCAATCCATCGGGGAGTGAGCATGTCCACAACCGACTCGGTTGAAGGGACGAGGAAGACGCATGCCCAAGCCCATGCGCGTGCCCTCGCCGTGTGGGGGCAATGGCTGCGGCACTGGCGGCGTACCGGGGCGCCACGTGCGCTTCACGCCACCCTCGTCTGTAAGAAGATCGCGTCTGAAAGATTTGCTGCCTGGAGGGCCGAGCTGCGGTCGGACCGGTTGGCTCGTCAGTCCATGCGTGCGGCGCGGGCCGAGCGGCTTCTGGACCGGATGCTGGTTCAAGGCGGGCGCGACGAGCAGGTGATCAATTCTGCCGAAGCACTGGAGGTGAGCACATTCCATGGTCGATGACAGGACCGAGATGTTGATACGTCGGAACCGCGCGCTGCTTGCGCGGGCGGCGAAGGCACGCGAGGAGGCCCGTGAGGCAACTGCGCTGGCAGAAAAGCACATCGCTATGCTGACGTGCGCCCTGGCCCGGCTGCGGCACCCACGAACGGTCAGCAACGAGAGCGCAGAAACCATATCCTGGTGTTAGGGCCATGCTGCGGAATAAGTTGCGTCGACTCGCAAGCGGCATTCCCCCCGCCGTCATGGCCGGCGCAGGGCCAAGCCCCGCCACTTATTGCCCGGCAAACCCTTAAGGCTACCGCCCAATCATTTGATGATCAGAGGTGGAGGCGGAGGTGACTGATGTCACGCTTCATCCAGTTGAACGATCCTCAATGCCGATTCCGTTGAGCGCCCCCGTCACAGAAGCGGGGCAAGCGATTGGATGCGACGCGGCAAGGCGTGGATGGCCGGCACAAGGCCGGCCATGACGGTGGGATGGCTCCCGACTCGCTGCGGCGGCAACAGCGGTTACGCGGCGGCCCCTATGCGGTGTCGTTTTCAATCCATGAAAAGTGAGGTCAGTACCCCAGCGGTTCCGCCACGACCGGCGTCCACCGCGCCTTCTTCACGACAGACAGGAACGATTGCGTTGAGGCGTGGTGGTCGCTGGCGGTGATCGTCAGCGGCGGGCCGCCGAACATGTCGCGCCAGTCCTTGATGCTCTCCATCGACTTCTGGAAGGTCTCAAGGTTGAGGTCGCGTCCTGCCCGCTGCAGCACGTCGGTCATGCAGACCGCCGCCGCATACCCTGCCTCGCCGAGGTAGTTGATGTCGATACCGTAACGCTGCTTGTAGCGGGCGGTGATCTCGCGTACCCCCGGACGAGGATCGTCGGAATAGGCGTAGACCCCTGGCGACATCGAGTAGAAGCCTTCTGCCGGCGCCCCGGGGGCCTCTGCGACGGCGGTCGAATAGCTGGCGAACTGGCCACAGAAGTCCACGTCCCACCCCATCTTGCGCGCGGTCTGCAGGATGATGATCGTGTCCCGCACGATCGTGCCCATGCAGACGAGATCGCAGCCCGCATCCTTGATCCGGCTGACATGAGAGTTGAAGTCGGTGGCGGTCGGACTGAACGTCGCGACGGCACCCAGCTTCAAGTTCATCGCATTGACCTGGTCCACGACGCCGGCGTGAATGTCCTTGCCGAAGTCGGTGTCCTCATACATCGAGCCGAAGACCTTCCGGCCTTTCGTTTCGGCAAAATACTTCACGCACGAACGCATCTGATCATAGTACGAGGAGAACTGACCGTATTTGTACGGGCTCAGCGGGAGGTACATCGACCGTGCGCAGGTGAGCGGGAACACACTTGGCACCTGCTTCTCGATCATCATCGGCAGAACCGCGTCCATCTGTGGCGTGCCGCCGCTGCTGATAGAGAGAAAGATATTGTCGAGGTTGACCAGCTTGTTCATCGCCTGCACCGCCTTGGGGACCATGTATTCCATGTCCTCGACGATGAAGCGGATCTTGCGGCCGTTGATGCCGCCTTTTGCATTGACCTCGTCGAACGCCATGCGGATCGAATTCGCAGCGTTGGTGCCTTGCACCGCCGTGACGCCGGACAGGTCGGTCATCATGCCGATGATGATCTCGGTATCTGACACGCCGCGCGTGGCGGCGGCGGCTCGTCCGATGATGGCTGGCGAGGCGAGCAGGCCAGCGGCACCTGCAAGGACGGAGCGGCGTGTTGTCGCACGTGTCAGACCCATGACGTATTCTCCCTTCGCGGCCGGAGGAGTCCGGCCGTCGTGTCTTATCTATCAGCCCCGGGAGATGTCCCGGGTTCCGGCAGCTTCAGGAAAGTTAGCGCGGATCGGGATTGGTGTCATTCCCAACGAATAGAGCCGCTGAGCGGCTAAATCGCAGCCGCTTCGGGGCGCCGTATTGCTCGCTCGACCGCCATCGCCAGGTGATGGGTCGTGAAGGGCTTCTGCACGGTCCGGTAACCCAGGGCGGACCAAGGACGCAGGGCATCATTCTCGACGTAGCCCGTCACGAAAAGGATCGGTGCGGCGGGCCATAGTTTGGTAACTTCCGCGGCGAGCTGGATGCCGTTCATGGATGGCATGGCAAAGTCGAAGATCAGAACATCGAAGCGCTGATCCCGAGCAAGTATTTCCAAGGCATCGTCGCCGCCGGCGGCTTCGACCACCTCATGTCCGAGCTCCTCAAGCATCGCGCGGACCGAGACGCGCACGCTGGCATCGTCATCGACCAACAGCACGCGACCCGCGGTAGTGGACGGTTCGACGGCATCAGACATTGGTGCCTCGATGTCGGGAGCACTGTCGGACTTGCGCAGGAACAGGCTGACGGTCGTGCCAACACCAGGCGCGCTGCGGAAGGCAAGTGCGCCGCCAAGCTCGGTGACGAAGCCGGTCACCATCGACAGGCCCAGGCCGGTTCCGTCGCCGACCTCCTTCGTCGTGAAGAATGGCTCATGCGCGCGGGCACGGACCTCTTCGGTCATGCCCACGCCGGTGTCGACGACCTCGATGCACACATAGTCACCAGGCTTCAGTTCGGGCGCGTGACCAGCGGGATCCTCCACAGCGACGGCAGTGGTACGGAATGTCAGATCGCCGCCATCCGGCATGGCATCGCGCGCGTTGACCGCGAGGTTGAGCAACGCAAGCTCGAGTTGGACCAAGTCGGCCAGAGCCGGACACAGATCATCGGCGAGGTCATACTGCAGGCGGATGGGTGGCCCGAGTGTGCGGCGCAGCAAATCGTCCATGCCCTTGACGACGCCGTTCACGTCGACTGACTGCACCGTGACCTCGTGCTTGCGCGAGAACGCCAGCATCTGCGCGGTCAGCTTGGCCCCGCGTTCCGCGGCCTTGGTTGCGGCCTGGAGCAACCGCACGGAGCGCGGGTTGCTCTCGCGTCGCAATACAAGCTCCAACGAGGCAAGGATGACGGCGAGCAGATTGTTGAAGTCATGCGCCACACCACCTGTCAGACGGCCGAGCGCCTCCATCTTCTGGCTCTGCTGCGCGATGGCTTCTGCCTGCCGCCGCCGCTCGGTCTCTTCCACGAGCCGGCGCAGCGCATCATGCTCGATTGCGGTGTTCCGTCGCACGAGGCGCTCGGTTGCGAGCAGCAGGACACTGAGCAGCAGCGTGCATACACCGATCACCGCACCATGCACGGCCCAGGTCTTCAGAAAGACCGATCGATCGATGGCGTAACTCACCAGCAGCGGCAGATTGTCCAAGCGTCTGAAGGCGGCAATCTGCGTGCTGCCGTCCAGGGGCGACCGAGCGGAAAGTATGCCGAAGGCATTGCCAGATCGGGCAGCCATCATCAACGCGTCGGATGTTGGAAGCGTACCCGGATGGCCGGTTGGATCAGGGAACTGTACCAGGATTGCGCCATCCGTGCGGACAAGCGCGGCGGACGAGGCGCCTGGCGCGTCCAGCACCGCACGATAGATGTTCTCGAAATATTGCCGCGAGACGGTCACGCCTACCACACCGTCGAATTTTCCGTCCTGCATCCGCGGGCGGCTTATCATGAAGCCGGTGGTTCCGGAGATTGTGCCGAGGAATGGCGCGCTGATGACGGCGGCATCGCTGTTCTGGGCCTTGGCGGCGGTGAAATATTCCGCGTTATGAACATTGTACCTGGGCGTTGGGTAGGCTCGGGTACTTGCAGCGATCGTGCCGGTCGGGTCGGTCAGGAACACCGCCTCGACCTGCGGCAGGTCCCGCCGCAGTTGGTCGAGGAACTCATGAGTATCAGGCGATCCGGCGAGGGTCGCCCAATCCTGGTGATCGACGTGATCCAGGACGCGGGCAAGCACGAGGTTGACCGTTTCCACCACCGTCCTCGCATGTTCAGCCAAGGCGTTGGTGGCGGTCGCCACGTCGTTGCGCGTCCGCGCGAGTTCCTCCCGATAGTCTACCCAGGCCAGCCCAAAGAACAGCGCGGCAGGAAAGACCACACACGCGACCCGCAGCGGGTTGGTGATGCGGTTCGACGGCTTGCCGAGCAGGCCGGTGCGCAAACTCGCGGCTTTGATGTCAGCATCCATCGACTGTCAGGGCGACGGGCGTTTCGCCACCACTTTGTGGCGGGCAGATGGCGCGCGAGGTCAATGTTCGAGCAGCGGCCGGTGCGAGCGCAGGCGAGTGTGCCGCGCTACTCCGCGGCGGCGCGCTCGGACTGCTTGGTGCCCATGTAGTCAACGCTGACCGGCTGGTTGGTCTCGAACGGGCTCTTGAGATCGAACTCCTTTGCCATCTCACGCACCGCCGGGAACACCTCGGTGCCGAGTAGCCGGATGCAGGTCTTGGCATCCTCGTGCGACACGGTGCCGTCATTGCCCCAGAAGGCGAAGATGCCGGGGCGCGTCTCCTCCAGCAGGACGCGCAGCTTGGCGATCACCTGCTTCGGCGTGCCGGCGATGATCATCATCTCCTTGAGCTGTCCCTGCAGGTCCGGGCGGGCACGCGGGCTGGTCGACCGCCCGATGGACGACTCGACGAAGGCGCGTCGGTTCTCCGGGCTGTAGTAACCGGCGGGCGTGCTCCACACCGGATGTGCAAGGCCGGTGAACTCGCCTTGCATCCACAGGAACTGCCGCGCGTTCTCCAGCGCCTTCTCCTCGGTCTCGGCGACGTGGATCTGCTTCAGCAGGCCATGGTACGACGGACCTCCGGTAAAGCCCGCCGCGGCCGCCGTATCGTCGTACATCTTCCAGATCTGCTTCGTGCGTTCGACCGGCGTGTTGAGCGCGATATAGGGATAGCCGTGCTGCGCCGCCCAGATGATCGTCTCGCGGCTGATGACGCCGGGAATCCAAATTCGCGGATGCGGCTTCTGCATCGGCACTGCCCATGGATTGACGACGCGGTGCTGGTACTGCGTGCCTTCCCAGCGGAACGGCCCCGGCGTGGTCCAGGTCTTCACGATGAGGTCGTGCGCCTCCTCGAAGCGGTCGCGGTTGAACGCCGGGTTGACGTTGTTGGCGAGCTGTTCCTGGCCGCCGCCGCGCACGAAGCCGGACACCAGCCGGCCTTTGGAGATCATGTCGATCATCGCAAGCTCTTCGGCGAGCTGTACCGGGTTGTCCGACAGCGGCAGCGGATTTCCCAGGATGACGATCTTCACGTTCTTCGTCATCGCGGCGAGGATCGAGGCGAAGACGTTGGTCCGTGCCTGCATGCAGAACGGCGCATTGTGGTGCTCGTTCAGCATGATGCCGTCAAAGCCCAGCTCGTCGACCAGCAGGTAGTGTTCGAGATACTCGTTGTACAGTCGGCTGCCCTCGTTCGGGTCGAAGTGGCTGTTCGAGAACATCAGAGCGGTGGCGCCGAAGTCCAGGCCGGCCTGGGCGAAATAGGCCGACATCGGCTGTTCGGTGAAGTACATCAGATGCATGACGATCTCCCTTCCGCCGCGGCAACCGGCGGTCTGCTGGCCGTTTCACTAGGTTTGTGACAAGGCTAGCCCTGCGTCTGGCTGCCGGCAACCGTGGGTCGCACCAGGGGGCCTCGAAGTTGGCATGGTGCGGGCGCCGGGCGATGATCGATGGCGTATTCAGGAGCGACAGTAGATGGCCGCCTTGGGCGAAATGCCGGACTATGACGCCATCGTCATTGGGGCAGGGATGTCGGGCCTGTACCAGCTCTACCGTCTGCGCGAGCTGGGAATGAGCGTGCGGGTGTTCGAGGCCGGCACCGGCGTGGGCGGCACCTGGTACTGGAACCGCTATCCGGGCGCGCGCTTCGATTCCGAAAGCTATTCCTACAGCTACTCGTTCTCGCAGGAGCTGCTGGCGGAATGGAACTGGTCGGAGCATTTCTCCGGCCAGCCGGAGACGCTGCGCTATCTCAACCATGTCGCCGACAGGTTCGACCTGCGCCGTGACATTCAGTTTCGCAGCCGAGTGGCCGCGGCGCACTGGCAGGAGGCGGCGCGCCGGTGGGACGTGACGCTGGAGGACTGCAGTCACCACAGCGCGCGCTTTCTGATTACCGCAGTGGGTCCGCTGTCGGCACCGACGATGCCGCGCATCGAGGGGGTGGAGACGTTCCAGGGGCAATCCTGCCACACCGCACGATGGCCGCATGAGCCGGTAAGCTTCGCGGGCAAGCGCGTTGCGGTGATCGGCACCGGTGCGACCGGCGTGCAGACGATCCAGGAAGTGGCGAAGACAGCCGGCCACCTGACCGTGTTCCAGCGCACGCCGAACTGGTGCGCGCCGCTGCACAACAGCATGATCGATGCCGCGGCGATGGCGCAGATCAAGGCGGGCTATCCGGAGATGTTCAGACGGTGCCAGGAAACCTTTGCATGCTTCCTGCATACGCCGGACCCGCGCGGCACGTTCGAGGTGACGCCAGAGGAGCGCGAGGCGTTTTGGGAGAGACTGTACGCGGAGCGTGGCTTTGGCATTTGGCAGGGCAATTTCCGCGATATTCTTACCGACCGGGCGGCCAACGCTGCCATCTCGGATTTTGTCGCAAGGAAGATTCGCCAGCGGGTGAAGGACCCGAAGGTGGCTGACAAGCTGATCCCGAAGAACCACGGCTTCGGCACGCGCCGTGTTCCGCTGGAGACGCGATATTACGAGGTTTACAACCAGCCCAACGTCGTGCTGGTGGATATCAACGAAACGCCGATCGAGCGGATCACGCCGACGGGCATCAAGACCAGCGACGCCGAGTACGACTTCGACATCATCATCTATGCGACGGGTTTCGATGCCATCACCGGAAGCTTCGACCGCATCGACATCCGCGGCGTGGATGGGTTGCGGCTGAAGGACAAATGGGCGGATGGACCGCAGACCTATCTCGGCGTTCTGGTGACCGGCTTCCCGAACATGATGATGCTGATGGGGCCGCATACGGCGCTGGGCAACATTCCGCGCAGCATCGAATACAATGTCGAGTGGGTGACGCGTCTGTTGCGCCATGCGCGGGAGCACGGTCTCACGCGGGTGGAGGCGACGGACGCGGGCGTGACGTCGTGGACCGATCACGTCAAATCGTGTGGGGTGGGTCTGCTGTCCAATGAGGTCAACTCTTGGATGACTGGCATCAACTCCAATGTGGCTGGCAAGCAGACCCGCATTATCGCGCGCTATAGCGGCAGTGCGCCGGCGTACCGAGAGCGGTGCGACGAGGTGGCTGCGAAGGGATATCAGGAACTCGCGCTGGCATAGCGCCAGCAGTCAATCGAAGTGGAGGTCGTGGTGAAACCAGAAGCGGTTGGGCTGTCGGCGTCGCGGTTGGCGCGCCTGGATGAGGTGATGCAGCGGCGCTATGTCGATAGCGGCCGGCTGCCGGGCGTGCTGACCATGGTGTACCGACGCGGCAAGCTCGCGCATACCGGCATGTCGGGGCACATGGACCTCGAGCGCGACAAGCGGATGCGCGAGGATGCGATATTTCGCATCTACTCGATGAGCAAGCCGATCACGTCGGTCGCGCTGATGATGCTGGTCGAGGAGGGGCTGATCGGCCTGGATGATGACGTCGCCACGCACATTCCATCGTGGAAGAACCTGGGGGTCTATGCTACCGGCCTGCCGGGCCTCGTTGCCGTGGGTGAGCCGAGTTTCGTGACGACGCCGGTTGTGCGGCCCATGAAGGTCGTGGACCTGGTGACGCATACGTCGGGCCTGACCTACGGGTTCATGAATCGCACCAGCGTCGATCGCGCGTACCGCCGCGCGCATATTGCCGAACCCGGCGCCGAGGGCGGGCTCGATGCGATGATCGAGCACTTGTCAAAATTGCCGCTGGAGTATTCGCCGGGGACCGGGTGGAACTACTCCGTCTCGATCGATGTGATGGGATATCTCGTGCAGAAGCTCAGCGGCATGAGTTTCGGCGAGTTTCTGCGCACGCGGCTGTTCGAGCCGTTGGGGATGACCGACACCGCGTTCTGGTGCCCGCCGGAGAAGATTGAGCGATTCTCGTCCTGCTATATGCCACGACATGGCGGCGGGCTGTTGACGCAGGACGACGCTGGAAAGAGCACATACGCTGCCCCGCCCAACCTGGAGGCCGGCGGTGCCGGCCTGGTGTCGACCGCGCACGACTACATGCGGTTCTGCCGGATGATGCTGAACGGTGGAACGCTCGACGGCGTGCAGATACTGAGTCCCAAGACCGTCGCGCTGTTCAGCCTGAACCACCTGCCGGACAACAAGGAGCTTGCTGACATGGCGCCGCCAGGCCTGTTCAGCGAGGCAGGCTATTCGGGCATCGGCTTCTCGATCGGCTGCGGCGTCAATGTCAACGTCGCCAAGACGCGCCTGCCCGGTACGTTGGGCGAGTACTTCTGGGGCGGCGCTGCCTCCACTGCGTTCTGGATCGACCCGAAGGAAGAGCTCGCGGTGGTGTTCATGACTCAGGTCATGGGCAGCGACGTCCGGCTGACGCTCCGGCGGGACCTGCGCACGCTCGTTTATTCAGCGATGACCGAATCGTTCGCTTAATCCGCCGGGAGGAGATGATGGGACCGAGGCTTGTCGAGTACTTGCTGTATGAGCCGGAGGACAGCGGCATCCTCTGGATCAAGTTCAATCGCCCGGAGCGGATGAACGCGCTGGTAGGGACCGCGGAGGAGAATGGCACTGTCGCGAAGGTCGGCGAGTACATGCGGGCGGGCGACGATGATCCCAATGTTCGCGTGATCGTGCTGACCGGCGTGGGGCGCGGGTTCTGTTCCGGTGCGAACCTGGGTTCGAGGGCGGTGCAGGATGTCACTGGAGAAAACCTGCCCGGCAATCGCGGGCCGCATGAAGGGCCGGATGCGGCGCGCCAGCACTTCTTCCACGGGTTCACGCAGCTTCATCGCGATATCTCGCTGATCCGCAAGCCGACGATCGCGATGATCAACGGGGCAGCGGTCGGGTCGGGCATGGATATGGCACTGCATTGCGATATCCGTGTGGGCTGCGAGAGAACGCGCTTCATCGGCTATCACAACGCCGGACAGATCATCGAGAACGGCGGGTCGTACTATCTTCCCAAGATGGTCGGCCTCGGTCGCGCACTGGAATTCGTCTACACCGGCGAGCTGAACGCAGAGCGGGCATATGAGTGGGGCATGCTCAACCATCTGGTGCCTTCCGAGAAGCTGGAAGAGACCACGCGGGAACTGTGCGAAAAGATCATTGCCAGGCCGCCACTGGTGCAGTGGGTAAGCAAGCGCGTCATGCGTGCCGCCTTGGACAGCACGTTGGAGACGACAATGGTGCTTACCTCCAACGCTGGCGGCATTCTGCAGAACTCGGAGGATGCGAAGGAGGCGAGGCGCGCTTTTGTCGAGAAGCGACAGGGCCGGTTTAAGGGGGTGTGAGGGGCCATACTGTGACCGAGATTGCTTCGCTGCGCTCGCAATGACAGGTCGGCACGATGCTTGCATGGGATGGCCACGGCGTGGGAGCAGATAGATGGCGGCGAAGCCCTTTCACCTTGGCTGGTTTCTGCAAGGCTCGAGTGTGCAGGCCTGGGGCGAGAGCTGGACCGGGCATATCGGCAACAACTGGATGGTGCCGGAGCTGTTCATCGACATGGCGCGTTCGCTGGAGCGCGCGTGCTTTGACTACCTGTTGATCGAGGATTCTTCCTATGTCGGCGAGAGCTGGGGTGGGTCGACCGAGCTGTACCTGAAGCACGCCATCGCAGTGCCGCGGCAGGATCCTTCGGTGGTCGCTTCGCTGATGACACAGGCGACGTCGCGCATCGGCATCGTGCCGACCTTTGGCACCTACGCCTATCCGCCTTACCTGCTCGCACGGTTGATCGCGACACTGGATCAGGTGTCGGAGGGCCGCATCGGCTGGAACGCCGTCACGGGCAGTTCCGATTTCGCGGCGATGAACTTCGGCATGCCTGGGATGCCGGAGCACGACCTGCGCTACGACATGGCCGATGAATACATGGAGGTCTGCCGGCGGCTCTGGGGTTCATGGGAACCGGGCGCGATCATCGCCGATCGGCACAGCGGATTTCTGGTCGATCACACGAAGGTCCATGCGGTGAATTTTGAGGGGCGCTACTACAAGACGCGCGGTCCGCTGAATTCGGGACCGTGTGTGCAGGGGCAGCCGGTGATCGCGCAAGCCGGTGGCTCGCCGCGGGGACGACAGTTCGCCTCGCAATACGCCGACACGATCGTGGCACACACCAAGGGCGTTGCCGGGATGAAGACGTACCGCGAGGATGTGCGTGCCCGCATGGTGGCGCATGGACGCGATCCGGATTCGTGCAAGGTTTTGTTCCTCGTGGCGCCGATCATCGCCGAGACGGAGGAGGAGGCACAGGAGAAGAAGCGGCTGCGAGCGGCGCGCGCCGAGGCGCAGATCCCGCAGCGGCTCGCGCATCTCGGCAAGATAACCAACATCGACTTTGGTCGCTTCGATCTCGACAAGCCGTTGCCGGAGGGTGTCACTACCAACGGGCATCAGCAGACGTTGGACGAATTCCGTCGGAAGTATGGCGGCAAGACGTTGCGCGAGGCGATGCTTGACCACAATGCCACGGAACTCTCGGTGGAACTGGTTGGCACGCCGGACTCGCTGGCGGCGCGCATGGGCGAGGTGATGGAGGAAGTCGGCGGCGACGGATTTCTGTTCTCGCTGCCAAATGTCAGCCGCCGTACCCTGGCCGAGGTAGAGGATGGGCTGGTGCCGGCGTTGCAGGATCGCGGTCTGGTTCGCGCGGCATACACCCACCGGTATTTTAGGGATAACCTCCTCGAGTTCTGAGCGGGGAGGGGGGCATGGCGCTGAACCAGACACAACAATCCGCCGTCGCCTGGATCGATACGAACCGGGCGCGGCTGTCGGACTTCAACAGGGGAATCTGGAACTTCGCCGAGCCTGCCTGGCGGGAATACAAGTCGGCGCGTGCCTATTGCGACCTGCTGCGCGCCGAGGGATTCACTGTGGAGGAAGGCTCGGGCGGCATGCCGACCGCCTTCGCCGCGACCTGGGGGAGTGGTTCGCCGGTCCTGGGCAGCTACGCCGAATACGATGCGGTCCCCGGGCAGTCGCAGCAGGTGGTGCCATACAAGGCGCCGCGCGGAGGGCTGCATCCCTGGACTGCCGGCCATACTGATCCGCATTCGTCGCTGGGAACCGCGGCGGTGGCTGGCATCCTCGCGACTAAGGCGGCGATGCAGCTTCACGGGCTGCGCGGCACGCTGAAGTTCTTCGGCGAACCGGCCGAGAAGGTGTGCGGCTCGAAGCCGGTGCATGCGGCGAAGGGCTACTACGACGGCTGCGATGCCTTCATTGCCTACCATCCCCACACCGCAAATACGGTACAGGGCGAGACACAGTGCGGCGCCTATTGGAGCGTCGTGATCACCTTCGAGACGCTGACACCCGAGCAGTGGATCGACAAGTCGCTGCTGCCGATCCGGACGTCGGCTCATGCGGCCGCGCGCTGTCCTGGCGCGATCGACGCGCTGTGCCTCATGTACACGACCACGAAATACACCAAGGAGGCGATGTATCCGCATGCTGGCGCCTGGACACTGAACGAGTTCATTCTGGCCGGTGGCGATGCGACGTCCGACAACCTGCCACCGCGATTCAGTCAGATCCAGTATTCCTGGCGCTCGCCTTCGCTCGCGGTGCAACAGCAGATCTATCAGGTGCTGGCCAACAACGCTCGTCACGCAGCGGCGGTGTGCGGGTGCCAGGCGTCGGTACGATGGGTTACCAAGACGCGCGTCGGCCTGCCGAACAGCACGATGATCGACCTCGTGTATCGGAACATGGAAGCGATCGGCGCGCCGTCATTCGACGAAGAGGCACGCGCGTTCGGGCGAGCGATTCAAAAGAACCTCGGCATCGCGCCGATGGACGATCCGTTCGCAGCCGACAATCAGCGGCTGACATCGCCGGCAGAGTTCGAGGCGATCGTGCGTCGCAGCCTGCCGTCTGGGCAGTTTCATATCGGTGCCGATGACTATGTGGAGTACAGCTGGCACGCCCCGGCGGCGCGGTTGTTCACCATGCGGCCGACACTTCGTCCCGCCGACGACAGCTATGAGTACCCCGCCTGGTGCCGCAATGCTCTTGGCGGCCTGCCGGCGGCGATCGACCCGGGGCTGTTCCTCGCGGCGAAAACACTGGCGGCGTCATTTCTCGATCTTCATGCGCATCCCGAGATGCTCGAACGCGCCAAGGCGGAGTTCAACGAACGTACCGGCGGCGGCGTTGGCGGCA
Source organism: uncultured Alphaproteobacteria bacterium (assembly GCA_963818775.1). Lineage (GTDB taxonomy): Bacteria > Pseudomonadota > Alphaproteobacteria > Acetobacterales > Acetobacteraceae > JAMXLO01. The sequence goes on along the minus strand of CAWFUF010000030.1, from coordinate 67,312 downwards.
CCAAATCGGTGGCGCCGCTGCTGCCGCACGATTTTGTTCCTCCGGTGGATTTGCGTTGGCCCGAATACATCACAACCGCACGCGGCGAGGAATGGTGGATACCGACGCCGTTCTCCGGCTCCGGCGCCGGAGAGACACTGACATGACCCCTTGATCAGGAGCGCAGCCATGACGACACGCGACGACACGACTGACCACAGCCGCCGCCGCTTCCTTGGTTTTGCCGCCTGGGCAGCCGCGGGCATGACGGCTCTGGGCGGTACGCGCAGCTTCGCGCAATCAGCCGCGCCGGCGAAGATGCCGGAGATCACCGCGATACCGGACAAGCTGAAGGGCAGCGGTGAAGTGCGCATCGCGGGCTATGGCGGCACCGGGCAGGATGCGGAGCGGAGCGCGTATTTCGCGCCGTTCGAAAAGCTCAGCGGCATCAAGACGCTCGATTTCCCTGGTGCCGATGTCAACAAGGTCAAGGCGATGGTGGACACGGGCAACGTCGAGTGGGACGTTGTGCAGCTTGGCCGTTCCACGGTGAAGAACCTCCAGAAGAAGGGCGACTACTTCGAGAAGATCGACTACGACCTGGTGGACGTGGACAACATCGATCCGCTGTATCGCTACGACTACGCGCTCGACATGCTGGTCTGGTCCCAGGTGATGGCGTATCGCACCGATGCGTTCAAAGGGGCCGTCCCGAACGGCTGGGCCGACTTCTGGAACGTGACGAAGTTCCCTGGCGACCGTGCGCTGACCGGCGCCGGTCCGAGCACGCCGGAGCTTGAGTTCGCGTTGATGGCGGCAGGGGTGCCGCCCGACAAGCTGTACCCGATCGACATCGAGAAGGCATTCGGCAGCTACGACAAGATCAAGGCGAGCGTGGTGAAATGGTGGGAGACCGGCGCTGTGCCGGTGCAAATGCTTACAGATCGCGAGGTGGTGCTGACCTCGGTCTGGAATGGTCGCATGGCCGCGATCCAGGCGGCTGGCGTGCCGGCTGCGATAAGCTGGAACCAGGGGCTGCTGAAGCGCGACTGCTGGGCCGTGCCGAAGAACTCGCCCAACAAGGCCAACGCGATGAAGTTCATCGCGTTCAGTACGCTGGCGGTCTCTCAGGCGCGACTGTCGATGCTGATCCCGTATGGCTCGGTCAACAACAAGTCGGCGGAATACCTGAGCGAGAAGCAACTGGAGGCATTGCCGAGTGCACCGGCAATCAAATCGCAGTTGGTGCCGTACAATTACGAATGGTGGGCCGACAACCGCGATACCGTCATCGGGCGCTGGAACAAGTGGATACTGGCCTGACGGGAGCGGAGGTGATGGATGGGACCATCACGCTGGCTGTCGGACGGCCGACGGCGGGCCATGGCGCCTCCGTTGTCCTGAGCAACATCGAAAAGCGGTTCGACAGCGTCGGCGCGGTGCGGGGCGTCACACTCGATATCCGTTCGGGCGAGTTCCTGACGTTGCTGGGGCCGAGCGGATCGGGCAAGACCACCACGCTGCTGATGATCGCGGGGTTCGAGACACCGACCGTCGGCGACATCGCGATCGATGGAAATTCAGTGGTCGCGCTGCCGCCGCACAGGCGCAACATCGGCATGGTGTTCCAGAACTATGCGTTGTTCCCGCATATGACGGTGGCGGAGAATATCGGCTTTCCGCTCAAGCAGCGCGGCGTGGATCGAGCGACGCGAGCGCGACTGGTGGCGGAGAGCCTGGAGCTGGTGCGGCTCCCTGGCTATCAATCGCGCTATCCTCGGCAGCTTTCCGGCGGTCAGCAGCAGCGTGTCGCGCTTGCCCGCGCGATCGTGTTCCGCCCGCGCCTGCTGTTGATGGACGAGCCGCTCGGGGCACTCGACAAGCAGTTGCGCGAGAGTCTGCAGCTTGAGATGCGGCGTCTGCACGCCGAACTGGGTATCACCTTCATCTATGTCACGCACGATCAGGCGGAAGCACTGACAATGTCCGACCGGGTTGCGGTGATGAACGAAGGCCTGATCGCGCAGATCGGCACGCCGGAGGACCTCTACGATCGCCCGTGCGACCGCTTTGTCGCTTCGTTCATCGGCGAATCGAACTTTATGCAGGGGGTCGTCCGAGGTTTGGAAGATGGCATGGTGGTTGCGGATTGCGGAGATGCGACAGTCCGGGCGATTGGTGGGCGGATTGCGACGGTTGGCGAAACCGTCACGCTGGCGACACGCCCGGAGCGACTGGGGTTCGCCGATACGCCGCAATGTGCGACGCGCCAGAACCGCATGGCGGGGACCATCGCAGAGACGGTGTTTGCCGGCGAACACTGCCGCTATCTTTGCCATTGCGCGGGCGGCGTTTCGATTGTTCTCAAAGAGCCCTCCAGCGCGACTGTCCGCCGTCGGGTTGTCGGTGAAAGCGTGGAGCTTGCGTGGTCGATCGCCGATACGGTCGTCGTCTGACATATGGCCACTGTTGCGATAGCGCCCGTGCGATTGCCACGCGTGTCCTGGCAGCGCATTGGCCCGATCCTGCTGGTATTGCCGCTGGCACTCTACATGCTGGCATTCTACCTGGTGCCGCTTGCGTCCATGTTGCTGCGCAGCCTCGCGGAACCGAGCTGGACACTGGACAATTACCGCAGGCTGGCTGCGGACAGCGTCTTCCTGGAGGTGTTCTGGACAACGCTGCGCACTGCTTGCGTCGTCACGCTTGGCACTATTTTGCTGGGCTACCCCGTGGCGCTCGCGCTGTCGCGGCTGCGGCGCGGAGCGGCGACCATGGTGCTGATCGTGGTCCTGCTGCCGTTCTGGACCAGCGTCCTGGTGCGCAGCTACGCGTGGATGGTGCTGCTGGGACGGCACGGCGTGATCAACGAACTGCTGATCGGCGTCGGCCTGATCGGTGCGCCGCTTCGCCTGTTGAATACGTCATTCGCCGTGCATATTGCGATGATCCATATCCTGCTGCCTTACATGATCCTGCCGATCGCCAGCGTGCTGCGCCAGATCGACGGCGCTTTGCCACGCGCGGCGGCGGGGCTGGGCGCACCTCCGTGGCGGGTGTTCCTGCACGTCGTGCTGCCGCTGTCACTTCCGGGAGTTGCCGCAGGCAGCTTGCTTGTGTTCGTGCTGTCGCTTGGCTTCTATATCACGCCGGCGCTGGTCGGGGGGCCGCGCGATCTCATGCTGTCGATGCTTATCGCGCAGCAGGTCGATCTGCTGAACTGGCCGTACGCTGCTTGCCTGTCCGCCGCGCTGCTCGCCGTCACCCTGCTGCTGATCGCGGCGTTTCAGCGCCTGCCGGGCATGCGGGACCTGCTTCGGACGGCCACGCGATGATCGGGCGCGCGGCGTTCCGCGTTCTCTGGATCGTCGTGCTGATGTTCCTGGTGCTGCCGATTCTGATCGTTGTCGTGCTGTCGTTCTCTTCGGCAAGCTATTTGACCTTTCCTCCGCCTGGTCTGGGCATCCGCTGGTATCGCGCCTATCTGGGCAGCGGCGAATGGCTTGCATCGACATGGCTCAGCCTCGGCGTTGCTGGGTGCGTTGTTGTGTTGTCGACCATACTCGGAACGCTAGCCTCACTTGGACTGGCACGACTGCCGCCCGCCATGCGTACCATCATGGGCGCGCTGATCCTGTCGCCGCTGATCGTGCCCGGTATCGTGGTGGCCATCGGCATCTACTACGTGTTCGCGCGCTATCGGTTGGTCGGAACGCCGGCGGGTCTTGTGTTGGCGCACACCTGCCTTGCCGTGCCGTTCGTCGTTACCAGCGTCAGCGCCAGCCTGGCGGGTCTAGATCGCCGATTGGAACAGGCGGCACTCAGTCTCGGCGCGACGCCATGGGGCGCGTTCCGTCAGGTGACATTGCCGCTCATCCGTCCCGGTGTCCTCGTCGGAGCGCTGTTCGCCTTCATCACCTCGTTCGACGAATTGATCGTCGCGTTGTTCCTGTCTGGCTCGGGCGCGATCACTCTACCGCGGCGAATGTGGGACGATCTCCGCTTCGCCATCGATCCAACCATTGCCGCGGTCTCGACGCTGACAATTGCATTGAGCGCGATGCTGTTGCTGGGCGCCCATCTGGTTCGTCGGCATCAGGCCAGTGAGCCGGGAGGGACGGTGTGAGTTCACCCCAACTCAATTTTTCGCCCTCGGAATATGACGCGCGTCTCACCAGGACACGGACCGCCATGGCGAGCGCGGGCATCGAACTGCTGATCGTAACCGATCCGTCCAACATGCATTGGCTGACCGGCTATGACGGCTGGTCGTTCTACGTTCATCAGTGCGTGCTGATGCCAGCCGAGGGCGAGCCTGTCTGGTATGGGCGCGGGCAGGACGCGAATGGCGCCCGGCGCACGACGTGGCTGCGTCACGACAGCATCGTGGGTTATCCCGATCACTACGTGCAGTCCGTCGAGCGACACCCGATGGATTTTCTGTCCGGCGTCATCAAGGACCGTGGGTGGGAGCGCGCTTCGATCGGAGTGGAGATGGACAATTACTGGTTCACTGCCGCTGCCTACGCGTCGCTCGTCGCGCACCTGCCAAGCGCCCGCTTCACTGACTCGCGTTCGCTGGTGAATTGGCAGCGGGCGGTCAAGAGCCCGACGGAGCTGGAGTACATGCGACGCGCCGGGCGTATTGTGGCGGCCATGCATCAGAGGATCGTCGACAAAGTCGAGCCGGGGATGCGCAAGTGCGATCTGGTCGCAGAAATATACGATGCGGCCATCCGTGGCGTGGACGGGTACGGTGGTGACTACGCCGCGGTCGTGCCGCTGCTGCCTTCAGGTATCGAAGCCTCGGCTCCGCATCTGACCTGGGACGACCGGCCCATGCGCGCGGGGGAGGGAACGTTTTTCGAGCTGGCCGGATGTTACAGGCGATACCATTGTCCGTTGTCGCGCACGGTGTTTCTCGGCAGACCCACGCAGCAGTTTCTCGATGCGGAGAAGGCGACGTTGGAGGGCATGGAGGCCGGACTCGCCGCGGCAAGACCTGGAAATGTCTGTGAGGATATCGCCAATGCGTTCTTCACGGTGCTGAGGAAATACAACATCATCAAGGACAATCGCACTGGCTATTCGATCGGCCTCAGCTATCCGCCTGACTGGGGCGAACGCACCATGAGCCTGCGACCCGGCGACACGACCGAGTTGCAACCCGGCATGACGTTCCACTTCATGACCGGCCTGTGGCTGGAGACGATGGGCCTGGAGATCACGGAAAGTATCGTGATCACCGAGACCGGCGTGGAATGCCTGGCGGACGTACCCCGGCGGTTGTTTGTGAAGGCGTGAGGCGAAGCGATCCATGGCACGATGGGGATTGCTTCGCTCCGCTCGCAATGACAGGTCGTTCGACAGATTTTATGGCCAGACCTTCTTGGGGTTCTTGCCCATCGAGAATGTCTTCGGGTCGTCCGAGATGAACTCGTAGACTGCAGGCTTGAACTTCGCGCACTGGCCGTACGCGTCGCAGGCGATCGGCCCGCTCATGCCGTCGAATTTTTCGGCGAACACGGCGTCCCGCAGGGCCTTGCGGCCAATGTACAGATTGCCTTCCTTGTCGGTCTTGGCCACTTTGGGGATCGCCTTGATCGCCATCTCCGCGGCATCGTAGGCATTGGCGTGGTAGCCCGAGATCGGTGCCTCGCCATACACTTTCTTGTATTCCTCGACGAACGACGGATAGGCCTTGCCCATCGTGTCGACCGAGACGTCGGGATAGCAGATGTGGAAGCCGACGACTGACGGGCCGGCAGCCTCGATGAACTCCGCTGCCGCGAGCGAGCCGCCGCCGACCAACGTGGTGTGTTCCAGCCCTGGGATCTCCTTGGACTGGCGCAGCATCTGCGCTGCTGCGGCGACGAAGATCGGCATGTAGATCACATCCGGCTTCTCGGCAGCGATCTTGGTCAGCACTGGATGCATGTCCACGTCGGTTGGCGCGATCGCTTCCGTCGACATGATCTTGCCGCCCAGGCCCTCGAAGCTTTTCGCCATAACGGCGGCGAGCTGCTGGGCATAGGGGCTGCCGTCGTGGACGGCGACGACGGTCTTCGCCTTCAGAACGGTGAAGACGTATTTCGCGTCAGAGGCGCCCTGGTCGATGTCGCTGGCGATGGTGCGGCCGAAGCCGGCGTATTGCGGCCCGCGGTCCGGTGCGGTCAGCGACGGCGCCGAGCATGCGTTGCAGATGTTGGTGATGCCCTGCTGCCAGAGGATCGGCGCGGCCGGCGTGGCGGCAGACGAACAGGCGCCGCCCAGCACGATCAGGTTCTGCGGGTTCGCAGCCAACTTGGTCGCTGCGGTCTGGCCGCCCTCGGCGTTGCACTGATCATCCTCGACCGTGAACTTGATCGGATGCCCGAGCAGCTTGTTGCCGATAGCGCGAAAGGCGAGTTCGGCGCCGCGTTTGGAATCGATACCCATTGCGGTGTCAGCGCCGGACATGACCCAGTAGGCGCCAATCTGGATCGGCGCGCCTTTTGGGATGCGCACCACACCCATCGGGTCGGTCACCGGAGCCTGCGCTTTGGCAAGCAGCGGATGTGCCAACAACAGCATGGCGCCGACGAGGATGGCGCGCGTCAGGCGCCGATGCACGGTAGCAGGATTTATTGTTGAAGCCCCCCAGCCTGTTGAGCGTTCCTGAAGACGACGCTTCTTCCCGGTCGCCGACGTGCCCGCAAGGTTGGGCGGGTAACGCCTTGTGCCCGATGCTAAGCGCGCAGCAGGCCTTAGTGAAGGGTGGTGTCACGTGCGAACTGGGGATGACCGCGCCGATTCACGGTCGCGGACGACTGCTCTTCGCTACAGGGCGGGTTCTACCGCTGCAATAGCAGAGATTGCGCCCCGCAGCAGCAGAGCAACCTGCGTACGATTGGTCGCATGCAATTTTTTCATTATGTTCCTTACGTGCACCTTGACAGTGCTCTCCGATATTGCGAGCTCGAATGCAATGATCTTGTTCGGCTTGCCCAGTTGAAGCAGCCGCAATACTTCTGATTCGCGGTAGGTCAGCCGGTAATCTTGCGCCGCCTGGCCATCGGCGGGGGCAGGCAGGTCATTGCGGTCGATGGCCTGCGGAAGCCCTGCGGTCAAGGTAACCGGCGCGAACGTGCCGCCGGCCAGCATCAGTCGAACCGCGGCGGTGGCGATACGTGGGCTGAGGCTGGTAGGGATATAACCTCTTAGAGCGTGGTCACGTATCGCACTGATCGCAGGCTGCCATTCATTCCGATCGGCAATAACTGCGGTCGGGCGAGATGCGCCAAAGGTCCACTTCAGCTCCGCAATTCCCCTCTGGATCTCGGGATCGTCGATCGTTGCGTCATGGATATTGACCAGGATCAGGTCTGGTACGTGCGCTGTGGGCGTGTAGCAGTCGGGTACACTCGCCACCTCAATGTCTGCGGCGCGCGACCGCATCATGTGCACGAGGCTCTCTCGGGTTACTGCGCTGGCATCAACCAGCAGAATGCGGCCTGAATGGCCGTCGGGCTGATTATCCTCCTCCGGTGCATCGGAGGGAACGTACCACGAACTCTGGACGGGTAGATCGTTGTATGGAGAGCCCGGTTTTTGTAGGCGGCTCATTGCTTCCCCCTAGGCACGCCAAGGCCAGACGCGTCAGTCGCGGAGCTGCCCGGCGGAATTTGAACGGCCACCAACCCCAACAAACTCACGATTTCGTGACATATTGTTATGTCTGCGTCAATAGTACGTTAATCAATGGAAAACGCAAGCAAAAAGAGCCAATGCAAAAGTTTCATGAGCAGTGCCGCGTTGGACCGGAGTGCTGTGCGCGCTGCCAATGCTGCATCCAAGGGTGCAGCCTATAAGTCTAGGGTCGGAGGTGCTTATAGAAATGAGCTAAGTGCAGCGGATTGCACATTCTTATACTGGGTTGCATTCCGCGGCGAAAGGATTCGCGCGCACTTCGCTAAGGTGGCGGCTGATGTGGCCAAAATTCACTGGACGAGAGCAAGGCCGCACAGTGCTGCGCTACCTCAGGCGGCAGGAAGATGCCCCGAGAAATCACGAGGCGAACCGCCGCTAGCAGCAGATCCACTTCCAGAGTGGCTGGGAAAAACCCTCTCCAGCCATCCTGGATTGCCGCCAGCGCGGCGACCGGCTCGTCGGCCCGATCTGAGATCAGGAGACGTGGGACGCCAGGCCAAATTTCCGTCAGCCGAACAGTCGCCGACTTCAGGACCGGGTCGGTAATCTCGGCCATCTTCGCATTGACCAGGACTATTGCCGGAACTTCAGGCTGATGCGCCATTGTCTCGCTGCAATCGGAGAGCGTCTCGATCCTAAGATCGGGCGCCTTCTCGTGCAGGAGGTGGCCGAGCGATTCGCGGGTCAGCCTTGCCGGATCGATCAGGATCACGAGCGGTGATCGGGGAAGGCCGGCCGCAGAATTCAGCCCGTCTGCCTGATGGGCGGAAGACCCGGTGGCCTTGCCACGAGCCGATTTGTCGGTATGCATGCGGCGCCCCCGCTGGCGGCCCCTAGCGGACGGACGGTATGGCCATCGCGGCCGAAAACAACCCTCCCGTTATAACTATGCCATTTAGCGACACGCCGTTCAGGACGGCCAGGGGTGGGGCCACGCCACTCTGCAGTGCCAGGCCGATCGGCAGCGGAGAAACCATCGCGCCTTGAGACGTTGCCAAGGGCTGGACGCCGCTGACGTTCGACACGTTAGCCGTCTTGGGGGGGATGCCTGGAGCAACAGGCGTCACGGCCGCAATGCTGGTGCCCGCAACGGTGGAGTTTCCATTCCCCTTGTTGCTGCCGTCGTTGTTGCCATTGTTGTCGTTGGCGTTGCCGTTTCCGCTGTTGTTTCCGACGTTGCCGTTGCCGTTGTTGTTCCCGGAATTGCCGTTGCCATTGTTGTTTCCGACGTTTCCGTTTCCGTTGCCATTGCCTGCCCCGGCGTACATTGCGGCCAGTTGCTGGTCCGTCAGGTGAGCGGCGGCCGATGCTATGCCGGGGGCGGTGCCAACTGTGAGCGAGGCGATGAGGAGAGTCATTCGGGGCGATTTCGTCATGGTTGCGAGACCTCCTCCGTTAACGCGTTGCTGCCCCTGGTCGTGCAGGGGCAGCCCCCAACATCTAACGGTTGTTGTTGCCGTTGTTATTCCCGTTTAGCGCTCCCAGGTTTCCGTTGCCGTTGTTGCTCCCGTTGAGCACTCCCACGTTTCCGTTGCCGTTGTTATTCCCGTTGAGGGCGCCGATATTCCCGTTGCCGTTGTTGGTGCCACCGTTGTTGTTGCCGTTCAACGCACCGACATTGCCATTGCCACTAGTTGGCGTGCTGTTGTTGCCGTTGAACGCGCCGACGTTGTTGGTTCCACCGTTCATAAACCCGGCATTGCCGCTCGCATTGTAGGTATTGCCGTTGTTGTTGCCATTCGCAATCCCAACGTTCAGGTTGCCGTTAACATTTCCATTGGCCGAGCCCGTATTGCCGTTGCCGTTGCCGTTGCCGCTCGCGATGCCAACGTTCAGGTTCCCGTTTGCATTGCCGCTTGCCGTACCGGTGTTGCCATTGCCATTGCCATTGCCATTGCCGGCTCCGGAATTCAGGTTGCCGTTCAGGTTGCCGTTCAGGCTTCCCACGTTGCCGTTGCCGTTGCCGTTGCCGTTGCCGACCGAGACGCTGCCGCTCCCGCTGGTGACGCTGATGGTTACGCCGGCCGCGCTGCGTTCGAGTTGGGAATTGCTCAGTGTTATTGGTTCCGCGCTGGCCACAGCGGCGCCGATGCCGACGGCAGCAATTGATAGGAAGATTGGTCGACCTTGTCGCATCGTGGATATCCCCCTCGACGGTGTTCGTTTTTGACGCCCCACAATACGGGTGAAGCAGCGGATTATATGGCGCAGACAGAACCGCAAGGACCGCGCCGTTGGCAGTAGATGGGACAGGTGACCGCGGGGTCGTCTGCCAGTGAGCAGACGACCCCGCGGTCGCCGACCGCGATCAGCGGTTCAGGTTGCCGTTCAGGTTGCCTTCCCCGATCCCGAAATTGAGGTTGCCGTTGAGGTTGCCGTTAAACGCCCCGGCATTTCCATTGCCGTTCAGATTGCCGTTCAGAGCTCCGAAGTTGAAGTTGCCGTTGCCGTTACCATTTGCGAACCCGGTGTTGCCGTTGCCGTTGCCGTTGCCGTTGCCGAACCCGACGTTGCCATTGCCGTTGCCGTTGCCGCTCCCGATGCTAATGCCGGCAGCGGTCTGGTCCAACTGGCCGTTGCTCATCTGGACGGGGGCGGCGGACGCTACGGTTGCCAGTGCCATCAGACCAGCAGCCGCAAACAGGAGTGTGCGCATCTTTTAGTATTCCTCCAATGAAGTGGGCATGCCGCCGTGCATTACGCCAAGCTGGCATCGCACGCCCCAGGGTCCGCGGTGATAGGCGTAACGCGGCGGGAGTGAAGTGTAATGAGCGCGCCGCGTAAATTGCCTATTAGCCGTAGAGGTGGCGCTGAGCCAAATGTCAAAACGGTTGCGTAATTCTGACTGTTCGCAATTCTTATTCGGCCTAAGTAGTAGTACTCGCAGGCATGCGGAACGACACATTAGGGCCATGATTGCCGAGCTCCGTCCGACGCAGCCTCACGCAATCAGAAATCCCGGCGATTTGTGAGCAATCCATGGCGTGCAAGCACCATGGGCCCGCCGACTGTCATCTAATCCTTTCGTACAAGTGGCCGATCGCGGCCCCGATGGGGATGATGCCGCGTCGGGCCGGCAGGTGTGGGAGGGACGGCGATCCGCATGACAGGCTCCGCGATGAACAGAGGCTGCCGCCAGCTCTTGCTGGTTTGCGTCTCATTGCTCGCGCTTCCGGGGTGCGACCCCACCCCCAATCCAAGCCCGCGTGTCGTGCGTAGCATGCTGGAAGAGCGTCGGGACGACGTGGTGATCCAGAAGTGGGACATCAGTTGCGGTGCGGCAGCCCTTGCGACATTGCTCACGTACGATCAGGGGTATCAGGTGACTGAGCGCGAGGTCGCAGCGGGGATGCTGCACTTCACCACCGTGAATCGTGTTCGCGCGCAGCTCGGTTTCTCATTGCTGGATCTGAAGCATTTCGCCGAGAGCCGCGGCTTCACCGCAGACGGCTACGGCAACATGACCCTGCGTGACCTGGTCGAGACCGGCCCGGCGATCGTTCCCGTAGTATTGCGCGGGTACAACCACTTCGTCGTGTTTCGCGGCGTCCAGGGTGACCGCGTGCTGCTTGCCGACCCCGCCTGGGGGAATCGCACCATGCAGATCCCCTATTTCGTGAATATCTGGGAGTCCCGGGTCGCCTTCGCGGTAAATCGCGATCGGGGCAAGCCGGTTCATCGGCTCGAGGCCAACGCGACAGATTTCTGGGCATCCAGCACAACGTTCGAATTGCCGGCGCGGAAGATCGTCGTCGCGAAGCTGATGGATGAGCCGCCAGCCAAGGCACAGACGATGGTTGCCGAGGCTTCCAACCCGCTGGCGCAGACCGCCGCTGGCCCAGGAAGCACGAACGCGAACGGCGCCTTGCCTGACAATAACCAGGCTGCCGTCGTGCCAACTGGCCGGACAAAGACCGTCGCCGGGGCGACTGAGGCACGAGCGCCGCAACCGGCAACTGGCACTAAACTGGTGGTGGCCGCGATCGCATCGCCGGCAGGAACCACGGATGCTGATAAGCGCCAAGATGCTCCGCCGAATTGAGCAACAGCCGAAGCCCGGGCCATCGCCTTGGAACAGGCCCTGTCAGCGACACTGCACAGGATGGCCACTCGCCGGATGGCACCCCCAACTTATCCGGTCGCAACAAACCCGCAGTTCGGGTCCCTGTTGGCTGATCACGCGCCGGCGGGAGTCACTCGAGAGCGCACGAGGCGTTCAACGGACCCGGACAAAGCCATGGCCGAAGCGCGTGCGGTGGCTCTGGAAAGGGACGTGGAAGCAAGGATGGCGCAGGTGTCGGGGCGTCGCGCAGAGCGTTTGGCTGTCTCGGCCACGATGACATCGCAAGACACGAAACCGCAAACGGCGAGATCCACGGCCACTCAGGTCGCTTCGTCGGCATCGGGCCCAATGTCCTCCCAGCACGCGGCTCCTCACGTTTCGTCGGCGTTGCTGGCGGAGATAATAAAGCAGGCGGATGCCCTGATAGAGCGGGGTGACATCAGCGCCGCCCGGCTGTTCTATGAACGCGCAGCCCAGGCGGGAAGCGGCCAGGCGGCAACTGCTGTGGGCCGAACCTTCGACCCGAATGCTCTGGCGCGGATGGGCGTCATCGGAACGAAGCCCGATCCGACAACCGCCTCTCTTTGGTACCGCCAAGCAATAGCTCTCGGTGACAGCTCCGCTGAACCGCTTCTGCGGGCACTTGCACCGGCGGGTGGAGCATGAACGCTAAACGGAAGAACGCGGGGAGAGTCCTGGGTCCGAGCTTGTGTCATGGCCGAGACTTTCCGGATTCGCTGGGGCGGCGACGAATCAACCATCCGGGTCTGCCTGCCCTTCCGACAACTCATTTATGGGGAAGTGGCAGGAAACCCGTGCAATCATTGGCACTTCTGGCACGAGTGGGCTTCGCAGGCATCTTCGCTACCGGACTGGTCGATAGCAATTCAGCCGCTGCGCAGCAACCGACAACCGAGGAACTGCAGCAGGAAATTCAACAGCGAGATGCGCAAATCCAGCAGCTTCTCAGGCGCATGGATGCACTTGAGAAGGAGGTGAAAGCCAAGCTCGCCTCGGCGCACGCTCGCGTCCAGCATGGCGAGCAGCCTGCTTCTGCCCCGCCTCCAGCCGCAGAGTCGCAATCTGCGCAGGTGGCGACGCCGCCTCCGCCACCTCCTGGCCGGACACCAGTGCAGCCGCTCATTTCTCCGGCTGCAGGCACCCCGGCCACGACGACTCCGGAGGAGCCGGAGGATGCGATGATCGCCAGAGCGTTGGAAAACACACTCGTTGATAGGGGCGGCCAACTACTGCCGCCTTACGTTTTTCAACTCGTCCCGGATTTCAGCTTTGGCTATCAGAGCGAGGATCAGCTCGCATTCTTAAACAACGGAAGCATTGTCCGGCAGCAGTCCCACAGGGACCTGCTGGAATGGGGCTTCGGATTCCGGATCGGCCTGCCGTGGGAAACCCAGGTCGGCTTCCGCGTTCCCTTTGATCTCGACTATGGCACGGCGACATTTGGAGGGACCAACACATTCAGCAGCAATCGAGGCGGCCTTGGCGATGTCTCGTTGACGCTGCAGAAGCAGGTGTTGCACGAAAAGGGCTGGATTCCGGATCTGCTGGTGAACCTGAACTACACGGCGGCCACCGGCAGTACCAGTCTGTCGCAGCGGCAGTTATCCACCTTCCCGTTCGCGGTGGGTACTGGTAGCGGCTTCAACTCACTCGGCGCCGGCGTGACGGCACTGAAGCGGCAGGACCCGCTGGTGTTCCTGGGCGGCTTGCAATACACACACAGCTTCCCATCCACGATCTCCGGCATACAGCAGACCCTGGGTGATCAGTACTTCTTCCGCGTCGAAGCGATCCTGGCGGCCAGCCCGGACACTTCGCTGCGTGTCGGCTGGCTGACGACGTTCCAACAGAAAGATACTGTCGGAGGTTTCAGCGAACCAGGCTCAGGTCAGACAATTTCGAACCTGGAGATCGGTGTCGGGAGCGTCATCACGCCGAAAATCTTCCTGGATGCAGCCTTACTGGTCGGCCTGACGCGTGATACGCCCGATTTCACGGCGCTTATTTCTGTTCCGTTCCGCTTCTGATCTGTATTTGCCGCTCTTTACTTCTGTTTGCATAGATTCTGTGCAGCGCAGCCGTTGGCCGCAATCCGATTGCATTGGGCCGCTTTGTTCGAGCAGTCTGCAACGCATGCGGATCGTCTTGGATCTATACTGAAAAGTTGTGCGCGGCATTCTGCAACACACGACTCGCGCTTTGCGGTGCAGCCGGCAGTGTCCACGCAGGCAGCACAGCCACTTGCGGGCTGTGCAACAGCGAGACATGGTATGACGAGATATGATATCGAGACGAAGGCGAAGGCTGCCGCTCTGGCCCGGTAGACCGTTGGAACCAGGCCGCGCGCGAACGGCGCCACCTACGGACGCACGTAGGTCCAGCCCTGTTCCTCAAGTTCGACGATGCGGGCAATTCCCGCCGGAACAAGGTGCGTCTCTGGGAGAAGAGTAATGTTCTTGTTCTCCTGCTTGGATTGAGTGGCGAGCGTATTGCCGCAACCCGTGAAGGTTACGTTTTTCATGCTGCTGCTGATGGCCGCAAGACGTTCCTTCACCGGTGAGGTGTCGCTACGGACCATGTTCAAGCCGGCGCCGTAGGCGACGAACTCGATCTCGATCTTTTCGCCCTTGTCCTGATAGTACTTGACGAGGTTCTCGCCGTTGTTGAGCGCCATGTTCATGACGGCGGGGTCGTTCTGGGTCACCTGGATGACCACCCTATGGGTCCTGTGCATAGTCGAGTACGCCACGGTGGGCGCTATTTTGCTTTGGCTTTCCGCAAACGCCGGCATTGTCGCGATCATGACCAGGCCGATACCGCCTAGCGCCGCGGTCTTCAGTAAGTGCATTTGATTTCCTCCGAACTGGGACTGTTCACTGTTAGAGCGACGTCACCTGGCATGCTGACGTCGCCAGTCCAGGAATTCCTGGAACAACCGCACCTGCTCTGGCGTAGGCGGACCCACGGCGGTCCCGGGTTGGGGTGATGTAGCGCTGGCGGACTTGTCTGAGGACGCCGCGGCCGGCTTTGTCGCTGCGGCACTGTCAAGCCATTCCTGGGCTGCGGGGAAGCGTTCGAGCCCGGGCACCTTGGCGTTGAGATTGACATCCTTCCACTTGGGATGAAATCCCGGCTCCTGTAGCGTACCCAGCCGACTGAACAGGTAGTCGGTCAATCGAGCAACCCGCTTGTAGCGGTCTGACCCTTTTGGCCAGTTAAATGCCGCCAGGATTGTCGGCACTGCGATCGTTTCCACTTCTTGGCCCTGCGGAATGATGTCGGGATAATCGTTCGAGGTCAGGGTGGACGGCAGGTAGAACCCGAAATCCTCGAAGTGGACCGGCAGGAACTTGAACCCGGGATCCCACTTCGAGTGCAGAAACACGTCGATCGGCTTGGAGGTGACGAACACGACCGCTGCCATGTCACCCTGTCCTGATCGCATCTGCTGCAGCGCGACCTGGTGGGGGATGAAGGTTTTTTCGACGTCCAGTTTCAGCCGTTCGAAAATCAGCGGACCAGAATAGGCCGCCGCTGTGCCGGGGGTGTTGAAGTTGACCTTCTTGCCCCTGAGATCGTTCAGGGACTTGATCTCCGGGCGGACGAAGATGTGCAGTTCGGACGGAAACAGGCTGAGGATGTAGGTGATCCGCTGCCGGATATTTGGAACCAGCGTCTTGAACTGGTCCAAGGCATCGGAGTTGATGACCGCGGCGTCGACGCCCTTCAGATAGAGGAGTGCTTCGACGTTCTCTACAGGCCCGCGGGTGACGATGGGTAGCACGTGCAGGTTGTCGCCGTCGTCCACGACACGCGCGATCTCGGTCGCGAAGCGGATAGGGGCGCCTTCGAGCTGACCGCCGGCAAGTCCGACAGTCCATGCATTGAGCCGCTCGACCGCCTGCGATTCGAGTGCTTTGCGCGGTACCTGCGTTGTCTGCTGGTCAGTTGGCGCGCCGGCGGTTTGCGCCTCGGATGAAGGACCCAGGACCAGCCCCAGTACGCTGAGAACCATCCCAAGGACAAATAATGTTCGTCTCAATGCGCGATCCTCACACGAGCGTTCTGTAATACGACGGTCGCGCAAGATTGCATATATCGAATGTCGCGCAATCGAGCTCACCGACGCACTGTTCGCGATGCTTTGCCCGTTCTTCGAGGCTTTGCGGTGGGGCCAGAGATTGTCACCGTCGTTGCAGAGACACTCGCGGTCGCACCGGCATTCGCCGTAATGGGGCCGCCTGATGGGTCAGTAATGATTTGCCACGCCAGTTCCGTGTGATGAAGACCAATAGGCGGTGCGCAACGATTCCACTTGCTGCTGCCGGGGTGGCGGGTGGCTTCGCGCGTCTTGCTTTTGGCCTGCAGGCTGAAGCAGTCGCGGCGCAGCAGGCGACCAAGCAGGTTCGGACCTGCCACGAGCCTTCTCAGCGAGCGCCACAGACAGATTGCGCTGGCTCTTGCTAACCCACAGCAAGGCCGCCGGGCATCGTCCCGTCGTCCTCCGGGGCGCCACAGATCGAGGACTGCACGAGGTTGTTCGAGGCTGCCAAAAGGCCAGGCTGTGTCTCAATCGCCGGCTTGCCTTCACCGCCGGCACGACGAGCGCGGTTGCCGGACACCTGCTGGGTCTCCGCCGCCTCTCTTTCTACCGGGCTCCCTTGCTCTGCGGGGTCCTCCTTCGTTCGAATTGGCTGCGCCTCCCGCGAGTGGGTCTGCCAAAGGCGCGACCAATGGTGCTGCGGGCAATTCCGGTTGCATCTGGCACCGCTGTCACGCCGCCCTGCTCTGACCGATACGTCACATCAGGTTCGGCTGCGATCGCTCGAGCAGCTTTCGCATTGCATCCTGGCAGGCGTGTCTGTAATTTGCCCAATTGATGGGCAAGTGTCATAGCCAAACCACACTCTCGGCCTGCGGACTGCCACCGATTGACCTCGGCAATGGCGTGCGAATCGACACGCCGGTGATCCTTGCGCCGATGTCCGGTGTCACTGATCTGCCATTTCGCCACCTCGCCAAGCAACTCGGTGCCGGCATGGTGGTGTCCGAGATGATCGCCTCCTGGGCGATGATCCGCGAGAACGAAAAGACACTGGCGATGGCGGAGGTGGATGGCTGCGGCGGCATCAGCGCGGTGCAGCTGGCCGGTTGCGAGCCCGCGGCGATGGCCGAGGCGGCGAGACGGGCAGTGGACCGCGGCGCCGACCTGATCGACATCAATTTCGGATGCCCGGTGAAGAAGGTGGCGGTAGGGCAGCAGGCCGGCTCCGCGCTGATGCGCGACGAGACGGCCGCCGCGGCGATCCTTGAGGCCACAGCTCGCGCCGTGCCCGTGCCGGTGACGCTGAAGATGCGTATGGGCTGGGACCACGCCAATCTGAACGCGCCGCGCATGGGCCGCATTGCCCAGGAGTGCGGCATCCGCATGATCACCGTGCATGGCCGTACCCGCCAGCAGTTCTATGCCGGCTCAGCCGACTGGGATTTCATTGGCCGGGTCAAGCAGGCAGTGGACATCCCGGTGATCGCCAACGGCGACATCGTGACTGAGGAGGATGCCGCGGAAGCGCTTCGCCGTTCTGCCGCGGATGGACTGATGATCGGCCGCGGCTGCTATGGCCGGCCGTGGTTCATCGCCCAGGTTGTGCACTTTCTGCGCATGGGCTCGCGATTGCCCGAGCCGCCTTTGCTGCGGCAGAAAGCTGTGGTGATGACCCATTACAGCGCTATCCTCGACCGTTTCGGCAGCCAAGCCGGCGTGCGCCTGGCGCGCAAGCACCTATCGTGGTACTCGCGCGGATTGCCTGGTTCGGCTGAATTTCGCGCCGCAATCAACCGGCTGTCGGACGCCGACGCGGTCATCCGCCAGATCGATGCATTCTACGACCGGCTGATCGCCCGTGGCGTGGCCCGCGCTTCGCCGCGCCGCGACGAGATGATGGCGGAGGCCGCGTGATCAATCCCGTCACTCGCGCCGCGCTGGCGCTGCGGGAACGCCGTCGGGCGCCCGACATCGCTCACATCATGAGCGCCCTGCCAGTACCCGTGGTGCTGCTCGACACCGACAATCGGTTCCGCTACGTCAACCACGCAGCCGAACAGTTCCTCGGCATCTCCGCCTCAGGCCTGTCGCAGCTTCGCCTGCGCGATCTGGTGCCGGAGGACAATCCTCTATTCCTGTTGGTCGATCAGGTGCGCAACAGCGATGCGACCGTGTCGGACCACGATCTGTCGGTCGACAGCCCGCGGCTGAACAAGCAGGGCATGACAGTCCAGGGATCACCGCTGCCTGAGGAGCCGGGTGCGGTGCTGCTGGTCCTGCAAGACGCGTCCGCCGCCCGCGCGCTGGACCGCCAACTCGCCTTCCGCGGGGCAGCGCGTAGCGTTACCGGCATGGCGGCGATCCTTGCGCACGAGGTGAAGAACCCGCTCTCAGGCATTCGCGGCGCGGCACAATTGCTGGAAATCAGCGTCGATGCCCAGGACCGTGAGCTGGCGGTTCTGATTCGCGATGAGGCGGATCGCATACGGGCGCTGGTCGATCGGATGGAGATCTTCGGCGAGAAACCGATCACGCGCACCGCGGTGAACATCCATCGCATCCTCGAGCACGTGCGCAAGCTCGCGCAATCCGGTTTTGCCCCGCATGTGCGGTTCCAGGAAATCTACGACCCGTCCTTGCCACCGGTCTGGGGCAATCGCGACCAGCTCGTGCAGGTGATTCTCAATCTGGTGAAGAACGCCGCCGAGGCGACAACCCAGGAAGCGCAGGCCAATCCAGAGATAACCCTGATGACCGGGTTCCAGCATGGCATGCGCCTTACGGTGCCTGGCACCACGACGCGGCTCGACGTGCCGTTGTTGGTTGTCGTCCGCGATAATGGGCCGGGTATTCCGGAGGATATCCGTCCGCACCTGTTCGATCCATTCGTGACATCGAAGCCCTCCGGTAGCGGACTTGGCTTGGCTCTGGTGGCCAAGATCGTTGGCGATCACGGTGGGCTGATCGAGGTGGACAGCCGTCCTGGGCGCACGGAATTTCGTCTGCATCTGCCCGTGCTCAACGAGGACGAGGCCGACACCGGCATTTGATCTCTGGAGTTGCGATGACCCCACCAACCGTCCTGGTCGCGGACGACGATCGTTCCATCCGCACCGTGTTGACCCAGGCATTGGGGCGCTCGGGCTATCAGGTCCGCAGCACGGGGAATGCGGCGACGCTCTGGCGCTGGGTGGAGGATGGCGAGGGCGATCTCGTCATTACAGATGTCGTCATGCCAGACGAGAACGGACTCGACCTCATTCCTCGCATCCGCAAGATCCGCCCTGATCTGCGCGTGGTGGTCATGAGCGCGCAGTCCACACTGATGACAGCAGTGAAGGCGACCCAGCGCGGTGCCTTCGAGTATCTTCCAAAGCCGTTCGATTTGCAGGAATTGCTGTCGGTGGTCGGCCGCGCCCTTGCCGTTCCGGCACAGGTGAGCGCCCGGGCGCCCGAACCGCGCGACGCCGATGAGCGGCTGCCGCTCATTGGTCGCAGCCCTGCGATGCAGGAGATTTATCGGACCATTGCACGGCTCACCACCGCCGATCTGACGGTGATGATCAACGGCGAGTCAGGCACCGGCAAGGAGCTGGTCGCACGCGCGCTGCACGACTACGGGAAACGCCGAGCCGGCCCGTTCGTTGCCATCAATATGGCGGCGATCCCGCGCGAGCTGATCGAGAGCGAGCTGTTCGGCCATGAGCGGGGTGCCTTCACCGGTGCGACCAATCGCAACCAGGGCCGCTTTGAGCAGGCCAATGGCGGCACGCTGTTCCTCGATGAAATCGGCGACATGCCGCCCGAGGCGCAAACGCGTCTGCTGCGCGTGCTCCAGGAAGGCGAGTTCACCTCGGTCGGTGGACGCCAGCCGATCAAGGCGAACGTGCGCATCATCGCCGCCACCCATCGTGACCTGCGCAATGCGATCCGCCAGGGGCAGTTCCGCGAGGACCTGTTCTATCGCCTGAATGTCGTGCCGATCCGGCTGCCGCCGCTGCGCGAACGCGTCGAGGATATTCCGCTGCTCGCGCGCCACTTCCTCGAGCGGGCACAGGATGACGGGCTGCCGGCCAAGACGCTCGATCAGAGCGCCGTCGATCAGCTCAAGCGCTACTCCTGGCCGGGCAATGTGCGCGAACTGGAGAACCTGATGCGGCGACTGGCCGCGCTCTGCCCGCACGAGATGATCGGTGCGGACCAGATTTCCGCTGAACTGGTGGAGACCGCGCCGGTGCCGTCCGAAGCGCCGGTCGCGGCCGGTCCGGAACCTCTGGTGCGCGCGGTGGAGCGCCATATTCGCGACTTCCTTGCCGCGCATCACGATGGTGGCGTGGCGCCGTCCGACATCTACGACCGGGTGATTGCCGAGGTCGAGCGGCCGCTGATCCGACTGACGCTGGCGGCAACTCGCGGCAATCAGATCAAGGCTGCGGCAATGCTGGGACTCAACCGCAATACGCTGCGCAAGAAGATCCGCGACCTCGACATTCCGGTGGTGCGAGGGCTGATGTGAATGTTGCTCCGCCACCTGGGTCATTGAGGCCCGAACCGCCGATCGAGCCGCCGCCGGCAGAATTGTCTCGCGCGAGCTCGGTACTGGGCAGGATCGCCAACATCCTGCTTGGCAAGGTGGCGACTCTGGTGCTCGCCACGCTCGCGTTCGCGATCAGTCTCGCAACCTTCATTGTGCTTACACGCGGCACACCATTTGGCGTGCAACCCGGCGTAGGCGTCGGCCTGGTCCTGGCGAACATCTCCGCAGTGCTGCTGCTCGTCGCGGTTTTGGCCGGGCGCCTGACGCGCGTCTGGGTCGAGCGCCGCCGTGGGTCCGCTGGGTCCCGACTGCACGTGCGGCTTGTGCTGCTGTTCGGCGGCGTCGCGGTGGCGCCAGCGATCGTTGTGGCGTGCTTTGCCGTTGCGTTCTTCCACTACGGCATTCAGGCCTGGTTCAACGACCCGGTACGTCAGGCGGTCACCGAATCACTGCAGGTCTCGCGCGGCTATCTCGAGGAGCACCGCGACAATATCCGCTCGGTTGCTCTGGAGATGGCCAACGACCTTACGCGCGCCGGTCAATACCTCATGGCCGATCCATCTGTGTTCGTCGAGGTGCTGGGTACCCAGACAACGCTGCGCGGTCTGACCGAGGCGGTGGTCTACGATCCGCTCACCAAGCAGGTGCTTGCCGCCGCCGGGTTGTTCGCCGGCATGGGCGTCGAGCTGCCATCCCAGGCCGTCACCACGCAGGCGCAAGGCGGCGATGTCGTGGTGCTCGCGGCAGGCGACGGCACGCGCGTGCAGGCTGTGGTGAAGCTCGATTCGACGCCGCCGCTTATGCTGATGATCGGCCGGCCGGTCGATCCGGCGATCCTCGAGCACATGACACGCACCGAGCAGGCGGTGTCGGAGTATCAGCGGCTCGACCAGAACCGTTCGTGGCTACAGATCGCATTCGCCTGGATCTTCGCGATTGTCGCACTGCTCGTGCTGCTGGCGGCGGTACTGATCGGTCTGGTGCTGGCGAACCAGATCGCGCGGCCGATCGGGCGGCTGATCCTTGCAGCGGAACGTGTCCGCGGCGGTGACCTGAATGTGCGCGTGACGGAGGCCCCGACAGGGGACGAACTCGCCGGGCTGTCGCGCGCGTTCAATCGCATGACCGGCCAGCTTGCCGCGCAGCGTCGCGAACTGATGGACGCCTACAGCCAGATCGACGAACGCCGGCGCTTCACTGAGACGGTGTTGTCGGGTGTCTCTGCCGGCGTGATCGGGCTTGACGCGTCGGGCCGCATCGAGCTGCCGAATCGTGCCGCGGACGACCTGCTCGGTCTTGATCTGCTCTCGGCGCTCGGCCGTGAGCTGGCCGATGTGGTGCCGGAGTTCGCCGACCTGCTGCATGAGGCCGCGGCGTCGCCCGAACGCGCGCGTACGGCCGAGATCCAGATTGGCCCACCGTCCGGACGGCGGACGCTGCTGGTACGGATCGGCGCCGATCTGTCCGGCGGGCGCACCGATGGTTTCGTCGTGACGTTCGACGACATCACCGAACTGCAGGCGGCGCAGCGCAAGGCCGCCTGGGCGGATGTCGCGCGCCGCATCGCGCACGAGATGAAGAATCCTCTCACGCCGATCCAGCTCGCCGCGGAACGGCTGAAGCGGCGGTTCGCCCGGGAAATAACCACAGATCCCGACACGTTCAGGCAGTGTGCCGATACCATCATCCGTCACGTAGGCGACATCGGTCGCATGGTCGATGAGTTCTCCAGCTTCGCACGCATGCCGCAGCCGATGATAAAACCGGAAGATGTCGGCCGAATCGCACGCGAGGCACTGGTGCTCCAGAGGACCGCGCGGCCGCAGATCACCTGGTGCAGCGAGATCCCGGAACGGGGACCAGTGGCGCCATGCGACAGGAGGCTGCTCGGCCAGGCACTGACCAACCTGCTACAGAACGCCGCCGATGCGGTGGCGATGCGCGATTCGGCTGGTACAATTGGCCTCTGTGTCGAGTCGGACGACGACGACGTTCGCATCATCGTGACCGATGACGGCGTTGGCTTGCCACAGAACGATCGTGCGCGGTTGACTGAACCCTATGTAACGCACAAGCCAAAGGGCACTGGATTGGGTCTCGCCATCGTCAAGAAGATCATGGAAGACCACCACGGACGGTTGACGCTGGACGACAGGCCCGATGGTCCCGGCGCAGTTGCTGCGCTGGTGCTGCCCGTGAAGGTGTCGGATGGCGTATGACATCCTGATTGTCGATGACGAACCTGACATCCGTCTGCTGATCGACGGTATCCTGCGCGACGAAGGCTATGAGACGCGAGGTGCTGGCGATGCCGATGCGGCGGTGGCCTCATTCCGCATGAGGCGTCCGTCGCTGGTGATCCTGGACGTGTGGCTGCAAGGCTCGCGCATCGACGGCCTCGGACTGCTGGAAGCATTTCGCAGCGAGGAGCCGCAGGTACCGGTGGCGATGATCTCCGGCCATGGCAACATCGAGATGGCGGTGCAGGCGATCCAGCAGGGCGCCTACGACTTCATCGAGAAACCGTTCAAGTCCGATCGTCTGCTGCTGGTGGTGCGCCGCGCGCTGGAGGCAGCGGCGCTGGCGCGCGAGAACGCCGAACTGCGTTTGCGCGCCGGACCCGAGACCAGCCTGACCGGCGACAGCGCGGTGATCGGTGGGCTGCGCGCCGGTGTCGAGCGCGTGGCGCCGACCGGTTCGCGTGTGCTGATCCAGGGGCCGGCCGGCAGCGGCAAGGAGGTCGTGGCACGCATGGTGCATGCGCGCTCGCGCCGCTTCGATGGGCCGTTCGTGGTGCTGAACTGTGCCACACTCGCGCCAAGCCGCTTCGAGGAGGAGCTGTTCGGCCTGGAAGCGGGTGCCGATCCGATCATGCAGCCGCGTCGCGCCGGCGTGCTCGAGCGCGCGCATGGTGGCACGCTGCTGCTGGATGAAGTCTCCGACATGCCGCTGGAGACGCAAGGCAAGATCGTCCGTGCACTACAGGACTCGACCTTCGAACGTCTCGGCGGTTCGGCGCGGGTAAAGGTGGACGTGCGGGTGCTGTCCACCACCAACAAGGACCTGCAGACCGAGATCGCGACCGGGCGGTTTCGCGAGGACCTCTACTATCGGCTGGCGGTGGTGCCGCTTCGCGTGCCGGCGCTGAAGGACCGCCGCGAGGACGTGCCGGCGTTGGCCCAGCTCTTCATCACCCGCTCTGCTGAAAATGCCGGCATGCAGTGTCGCGAGCTGTCGGCCGACACGCTCGCGGCGCTGCAGGCCTACGACTGGCCGGGCAATGTGCGCCAGTTGCGCAATCTGATGGACTGGCTGCTGATCATGGCGCCGGGCAGTACGGCCGATCCGATCCGTGCCGAGATGCTGCCGCCGGAGATCGGCGCGAACGCACCGGCGCTGCTGAACATCGATCCGACGGCGGACATCATGGGCCTGCCGCTGCGCGAGGCGCGCGATCTGTTCGAGACGCAATACCTGCAGGCGCAATTGCTGCGATTTGGCGGCAACATCAGCCGGACGGCGCAGTTCGTTGGCATGGAGCGGAGCGCGCTGCATCGCAAGCTGAAGCAACTCGGGGTCAATTCAGACGAAAGGGTGGGGGGATGAGCGACTTGTCGCAACGCGGACAATCGCTGGGTCGCGCGGAGCGCCTGCGGATCCGCTCGGGCACGTTTACCGGTCCGACCTCCGGCGTGGCCCCGGGCAACGTTCAGGCCAACCTGGTAATCCTGCCACGCGCATTGGCGAACGATTTTCTGCGCTTTGCCCAGGCGAATCCGAAGCCATGTCCGGTGCTCGCCGTCTCCGAACCTGGAGAGCCGACATTCCCCACGCTCGGACGCGAGATCGATATCCGTACTGACCTGCCGCGCTATCGAGTGTGGAAATACGGTGAACTGGTGGAGGAACCGACTGACATCAGGGACGTCTGGCGCGATGACCTCGTGAGCTTCGCGATCGGCTGCTCGTTCTCGTTCGAGGAGGCGCTGATCGAGGATGGCATCGAAGTCCGCCACATCGCGTGCGACCGCAACGTGCCGATGTACCGTACGTCGATTCCGTGCGTGCCCGCAGGCGTTTTCCATGGACCGCTGGTGGTGTCGATGCGGCCGCTGCGGCCGGCGGACGCGATCCGCGCGGTGCAGATCACCTCGCGATTTCCTTCGGTGCACGGCGCGCCGGTTCATCTGGGGATGCCTGAGTTGATCGGGATCACGGACATCGCGAAGCCGGACTATGGCGACGCGGTGCCGATCAGGGCGGACGAGTTGCCGGTGTTCTGGGCCTGCGGTGTGACGCCGCAGGCGGCGATCGCGGCGGTGAAGCCGGAGTTCTGCATCACCCACGCCCCCGGATCGATGTTGATAACCGATCTGCGCAATACGAAGCTGGCGGCACTTTGACGCGATCCCCGGCCGCGGCGGTGGCCAGCATCGAGGTGCTGATCCATCAGGAGGTGGGGCGCAACATCGACGGATTGTTCGCTGCGACGAATGGCGGTCTTTGGAGCGCGGCATCCGCACTCGCGGCCCAGCACCGACCGTCCGTCGCGATCATCACCGGCTTCTATGTGCCACTGGGGACGCCGCCGGCAGCGGAAACCGACGGCCCAGTCGGCGCCGCGTTGCTGGCCGGCGCGCTGACCCGGCTTGGTATCGCCTGCCGCGTCGTCACCGACGCGCCATGCCATGCGACATGCGCGGCCGCGCTGCGCGGTACCGATGCGGCGCTCGATGTCGTGCCGCTCGGTGGCCGCGTCGATGACACGATCGCGCTATGGCGGCAGCTTGGCGTCACACACGCGGTGTCCATCGAACGATGCGGCCGCAGTGCCGATGGTGCACCACGCAACATGCGCGGCGAGGACATCAGCGCCTTTACGACGCCACTCGACGAACTGTTCCTTGCCGGTCCTTGGCAACGCATCGCGATCGGCGACGGCGGCAACGAGATCGGCATGGGATCGGTGCCCGCTTCGGTAATCGGCGCGCACGTCGCGCACGGCGAGAAGATTGCCTGCGTCACGCCGGCGGATCACCTGGTTGTTGCCGGCGTGTCGAACTGGGGTGCCTATGCGCTGATCGGTGCGCTGGCGGTGATCCGCGACGACTGGCGCGCGACGCTCATCGATTGCCTGGATGCGGAGCGCGATGCGGCGATCCTGCGGGCAATGGTGGAAGACGGGCCGGCGGTCGATGGCGTGACCCGGGAGCGCGCGTTGACGGTGGATAGCCTGCCAGCCGAGGTGCACCACGCCAAGCTGGGTGCGATCCGTGCGGTGGCCGAGGCCTATGCAACGGCGTGAGTTCGTCTGCGAGAGTTATCGCTTCGTGCCGGACACCGGAACACTCTCGCTGCACTACACGTTCGATGGAGGCCCGCGGTTCGAGGAACGCATCGCGCTGCCGCTCGCAACCCGCTCGCTGTCGGGTGTCGAAGCCGCAGCACTCGACAGGGTGTTCCGTCTGCTGCTGCTGGCGTGCGGCGTCAGCTACTACAAGGCGTTCGCGCCCGAGCGCATCCGCTGCGCGGCCTTCGCGCTGGATGCCGCAACTGCCGCCTTCTTCACGGAGTTCTACATAAACGGACTTGGCGAGTTTGCCTGGCGGAACGGCATTGACCTTGCAAGGCTGAACTTCGCGGTGGAGGCGGTTGAGCCGCCATCGGCAGTGCGGCTCCGCCTGCCGCGGCTCGCCTGCGTGCCGGTGGGCGGCGGCAAGGATTCCATTGTTACCATCGAATGCCTGAAGCAGGCCGACGAACCGCTGGTACTGTTCGAACTCGGCAACGCGGGACCGATCGAGGCGACGATCACGCAGGCGGGGCTGCCGGCGATCCGCGCGACACGCCGGCTCGATCCGGTGCTGTTCGCACTGAACGAGGCCGGCGCGCTCAACGGGCACGTGCCGATCACCGGCATCCTCAGCATGATCGTGCTGGCCTGTGCGATCATCTGCGGCTTCGATGCGATCGTCATGTCGAACGAGCACTCGGCCAGCGCGCCCAACCTTGTTGCCGAAGGGCACGAGATCAACCATCAGTACAGCAAGTCGTTCGAATTCGAACGGGCGTTCAGCCGGTTCGTCGAGCGGCATGTGGTTGAAGGGGTGCGCTACTTCTCCCTTCTGCGGCCGCTGTCGGAGATTGCCATCGCGCGTCGGTTCGCAAGCCATACGGCTTATTTCCCCGTGTTCCGCAGTTGCAATGCGGCATTCCGTCAGTCGGCGGAGCGGCGGGCGACGAACTGGTGCTGCGATTGTCCGAAGTGCCGCTTCGTTTTTCTGGCGCTGGCTCCGTTCGTGGAGCGGCAGCTTCTGATTGCGACGTTCGGTCGCGACATGCTCGACGATCCGGCGCAGATCGACGGATTTGCCGAGCTGTGTGGGCTACAGCGACACAAACCGTTCGAGTGCGTCGGTGAGGTCGAGGAGAGTGCCGCGGTGATGGCGCATCTCGGCGATCTGGCTGACTGGCGTGATGACCAAGTGGTGCGTGCGCTTGCGCCGCGTCTGCCGCCCGGGAATTTCGCCACGTTGTTCGCGTTGCGCGAGCCACATCTGGTTCCCGAGCGATACCTGGCGATGCTCGATGCGTGTGGCTGAGCTGCGCGGCCGACGCATCGCGATCTGGGGCTTCGCCCGCGAGGGGCAGGCGGCGTTACGGTTTCTCCGCGAGCACGATCCAAGCCTGGCGATCACCGTGCTCGACGATGCCGACAGCCCGCGTGATGCCGATGTGGCGCTGATCAGCGGGCGCGATGCGATCGCCGCGGCGATCAGCGGCATCGATGTGGTGGTGAAGTCGCCCGGCATCAGCCTTTACGATCCGCTGGTGTTGCAAGCGCGGGCGCATGGCGTTCGGTTCACGTCGTTGCTCAATTTGTGGTTCGCCACAGCGCCGGCGTGCTGCACGATCTGTGTGACCGGCACCAAGGGCAAGAGCACCACCACGGCGCTGATCGCGCACATACTGCGCGGCGTCGGTTGGAATGCTGTGGCGGCAGGCAACATCGGCGTCCCGGTGACGGAATTGCCGCGCAGCGAGCTCGATGCAGCCGTGATCGAGGTGTCGAGTTACCAGGCGGCGGATTTCTCCGGACTATGCGATATCGCAGTGCTGACCTCGCTGTTTCAGGAGCATCTGGACTGGCATGGCAGCGTGGCGGCGTACCGACGCGACAAGCTGAATCTGCTGCGTCATGCGCGGCGTTCGCTGATCAACCGCGATGCGCTTGCCGCAGTGGCGGGAGTGCTCGATCTCGGGGAACTGAGGCATGACACGTTTGCCGTGAACGCCGCACTGCACGTCGGCAACCGTTACCTCGCGCGTCCGCACAATCTGGCCAACCTCGCCGGCGCGCTGGCGGTGGCGCGATCGCTTGGCGTGGATGCGGCTTCGGCGCTGCGCGCGGCGGAGGATTTCCCGCCGCTGCCGCATCGCCAGCAGGAGATCGCCCAGGTCAACGGGGTATTGTATGTCGATGACAGCATCTCCACCACGCCGGAGGCGACGATGGCCGCACTGGACGTGTATCGCGACAAGACGGTCACCGTGATCATCGGCGGTCATGATCGTGGCATCGATTACGATGCGCTGATCGAGCGGCTCCAAAAGGAACCACGGCCCGGCGTGGTTCTCATGGATGCCAGCGGTAGGCGGATCCATACTCGGCTCGGCTGCGGTGCCCGTGTCCGTCTGGTGGATTCGATGAGCGACGCCGTGGCGCAAGCGTGCGAGATGACACCGCGTGGGGGCGTCGTTCTGCTGTCGCCGGCGGCGCCGAGCTACGGCAGGTACAAGAGCTTCATTGAAAGGGGTGAAGACTTCGCGCGCTGCCTGCCTTAGGCGCTGGCGGTCATTTTTGTGCGCCTGCTCCGCCGAGAGCGATTCACCTCGTGGCGCGCGGCTTCGTTCTGGGTGAGCAGTTCGAGTGTCTCGCTTTCGGCGTCGCTCACCTCGCATAACGCCTGGTCGGCGTACGCCCGGTGCTGTGGGTCGCGCAGGATTGCGCGTCGCATGAAGTCGATGGCGAACCAGCGATGCGCCATGCGTGCGTGCTTGCTGACGATTTCCCACCAGTATTTCGGATAGAACACCCCAACCGGTTCCAACGCGAAGCTGGGGCGGCGGTCGCGGCGATACTTCAGCCGGAAGATGCCGCCTTGCAGCGGATGGACGTTTTCGACGGCGAGGTAGCTGGAAAAGAAGAACAGGACCGCCGCCAACCGATGCATTCCCATGCCCGCGGCGGCGGCACGGCGCAGGATCGTGCGCATATGCTCCGGCGTGTAATACATGTCCCACGCGTCGCGATACACCTGAAGCCACTCTTCGCTGGTCATCACAGGATGATCGGCCACGACGTGTTCCAGGTCGTACTTGTTCATGTCCGGGTCCATCCAGGCGCCTTTCTGCGCCAGCACCTTATGGTCCTCGGACCCAGGCAGCGGCGTGAGGCAGAAGAACTCCAGGATGTCGAGCGGCAGTTCCTTCTTGATGATCTCGATATCGTGCCTGATCGATTCGGGCGTATCGCCTGGGAACCCGAGGATGTAGCCGGCATAGGTGATCACGCCGGCCTGCTTCCAGGCGAGCAGCATGGTGCGGTACTCGGTGATCCGGTTCTGCCGCTTCTTCGCGGCCAGCAGGTTGGTCGGATTGATGTTCTCAAGCCCGATGAACACCCGCGTGACCCCGGCGCGGGCGGCTTTTTCCACAAAATTCGGCAGTTTGTGGCACAGAGTGTCAACCTGGATGATCAGGCGCACCTTGATCCTGTCGCGCTCGCGGATCTGGATGATCCGGTCGAAGATCGCCTCCCAATCCTTGTTGCGTGCGAAATTGTCGTCGGTGATGAAGAACCGGCGAACACCTTCGGCCCAGTGCTGCTTGATCAGCCGCTCGATATCGTCCGGCGACCGCCGGCGTGACTTGCGGCCTTGCACGTTGATGATGGTACAGAACGAACACTGGAACGGACAGCCGCGGCCCGCATCGAAGCTCGCATGATGCTTCACCGTGCGTCCGATGATCGCGCGCGGCAGGAACGGTGTCGGGGTGTCCTCCAGCGGCGGCAGGTCGTCGAGGTGATTGTAGATCGGCGCCAGTGTTCCGGCGGCCGCGTCGCGCAGCACCGCGTCGATGCGGCCCTCCGCCTCGCCGGCAAACAGACTGACACCCATGTCAAGCGCGGCCTGAAGGTCTGCCTGCATCTCCGGCAGCATCGCGAGGCAACCGGAGACGTGGAAGCCGCCGATCATAACCTGAACGCCGGCTTCGCGGAGCGGGCGGGCGATGTCGAGGGCGCGTGGGAACTGGTTCGACTGCACGCCCACCAGACCGACCATGCCGAAGCCGCCGTGGCGCCGCAGCAGTGCCGCGATCTGTCCGATCTTCACGCGTGTGTTGGTTTCGTCGAGTGCGGTAATGTCGATCGGCTGATTTGGACCAAGCACGTGGCGTTCCGCCGCATCGGTGGCAAGGGTGTACAAGACCGCAAGCGAATTCGACGGGATCGACGAACGCAACCACTGCACGACATAGCCGTCATCATCGTAGTGCGACGGCTTTAGCAGCACGAGCTGAAAGCGACGCATGGGTTCCCCGCCCCGGAATTCGGCAAGGACGATAGCGATGACAGCCGAGGCCGGGAAGCGATTCGGTCCGCCCTTGCCCTGATTCCTCCCGCGAGGGCGGGGGAAGTCAGATTGCGGGGGGGCCGTGATCGCGCGCCTTCGTCGCCAGCGCGTCCACCCGGTCGTTCATCGGATCACCCGAATGGCCGGGCACCCAGCGCCATTCGATCTGGTGCGCCTTCGCGGCTTCCAGCAGCCGACGCCACAGCTCCACATTCGCCACCGGATCGCCCGCAGAGTTGCGCCAGTTCCGCCGCACCCAGCCCTCGTGCCAGCGTGTCACCCCGTTCTTTACGTATTGGCTGTCAGTGTGCAGCACCACGCGACACGGCCGCTTCAGCGCCTCCAGCGCCATTGCGGCCGCGGTCAGTTCCATCCGGTTGTTGGTGGTTGCCGGATCGGCACCGGACAGCTCCCGCTCGACGCCGCGGAAACGCAGGATTGCCGCCCAGCCGCCAGGCCCGGGGTTCGGCTTGCAGCCGCCATCAGTCCAGACCTCAACCACCTCCGACGCCGGCGGGCCGGGCGTGATCGTGATCTGCTCAGATGCCATACGCGTGCTCATCCTGTGCCGCCAAATGGAAGCGCAGCCGTCTCAGGTATTCCAGTGGGTCCTTGCGCGTCACCAGCGCACCCGGCGGCGTATTCAACCAGTCATAGAGCCGCGTCAGCATGAAACGGATCGCCGCTCCGCGACACAGTACCGGCAACGCCGCGCGCTCCGCATTCGACAGCGGGCGAATGGCACCGTACGCGCGCAACATCGACCGAGCCTTCGTGACATTGAACGAGAAATCCGGCTCAAAGCACCAAGCGTTCAGACACACCGCGACGTCGTACGCCAGGACGTCGGTGGCAGCGAAGTAGAAGTCGATCAGGCCGGACAGCTTGCCGTCCAGAAAGAACACGTTGTCGGGAAACAGGTCTGCGTGGATGTGGCCGGTCGGCAGCTCGCGTGGCCAGGCCGCCAAGGTGCCGGCGAGGGCGCACTCCAGCTCCTTCGCCAAGCCGGCCTGCACCTCCTCCGCTCGCACGCGGGAGCGTTCCAGTAGCGGCGTCCAACCATCGGGGCCCAGCGCGTTGCGCCGTGTCGGCACGTAGTCCCGGCCGGCGACGTGCAGCG
Organism: uncultured Alphaproteobacteria bacterium; assembly: GCA_963818775.1. GTDB lineage: Bacteria > Pseudomonadota > Alphaproteobacteria > Acetobacterales > Acetobacteraceae > JAMXLO01. The sequence continues at coordinate 36,220 of CAWFUF010000030.1, read as the reverse complement.
CGGCCAACGCGGCACCCACCGGCGCGCAATGTTCCGGCCGAACACGGCGTGGCCAGACCCCTGGCAGGAAGGTGGTGATCGCGGCATGCCGCTCGCTCAGATGCCGCAACGCCCGACCGTCGCGCCCGCGTACCGGCAACGGGCAGACGATGCCGCGCTTCGCCAGATGCTCCATCAGCCCAAGGAACCAGGGTAGCTCCGCCGGATCCACGCGCTTTTCGTACAAGGTCAAAATATAATCGCCCGACGTGGTGCGCAGCGAATAGTTGCTGTTCTCCACACCCTCGGCGATGCCGCGGAACGCCACCATGCTGCCGATGTCGTAGTCTGCCAGGAAGGCGGCGAGCGCCTCGTCGGTCACCTCGGTGTAGACCGCCATGCGAGCTCAGATCACGGCGGCAGGATGGTAGAAAATGCTGGCCTCCTAGGCGGTTGTCGACCGGAACCGCGACGCGCACTATGCCGGCCCTCTCGATCCCCGGCAACGAGTCCCTGATGCCCGCACGACTGCCGAACCTTGGATGGGCGCCGCGCGCCGCCCTGCTCGCCGCCCTGCTGCCGCTGCTGGCCGAGTGTGGGCCGACGCGCAATCAGTTCGCCCCGCCATGCCCGGCCCGCGCGATCCTCGGGGACGCGGCAAACCTCGACGTCTACCGGGCATCGGGCACGTCTGGCGGCGCACGCGACCTGACCGATCTCGTGCTGCACGCCAGGATCGTCGGCATGCAGGGCAGTTGCAAGCAAGGCGATGAGAAGAACCAGCTCGCCGTTACCGTCAATGTGGGGGTCGATCTGACCCGCGGGCCGGCGATGGCCGGACGCGAGACAGACGTGCCGGTGTTCGTCGCCGTGACCCAGGGCGACACGATACTCGACAAGTACGTCTACCGGATGCACGTCGTGTTCCCATCGAACGTTGACCGCATCACGCTGACCCCGGGCGAGGCGAACCTGATCCTGCCGGTGACGCCGACGAAGTCGGGGGCGGCCTACACCATCCTGGCCGGCTTCCAGCTCACGCCGGATCAGATGGCGAGAACCCCACAGACCGGCGGACCATGAGTTGTCTCTGGCGACGTCACGGCTCGCGTACACCGGGCTGCAGCGCGTCGAGTACGGCAACCCGCACATCCTCGGACTGCGAGGAGAGCGCGCGCAGGATGGCGTTCATCCGGCTCCGCAACTCATAGACCTGGTCCAGCAGCGACAGGACCAGCGGGATGGCGTCCTCGCCGATCTCCATGTCGCGACGGAGGTCATGGATCAGGCGAACCCGCGCCACGTCGATCTCGTGGAACACCAGGCCGGCGTCTGCCGTATCCGGCACGACCCAACCCTGCTCGACCCATTGGATGATCTCGATCGTTGTGAGGTCAGGAAACAGCGCAGCGACCGCGATCACGTCCATCACTCGGTCTCCAGGCCGGCGCGCGGGTTGATCGGGTGCCGCGGCTTCCAACCCTTCAAAAATTCGGTGAGTTCAGGTTCCTCGGTTGGTGGCAGCACGGGATGAAGTTCGACGAACTGGTGGCCCTTGCCCCCGATCCCTCGTCCGCGGAGACGCAGCCGCGTACCGCGGCCGGAATTGGGCGGAATGGTCAGGCGCACGGGCCCCTTGATCGTCGGCACTTCCAGCGCGGTGCCTAGTACCGCCTCCTGCAAGGTTACCGGCAACTCGACGATGATGTCGTCCCCCTCGCGGCGGAACAGCGGGTGTGGTGCGACGGCGACCTCGACCAGCGCATCGCCTGGGGCCCCGTCGCCGATCCCCGGCATGCCCTGGCCCTTGAGCCGGATCACCTGACCATCGCGAACACCGGCCGGTATGCGCACGTCGAGCGTGCGTCCATCCGGCAGCGTGACCCGACGGGTGGTACCGTTGGCCGCATCGAGGAAGTCGAGCGTGAGCTGGTACTGGGCGTCCTGGCCGCGCATTGAGAACCGCCGTCCTCCACTCGCGCCGGACCGTCCGCGGAATGCCTGCGCGAAGACGCTCTCCAGATCCTCGGGATCGAAACCCGCATCGGCGTGGTATTTCTCGCGGCCGGCGGCATCGCCGAAGTCGCGATAGAACGGACGCTGCGGTGGCACTTCGTTGCCGGCGGCATCGATCTCCCCGCGGTCGTAGCGAGCGCGCTTTTCCTTGTCGGACAGGATGTCGTAGGCGGCGCTGATCTCCTTGAACCGCTCCGCCGCCTCAGGCTTGCCGGGGTTGACATCGGGGTGGTGACGCTTGGCGAGCTTGCGATAGGCGGAGCGGATCGCCGCTTCGCTGTCGGTCTTCTGTACGCCAAGTACTTCGTATGGGTCTTTCATCGGAGAGCAGATCAATGATCGGCAGCGCGTGAAATCAAGTCCCGGTCCACACCGGCTGGCGTTTCCCCAGGAAAGCGTCGATGCCCTCGCCGGCATCGCGCGCCAGCATGTTCCGCGTCATCACCTGCGAGGCGTAGGCATAGGCATCGTCGAGGCCCATCTCGGCCTGGCGATAAAACGCCTCCTTGCCGATCGCCAGCGTCAGCGGGCTCTTCGCCACGATCTGTCCGGTGAGTGCTGCGACCGCGTCATCCAGTTCGTTGTCGGCCACCACGCGGTTGACCAGGCCAAGCGCGTGTGCGCGGGATGCGTCGATCAGTTCGCCGGTCAACAGCATCTCCATGGCCGCCTTGCGGCCGACGGCGCGTGACAGCGCAACCATGGGAGTGGAGCAGAACAGCCCGATATTCACGCCCGGTGTCGCGAAGCGTGCGGTATCCGCCGCGATCGCAAGATCGCAGCTTGCCACGAGCTGACACCCCGCGGCCGTTGCCACACCATGCACGCGGGCAATCACCGGCTTGGGCAGCCTGACGATGGAAGTCATCAGCCGCGAGCACAGCTCGAAGGTCGCCTGATAGGTCGCCCGCTCCGGGTTCGACCGCAACTCGCGCAGATCGTGGCCCGCGCAGAAGGCCGGCCCCGCACCGCCGATCACCACCACCTTTACGGCGGGATCCTGCTTGATCGCCGCGAGCTCATCGACCAGCGCGAGCATAAGCGCCATGGACAGAGCGTTGCGCGCCGCAGGGCGGTTCAGCGTCAGCCAGGCGACGCCGTCCGTGTCACGCCGAAGCAGCACGCGCTCGATCACGGCCGATTGCTCGTTCATTCCTCGCCCTCCGCGGCGTTCCGCTGCACGATGCCGCCGATCCTAGCAGGAGACCGCGCCATGACGAATGCCGCGACGCAGCCCACGGGCGAGCTTGCGCTGCGCACTGTGGCGATGCCTGCCGATACCAATCCCGCGGGCGATATCTTCGGTGGCTGGATCATGTCTCTGATGGACCTCGCCGCCGGTGTGTCCGCCGGAACGCGCGCCAGGGGCCGTGTCGCCACGGCGTCCGTCTCCAACCTGAGTTTCCTCCAGCCTGTGAAGGTAGGCGACGTGGTTTGTGTCCATACAAATATCACCCGCACCGGACGCAGTTCGATCACCCTCGGCGTCGAGACGTGGGTGCTGCGCCGGGGCCAGGGCGAGCGGGTGAAGGTGACGGCGGCCGAATTCGTGCTGGTCGCGGTCGACGACAATGGCCGGCCTCGGCGGTTGCCTGATGAGGATCAGAACAGTCCTGCGCGGTAGCGCATAGCAAGAAAGGATTCTAAACGCAGATGTTACAGTAAGAGAATTCACGCGAAACACGCAGATAGGAGGTCCACAATCGGCGAACCGCACGGAACCATCTGCGTGTCTTGGGTGAATCTGCCTCTTATAGACGTTAAATTCTTTCTTTCTGTGCCATCACGATCAGCGCATCGACTGCGGTGATACTGTCGCCCGCACAGATCAGCGGATTGACATCCAGCTCGGCAATTGCGTCGCGGTGATCGGCGGCAAACGCAGCGACGCGGCAGATCACTTCAGCCAGTCGGTTGCGATCAACCGCCGGCATACCGCGAAAGCCGTCGAGCAGTCGCGCGCCCTTGAGCTGTGCCAATAGCGCCAACGCCTCGTCATGCGTCACCGGGGCGGGCGCGAGAGCCGTATCTTCCAGCAACTCTACCAGAATGCCGCCGAGCCCTACCACCACCAGGGGGCCGAACAACGGATCGACGCGCGCGCCCACCACCATCTCGATCCCTTGCGGCATCATCTTCTGCACCAGCACCCCGGCGATGCGGGGCGGCGGAGTGACCGAGTTCGCGCGTGCCATGATCGTCTGATGCGCCTCGCGCACCTCGTCGGCGTTGCGCAGGTTGAGCCGCACCACGCCGGCCTCGGTCTTGTGCGGCAGGTCAGGGGATTCGACCTTCAGCACCACTGGATAGCCAAGCGATCCGGCGGCATTCACCGCCTCGTCCGCGCTCTGCGCGACGCGCTCGCCCACCACTGGCACGCCGTACAGCGCCAGCACCGCCTTCGCCTCACGTTCGGTCAGCACGCGGCCTCCCGCCGCGGCAATCATCGCGCCTGCCTGCTGCACAATGCCGGACGGTGTCGCCGCGGGTGGCGCTGCGTTGGCAGTGCGCTTTGCCGCTCGCCAGTGCCACGCCGCCAAGGCCGCGAAGCACGACGGCATGGAACGGAACAGCGCGACATGCTCTGCCTCTTCCGCTTCCTTCACGCCGGGGCCTTCCAGCCACTCGCTCTGCCAGGCGATGCAAGTGATCTTGCCGTGCTTGGCCGCCAGCGAATCGTAGACTGGAATGCGCTTCGCCGAGGGCGCGTAGCCGTAGGTCTGCGGCACGACCAGCGCACCGTAAGCGGCGTCGCCGAGCAATGCGTCGGCGCAGGCATTGAGCGATTCCGGATTGGCCAGGATCTGCGCCGTCACGTCGCACGGATTGCGTGCCGAACCGAATTCGGGAATGTGCGCAAGCAGCACATCGCGCACGGCATCGGAAGGCTGCGTCAGCGGCACATCGAACTGCTCTGCACGATCGGCCGCCATGATTGCAGCACCGCCCGACGCCGCAACCACGGCGACGCCTCGCGCCCTGGGAGGCTTTACCTTGGCAAAAAAAGCGGCGGTCTCGCACAACGCCTCGTAGTCATCCACCAGGATGGCGCCGGCACGACGGAACACCGCTCGATACGCCGCCTGCGATCCGGCCAGCGAGCCGGTATGCGACATCGCCGCCGCTGCACCCTGCTCGCCGGTCGCCATCTTGAACACGATCAGCGGCTTGTCACGTTGCCAGGCACTCTCGGCGGCGATGAGCATGCGCTCGGGTTCCGCCATGCCCTCGAATACGCAGGCGATCGCGGCACAGGACGGATCATCGGCCAAGTATGAGATGTAGTCCGCCATGTCCACGTCGCAGGAATTGCCGGACGTCAGCACGTGGCTGAACGACACGCCGCGCACAACCGCCTGCGCCAGCGCCATGCCGAGAGCGCCCGACTGGCTCACCATGCCGATCGAATGCTTCCGCGGGGGAGGGATCGGCGTGATGTCCATGAACGTCACGCGCATGTCGAGTGGCGCGTTCACCACGCCAATACAGTTCGGTCCGACGATGCGCATGTTGCTTTCGCGCGCGATCGCTGCGAGGCGTTGCTGCTCCGCGATGCGGTCTTCCCTGCCGGTCTCCGCGTAGCCCGACGCGAACACGATCACGCCGCCCACGCCGGCAGCGGCACATTCGAGCACGATCTCCTCGACCGCCTCGCGCGGCGCGGTCACCACGGCACAGTCCGGCACCTCGGGGAGCGCGTTGACATTCGGATAGCAGCGTTGATCGCCGATCCGTTCGTAGCGCGCGTTCACCGGATACACGCGCCCGCCATAATGCTGGAGGTTCATCAACACGCGTTCGCCGAAAGAGCCGGCCCGCGTTGATGCGCCGATCACCGCTACGCTGGCGGGATGCAGCAGGCGCGTGAGGTCGGCATGGCGGTAGACGGTCGTTCGTTTCGACTGCATGGCGGGCTCGATTGACGTTTCCAAATGGCGAGCATACTGATCGGTAGCCTTCCAGCAAAGGACACCAGGATGTCGCCGCTGTTCGATCTGACCGGCAAGGTCGCCGTTGTCACCGGCTCCAGCAAGGGGATCGGCCGCGCCATCGTGGAACGCATGGCGGAACACGGCGCGAAGGTGGTGGTGTCCAGCCGCAAGGCCGATGTGTGCGAGGCGGTGGCTACCGGCATTCGCGAGCGGGGCGGCGAGGCCGCGGTGATTCCGTGCCACATCGCGCGCAAGGAGGAACTGCAGAAGCTGGTCGACCAGACCACCGCACTGTGGGGCGGCATCGACATCATGGTGAGCAACGCCGCGGTCAATCCCTATCTCGGACCGGCCGCCGGCGCTTCGGACGAAGTGTATGAACGCGTCATGGGAGCCAATGTGCGCAGCAACTTCTGGCTGGCGAACATGGTGTGCCCGCAGATGGCGGAGCGCGGTGGCGGATCGTTCATCGTCATCTCCTCGATCGGCGGCCTCCGCGGCACGGCGTCGCTTGGGCTGTATGGGATCTCCAAAGCGGCCGACATGCAGTTGACGCGCAACATCGCGGTCGAGTGGGGACCCAGGAACGTGCGCGCAAACTGCATCGCGCCAGGGCTGGTTCGTACTGACTTCGCGCGCGCACTGTGGGAAGACCCGGTGCGCTATCGCAAGACGACGCGCGACAACCCGCTACAGCGCATCGGCGAACCAGATGAAATCGCTGGTGCTGCGGTGTTCCTTGCCTCGCCCGCCGGTAGTTTCGTTACCGGCCACACGCTGGTGGTGGACGGCGGCACGATGGCAGGCGTCGTGCTGCAAAAGGATGACTGAACCGACGCGCGAGGACGCGGCGGCGCTGGATCGCGACGACGAACTGGCGGCGTTTCGCGAACGGTTCGTGCTGCCGGACGGCGTGATCTATCTTGACGGCAATTCGCTCGGTCCGCTGCCCAAGGCGACGAAGGCGCGTCTGGCAGAGGTGCTGGAGCAGGAATGGGGACAGTCGCTGATCCGAAGTTGGACGGAGCACGGCTGGATCGACCTGCAGTTCCGCATCGGCGAGAAGATCGGCCAATTGATCGGCGCCACGCGGGGTACGACGGTGGTGACGGATTCCACCTCGGTGAACCTGTTCAAGCTGTTGGCCTCCGCACTGTATCAGCGGCCAGGTCGCAAGGTCATCCTGACCGAGGATAGCAATTTCCCGAGCGATCTCTATGTGGCGCAAGGTCTGGCCGCGCTGCTGCAAGACGGTCATGAGGTGCGTGCGGTTTCCGATGTGGCCGCGGCAATCGACGAGCAGACCGCGGTGCTGATGCTGACGCACGTCAACTACCGCAGCGGCGCAATGCATGACATGGCGGCCTTGACGCGTGCCGCACACGCGGCCGGTGCGCTCGTGCTATGGGACCTGTCGCATTCGGTCGGCGCGGTACCGCTGCAACTGTCGGTAGATGACGTCGATTTCGCGGTGGGGTGTGGTTATAAATACACCAACGGCGGGCCCGGCGCGCCGGCTTTCCTGCACGTCGCAAAGCGCCTGCAGGCCGATCTGCGACTGCCGCTGACCGGTTGGCTGGGTCATGCCGAGCCGTTCGCGTTCGAGAGCGGTTATCGACCGGCAAGCGGTATTGCCCGCGCGGTGGTTGGAACGCCCCCAATACTGTCGCTTGCCGCGTTGGAGATGGGGATCGATGTCGCGCTGGAGGCGCCGATGCAGCTGGTGCGCGCGAAGTCACTGCGGTTGGCCGAGATGTTCATCGCTCTGATGGAGCGGGAAGCCGGATTTAGACTGCTGACACCGCGCGAGCCCGCCGCGCGCGGCAGTCAGGTGGCGTTCGCACATTCAGACGGCTACGCGATCATGCAGGCGTTGATCGAACGTGGCGTCATCGGCGATTTCCGTGCACCGGACGTACTGCGATTCGGCCTCGCACCACTTTACGTGCGGTATGTCGATGTGTGGGACGCGGTGGCCGTGCTGCACGATGTGATGCGCGACGAAGTCTGGCGCGACGCGAGCTTTCACCAGCGGCGGAGCGTAACGTAGGAAGCAAGACAGTGAGCAGGGAGCATTCTGACTCCCCCCTCCCCTTGCGGGACGGGGGCGCGGGGAGGGGGCGCCGCCAGTAACTACGGCCCCTTCCCCCAACCCCCTCCCGCAAGGGGAGGGGGAGTCTGGGCTTGCGCCTCTATCCGTTCTTCGCTTTGTTCTCCAACGCCTCGGTAAGCCGCTGGGGGTCGACTTCGATCTTCACGCCGGCCCGTTCCAGTTGGCACAGCATGATCGCGCGCGAGTCACGGTCGGCCCAGCCGCGGTTCAAGCCCTCGGCCAGGTCCGCCAGCGCCAAATTGGCCAGCCGCATGGGCACGTTCAATTCGCGTCCCAGCGCGGTCGCCAGCGACACGTCCTTGTGCGCGAGGCGAAGGGCGAAGGCCGGCGGCTCATACTTGTTGGGCAGGAACTGGTCGGTCAGCGAGTCAAACGCGCCGCGTCTGCCGATCGCGCCCTGACGCACAGCCTCCCAGATCGCCAACGGCTCGATGCCGGCCTTCACGCCCATGCTGAACACTTCCGCCGCGGCCGCCGTCGCGATGTAGCCGAAGCAGTTATGCACCAGCTTCGCCACCGAGCCGGCGCCGACCGGGCCGATGTATTTTGCCGCGTCACCGATCATGTCGAGCACCGGCTTCCACTGGTCGAACACGTCCTCATCGCCGCCGCACCAGATCGCCAGCTTGCCGCTGGCCGCACCACGCGGTCCGCCGCTTACCGGAGCGTCGAACAGAAATGCGCCTTTCGCGACGAACGCCTCATGCGCTTTGCGCACCACGGTGGGCGAGTTGGTGGTCAGGTCAAAATAGGCCGTGCCTTTTCTGATCCCGCCAAGCAGACCGGCGGTGACGGACTCGAACTCCGGCGGACCGGGGAGTGAGGTGAAGATTACCTCGCTCTGCTCTGCCACGGCCTGCGGTGAGTCCACCCAGACCGCACCGTCCTTGACGTGACGCGCGGCTGCCTCCCGGCGGATGTCGTGCACCACCAGCGTGTCGCCGCGTGCCTTAAGCCCCTTCTGCAAGTTGGCGGCCATGCTGGCACCCATCGTGCCAAGGCCGATGAATCCTGCCTGCATGACGCGCCCCCTCTGCTAATTGGCCTCGAAGACTTCGCGCGCGATGTTTGCCGCCGTCATCGCCGCCGGCCACCCGGCATAGAAGGCGAGATGTGTGATCACCTCGGACAATTCCTCCTTGGTCACGCCGTTGACGAGCGCGCGCTGCAGATGACCACGCAACTGCTCCGGCCGGTATGTGGCGATCAGCGTCGCGCATACGATCAGGCTGCGATCGCGCTTGGAAAGCTGTGGCCGTTCCCACACATCGCCGAACAGCACCTTCTCGGAGAGGTCGATCAGCTTGGGAACCGTGCCGCGGACGCGGTCGCGTGATTCAGTCGAGGGTGCCTGAGCCATGGTTTCCTCCTTCGGTCAGTGTCGTGACTAATGAACTCTCACTTCGGCTCCACGTCCAGCCGCACTACGATGCCCTCGAGCTCTGGTTTCGCCGCCGGATAGCGTTGCAGGACCAGCGGATCGTGCCCCGGAATGATCGCGTTCGACGCGCTCGCCAGCTTACGCATCGTCGCATAGCCGGCCAGCGTGTCCTCGTGGCTGTGCATGATCGGAAACGCGCGACCTTCCTCCATGTTGGCGTAGAAGTGGCTGGCATCCGACGCGAGCACCATCCAGCCGCGCCGCGTCCATACACGCACTACCTGCAATCCTTTCGAGTGACCACCCACGTGATGCACGGTCAGCCCTGGCGCCAACTCCTCTACACCATCGTGAAACACGACACGACCTGCGAACAGCTTGCGCACGATCGCCACCACGTCCTCTTCCTCGAACGGCCCGCGGAGACCCGCGTGGCACATGCAGCGCCCGGTGCAATATGCCATCTCGATGTCCTGCACATGATAGCGGGCATGCGGGAACAGATCGTAGTTGCCGCAGTGGTCGTAGTGCATGTGTGACAGGATCACGTCACGCACGTCGCCGGGCTCGACGCCGATGGCCTTCAGCCCGACCGAAGGCGATCGCACGAACTGGCGTTGCCGCTTCTCGCCCATCGGCGCGTCGAACCCGGTATCGAACACGAACGAACGATCCGGCCCCTTGATCGCCCAGACGAAGTAGTCGAGCGGCATCGGCCCATCGTGCGGATCGCCGCCGATGAAGTTGTTGGCTCGCCGTGCATTCGGATTGTGCGCGTAATGCACCGCGTAGACCTCGTAGGGTGCGGGTTCGGTCATCACGAGACCTTCGGCCACAGCGCATCGGACGCTGCGATGTTCGCGGGATAGACCGGAGTCGGCTTGCCCTTCTGCCACTGGACGATGCACAGCTTGGCGCCGACGCGGCGGCCCTTGTCGTCGTATTGCAGATGCCCGTCGGGAAAGAACAGCGCCGGGCCCGTCGTCATGTTGAGCTGACGAATCGCCTCCGCCACCTTGTGGCGGTCGGCAACGCCGGCGCGTTCCAACGCTTCCTTCAGGATCAGCACGTGCACGTACGCGAATATCGAGTCATGGCCGAACCACGGCTCCTTGGTGCGTTCGATGAAGCGTTGCGCTACATCCGCGACCGCCTTGCCCGGCCAGTTGGCAAGGCCGACCAACACGCCTTCCAGGTTGTCGGCGCCGGCAACCTTCAACAATTCGGGCACGCACCAGTGGCCACCGCTCCCGACCATCGGCATCTTGCTGGCGGTCATGTTGTACTCGGCGAACTTGTCGACCAGCAGCTTGTCGTCAGGCACGTTGCTCGATTCGAGCAGCATGAAATCGGGGCGCGCCGAACGTACGCCCTGGATCAATGTGGTCGCATCGGTCAATGGCGGCGTATAGACCTCGTCAACCACCAGGTTGAGCTTCTCGTTCTGGAGCACGTGGTCATGCAGCGGTTTGTAGTAGCTGACGCTCGCCGCGGTGTTGTCGCCAAGGATTCCAACCTTGGTGGGACGCTTGCCACTTGCCTTGGTTGCCAGTTCGACGATCATTGGCACGATATCCTGCGCCTGCTTGTCCGCGGTGGGTGAGGACTGAAACACATAGTGGAAGCCGCGGCCGGTGATCGCATCGGAATAGGACAGCGTCAGCCACGGAAGCTCCGCCCGCTCGGTCACTTCGGTCGCAGCGAGCGTGAAGGTGGAGAGCCAGCAGCCGAAACCGCCCACCAGGTCCGGATTCTGCGCCAGCATGCGCTGTGCGGCATCCTTGGCCTTCTCCGCGGTGTCCTGCGTGTCGTATTCCAGCAGCTTAAGCTTGGCACCGCCGAGTGACTTGATGCCGCCGGCGTTGTTCACGTCGTCGATCGCCATGCGCGCGCCCATCTGTTCGAGAATGCCCTGACGCGCCCATGGGCCGGACAGCGGCACCAACATCGCGATCGGTACCTCCTTCGCCTGTGCGCGGGCACGGCGTGGTGTGATTGCTGCGGCGCCGGTCGCCAGGCCGAGGCCGAGCGCGGTGCGCCGGCCGATCGTGGATACGTTCGTCATGATGGCATTCTCCCTCCAAGCTTATGCGTCAGTGAGGCCGAGATAGGAGCGGCGAACCCGATCATCGGCAAGCAACGTTTCATACGAGCCGTCCAACACCACGTGGCCGGTCTCCAGCACATAGCCATGATCGGACAGCTCCAGGGCCTCGGCGACGCGCTGTTCGACCAGCAGGATGGTGACGCCGTCCTCACGGTGGATTTGCGAGATGCGTTCGAATATCGTGTCGGCGACCGCCGGTGCCAGCCCCATCGAGGGCTCATCCAGCATCAGCAGCCGTGGCGCGGAGGCGAGGCCGCGGCCGATCGCCAGCATCTGCTGCTCGCCGCCGGACAGAGTACCGGCAAGCTGGGTGGCGCGTTCGGCGAGGATCGGGAACAGCGTGTGTATACGTTCCAGCGCGCGTTGCCACTGGGCGCGGCCGGCCTTGGTGTACGCGCCCATCTCGAGGTTCTCGCGGACGGTCAGCGTACGGAACACCTGACGACCCTCCGGTACGTGGGCGATGCCAAGATGCGCGCGCGCCGCCGCCGGTAGGGCGAGCAGGTTCTGGCCAAGAAACGAGATGTCGCCCTGAACCGGCGGCACGATGCCGCAGATGGTCTTGAACAGGGTCGATTTGCCGGCGCCGTTCGGGCCAACCACGGTGACGAAGCGTCCTTCGGCGACCGACAGCGACACGTCGATCAGCGCCCGCAGGCCGCCATACGCGACGGAAAGGTTGCGGACCTCAAGCATGGGCGGCGGCGCAGGGAATGAGAAGGAGGAGAGTGAGGGGAAGGAGAAGGAGGCTGCTCCCCGTCCCCTTGCGGGAGGGGGCTGGGGTGAGGGGGCGCCGGTGGGACTGGCACAGCCCCCTCCCCCCAGCCCCCTCCCGCAAGGGGACGGGGAGCACCGCCGCCACCAACGTCACCATCTTCAGAATTCCCAGTTCCCACCTACGCATTCTGTCGCGCCAAGAACTTCTTGCCGAGATACGCCTCGATCACCGCGCGATCCTCGACCACGTCGCGCGGCAGGCCGGATGCCAGCACTGCGCCATGGTCCAGCACCACGAAGCGATCGGCCAGCCGCATCATCGCGTGCATCGTGTGCTCGATGATCGCGATCGTCAGGCCTTCGTCGCGCAGCTTTGCCAGCACGTCGAGCACTTCGTTGCACTCGTCGCGTCCGAGGCCTGCCAGCGTCTCATCCAGCAGCAACAAGCGCGGCTGACCGGCGAGCGCGCGTGCGAGTTCCATCAGCCGCAACTGCTTGTTGGTGAGCTGCCCAGCCTGCCGCGTTGCGAACTGCAACAGGCCGACGTGGCGCAATGCCAGTTCCGCCGCCGCCATAGCGCCGCGATCCGACAGTCCGGCGCCGTACGCACCGACCACCACATTGTCCAGCAAAGGCAGACGGGGAAAGCTGCGCACCACCTGGAACGTACGCCCGACTCCCATGCGGCACACCTGATGTACCTTGCGGCCGAGCATCGACTCGCCCGCCAACGTCGCGCTGCCCTCGTCTGCCGGCAGCACGCCGTTCAACAGGTTGAACAGCGTAGTCTTGCCGGCGCCGTTCGGACCGATGATGCCGAGGATCTCGCCCCGCGCGACGGTGAAGCTCACCTCGCTGACTGCGCGCAGACCGCCGAACGAGCGGGAGAGATTCTGCACCTGTAGCAGCGCGTCCGACCCGACCATAGCGGCATAGGCGCGAGATGGTACCGCAGCAGCGGGCAGGGCAGGGGGCGGTGGCGGGAGTGCGCGGCGAAACCAGCGATCGCGGATGGTCCAGTACAATCCATCTGGGGCCGCCAGGATGATCACGATGATGGCGGCGCCGTACACCACACCCTGGATGCCGGGAAGGACGTTGCCAAGCTGCGCGTTCAGCGATTCCGCCAAAGGCACCAGCACCGCGGCACCGATCACCGGTCCCCAGATCGATGCCACGCCGCCGAACAATGTGACCACCACTGGCTGCGCGGATACCAGCAGACCGAAGACCGAATCAGGCGTGACGACCAGCAGGACGCAGGCATACAGCCCCCCGGCAGCAGCGGCGATCGCGCCCGACGTGACCAGCGCGCGCATCTTCCATTGCCGTGCGTTGATCCCGGCTGCCTCTGCTGCCAGCTCATTCTGCCGGATCGCCAGCAGCGCCAGGCCGAAACGCGAGTTCTCCACCAGCACGCAGACCACCACGCCGGCGGCAAGCAGGCCCATCGCGACAACGGTGTAGAGACGCGTGTCAATGAATTCGAGATACGCTGCCGGATGCTCGCGGTGCATCGGCAGCGATAGTTCCTGGAAGCCGAGATATTGCAGAAAATACAGAATAGCGAGCGGATAGGCGAGCATCGACAGCGCGAAATAGTGTCCCCTCAGGCGGAACGTGGGCGTGCCGATGATCACCGCGGCAATTGCGCCGACCGCCATGCCAAGTGGAATGCCCAGCCACGGCGTCAGGTTCCAGTAGATCAGTGCCAAGGTGACCGTATAGGCACCGATGCCGAAGAACGACGCATGTCCGAATGAAAGCTGGCCGCCATAGCCGGACAGGATGTTCCACGAGACGCCGAACAGTGCCCAGATGGGCACCAGGGTCAGGATCAACTGGTAATACGGATTGGTGACGAAAACCGAGATCGCCAGATAGACGGCAGTGACGACGGCGAGCGCGATGCCGTCTCGTCGCAGGCGCGTACCTGCTCCCTGTCTCATGCGCGCTCCGCCGAGCGGCCGAATAGACCCTGCGGGCGGAGCATGATGATCAGCAGGAACACAACAAAGATCGCGGCGTTCTGCAACTGCGGCGGCAGTACCAAAGCCGAGCATTGCTGCACGAAACCCACGGTGAGGCCGCCCCAGAATGCACCGAGGATACTGCCCATGCCGCCGAGGACTACACCAGAATACATGATGATGACGTAGTCCAGACCGATGAACGGGCCGAACGACAGATACGTGGCCATCAGGCCGCCAGCGATGGCAGTGATGCCGCAACCCAGCGCGAAGGCGATGCGATAGGCGCGGTCGACGTCGATGCCCATATAGGTCGCTGCCGTCGGATTGTCGGCCGCCGCGCGCAGCGATTTGCCAAGGCGGGTGTATTCCAGCGTCAAATAAAGCGCGATTGCCGATGACGATCGCCACCGCGCAGGCTATGAGCCGCGCCTTGTTGAGGAACACGGTGGCGTCGCCATAGAAGCCGGAGACTTCGAACGCGCGCGAGGCGAGTGGTGTGCGCACGGTCTGCGGCGTGGAGCCGAACACGATCAATCCGCCGTTCTGCAGGATCAGCGAGATGCCCAAGGTGACGAGAAGCTGGCCGAAATGGCCATCATCGATGCTGCCTGCCGTGCGCAGGCCGGAGACACGTGCGATCAGGAACTTGTGCAGCAGTGCGCCGCCGGCGAACACGATCGGGCCGGCACAGAGCGCGCCGATGAACGGGCCGACATAGGGCCCCAGAAAGGCGAACACGCCGGCGCCCGTTACCAGATACAGGCTGGCGTACATGCCCAGCATCAGCAGCTCGCCCTGGGCGAAATTGACAATGCGCATGATGCCGAAGATCAGCCCGAGCCCTATGCACATCAGACCGTAGATGCAACCGATGGTGAGGCCGGCGGCGATCGCGTTCAGCGTGTTTTCGATGAGGACTTCGAGGTCCACCGACTTTCTTGTGCCTCCCAGGCTTCTTGTCGGCGGCTGTCTTACTGGCTCCCTGCGTCCGCCTCAAGCGACCATCCGGCGATCAGACTACCGAGGTGACGCGGGGTCTCGCCGGGCCACAGCAGTTCGCCGTCGATCGTGGCACCCCAGGCGGCGGCGACGCCCATGGCACGCAGGCCGTCGGGCGCCACGGCGCGATACGAAACATGGTGGTGGCCGTGTACGATAAGGCTCGCCCCCATGGCGCGCGCCAGTTCGTCGAGTGCGGCGTTGCCGGATGGATGGCTGCGCGGAGCCTCGTGCGTCACCAGGATGTCGGCGCTCTGGCTGGCGAGGTAGTTGTAATCCTCCGGCCAGATCGCGGTGGCGCCGAGCGAATGGATCAGTGCGGCGACGTGTTCTTCGCCCCAGTTGAGGGCGCTCAGGTCCTCGGGCAGTTGCGCGCGCCGATGCACGCGCGGCGGATCGGGCGGTTCCCAGATACGCGGGCGGAACGTGCCGCCGAGGCCGGCGATGCGCACACCGGCAATCTCGACAACCCGCGCGTGCAGGGCACCCTGTGCGGTGCGGGGATTGCGGTCGGCCCCGACGAGGTTGGCCCACATCTCGGGCCCGCCGTCATTGTCATGGTTGCCGAAGATCCAATGCACATCGATGCCGCGGTTGAGCAGCGGCGCCGCGAGGTCGTCGAGCGGTCTGTCGCACTGGATGTCGCCCAGCAGGATGGCGGCGCGCGGCGGCGGATCGAGGTTGGCGAGGCCGCGCTCGACACTGTGCCATTGCTGGTGGATGTCGCCGATGAAGACAATCGTCATGGTTTCGTTTGATCCGTAGCTTTGGGCCTGACCTTGACGATGTCGCGGCGGCGTCCCTAGCCTTCCATGAATATCAATAAATGGAAACCGGATGAACGATCGGGTCGAACTGGAGCCGGCGGCATTCTTGGACCGGCTCGAACGGACCGCCAGGCGAACGGAAACGCCGTGCGGCGACGGAACGATGGTATGGCGGTCGTGGGGCGAGGGGCCGGATCTGGTGCTGTTCCACGGCGGCGCGGGATCGTGGCGGCACTGGGCGCACAATATCGACGTGCTGTCGCGCACGTATCGGTTGCTGGTGCCGGACCTTCCGGGACTCGGTGAGTCGGCGTTCCCGCCGGACGGCGACGATGCGATGCAGGTCGCGCAGATCGTCGCGAACGGCATCGACACCGCGCTCGGGGCGGAGGCGCGCTACGACGTCGCCGGGTTTTCGTTCGGCGGCACGATGGCGACCTGTGTGGGGGCGATCCACGGGGCGCGCGTGCGGTCGGTGACGATCATCGGCTCGAGCGGCGTCGGACCATCGGGCAGCGCGGTGGAACTGCTGAAGGTGCGGCATCTCACCGGCGATGAGCGCGTCGCGACGCACAGGATCAATCTCAACCGGCTCATGATCGCCGACCCGGCGAAGATCGATGCGCTGGCGCTGGCGATCCAGGAGTGGAACACGCGGCACTCGAGGTTGAAGACACCGACTCTGTCGCGCAGCGGAGCGTTACCGAATGCGCTGAAGCGGGTGGTTGCGCCGGTGAATGGCATCTGGGGCGAGCGCGATGCGCCGGCCAATCCGCGCGCGCCACTACGCGTGGCCGCGTTGCGCGAGATGCGGCCCGATGCCGATGTACGCATGATCCCGGGCGCCGGCCATTGGGTGGCATACGAGGCGCCGGAGCAGTTCAATGCCATGCTTCTGGAGATGCTGAGGCGCACGCGACCATAAGGGAGGAACTACAATGTCGGACGCCAGCGAAATCGCGCGGGGCCCAGGCGAGATGATGGGCAACGCCGGCCCAGGAATGCTGGCGGGATTGCGCGTGATCGAGGTGGCGGACGAACGTGCCGAGTACACCGGGCTGCTGCTGGCGGGGCTCGGTGCCGAGGTGGTGAAGGTCGAGCCGCCGGAGGGGAACGCGACACGGCGGATCGGTCCGTTCCTGGAGGATGAGCCGGGGCTCGAACGCTCGCTGTTCTTCTGGAACTACAATCGCAACAAAAGGTCGGTGGTGCTGGATCTGCGCGAGACATTGGCGCGCGAGCACATGCTGCGTCTGCTGGAAGGCGCCGACGTGCTGCTGGATGCAAGCTGCGGTGCGCTGAACGCGGCGCTGCGACTGGATCGCCCGACGATGAACGCGCGCTTTCCGTCGCTGGTGACCGCGCGCATGACGCCATTCGGCGATGACGGCCCTTGGCAGGATTTCAAGAGTTCCGATCTGATCCACCTTGCTCTGGGCGGGATCATGATGAATTGCGGCAACGATCCCGACCCTAATTTGGAATACGACACGCCGCCGATCGCGCCACAGATCTGGCACGCGTATCACATCGCCGGCGAGCAACTCGCGACCGGCATCATCGCGGCACTGATCCATCGACATCGCGGCGGGCAGGGACAGGACGTGTCCGTCGCCGTGCACGAGGCGGTGTCGAAGAATCCCGAACTCGACATCATGCACTGGGTGATGCGGCGCGTGCCGATATGGCGGATGACCAACCGACATGCAGCAGAGACGCCAAATCATTCGCCGAGTATCAGCCACACCAAGGACGGTCGCTGGTTCATCTCGCACGGCATGGGTGCGCGCGATCTGAAGAACCTGGTACCGCTGCTGTCCAAATACGGCATGCAGGCGGATCTGCAGCCGCCGCCACCGGATGCCGATCTGCGGGCGCGACAGGTGCCCGGTTCGCAGGCGGGCGACGAGACGCGCGCGCATATGCTGGACGTGGTGCAGCGCTTTATTCGCGCCTGGACGTACGCCGACATGCCGTGGCGCGAGGCGCAGGATGCGGGCCTGCTGTGGGCACCGCTGCGCAAGCCGCATGAGAACGCGCTGGATGAGCACTGGCTGAAGCGCAAGAGCTTCGCCGACGTATTCCATCCGGAACATGGCCGCAGCTTCCGCTACCCCTCCAGCAAGTGGCTCAGCACCAGGACGAGCTGGCAAGTCGGGCGGCGCGCGCCTCTGCTGGGCGAGGACACGGTCGCGGTGCTGGGCGAAGCAATGCGACGGCCCAGTGTGCCGGCGGAGCCGCGCGGCGTGGCGAACGCGAAGCTGTCGGCGCTCCACAACAAGCCGTTCCCATTGCAGGGCGTGAAAATTCTCGACTTTGCGTGGTTTCTGGCATCCGCCGGCGGCACGCGTTTCCTCGCGGCGATGGGCGCGGAAAGCTACAAGGTTGAATGGAAGGACAATCCGGACACGCGCCTTGCCGCGATGGCACCGATCGGCGGTCGTGCGGCACGTGATGCCGCAACCGGACCATTGCCCGGTGTGAAGGATCCGGACATGGGCGGCCAGTTCAACAACAAGAACGCGGGCAAGCGCGGCATCTCGCTGAACATTCGCCATCCCAAGGGTTTGCAGATCGCCAAGGACCTCGTGCGCATCTGCGATGTCGTGGCTGAAGGTTTCTCTCCCGGTGTGCTGCAACGCCTTGGGCTGGGCTATGACGTGATGAAGAGCATCCGGCCGGATGTCATCTACATCCAGCAATCCGGCATGGGCGTGCACGGCACGTATGGGCGGATGCGCACCGTGGGTCCGGTTGCCGCAGCATTTGGCGGGCAGGGCGACATGTCGGGATTGCCGGAGCCGGCGATGCCTGTCGGCTGGGGCTACTCGTTTCTCGACTGGATGGGCGCCTACGGTTACGCGCTCGCGCTGCTCGGCGCGCTGTATCATCGCGAGCGTACCGGCGAGGGTCAGTGGATTGACGCGTCGCAATGCGAATCCGGATTGTTCCTGACCGGCGCTACGATTCTCGATTGGTCGGCCAACGAGCGCGTGTGGCGGCGCTACGGCAATCGTTCGCCCTACAAGCCGGCGGCGCCGCATGGCGCGTATCGCTGTGCGGGGAAGGATCGCTGGATCGCCATCGCCTGCTTCACCGATACGGAGTGGCGCGCATTGGCGCAGGCGGCGGGGCAGGGGGCATGGCTGGAAGATCGCCGCTTCAACACTCTGCAACACCGGCTGCTGCACCAGGACTCGCTCGATGCTCTCGTGGAGTCATGGACGCGCACGCAGGACCGCTATGACTGCATGATGAAGCTGCAGCGTGCGGGCGTGCCGGCGGGCGTGTGTCAAAATGCCGAGGACCGCTGCGATGTCGATCCGCAGTTGCGGCATCTGAAATGGCTGACCGAGGTCACCGGCACCAAAATCGGTACCTGGCCGGTGTACGAGCTGCCGATGAAAATGAGCCGTACGCCAGCTTATATCGGCGGCCCGACCAACCGCGGGGCGCCCGGCTATGGCGAAGACAACGAGTGGTTGCTGACCGAACTGTTGGGCATGTCGCGCAGTGACGTCGAGCGGCTCGCCGAAGAAGGCGTCATATGATCCTGGTCACCAACAATGAGGGCACACTCGGCGTGCCGACGACGGCGCCGCTGCTGATGGAAGGCGCGCATGCGCTCGATGCGATCGAGGCGGGCATCCGTATCATCGAGGCCGATCCGTCGGTGCGCACGGTCGGGCGCGGGGGCTGGCCTAACCTGCTTGGTGAGATGGAACTCGACGCCTCCATGATGGACGGCACTACGCTGCGATCGGGCGCGGTCGGCGCGCTGCAGGGCTTCCTGCATCCCGTCAGTGTTGCACGGGCGATCATGCGCCATCTGCCGCACGAGTTTCTGGTGGGCGCCGGGGCTGCGCGCTTCGCACGGGAGATCGGTGCGGAGCCGGCCGATAATCTGATCGAGGATTCGCGCCGTGCCTGGCAGGCCTGGTTTGACAACGAAGTGCCGCCGGAGCAGCAGCGCGCGTGGCCTGATACGCCACTCGCCGTGCTCTGTCGTCATGCGATCGATCCGGAGGTTGGACGCGATACGACCGTGTTTCTGGCACACGATGCGGCTGGCAATATCTGTTCGGGAACCAGCACATCGGGCTGGGGATGGAAATATCCCGGCCGCCTCGGCGACAGCCCGATCATCGGTGCCGGCTCGTATGCCGACACGCGCTACGGCGCCGCTGCCTGCACCGGGGCGGGCGAGATGACCATCCGCTGCTGTACCGCACGATCGATCGTGCTCTACATGAAGCAGGGTGCCAGTGTCGCCGACGCGGTGCGCGAGGCAGTCGAGGATATGCGCGCACTGCAAGGTGGTCTGATCAGCCGCGTGACGATCCATGCGATCGACACGAAGGGCAATTGCAAGGTGGTCGCAGTGAACGGCACCGCTGATAACAAATACTGGCTGTGGCAAGGGCAGGGGAAGGCGCGCTCGCTGCCGGCCGAACCGATCGTGATCACCCAAGGCACTGCGCGGCCTACCGCGACATCGCGCTATACCAGCGCCCGGTGATCGCCGCCGGGCGGTGATGCGCGGGCCAGCCCTCGACTTCGCTCGTCTCACCAACTTGGCCGACGGGATCTTCGCCGTCGCCATGACCTTCCTTGCGTTCACCATTCAGCTTCCGGCGACGTCGTCCCAAAGCCCCGACGGAGGCCTGTCGCTGAAGATGCTGGCTCTGCTGCCGCAGCTTGTCATCCTCGCCTTCAGTTACGGTCTGGCGGCGCGCTTTTGGATACTGCATTACAAGATGCACGCCATCATAGTCCGCGGCGACGACTGGCTGCTGCTGTTCAATCTCTGTTTTCTGTTCGGCATCGTCGTGGTGCCGTTCAGCGCCGACATACTGGGCAATTTCCCGCTGTCGCCGCTGAACGTCACGGTCTATGCGGCCAACATCGCATTCGCCGCGATGATGCTCGCAGTGATGTGGGGCTATGCACTCCTGTGTCCGCACATCGTGCTGGCGGACGAGGGGCGGCGCATGGGACGCTATTATCTGACCTTCTCGGCGACCCAGGCGTCCGGGTTCCTGGCTTCGATCGCCGTCGCGCAGGTTCGTCCGGTGTTCGCCATTGCGTGCTGGCCGGTGCTGTTTGCCGCCGGCCACGTTGTCGGTCGACGGCAATCGCGGCGCGGCGAGCCCTGAGCTTCAAACTGCCTTCTGCTCGTGCAGCTTCGCGATCTCCGCATCGCCGTAGCCCAGTTCACGCAACACGTCGTCGGTGTGTTCGCCCGGTTCGGGGGAGGCGCTTCGCACGCTCCACGGCGTGCGCGACAGTTCGACCGCCTGGCCGATTACTTCGACATCGCCCAGCACCTTGTGCTGCACATGGCGCGTGATGTTGAGGTGTTGCACCTGCGGATCGTCGAACACCTCGTTCATCTTATAGATCGGTCCGCACGGCACACCGGCCTCATTCAGCAGGTCGATCCATTCGGCCGTCGTCCGCTTTCGGGTGATCGCGCCGATTGCCTCATTCAGCCGCGCGCGATGCCTCGAGCGATCGGCGTTGGTGGCGAAATCCGGATCAGTCGCCAGTTCCGGCGCGTCGAGCACCTTGCAGAACCGCTGGTAAATCGCCTCGCCGGCAGCACCGATGTTCATGTAGCCGTTGGCGGTCTGGAACACGCCGGTTGGGATGCTGGTCGGATGATCATTGCCCGCCTGTCCTGGCACCTCGTGGCCGATCGTCCAGCGCGCTGCCTGGAAGTCCAGCATGGCGATCTGTGCCGCGAGCAGATTGCTCTGCACCCATTGGCCCTCGCCGGACTCCTCACGCTCGAGCAGCGCCACCAGAATGCCCATTGCACAGAAGATGCCGGCAGTGAGGTCGGCAACCGGAATGCCGACGCGCACGGGCCCCTGTCCCGGAAGTCCGGTAATCGACATCAGCCCACCCATGCCCTGCGCGATCTGGTCGAAGCCGGGACGTTCGCGATATGGCCCGTCCTGACCGAAGCCAGAGATGCTGGCATAGACCAGCCGAGGATTGATCGACCGCAGGCTCGCGTAGTCGATGCCAAGGCGGAATTTCACATCGGGGCGGTAGTTCTCCACCAATACGTCGGCGTCGCGCACCAGGCGGTTCAGGATCGCCACGCCCTCCGCGGACTTCAGATTGAGCGTCATGCTGCGTTTGTTGCGGTGCAGGTTCTGGAAGTCGGGGCCATGCCGCTCGCCCCCCATCCCTGCGTCGCCTTCCGGCGACTCCACCTTGATGACCTGAGCGCCCCAGTCGGCAAGCTGCCGCACCGCCGTAGGCCCGGCGCGCACGCGGGACAGATCGATGACCTTGAAGCGGGCGAGGGGACCCTGGCGCAGTGAACTATCCATTGGGCGTCATCCTCGTGGATACAGTGCGTTAAAAAATCATTGCACAAACTATATGTAACGTCGAGATGACGGTAATGGTGTGGACGTCCTGGGCGGTCGCGCGGTTGTGATTAAACGTCACGGTATTGAACCATGATCGGCGTGGGCTGTAAGCAATTTGTAGTGCTAGTGACGTCGGCCAAGTGTCGCTGTACTTCAGCATGGCGCGGATGGTGGCCTGAAGGGAGAACGAATCCCTTGTTGATTCGGGGAGCGACCGTTGTCCAGCGTGACGCATAGTGAGTCTGCCTCAGCCACCGACGGGCGCACCCGCCGCCCGAAGCTGATGATCGTCGACGACGACCCCGAAGTCCGAATCATCGTGGCCGAGTTCCTGCGGGATATTGGTTACGAGGTGATCCAGGCGCCCGGCGGCGCTGAGGCGCTCAATCTGCTGGAACACAATCCGGACCTGCGCATGATCATTACAGATATTCGCATGCCCGACATGTCAGGGATCGAGCTTGCAGATCTTGCGACCCGGCGCCAGAGCGATCTGAAGATCATCCTGATCTCCGGCTATTTCGTTTCGCAGCAGGTCCAGCGGCGGTTCCTGAGAAAGCCGTTCCGCATGCGTGATCTGGCGGCGGCAGTGAAGGCCGAACTGGCCGCGTAAGGGCGGTCAGGCCGTGATCCCGCGGCCGCCGAGCGTCGGCCTCGAAATCCTGGTGGCGGAGATCTACGCATTCGCCGAGATGTCCGAACCGGGGGTGGATGAGGCCAGAATGGCGAACTGACCAGCCCCGCCTTACCCGCGGGTAGCGCGCGCCGTCGGGCAGGCGCACAATCCGCGGGCTTGCTGACGACGTCCAAGGAAAATGTCGGAAACAACCCGCGTCCCATACCGCGGCCTGATCACCGCTTCGGCGATGCTCGCGATGTTCATGCAGACGCTGGACACCACCATCGCCAACGTTGCGTTGCCATACATGCAGGGCAGCATGTCGGCGTCGTACGACGAGATCACCTGGGTGCTCACCTCCTATGTGATCGCCGCCGCCATCATGACCGCGCCGGTGGGCTGGATGGCGGTCCGCTTCGGTCGGAAGCGGCTGTTCATCATCTGCATCATCGGCTTCACCGCTGCCTCCATGCTGTGTGGTGCTGCGCAGTCGCTGGAACAGCTGGTGGGGTTCCGCCTGCTGCAAGGGATGTTCGGCGCGGCACTGGCGCCTTTGTCGCAGGCGACGATGCTCGACATCTATCCGTTCTCGCGCCGCGCGCAGGCGATGGCGATCTTCTCCATGGGCGTCACGATGGGACCGATGATCGGCCCGACCCTTGGCGGCTATCTGACCGATCTCTACTCCTGGCGCTGGGTGTTCTACGTCAACCTGCCGTTCGGCATCCTCGCCCTGGTCGGCATCATGCTGTTCATGCGTGAGACGCCGGCGCGAACGCAGCTCAGGTTCTCCTGGTATGGCTTCGCCATGCTGGGGCTCGCCGCCGGCTCCCTCCAGATGCTGCTGGACCG
Source organism: uncultured Alphaproteobacteria bacterium (assembly GCA_963818775.1). Lineage (GTDB taxonomy): Bacteria > Pseudomonadota > Alphaproteobacteria > Acetobacterales > Acetobacteraceae > JAMXLO01. The sequence continues at coordinate 12,379 of CAWFUF010000030.1, read as the reverse complement.
CGGGCAAGAACTCGACTGGTTCGGCTCGCGCGAGATCATCGTGGAGGCGGTGATCGCGGGCCTCGCGTTCTACCTGTTCGTCGTGCACATGTTCACGGCCGAGAAGCCGTTCCTGCCGCCCGGGCTGTTCAGGGATCGCAACTTCGCCTCCGCGATCATCATGATCTTCTGCGTATCGTCGCTGATGCTGTCGACGTCGGCACTGCTTGCGCCCTATCTGCAGAACCTGGCGGGCTATCCCGTCTATACCGCCGGATGGGTGATGGCGCCGCGCGGGATCGGCATCATCGCCTCGATGTTTCTCGCCGCGCGCATGGGGATGCGGGTGGATCAGCGCAAGATCATGGCGGTCGGCCTGCTGGGCCTCGGCTGGGTACTCTACACCATGAGCAACTGGACGCCCGACGTGACGGCAGGTGAAATGATGATCACCATGATCCTGCAGGGCTTCACCGTCGGTCTGGTGTTCAATCCGATGACGGTGATGGCCTACACGACGCTGCCGGCCTCGCTGCGCGGGGAGGCGACATCGATGCAGTCGCTCGCGCGCAATATCGGCTCGGCAATCGGCATCTCGATCACATCGTTCAGCCTGACGCGCGGCATCCAGATGACGCATGCCGACATCGCCGCCGGTATCACGCCGTTCGATCGGGTGCTGCAGGGCAACGACACGGTGCAGCACATGCTGGACCCTGCGACGCGGCACGGTGCGGCGCTGCTCGATCAGATGGTCACGCATCAGGCACAGATCATTGCATACAACAATGACTTCCGGATGATGATGCTGACGGTTATCCCGCCGCTGCTGCTGTTGTTCCTGATGCGCAGGCATGACCGGCCGGCGGTGGCGGCGGGGGATTAGCCAGGGTTTCGCTGACGTCGAGCCGGGTTCGGTTTCGTCATCGGGTCAATCGCGGTAATCGAGACGCCGCTGCATGCATTGAGGACAGGATCGCATATGGATCGACGTGGCTTCATGCTGTCGGGTCTCCTTGCCATAGCGGCAGCCAAGGCTAAGGCTCAGTCCCTAGCCTCCGAGCCGCCGTCCCCGCAGCCGTTCGGCCGCTTCACGCAGGCAGGAGCGTTAAGCGACAACCTCTCGACGGCCGAAATCGCGGAGCGGGTAACCGACAGCCCTGCTCCAGCCGGACCGCCGGGTCGCTGGGTCACGCGCGCCATGTTGCCGATCCCAACCTCCGAAATGGGCGGCGGGACGGCGTCGGCGGGCCGCCTCCACATCATTGGCGGCTGGGTCAATCGCAGCGACCACCATGTTTATGATCCGGCTGAAGATCGTTGGGTCCGCGCGGCGCCCTTGCCTCGAGGAGCCAATCACATACCCGTGGCGGCCGATGCCGGACGCGTCTACGCGCTCGGCGGCTTTGCGGATCCAAATACCAATCCGTTCACCGATGCCTATGCCTACGACACTGCCGAGGACCGTTGGACCCAGATAGCCCCGCTGCCGCGCGCTCGGGGAGCCGGCGGTGCAGCGGTTCTGGAAGGCCGGATCCACCTTGTGGGGGGCGCGGCGGCCCCGAACGACGAGCGGGCAAGCGTTCCTTGGCATGAGGTCTACGATCCCAAAACTGACGGCTGGAGCCGGCTTCGCCCGCTGCCCGGAGCACGTGACCACCTTGGGATCATCGCTTACCAAGGCCACCTGCATGTCATCGGGGGTCGGTTCAATACTCCTGCGTTCAACACCAATCTTCACGAGGTCTATTTGCCTGATCGCGACGGTTGGGAACCGCGGGCGCCCATGCCGACGGCACGCTCCGGCCACGCGTTAGTGGTATATCGCGACCGATTCTTCGCGATAGGGGGCGAGGCTGGGCTGGTGGTCAATCGTAAGGTGGTTTGGGCCAAGGTATTCGGTCAAACGGAGAGCTACGATCCAGTGACCGACACTTGGCAGCACCATGCTCCGATGCCGACGCCACGCCATGGTGCAGGGGCTGCGACCATCGGGGACTCGATTTATGTGTCGGCGGAGGAGCCGTGGCGGGAGGCGCGGTGCAGGCGGCCGCGAACGAAGCCTTTGCACTGGTTTAGTATTTAGACCTCACACGGTCGGCGCTTGCGGCCACATCATCGTCGGCCACCCGTAGGCCAATTGCGGGCAGCAAGACCCTATCCAGCGCAGGCTGCGGCCGGTGCGTACGCTTGTGTCCGGTCATCAGTGGCTTCATGAGCAGTCGCGGATGCCGCTCCTGGTCGCCGTAATGGCTGAAACAGGTGGCACTGCGTACGGTCGGGGCAGAACATTTACAAGTTCTTTATCAGCGAGCGGTATCGCTCGCCGTGACGCTACCTGCACAACGCTGGCGCCCGCGTACCCGAAGTTGAGGATCATTTTGCAGTGGATAACACCATCACGGAAACCTCGACGCTCGCGCGCGTGCGCTTGACTGACCGCGTTGGCATCGTCCCGCGCTTGCTCATTTGTTCGATTGCAGCGATTTTGGGAGCGGTCGCATGCGTCCAGTTGTGGACATTGAGGTCGGTTGAGGCGAATGGGCTTCAGCGGGCACAAGAGTCACTCGGCATCAGCATGGCAATGCTACGGCACGAGTTGGCGCCGCTCGGCGCGGTTTGGACCACAACGACGGATGGGCAACTGGTCCTCGGATCGACGACGCTGAATGGCAAGAACGATCTGGTGGACGCCGTGAGGAGCGTGACGGGTGCATCAGCCACAATCTTTATGGGGGAGACGCGGATCGCCACCAACATCAAGAATCCCGACGGGTCACGCGGCACAGGTACAAAGCTCGCAGCCGGCGCGGCTCATGACGCGGTCTTGCGCGATGGTCACGCCTACAGCGGCCCCACGACCATTTTGGGCGCATCCTATCTCGCCGTCTACGAGCCGATTCGGGACTCGCAGGCACAAACGGTCGGTATCCTGTTCGTCGGCGCACCCCTCGCCGACGCGGACGCATTCATGGCCCAATTGAAGAGGGAGGGTGCGATCAGCGCACTCATCATCGCCTTTGTCGCCGGTTTCGGCTACTTCTGGACGCTCCGCGCAAACATCCGCCCGTTGCTCGACATGACCGATGTGATGCAGCGTATCGCGGAAGGGGCATTTGACAGTGCGGTTCCCTGTCTCGGACGGACCGATCAAATCGGCCAGATGGCTAGGGCGCTGCTGCAACTCCGCGATGCCTCTGCGCACGCTGGCGCCCTGGAGGAGGAGGCAGCTGCTCGTGCGCGGTCCGAGGCACAAAAGCATGCTTCCCTGGTCGGCATGGTGGACAGGATCGAGATTGAGACCACGAAGGGATTAAACGAGGTCGGCGTCCGCACCGCAGCCATCACAGCGACTGCGGAGGAGATGAGCGCCTCCGCCGGACGTACCGGCAACTCAGCCCAGAGTGCGGCTACCGCCTCGTCGCAGGCACTGGCCAATGCGCAAACGGTTGCCAGCGCCGCCGAACAGCTAAGTGCCTCGATTAGAGAGATCGGCACCCAGGTCGCTCAATCGAGCGCAATAGTCGCACGAGCTGTCAACGCAGGCACCGAGACTCGGGCGACCATCGAGGCACTGAACGAACAAGTGGGACGCATTGGCGCGGTCGCCGATATGATCGGCGAGATCGCTGCCAAGACCAATCTGCTGGCGTTGAATGCCACGATCGAGGCGGCGCGTGCGGGCGAGGCCGGCAAGGGGTTTGCTGTCGTCGCCTCCGAAGTGAAGGCACTTGCCGCCCAGACTGCGCGCTCTACACAAGAGATCGCGCAGCACATCGCGCAGGTTCGCAGTGCCACTGGGGTGTCGGTCGAAGCCGTGGCGCGGATCGAGAAGACCATCGGCGAGATAGACGGTATCGCCGGTTCGATCGCTGCGGCGGTTGAGGAACAAGGGGCTGCGACGGCGGAGATCGCCCGCAACGTGGCTGAGACGGCATCTGCTGCCAATGAGATGACCAGCCATGCAACACAGGTATCGACTGAAGCTGAACAAACCGGCAAGCACGCTGGTGATGTATGCAAAGACGCCGCCGGGCTGAACACGGCCGTGGGCGAGTTGCGCCATGCGGTGATCCGGGTGGTGCGGACCGCGACCGCCGATGTCGCGTGAACATTCCTGGTCTGACCGCATACACAGGGCGCGCCGCCGACATCTCGGAAGACGGTGCCGGCGTATGTGGCGGGCCATCGTCGCCGGTGGGTACACGCGGGATGTTGCATCTCGGTAGTGTCGGCATTGCCTTGCCCTTCTCGGTGCGCAGCAGCGACAAGGACATGCTGCACCTGATTTTTGACCTGGACGAAGCGACCTCGGCGAAGTTCAGAGCCATCGTGGAACGTCTCGATCGGAACAGCGCTGCCTGATCGGCCAGCGGAGGACGGCATTGCCGCCCCAACGAAGCCGCCGTAGCGTCTCCTTACAGGAGGACGCAACCATGGCAGGTAGAGTCAGCGCATTTCGGTTTGCGGAACAGGGCTCCGACACCGGCGGTGCGGCCATTCGAATTGCCGCCGCGGCTACAGCCGATGCGTGAACGGGCCGATGCCGCTCTTGCCGAGCCGTTCCACGGCATTGCCCCCGACGGCAAGCTCGCATCGGGCGTCTTCTCGATCGAGAAGACCGGCATCTCGCTCGTGCCCGTGCTGGAGGCCGCGCGCGCCTTCCTCGCCACGCTCAGCCCGGCGCAACGCAACGCGGCATGTTTCGCCATCGGCGACGAGGCGTGGCGGATGTGGTGCAACATCCATCCGTGGGTGATGCGTCACGGCGTCTGCCTTGCCGATATGGGTCACGATCAGCGCGAAGCCGCGCTGGCCTTGCTGCGCGAAAGCATGAGCGATGCGGGATACCGTAGCGCTCGCGATGTCATGCGGCTCAACGAGCATGCGTTGGAGATCACCGGCAAGCCCGAAGAATACAGCGAGTGGTTCTATTGGGTCAGCATCTTCGGCAATCCGTCGCCGGATGAGCCGTGGGGCTGGCAGATCGACGGCCATCACCTCAACCTCAACTGCTTCGTTCTCGGTGATCAGCTTGTGCTGACGCCCGCGTTCATGGGGTCCGAGCCGGTGCTCGCGCGCTTCGGCAAGCATGCCGGCACGCGTGTCTTTGCCGCGGAAGAGGAGCAGGGGCACGCGCTGATGAGTGCGTTGTCGGCCGACGAACGGCGGCGCGCGACGGTGGGCAAGGATCTTCCCTCGGAGTTGCTCACCGCGGCGTTCCGCGACAATCAGCGGATCGATGCGCTCGGGATCCGCTATGGTGACCTTTCGGCGGAGGGACGCGAGCGTCTCGAGTCACTGCTCGGCCTCTATACGGGTCGCCTGCGGCCCGGACACGCCGACGTGCGGTATGCCGAGGCGAAGCGTCATCTTGGCGAGACGCAATTCGCCTGGATCGGTCCGTTCGACGATGCGAGCCCCTTCTATTATCGCATCCTGAGCCCGGTCATCCTGGTCGAGTTCGACCATCAATCCGGCATCGTCTACGACAACGACACGCCCTCGCGCGACCACATCCACACCGTGGTGCGCACGCCCAACGGCAACGACTACGGCAAGGACCTGTTGCGTCAGCACTATGCCCAGCACACCCATTCGCATCCGGGGACGGGGCATCATCACCATCATCATGGCAGGGCGGCGTGATGGGTCCGCTCGCAGGCATCAAGGTAATCGAATTCGCCGGCATTGGGCCTTGTCCCATGGCGGCGATGATGCTCGCCGAAATGGGTGCGACCGTGCTGCGCATCGACCGCATTGCCGATAGCGATCTCGGCCTGCCGCTGCCGACGAAGTTCGAGGTGCTGAAGCGCAGCAGGCATATCATCCGCCTGGACCTGAAGCGCCCGGAGGCCGTCGCGCTGACGCTGCGGCTGATCGAGCATTCCGATGCGCTGATCGAAGGCTTCCGTCCCAAGGTGATGGAACGACTTGGTCTCGGCCCTGACATCTGTCTCGCGCGCAATCCGCGCCTTGTGTTCGGGCGCGTCACGGGTTGGGGTCAGGAAGGACCTCTGGCGCACGCCGCCGGCCACGATCTCAACTACATCGCGCTTACCGGCGCGTTACACGCGATCGGCCGAGCCGGTGGGCCGCCAACGCCGCCGCTGAATCTGGTCGGCGACTTCGGTGGCGGTGCGCTGTATCTCGTGGTGGGCGTGCTTGCCGCGATCATCGAGGCGCGGCGGTCGGGCAGGGGGCAGGTGGTGGATGCCGCCATGGTTGACGGCGCGTCGTCGCTGATGACCTCCATTTACGGTGCCATGGCAGCGGGCCGCATGGATGGCGGTCGCGGCGGCAACGTCACCGATTCAGGCGCGTACTTCTACGAGGTCTACGAGTGTGCCGATGGTCGCTATGTTTCGGTGGCGGCGATCGAGGCGAAGTTCCATGCGGAACTGCTGCGTCTGCTGGAGATCGACGCCGCGACGATGCCGCCGCAGATGGACCGCTCACGCTGGCCCGAGGTGAAGCAGCGCCTCGCTGAGCGCTTCCGGACCCGCACGCGCGATGAATGGTGCGCGCTGCTGGAAGGCAGCGATGCGTGCTTCGCGCCGGTGCTGTCGATGGAGGAGGCGCCCGACCATCCGCACAACCGTGTGCGCACGGCCTTCGTCGAGGTCGATGGTGTTCGGCAGCCTGCGCCGGCGCCGCGCTTCGGTCGCACGGCGCTCGATAGGCCGACGCCGCCGGAACCGCCCGGTGCGTCCGACCTGCGAACTGTGCTGTCGGACTGGGGGATCGGTGACGCCGACGTGGATATTACCCAGGCAACCGGCTAGCTGGCATGACAAAGCAGCATATTGCCCAGATCGGATCGGCCAACTATCCTGCCACAGTCAATTGCGAGTTACTCGCAACAAAGAGGACCGTCCGTCGATGGGTAACGACGTCAGCCAGATCGCCAGGCGCTGCGAGCGCGCGGTGGTCACCGCCTACCGCGACCTGCGCCAGTTGGGCTCGGATGATATGGCGGCATTCCAGGCCTGCACCTCGCTGTATCGCATACATCATCCCGAGGCATCGCTGAACGAGGCGCGGCGTCTGGTGGCCGAATGGATCGACCACCATGTTGTGCGCTCCGATGGTGGCCCGACCCCGGGGTGCGCGTGTCGTTAGCCCACGAACTAAGGGAGGCTTCCCGGGGAACAAGTAAATTGAGTTGGGCACGGGTCGTACTCCTCGTCATCCGGCCTTGGTCCGGGGCTTGGTCACGCCATCGACGCCTTTATTGACTGCGTCGCAGTCAAGACGTGGGTGGCCAGCCTGCGCCATGGAAATGGAAGGCGCCCCAAGCTGCGGAAACCCACGACACCACATAGCGCCTGCGTTCGATCCTTCGCCAAACATTCAATTTGCCGCGCAACTGGCACCGAGCACGCAAAAGTCCAGGTTGACCCGCCGTTCTGCATCCTCCCGCCAGAGGATCATACTCCGCCTGAGCCAAGCAATGTGGAGGGCGTGCAACGCTTACGGTCCAGTCCCATTACAGAACCTTCTTCCCTACTACAGACCACTCCGTCCCTGTGTCCCGCATCGGTACTCTGGTCCTCGCGGATTTCGCCGCTTGGACGTCTCCCTTTGCATCGAGACGACAGGTTCTCACGTTCCATACAAGAGCCTGATCTGGCTTCGCGCCGCCTAAATGCCGGATGCCGCGCGGGCAACTTCCAGGTCTGTTCCCGTGCTTGTCCCGGAGGAAGCGACCACGCCCGGTTTCGACATCGGTTAGGGCGTTTCGACACTTCATCGATGGTTCGCTCGCGCTCGCCTCTCCAGATCATTCTGCCGAAATCTAGTCCCGGCTTTTCTGCAACGCTCACCACGACCGCTCTTGACGTCCGCAGCTTGCAGCGGTTTGAGGCCTGCACCTGACTGCCGGACTCGAGGGGCCTGCCCTCATCTCTCGTACAGCACCACACCTCCTTACCCGTCGGTGTGTTCGTGACACACGCCGCTTGATGCCCTTGATCTTCTTGCCAGCGTCATACCCGGACGGATCGATGCAGGCCCCCCTTTTTCCACGCTCTTCACGCTCTGGCTGCCGATCGCGCAGGCGGTCGGACTGGCTTCCCGCCCGATCGCCTCGCGGCATTGCACATACAGCGCGTAGACTAGCGGCCTCGCAGGTACCTCGCCCGGATCGGTTTCAGCACTGCGATCGCCAATGCTGCGGTGATCAGGTCGGCTGCGATCGCCACGGCGAACACGCTTACCCAGTTGCCGGTCGCCTCGTGCAGCAGCGATGCCAGGGGCCCGCCGAAGATCGCGCCGATGCCCTGCGCAATGTAGAGACAGCCGTAGTTGCGCGTCGCATTGAGCGTACCGAACGTGTCGGTCAGGGTCGAGGGAAACAGCGAGAAGATCTCGCCCCAGCCGAAAAACACCAGCCCCGACAGCAGCACGAACAGCAGCGGGTCGCCTCGGGTGACCAGCCACAGCGTCATCGCCAGACCTTCCAGTGCGAAGGCCAGGCACATCGTGTTCTCGCGCCCGATCCGGTCGGACACCCAGCCAAAGAACGGCCGCGTCAAGCCGTTGGTGAAACGGTCCACGGTCAGTGCCAGCGGCAGCGCGGCGAGGCCAAACACCATCGCCTGGGTAATGCCGAAGTCGGCGCCGAACGTCGCCATCTGTGATGTCACCATCAGGCCAGAGGTGGACATCAGGCTCATCATCACGAACATCAGCCAGAAGATCGGCGTCTTCAGCATCGTCGCGGTCGGTGTGGACACGCTGTCCTGGGCTGCCTCGTCGGCCGACGGTGGCGCTTTCAGGCCGAGCGCAGCGACGAAGCCCACCACGCCGAAGATTACGCCGAATTCGACCAGTGCGGTGCGATGACCGGAGCTCGCCAGGGTATTGGCGATCGGAAACGTGGTGACGATGGCGCCCATGCCATAACCAGCGGCGACCACGCCGGCAGCGAAGCCGCGACGATCGGGGAACCAGCCCACCATCTGCCCGACCACGCCGATATAGACGATGCCCGTGCCGAGCCCCCCGATGATGCCGTAGGTCAAATAGAGCATGGCCAGCGATCCCGCCTGCGCGGCGAGCACCCAGGACAGTCCGGTCAGCACCGCGCCGGTTGTGATCAGCGGGCGGGGACCGAAGCGATCCACCAGATAGCCCTGGAACGGCGCAAAGAACGTCTGCAGCACGATGAGCAGCGAAAACGTCACCTGCAACGCCGCCGGCGACACCCCCAGTGCGCCACCCAAAGGCTTGGTGAACAGCGTCCAGACATACTGCGGGCTGGAGATCGCCATCATGCAGGCCAGGCCAAGCCCCAACTGGATCCAGCGCGTTGACGGATGTGCCAATGGCAGTTCGAGGCTGGCGGCGGAATCGCTCATGTGGCTCACCCCCGATGATTACGCAGCACAATGCAAGCAACAGGCCACGGTTGCGAGGCGGCGCTGCCTCGGTGACAATCGCTGCGAAACACCGTGCGGAGAATGCCGATGCCCATCGAACTCTATACCTGGAACACGCCGAACGGTCGTAAGATGAGCGTGGCGCTGGAGGAGATGGGGCTGCCCTACAACGTCCATCCGGTGAACATCGGCAAGGGCGAGCAGTTCAAGCCAGACTTTCTGAAGATCAGCCCGAACAATAGAATCCCCGCGATCATCGATCCCGAAGGCCCTGGCGGCCAGCCGATCAGCATCTTCGAATCAGGAGCGATCCTGATCTATCTCGGGGTGAAAACCGGCAAATTCTATCCGACCGACCTGCGCGCTCAGGTTCCGGTTCTGGAATGGCTGATGTGGCAGATGGGCGGCTTCGGCCCGATGCCCGGCCAGGTGCACCACTTCCTGCAGGTGGAGCACGAGCAGGACCGCCGCTATGGCCTCGAACGCTATTCGAAGGAAACGCTGCGGCTGTACGGCGTGCTCGACAAGCGGCTGTCGCAGGTGGAGTTCGCCGGGGGGCCGGTGTCGATCGCCGACTTCGCCATCCTGGGTTGGGCGTGGCGGCACGAGCGCCACAAGGTGGACCTCGCCGAGTTTCCCAACGTCAAGCGCTGGTACGAGACGATGATGGCGCGGCCCGGCACGAAGCGTGGTTTCGAGGTGGCGCTGAGCTGACCGTCAGTTTGCGGCGGCGCCGACCAATGGCTGTGCCACGGCCGTTGCGAAGCGAATGCCGTGCGCCGCAAAAGCCGTCCTGATCTGAGAGTACGCGGCGCGCCGCACGGCAAACTGCCGACCCGGCCGAGTCTTGAACATCAACCCGACCTGCATGCCGGTGTCGACCATCGCCTGCACGCCGAGTGACCGCAGCGGCTCGATAAGCTCCGTTGCCACCAAGGGGTTCGCCGACAGCTGATCGCTCACCGTCTCGATGGCGTTTTCCACCAGATCGAGGTCGGTGTCGTAAGTCACCACGACGTGGAAATTCTCCACCACCCAGTCGCGCGAATAGTTGGTGATCGCCTTCAGGTCGCCGAACGGCACTGTATGCAACTGGCCATTCAGGTGCCTGAGCTTGACCGAGCGCAGCGAAAAGCTCTCCACCGTGCCGCGAATGTCACCGCTCTCAATCTGTTCGCCGACCCGGAATGCGTCGTCCAGCAGGAAGAAGACACCGGAGAGAATGTCTCGTACCAGGGTCTGAGCGCCGAACCCCACCGCGATGCCTACCACGCCGGCGCCCGCAAGCAACGGGCCGATCTGCAGCCCCATCGCCGCCAGCGCGCTCAGCGAGGCCATCACCAGCACGATGAAGAAGGCGAAGTTGCGCAGCACCGGCAGCAACGTTCGCAGCCGCGCCTGGCGGCGCAGTTCCTCGTCATCCAGCGCATCGATCGGCGGTTGATCACCTGCCAGGCGTTCATCGATCAGCACACGCACCACCTGCCAGAGCAGATCAGCGATCACCAGGATCACCAGCGCCTCAAGTAGGCCGCGAATGACGCGGATCATTGGCGTGTCCATGTTTGACATTTTCGTCATGTCGATGTGCCAGACATGCACCAGCGCCACGGCGCCCAGGATGATGACGAGGGTCTGCATGGCGCGCCGGGCGATCGCCACATGTGCACACGGTTCGGTGTTCGTCTCGGGCCATCGGCCGAGCACGACCTTCGAGATCGACTGGCCGAGGATGAGCGTCGTGACCGGGATCGCGGCCAGGATCAGCAGCGTCCAGGCCAGTGCCGACGCTCCCATCACGAATAGCAGCCAGTCGACCACCAACCCCAGCGATATCATCAGGCGCACCACCGGATCGCGCCTGGATCGGGTGGTGCCGTGGTGCGCCGTGGGATTGCGCCAGACGATCCAGACGCCCATTGCCGTCAGCAGCAACAGCAGAAGCTGCTTCAGCACGTCGCTTCCCTCGTCGGCCATGCCCAGCGACCGCAGGGTCATTATTGTCTGGAAGCCGATGGCGGTGACGCCGACCAGCCATGCCACCCATCTGTGCCAGTACCACGCGGTATCGTTGCAGACGTTTACCAGGCGCAGGCGCTCAGCGCCCGGGGCGAGGAAGAAGCGGATCACTGTCTTGCCGAGCCTGATCGCAAGGTAGGCGAGCAGGTAGCCGAGGATGATCGATCCGGTCAGCGGCGGCCATACGAACAGCAGGAACGTCCCCATGCTGCCGGCCGCGGAGACCGCGATGATCAGGATAGCGAAGGCCAGCCGCTCAAACAGCGCCGAAAGGCGCTGGCGCGGCGTCTCGAGCGTCAGCACGCCGAAATGCGCGCGCCACGGCCGCGCGAGACGGAGGAACAGGAATTGCGCGGCGATGCCGCCGGCGACGAACACACTGAGGAATGCGACCAGGCGAAGCAGATCGGAGCCGGGCAACAGCACCTCCGTCCGGTCGCGAACGCGCGCCAGGTGGGCCGGGATATGCCTAAGCTCCACTCCTACTTCCCATAGCCGCGAGCGGATCCCACTCAGCGTCGTGTCCATCATTTCGCCGGCCGTTGCTGTCGCGCCGCTGGGCCGCACCGGCGGCGGCGTTCCAGGGTCCTGAAGGATCGCCTGGCGGACCTGCGGATCGCCCAGCAGGTCGAGGATGGCGGCGCCGCGGTCCGTCGCGAGCAGGTCGCGCAGTTGACTGACCTTGGCGGCCACGTCGGCCGCCGGCATGTCATCCGCCGCCCGGGCGGCCAACGGCAGCATCCCGACAAGCGAGAGGAGAGCAAGGAATAGCGACCGGAGTACCGATTGGGTGCATCGCGGCGCAGTTTAGGCTCATCAACGCCTGCTGTTTAGCACGCCATGCTCAATGTTTGACGCTCCTTGGGCGAGGCCTTAGATACGGCGGAGCATACGCCGTGTCCCCGGCGGAGGGGTGGCCGAGTGGCTGAAGGCGGCGGTTTGCTAAACCGTTATAGGGGGTCAACCTCTATCGTGAGTTCGAATCTCATCCCCTCCGC
>CAWFUF010000029.1:0-91309 GCA_963818775.1 uncultured Alphaproteobacteria bacterium | reverse complement strand
GCAATGCCATGCGCCGTCACGAGATCCACGTGCTTGTGTTCTGGAGCTGCATCCTGATTGGCTCGCTGGCCCTTGGTTTGACCTCCTGGCTCTGAAGCTCGCAAGCGCTGCCCTCCCCCGGAAGTCCGGGAGTATCTTTTGGAATTAAGCTGAAACCCGGAGAACCGCCAGACGTTTGGCCAGCGGCCCAACTATAGGAGAAGGCCAATGTCTGGTATGGCGACGAATGAAACACGCGACCTCATCGCTTCGGATAAGGTCGCAGGAACGTCGGTTTACGATCGAAACGCCAACAAGCTCGGCAGCGTCTCAAACCTCATGCTGGACAAGCGCTCGGGGCAAGTCGCCTACGCGGTATTGTCTTTCGGGGGATTTCTCGGAATGGGGTCGAGCTATCATCCCTTGCCGTGGAATCAACTGCACTACGATCCCAATGTGGGCGGCTACGTGGTCGACCTGACCATAGAGCAACTCGAGGGGGCGCCTACCTACGCAGCTCCGAATGAAGCGCAATGGGATGATCCGGCTTACGGTCGCGGGATCGACGACTACTACACCTCGGTGGGGGGAAGGCGCTGACCGCAAAAAAGGCTTTGGGAACTTGCGCGGGCCGAGCATTTTTTACGCGACTTCGGCCCGCGCCTCCAGATGATATCTATATTTTGATGAAAACCGCCAATCCCGCCAGCAGTTACCGTCGCGCATGAAAACCTCTGTGCTCGTCTTTGCCGCATTGGCGATGGTGGCGATATTAGCCATTCCCCGCCGTGGGGATCCAGGGACGATCAAAAATGCTGCTTGGATAGGCGAGCCGGCGGTTCGGATTCTTCCCTGGCGAGCCCCAGACAAGCTGGGCTTGAGCGACGCGAACGCCCCGAAAGATCGGATCGCGCCAATTCAAGCGCAAGTGTCGGTCGTCGGGCTGGCGCTGGGCCGCTAGCCCCGTCGAGCAAACAAGGGAGCGACCTCATGAAAGGACGTATGGCGGGAGCCATCGCTATATTGGCCACTTTCGTCGTGCCGGTGTTGGCACAGACCACCACGCCGACGTCAACCACCCTCGGCAATCCTACGATCAACAAGAATGGGCAGGTGCTGTCCCACGATGGATCGGGAGCTTGACCAATTCGGGAGCTGAACAGGCCAGCAAAAGTCCTGGCGCCGCTGCATCGCCGCATACTGGCTACTCGGCAGGAATGACGCCGAGCGCCGGGACCGGTAGCGGCACGCCTGATGGCACTACGGACACCGGCGCGACAAGTCCCGGGAGCGACAAGAACGCCACGAGGCGGTAGGCTGCTCAAGGCCAGTAGGGCCGCTGGCACAACGCTGGATGAAGCATAGGGCCTGATCGAGTTCTAGGCTTGATTCCGGAGGGGACAATGGCGCGTTACACGGGTGGCTGCCTATGCGGGGCTGTCAGGTATTCCATCGACGCGGAACCTCTACCGGGGCGCCAAATTCTTTGCCATTGCTTCGACTGTCAGAAGCAGACCGGCGCGGCGTTCCTATCGGGCATGGCCTTCCCCTCAGACGGGGTGTGATCACGCGCACGGTAACCGCCTTCACGATTGCCGGGCGTCCAAAGCAATGAACCGATGCGTCGACGGTTCTGCACCAGATGCGGCTCTCCCATCCTGATCGAGAAGGATGGTCCCGGCCGAATGCTGCTCATGGCAGGGACGCTGGACGACAAGTCGCAATTCAAGCCAGTGACCAGCCTCTTCTGCGAGCAGGCACCCTCATGGGTCGAAATGCCAAAGGATACCGAGAACCTGCCTCGCTACTGGTAGAGTGCGGGCGGCCGCCAAGCCATTTAGAATTGGCCAGCCGCCCAATGAATGTTGGTTTGATCGCTCACCCGCACGCGATATCAGCCGTTAGTATTATACCTGAAGTCGGGGAGGGAGGTCAGGGCGTCCTTCGTGCCGCCGGGGAGGACGATCTTGTTGTCGCCGATCTTCAGGGATGTGAAAGGTAGTGCAACGTATTTCGTGCCAATTCCGAGGAAGCCGCCGACCGACAGAACACATAAGGCGCCTGGCCGCCCGGCGTGATGATGAGATCATCAATGCTACCCACCGTTTGGTTGGCGTCATTGACGACCGTGCTGCCAACTATTTTCGATGACCGGTAACCCGTGGCCAATGTTTGCGGGTCCACTTTCATCAAGGTCACAGTCTGGGGAGAGCCTTGCGCGTGAACCGGCCCGGATAGCGCGGCAACCAAAGCGACGGCTGCCGATAGAATGATGAATGAACGTTTCATGGCTGAACCTCAACGGATTGCCGTGAGGTAGCAAGCGTCTCAGGTCGACCTGAGTTGCATCCTGCGGGCTGTCTTCTGCGCCACGTTCTCGTGTGAGAAATCAGGCTGGCTGCCCGACGCGCAGCCGGATGGGCGGCCGAAACGCCCCCGTCAGCTACCTACAGACCGGGGAAGACCCGCGGCCAAGGCTGTTCCATTATTCCCTCTTGGCTCGTTCGACGATCCAGGGTTCGATCGCCGCCTCGAATTCCGGCGTGTCCTCGTCCGCCGGGACCGGCCACGAGTAGGGCGGGACCTTTATGGCAGGCTGGCTGACGATTTCCTCGATGTTCATGACCACATCCTCTCGTCTTTGAGCAACATGGACAGACAGCTACCGAGTCCCACTCGGCGCTCAGTGTCAACCGATTTAGTTGCGGCGAAGTCCGTTTCAAGATCCGCGCTGTTGGCCATGCGGCGTATGGGCTGGCGGCGCGAGTATAGCTGAGGGTAATCTGGGTTTGCCGACGAGTCAGAAGGAGACGTCAGATGGCCGAAGCCAGCTCGCTCCCAGCCTTCCTCAATGGATGGTAGACCATGCGAACCGCTACATTTCCAGCGGGGGCAGCGAGGGGCACATCTACACCATTACCCCGCCGGGCCACTCGGAGATGCACGTTCCATCGCTGCTGCTGACGACGACTGGCAGGAAATCGGGCGAGAAATACATCTTCCCGCTGTTCTACGGCGAAGACGGAAAGAGCTACATCGTGGTGGCCTCGAAAGGCGGCGCACCCGAGCACCCCAACTGGTACCGCAACCTCGTCGCCAACCCGGAGGTCGAGGTGCAGGTCGGCACGAAGAAGCTCAAGGCGAAGGCCCGGACCGCAACCGGTGCTGAGCGCGATAAGCTCTGGGAAAAGGCGCTCAAGTTCTGGCCGCCATACGCCGATTACGCGAAGAAGACCGAGCGCCAGATTCCGGTAGTCGTGCTAGATCCTGTGGGGTAGGGCGTCGTCCTGGTCGGTAGTTTTAAGACACTACCGACCCAATGAATGAATCGCCGAACCCACGTTTGGTGGACTATGCGATCCACACAGCAACGAACAGCGCGGCCATCGTGGCAAGAGCCGCAGGCACACGCCACAACGGCTTCGCTGACTTCTGGGAATACCAATAATTCTCAAACCAGTTCTGGCTTGGTAGGAGTGAGCCCATCTGTGTTCCCCTATGACAGATTGTACTGTGCGCCACCTATCCGGCATGGCACGGAATTCGCTGTGACTAATGTCACAATCTTTTGGTATTCTCCGTTCCCCGCAGCTGTATCTCCAATGGCGACACGGGGCAGTTGCGGAGAGCGCACAGCTTGAGCTCAGCTCCGCCGCAAATCCCGATGGCATCCAGAGCCATCAATCTCGGCGGTAGGTTCCCCTGATGAGGGCTGGAAAATCGCCGCGGCTCAGGCCCATATCCCGCAGTTCCCGATCGTCGAACTGATAGAGCTGGCGGATCTCGGTGGCTGCCCTGTGGCGTGCCGCCAATCTGGACGCAAAGCGACCGAGCTGCGCCCCGATCCCAGACAATATGTGCACGACTATTCTCCTTGCTGCTTGGCGTGATCAGCCGACGCGCATGAAGGCGCTGACGAACGCCGCGGCGTCAGCCTGCACGAGCGGGTGGGCCTCTCTGGCGACGGCGCGTCGTCCAGTTCGCTGAAGTTTTGCCCCCAGATTTGAAAGCCAGTTCCCACTCTTCTTTTGAGGAAGCGACCCGGCGATGGTGCGCATGAGGATCTCCTGTGGCCTGAGCGGCCCGTGCTGCGTTGCAGCATAATATAGGGCAGGAGGTGTGTCCTGATTATATCGGAATCCGCAATAGTTCTATGCGCGAAGCGTGGAAATGGCATGCGTCCGGCTGAGGGCGACTGCGGCCCCAGCGAGAGAAGACACAAGACCTAACGCGACTATGCTATTGCGGGCGCTGCCGGCGGGGGCATCTGGCTTAACACCCACAAGCCCAGTAAGCCGCGGCGGCCCTTGTGGGAGAGGCATGCAAGCCGGAGACACCGAGTAATGCACAACGTCGAATGGAAGATAGAAGGCGACAGGCTGATCATAACGATGGACATATCCAAGCAGGCACTCGACGAGGCGCCCCCATCGGCCTCCGGGAAGACGTTCCTGGTTGCATCCACCGGGTCCGCGATGCCACTGCCTTACAAGAACGCGAAGTCGCTTTCCGTTTCGGTTAACCTGATGGCAAAGAAGTAGGCAGCGCTGACGGTTGGAGGATGCTAGGAAGGCCGGCGGTTCAGTGAAGGCGAGTCGGAATGCCACGGACCGGCCTTCCCTAGACACAGCAGAGGAACCTTCACATGCAATTTCGGCTGTTCGCGTTGCTGATCGCCCTCGGGTTGACCGGATGCATCAGCAGCAACAATCCACCGCCTCCGGCTTCCACCACCATCGTGGTTCCCCCCACGGCTGTTTGCCCGAATGGAGTGCAGCCGCCATGCTAGGCGCTGTAAAGCCGCCTACCGCTCTAGCCCCAACGTTTGCTGCACTGCACCTTGTGGACATGAAAACGTAATATCCACAAATCATGGAAGAACTATGGGGATAAGGGTGTGGATAAACGAGGGCAGTCCAGATCCCCACTCAGCCGTATCGGTTCGGCTATGAACTCGTCCCGCAATTCGCTTCTGGGCCTGACGCAACGGGCTTCCGCCGCTTGGTCGTGATGAAGGCGTTATCAGATCGACAATCGGTTTCGCAACGTCCACAAGTGGATTGATCCTGGGGTGTATCAGAAGAGAACGGCGGGCCCCGCTGTGCGGAGTGCTGCGGAGTAGGCCACCCTCAACCGCGGCAGTCTGCTCGGTCATCTGCCGACAAGAACCCACCCCGCAGCGTCTGCGAATGTGCCGGCGATCAGCGCCGGAGTCCAACCGACCAAGAAAAGGCCGCCGTTCTAGTCCCGGGCGGTCCGGCGCCCCCGTAGAGGTGTTGGGCGCCAGGAATCATATCCTTGACACCCTCCATCGTTTCGCGCGGATGCCGCCGATCGATGAGTCGATATTCGTCATCATCTTGATCGCTGGCATCCCGGTAGTGGGCGCGATCCTGGGAGGGATCGGAATCGCTGTCGGGCGGCTTATCTCACATAGATCACGCGCGCGGGTTATTCGGCGGCAGGATCCAACATTGAAGGGTAGGCGGTGACCCATGGGCGCGGGGCAGATCAGTCCCGGCAATATGCGCTCCTGATAAGCGCAGGAAAATTGCCGCGCCCGATTGACTGAGGTGTTACACCACTGACGAAATGATGGTGATGTAACAGCGAACTCCGCCTGCACACACCCCTTGTTAATCATGCCACCGCAAGATGGCTGCGCCCGGCTTCTTCGTCACCGGGCACTCGTTGCTGCGGAATATGATGCGTCGATTTGTGCTCTTCGCTCATCGGCCTCCCTCGGAACTGCGAGAGCGGGCGGTGAGGCTGAACGTGCTGCACTTACAGCCATGACCCCCAAGGGCATGAGAGCCCTCATTGATCTAGCCGGCAAGTACGAGGCTGCCGCTGCGGAGCGAGATGGCGCCGGCTCGTGCTCTCCGACAGCTCGACCGCCTCGCGGCCGCCGCAGGTGAACCGCGTAAAGGGACAGAGGTGTCGTCCAGGCTGACGGACTTCGGGGACTCGGGGAGTAATCAGGGGCCGAGAGGAATAGCCGCACGGTATGCGGTTGCCGGACGTATAGCCATTAGTCACGGTCAGGAATGGGGCGGAAGCTGGACGCCGGAGACGGACGGGTGCGATTTCGATCACATCGAGAAATGGCGGATTGGCGATCGATATGACGCCGGTTAAGGCCGGTGGCTATCCAGCGGCGGGAATAGACCCGTTCGGCCTTGTGTTGGCTGCCCGGTAAAGTGGATATAATGCGATTGCGAAGGCAGCCAATTGGGAACGTCGACGTTGTCTAGGAGGATGAGCTGATACTGATTGGACAAGGCTGCGAACGCTTGGAAAGCCCTATCTTTCAGCGGTGTGGCCTGAATCGCCAACTTCTTCAAGCCCATCCGGATCCTTGTAGGTGACGAAAAGTAATCGAGA
The DNA here is from genome assembly GCA_963818775.1 of uncultured Alphaproteobacteria bacterium. Lineage (GTDB taxonomy): Bacteria > Pseudomonadota > Alphaproteobacteria > Acetobacterales > Acetobacteraceae > JAMXLO01. The sequence continues at coordinate 84,946 of CAWFUF010000029.1, read as the reverse complement.
ACAAGAAAGCCAGGATGCGCTCGCTTTCTGGGTTGGCAATATTTCATCAGGCCAATGCTGAAGGCGCCATGCAGCAGTGCGCGGACGCCCTTTCCGTTCGAACTCCTGGGTTTTCCGGATACGGAAATGTCCCACTTCGGAAGCTCAAAGAACACTCTATCCGGGCTTGGAAACTCCCATGCCTTCAGCTCGGCTTCGATGACCTGACAGAACTCATCGAGGACCGTGCCACTTAATGAATGTTCTGCGACGATGGTGGTGCTGTCATAACCAGGGACAACACCTAATTGCGCCCTCTGGTCGAGAAGTCTGTCGCGCCGACGGACAAGATCAAGACTTTTCTGGACGCCCACCTTTCGTTCGATGATCTTGTTTGTCGTGCTCCGGACCGTCTGAACCGACGGCACTTCGCGGATTATGCCGCGCTGTAGCTCCTGCAGCTCAGGCAAAATCTCCCGTGCTCGTTCAGCAAGCTCTTCGCGCTCCTCTGCAAGGCCATCCATCGTTTGCTTTAGTTCAACGACGCGATGTTGCAGATCAGCCGTCTCGGCCTTAGCTGCCTCGACAATCTCGTCAAAGTTGCCGTCGCAGGCAGATGACGGGCGATGGTGCTTCGGATCGGCCCCACAGATCGGACATGTCTCACCTTCTTCGAGAGCGAACAGAGCACCAGCCTCTATGATCGCCGCTAGCCGATCATGATCCGACCCGTAGTGCTGCTCGAGCAGCTGGAAGCGGGCCTGTAGTGTGGCGATCTCCGCCATTCGGTCATAAGCGTTTTCGAGCTCGCTGCGCAGAGCCCGTCGCCGCCTTGTCAGCTCCCTGTAGTCTGTTTCGGTTTCTTCCTGGACCTGAAAGCTCTCCGCAAGCTCAAGGTCTAGGGATGAGTTGAGTGTTTCCAGTTCCTCTCGATCGTGGTCCGCAGCAGTTATCTCTTGGTCTAGTTCACGAACCTGCTGGTCGATCAATTCGAGCTGCGCTGCCTGACGATAGCGTAGCGAGGTGTCGGGCTTAGCCAAGTCGAGAGCTGAGTTGTCAACCCCTGTTAGCACATACTTGAACACAGAAGTCTCAGCCGTTCTCGAGACATACTGGCCGCTCAAGGGCAGGAGACGTGGGCGCTTGGATCTTAGTCTCATTTACCAAGGCATAGAACTCCGAGATCACGGAAGCTAAGATCTCGTGTTTGCCCGGCTGCATTGGTGCGCATACGGGCGTTGCTCGCCCCGACATTACCAACATCGAACTGCTCAAGCAGAAATTTTGACAAAGATGCTTTCGCGCCGTGACGGGCAGACACAGACACTCCCTGCTTATCGTCAGGTCTGGCCTTGCTCAAACCATCGATGATTCTTATCCGCCTCCCGCGAGGGCGCGAATGAGCGTCTTCTCGCTACCGTCGTTCAGTACAATGCCAAGGTGAGCCAGATCATGGAGAGCCTGTTCAGCAATCGGCTCCGGTGCATCCCGCGCGCCGAGCATATAATCGATAATCCGAAGAATATGGGATTTCCCGGTGTTTGACGGGCCATTGATAACATTCAAACCGGCGAAAAAATCGATCGTTGCCGGTTTCGTATCGGGCCGCTGACATGGAGGAATCTGAGCTGCATGGCTATTGAGACTGCGATTGGGCGGCCTGGAACTCCGGCTCCCATTGGTCCATGCGGCTCCGCACCAGCCGCGACAGATGTTCGTCAGACATCGGGTGGATATGATCCATCAGCCAAGCCGCCCTCTTCTTCAGAGAGCTCATATATGGGCTGGTAAGCATGTCGACGAATGATCCTGCTTCTCCACCGGCGCGATAGCGGAAACCAGACGTAGGGGGACCAGCGAGCAACCAGGCCGCGGGTCTGCATCAGCGACAGACCGGAATTGACCAGGCCACGACGCACCAGAATCTCAGCCGCGCGCGAGCGGTCCTTTGGGTGCATGCTTTCAGGTCCGCCGATGTCTTCGGTGTGAACGACAAGATGGTCGAATATGACCAGGCGATTCAGACCCAAAGCTTTCCGGATAGCAAGCCGTCAAAATGACAACCGAGCGAAGCCCCGTTTCGAACGGCGTATTGAAAATCCGCGGGCGGCGCCGAGGCTGGCTCTATATGACCCATCTCAAACCTTCCACGTCACGCGGTCATCGTTGGCTAACTGATGGCAAACACCCTGTTTCATTCCGGGCTTCGCTTGTGGGGTAAGAACACTAGCCGGTCGGTTCTCCTGCAATGGTCAGCGCCGTGCTCAATCTGTTGCAGTCCGGTGCCCGGCGATCATTAAAGAGGGCTCGATCGCATTCAAAATTTGATCGGCGAAGCTTTCCGTGGTGCCTGGCTCGGTCTGGTCCCGATAGGTCGCCATGAAGGCCTCGGCATCGAAAAATTTCACGCGTTGCTTCTGCAGGTCCATCTTCCATTGATCACGGGCCTCAAGGTCGCTTTGGCAGGTGACGTCGCCCCGATAGCTTCGGCGTAAACATCCAGCAGCTTTCTAACATACACAGTCTCAAGCGGCATGACTTTTCTGGTGTTACCCCGGCTTTGGCGCGGCAGCAGGCCGCCGAAATCGCTCTGTCCAGTAGGCGGTCAGGCGATGCGAGATCGAGCATCTCGTCGAGGACGCATAGCCGAATGATTCGAAATCATAGTCGTTCACGTAATCCGCCAGGTCACTCTTCAGCATGTGCTTCTGCTTTTCTGAACAACGTGCCCGGCGACCCGGTATTCCAGGTCTTATGACCTCCTCCTTGAACTTGCTGGGCTTCAGCAGGAGGTCGCGTAGGTCCATCGACGGCCCTTTTGGGGCGACAAAGCGATGCGGCGGGGCGGTTTGAAGACCCCTCGAAAGGCATGGAAGATGATCTTCCCGGCGTCTCGCAGGCCTTCGGGGTCTGAAGCATCGCCCCATAATTTTTGCACTGGTAGTTGTCCCAGTCCCCCTCGCAGGCGGCCGTGCTGCACAGGCCTATCACGTCCCGGCCATGGTCACCGGCGCCCCGAGCCTCTTGACCTCATGGTAGCCATGAACTTGGCGAGGCCTTGCTGCCATTCGCGGGTGAATATCTCCCACTCATCGGCGCCATAGCCACTAATCTGCTTCAGGACCTGCGCGTGCTGCAACTGCTTGGTGTTCCGTCCCGGCCCATTTCCGGGAATCTAACTCGTATGCGCACCGAGCCGGAAGCCCACAAGGCAAGGTGTAGAACTGCGTCCATTTTTCGTCTGGCTGTGACGGCAATCAAGGCTTCCGCCTGGTTGTCTGAGACTCTGTTTTCGAGCGAGGAAACACGCTATGCCGGTGAAACTCTACGTCGTCCGCCACGGCGAGACCGAATGGTCGCTCTCAGGCCAGCATACCGGGAGTACAGACATACCGCTGACCATTCATGGCGAGGAGGAGGCCAAGCGCTTGGCGCCGTGGCTGAGCGGTATCCACTTCTCATCCGTCCTGTGCAGCCCCCGGCAGCGGGCCCAGAGGACGAGCGAGCTTGCCGGCCTAGGATCCCTTGCTCAGGTCGAGCCGGACCTCGCCGAGTGGGATTACGGTGATTATGAGGGCATTCGCACCCCAGACATCGTTAAAGGACGGCCGGGGTGGAATATCTTCGCGGACGGCTGTCCGAACGGCGAGTTGCCGGATCAGGTGTCAGACCGGGCAGACCGGCTCATTGGGCGGCTTGAGGCATTCGACGGGAACGTCGCTCTGTTTTCGCACGGGCACTTCTCGCGGGTGCTAGCCGCCCGGTGGATTGGGTTGGCCGCCAGAGGCGGTCAGCGGCTCATGCTTGATACCGGCTCCCTCAGCATCCTGCAGGACGACCCACGGCATCCCGAGAACCGGGTCATCTCCCTCTGGAATGTAGTGCCGGCAACACGCGGAGGGCTGTCAAATTGAGCCTGTCAGCTGTGCCGTCATTTGTGCCGTCGCTATGCGCGAATTCCCGCTTTGTTCGCGTCCTATGCGCACCTAAAACTGGCGGAATTCCGCCATTTCTCGGAAGCTGACCATCCGCTCACCGGTTTGCTAAACCGTTATAGGGGGTCAACCTCTATCGTGAGTTCGAATCTCATCCCCTCCGCCACGGACCTATTTTGAGACATCCCAGACCGTCCATGAAAGCCCATAAATCGGCCTAAAACCTGGACTGTTGCGTTCGTGGATGTTTCCCGTTGTCCCCTCCATCCCATCCGATATTGTATCCTGAGTTGTATCCTGGCGGTCGGGATACAAGTAAGCGTCTACCGACGACCGCGGCATTGATGGTTCGTGGCGATCCCTGAGCTGGACTATTGTGTCCAAAGCCAGGGGAGCAGGGCGTCGATCTTGTGGATGGGATGATCTGCGATGCGTCCGAGAACGTCGGACAGATAGGCCTGCGGATTGATGCTGGTCATCTTCGCCGTTTCGACGATGGTGTAGACACAAGCGGCGCGTTGTCCGCCGGCATCGGAGCCACAGAAGAGGTAATTTTTGCGGCCGAGAACTGGCGCTCGCATGCCGCGCTCGGCGGCGTTGTTGCTCATTTCCAGCCGGCCGTCTGCCAGGTAGCGCAGCAGCGCGTTCCATCGTGTGAGGGCGTAGCGGATAGCTCCGGCGAGCGCGCTCTTGCCGCTGATCCGTTTCAGGGAGCCCTGGAGGAATTGCTTCAACTCGTCCAATCGCGGCCGGGCGTATTGGACGCGCGCGGCCAGGCGTCGATCAGGCGCCTGTCCGCGAACGCTGGTCTCGATGACAAACAGGGCGGCGATGCGCTCCATTGCTTCGCGCGCGATCGGCGAGGCCGAGGCGTGGTGGATGTCGTAGAATTTCCGGCGTACGTGACTCCAGCACGCCACCTCGATCAGCGGCGGCGCGCCGTCCGGCGTGGTGGGCCGATAGAGACTGTCGAAGCCGGCATAGCCATCGGCATGAAGGAAGCCGCGGCAGCGGCCGAGCAGCGCCTGGGCGTGGATGCCCTTGCGGTCCGGCGAGTAGCGATAGTAGGCGGCCGGCGGAATGTCCGATCCGAACGGACGTTCGTCCCGCACGACCACCCACAGCCGGCCGGTCCTGGTTTTTCCCGTGCCGGGCGCCAGCACCGGGAGGGTGGTGTCGTCGGCATGCAGCACCTGCCCGGCGCGGACGTGGCGGCCAATGGCTTCGGCCAAGGGGGCCAGCAGGAATACTGACCGCCCCACCCAGTCGGCCAAGGTCGAGCGGTCGAGTTCGACGCCTTCGCGGGCATAGATGCCGGCCTGGCGGTGCAGCGGTGTATGGTCGCAGAACTTCGCCACCAGAACCTGCGCGAGCAGGCCGGGGCCGGGCCGGCCGCGTTCGATCGGCAGACTGGGCATCGGCGGCTGCACGATCGTCTCGCAAGCGCGACAGCTCAGCTTCGGGCGGATGTGGCGGATCACCTTGAAGCTGGAGGGCACGTATTCCAGCACCTCGCGCTCGTCCTGGCCGATGCGGCTGAACACCGTGCCGCCGCAGCCCGGGCAGGTGCAGGCTGCCTCATGGGTGATGGTCTCGCGCGGCAAGTGTGGCGGCAGCGGCTTGCGGACCGGATGTTGGCGTTCCCGCCGCTTGACGGGTTGCCCGGCGTCAGCATCGCCGGCAGTGTCGCGCGCCTCGACGGCACCGGCGTCCGCTTCGAGTTCGCCGATCAGCAACTCAAGCTGCTCGATCGCGTGGTCGAGCTTCTCGGAGGAGCGGCCGAAGCGCGCGCGGCGTAACACCGCCAGCTGCATCTTCAGCTTCTCGATATGTAGCGTCTTGGCATGGATCTCGGCCGCATTGGCGGCGATCTCGATATCCTTGCGGGCCAGCTCTGCCTGCAAATCAACCGCGAGGTCGCGCAGCTCGGTGGGGTCGTCCGGCAGCGGCAGGGTCGCTAACGACATGGACGCGAGATACAGAATCGCGGGCTGGCGTACAAGGCCTGACGCACAGAATATTGCTCAGGCCGGCATTTTTCTCAGCCAACCGCCATGGGTCTTCGTGGCACGTCCGCGGCAACTGTCCGCCGCCAATCCATTGCCTCGATGAGCAGTGTGAGCTGCGCCGGCGTCAGAACCATCTTGCCGTCCACGATCGGCGGCCAGACAAACTTGCCGCTCTCGAGGCGCTTGGCGAACAGGCATAATCCAGTGCCGTCATAATACAGCACCTTCAGATAGTCGGCCCGCTTGCCACGAAAGAGAAACAAATGGCCCGAGAACGGATCGCCATCAAGCACCTGCGCGACACGTGCCGCCAAACCATCAAATCCCAGGCGCATGCTGACAGGATGACAGGCCAGATACACCTTCGTACCCGGCACCATCGGAATCACGACAGGCTCCGCAACACGCAAAGGACACGCCGCAGCGTCCGCTCATTGACGAACGCATCCACCCGAAGACGCGTCCCACATGGCAGGTCGATCTCGACCATCCCCGGGCGTTCGTCCATCGCCGGGCGCGCATCCGCACCGCGATCCTGCGGCGCCTGCCCCACCAGCAGAGCGGACGAATTGAGCCGCCGAACTGTACCTTCGTCCTTAGGCTCCACAATCGCGCCGATCGAAAGAAACCCATCCGCCGCACCAGCGGGCGGTGCATCGGGCTGTGTCTGTTGTGCAGACGAAGATGCCTCTGAAGTCTCAGCCGTAGGCCGCGTTCCAATCACTTTCCGCCAATTGAACACCTGATTCGAATTCAACCCGTGACGGCGCGCAACATCGGCAACCGACATGCCGGGACCAAACGCTTCCTCGACAATCCGCCGCTTCTCCTCAAGCGGCCACGAACGGCGCGAGACCTTCACCCTGTCGCTCGTCTCCGGCAATGCACTCAACGGAACGTCCTATCCTGTGCAACCTGGCTAAGTGTCCACTACTCCTTGATGGACACTTGCCGATCCTCACTATGACAATGAAGGCTCCCATATCTTGTGAGCACGACGGTAGGCGGCCATCAGTCCACGCTCACGGATACAAGTTCGACGGACACTCTCCATGGCAAATCACCTGCTCAATCCGGCGCTGCTGCGGACCCTCGTCAAGCCAGGCGCTTACCCTGACGGCGAGGGGTTGTATCTACGGGTCCGCGGGCCGCAGCAGCGGGCATGGGCCTTCCGCTACATGCTCCGGGGCAAGGCGACGTGGATGGGCTTGGGACCGTACCCCGACGTCGGGCTTGCGGCGGCTCGGGAGAAGGCGACCGCTGCGCGCCAGCAAGCCAAGTCGGGGACAGATCCACTTGCCGACAAACGCGCCAGGCAGGCCGCGGCAATGGCGACCGAGGAACGGGAGAAGGCAGCGGCCAAGGCCGACGCGCGAACCTTCCGCAAGGCGGCAGAGGAATACCTGCGGTTGAACGAAGGCGGATGGCGGAATGCGAAGCACGCCGCCCAATGGCCAGCGACCCTGGCGGCCTACGTCTATCCCGTGATCGGCGACAAGCCGCTTGCCGCGGTCAACACCGACGACGTTCGCGACGTCCTGCAGCCGATCTGGCTCGACAAGCGAGAGACGGCCGACCGCGTACGCGGCCGGATCCAGATCATCCTTGATTGGGCCGCGGGCCGGACCGACAGGGCGACCCGGAAGCCTTGGCGCGAGGGCCCGAACCCCGCGCTGCTGGCGCTGGTCAAGCCTCAACTGCCGGCGCGACGAAAACAGCCCGAAGGCCACCATGCAGCTATGCACTGGCACGAGGTCGCGGCACGCCGTGTTTGTCGCGATCGCACGGCAGCACCAGGCACACCAGCACACGCGCTTCGCCGTTGGTCATCATTGCGGCCAGGATCCGCAAGTCGTCGCAACCGATCCGGAACGACCCTTGGTGCCGGCGATCGCCCGGCTCAAACACCCGGTGCGCCGCACCAGGCAGGCGGCCGGCCACATTATAGACAGCAGCAGCGCCACGACCGGCGGCGCCCATGCCGCGTGGTCGAACCGCCGGGCTGCGAAGCGTAAGCAAATCCGGAAGCAGGCTCCGAACTGCCGCCGCTGCGTTCAGCTTTGAATCGTTTTCGCCGCGCCGGAACCCCCTAATTGAGGACAGGCCCTAGTCATTCTGAAAGTGTCTAGAGGGTCATTTCCGCATTCCCTTGGTGCGACACTATCTCATCGGCACGACAGGGAACCCTGCCGTTATCCAAGATCAGCGTGACGACGCAGGAGGCATCAGGTCACGCATCATTCGCGAGGGAACGATAGGGCTCGACCCTCCCGGCATCGAGCTGACCGGGTTGTTCCAGGCGTGACGCGCTAACTTTCCAGGAACTCCGCGAAGTACTCCTCAGGACGGATGCGCCTGGTCACGATGCCGGCGAGGTGTGCCTGTTCCGCGAACACTTCGAGGGTCGCACGGTTCTGTTCGAAACCGTCTGTATGGAAGTCGGCGCCCATCAGCGCCTCGGTCTCCTCCAGCTCGGCATCGAGCCAGGGCGATGCATATGGGAACGACCGCTGTGCCTTGCCGAACGTTTCCGTGCAGCGAGCGAATGCATCGGTCAGCGAGCGCGCGATCCATTTGTTCTGCTGCCACGCATCGCGTCGCAGAACCATGAGATGCTGCGGCGGGAACATTCGGGTGGCACGGAAGTACTGCCGCTCGATCGTGCGAATGTCGGGGAACAGGCGCACGATCGGTCCGTCCACCGGATGATAGCGCCGAGGCCGCGGCGGGCTGTAGATCGCATCCAACTCGCAGGCAACCAGCATGTCGGACAACGCGCGGTCCTCCGGCGCGGCGCGCACGCCCTCCGGCAGCGTATAGACGTGACTGGTGATATTCGATTCGTCCACTGGGCCGATGGTCCATTGCAGGTCCTCCGGCGGGACCCCGATGAAGCGCAGGAAATGCCGGTACCAGATGGAGCCACTTGCCACCCAGTCGTACATTCCGATGCGCCCGCCGCGCAGATCCGCCGGCGTCTTTATCGGTCCGGCCTTGCGCACATAGAGATCGCGCCCAGTGAAACTGCGCAGCGGGAATACAGGCAGCGCAACCAGGTTGCGGTCGCCCCGGTCGATCCGGCGCAGATGTCCCGCCATGGACGACTCGCCACCCTGCACCGTCGGATCGTTCGCGGCACGACGCAGCATCTCCGCGCGCTTCGGCCACGAACCTTCGCGCCCCAACACCATTGTCAGATCAATGCCGTCGGGCTCCACGTCACCAACCGCGAGTGGCATCACGCGCGCATAGTCAGCGCATGTCAGTCGAAGCGGCAGGTCGGCCATGTCGATGTCCTCAGATGAAGCGGATTGCCAGCGCGGAGAAATCATCCTCCAGCGGACCCGGCCGCGCCGTCATGCGCACCTTGTCGTACAGGCGGCGTGGGCCGCCCGGTCCGGCCATGACCGGCAGCAGCGATAGTATCTGCGAGATATCCCACTCGCGCCCCGCGTGATCGGTGATCTCGAACACGCCGTCGCTGAACAGGAACAGCGAACTGCCAGGTGTCACCGCGGCGCGTGAGGCGGCGACGTCGCGGTCCGCACTGATGCCGATCGATGGATTGCGCGTGCCCAATGGCATCGGCTGCGCCGCGTCAGGAGCCAGCAGATAGGCCGGATGGTGGCCCGCCGTCGCGAAGCTCACCACGCGATCCGCAATATCGTAGACGCCGTACCACATCGTGAAGAACAGGTTGTTGTGCTGTTCCATGGGGAACATGCGATTAAGTCCGCGGATCACCGCGCCCGGATTGCGGAAATCGACCTCCGGCAACATGCGCTGACGGAGCACATTTGCCACAGTCACCGAGAACAGCGCCGATCCTGCGCCATGTCCCGCAACGTCCAGCATGAAAGCGGCGAAGCAACGGGAATCCAACATCTGGTAACCGAACGCATCGCCGCCGAGACGCGTGCAGGGCTGATAGAACCACTCCGCCTGTACCGGCCCGGCGATGATGGGCGGCGGAAGCACCGACAGCACATAGTCGCTGGCCTCGCCGAGCTCGCGATCCAGCGCCTCCCAGCCCGCCAGTTCCTGCTGGCTGCGCCGATGGTAGCTCAGTGCATGCGCGCCGACCGTGATCCGTGCACCATCCTCCAGCACAACCGGGTCACTGACACGTTCACCGTTGACGAATGTGCCGTTGGTCGAGGCCAGATCGGTCAGCACGACACTGTCGTTTTGGCGTTCCAGTCGGCAGTGCCGACGTGAAACCGAGCTGCCTTCCAGAAGCACCTCGGCCGGAGCGGTGCGGCCTACGATCAAGGGTAACAGGCCCAACGTTACGTGGCGGGGTGGCGCGTTGTCCGCCAGGATCAACAGCAGGTGCGCTGCCGTCTCGACCTGTGTCCGCGGCGCGATATCGCTGCGGAAGCTAATCGTCCGTTCAGTTAAATCTTCGTCTGACTCCGCCACCGCCACACCGTCCATGCCAACACATCGACGTTACTCTGGACGGTTGTGGCGGGGCAGGCAAGCAGCCGGGCCTATTGCGACGTCGCCGCCGCCGCCGGGATCGCCGCCTGAATGAACTGCACGGCCTGCGCCCGATCGCGCGAAGCCAGCGCCTGCAAGGCCTGCGAGATCTGCGTCACCGCGGGATTATCGCTTGGGTTGTTGGTCTGGCCCATCGGCACTGAACGGCTGAGCAAACGCGTCTGGGCCATCTCGAGCGACTGCTGCGCCTCGCCGGTACGGCCGGCCTGCAACGAGGCTTGCGCGGCGCGCAGGAAATCGACCGGACTGGCATCCGGACCAAGCGACGGGCTTGGCAAATTCGGCGCGATCGTCGAGCGCGTGTCGCTCCCATCGATGTTGCTCGCGCGCGTGCCCATCGGCATCGACATGCCGGTGCCTACGTCGTTGCCGGGCCGCGCGCCGGTCACCGGGTTGGTGCCTGGCGGCACACCCTGCGCGTTCGTGGTCTGAGCCAGCACGGGTGTACCGGCAAGGCAGGCCAGAACGGCGAATGAGAGTGCCAGGGAACGCATCTTGGGTTCTCCTCTCGATTGTGGCAATTGGTTACGAGCCCGGCGTGCCGCAATTGTGGCAAGCCAACGCGTCGCGGGATGACATGCCTGTGAGGGTCAACGCCAGCGACGATGAAACCACAGCCACTGATCCGGGTTTTCCTTCACCCAGCGCTCGATCACCGATGTGATCATCTGCGTGGACTGCTGCACATCGATCCGCCCGTCGGCGCCGCGCGGCAGGTCGAACGGTCCCTCGGCTGCGATACGGAAGCGATGGCCCGGCAGGCGGATCACCCGCACACCGACGACCGGGCAATCGAACTGGCGGGCGAGGCGGGCGATCGACGGGTTTGCCTTGCAGCTTCTGCCGAAGAACGTCACGTCCACACCGCGCGAGAAGCGCTGATCCACCAGCATGCCGAGGTGCTCGCCGCGTTCCAGCGCTGCGGCCATCTCCAAAGGCGCCTGCGCGCGGCTACGGATCAGATGGCCCATCAGCGGTGTTCGGATGCTGGCGATCTCGCGCGCGACGGCCTTATTGTTAGGCATGCGATAGAGCACTGCGGATGGCAGGCCGTGCGCCGCTGCCATCACCGCCGGCAGTTCCCAGTTGCCGAGATGCGCCGCGAAGCACAGTGCGGGTTTCCCGTCGTTCTGTAACTCGATGAAGACGTGCTCATCGTCGGTTACCATGCGGCCTGCGTGCGGATGCGCCGGGTCATAGTCCCACAACCGGCCGAGATGCACGTATTCGCCGGCGACACGACCGAGATTGTCCCAGGCACCGCGCAGTGTCGCAGCGATCCATGCCGAGTCTTTTTCCGGGAACGCGGCGCGAAGATTGGCGCGGCCGACGCGATGCGTCGGGGTCAGCGGGCCGATGCGCCGAGCCATCGCGCCACACCAGTCAGAGGCGCGGTCGGGATCCGAACGGCGGAGCGCCGCCAGCGTGTACTTCACCAGGCGGCCAAGCAGCCGGTCAGCATAGAGCGAAAAGTATCGGGCCAGTTTAGAGCTCGACAAGGAGCTTCCCGAAAACGTCGCGACTTTCCAGCCGCGCGAGGCCGACACGGAAGTCAGCCAGCGGATACACCGTGTCGATCACGGGCCGCACGCCGGAGGCGATGCGGTCGAGCGCGCGGCCGAGCGAGTGCAGCGGCGAACCAAACGAGCCGATGATGCGGTATTGTTGCTGGAAGAGCTGCATCAGGTTGATGCTGCCGGATGGACCCGATGTCGCACCGCACGTCACCAGACGACCGCCGCGCCGCAACGACAGCAGCGAGCCGCTCCAGGTGTCGGCTCCGACATGTTCAAACACAACGTCGACGCCCTTGCGGGCGGTAAGCTTTCGCACGACGCCCTCGAAGCGGTCCGTGCGGTAATTGATGATGTGATCGGCGCCGAGGTCGCGAGCCTTCGTCGCTTTGTCGTTGCTGCCGACGGTTGTGATGACCGTGCAGCCAAGCGCCTTCGCCACGCGGATAGCAATGCTGCCGATGCCGGAACCACCGGCATGCACCAGGATCCATTCGCCCGGTTCCAGTCGCGCGTTGTCGAAGAGCATGTGTTCCACCGTGGCATAGGCGACAGCGACGCAGGCGGCGTCGCGTAGATCGACCGCGTCGGGCAGCTTGGCGGTGAGGCGCGCGGGGTGGTTGGTGAAGGCCTGCGCGAAGCCATCGACATGGAAGCCGCGCACGCCGGCGACATTCTCGCACAAGTTCTCGCGGCCGCGCGTGCAGCCCGAGCACGTGCCACAAACCAGCGCGGCGTACGGCACTACGCGATCGCCGGGCGCGAGCGTGGTGACGCCGTCGCCGATCGCAACCACCTCGCACGCTGCCTCGGCGCCGACCGTGAGGGGGAACTGTCGTTTGGCGAAGGCCATGCCGCGGAAGCCCCACACGTCGATATGGTTCAGCCCGACGTAGCGGACGCGAAGCTGGACCTCACCAGGAGCGGGCGGGGGAGGGCGCACGCCCCGGGTCAGCGCGAGCTCGCGATCTGCCAGCAGTTGCAGCGCGTTGATTGGCGGCACGTTGGGCGCGGTCACCCCTACGGGAGTCCCATCACCAGACACACGTTCTGCCCGCCGAACCCGAACGAATTGGAAATCGCATGCTGCACCTGCGCGTCGCGCGCGACGTTGGGCACGCAATCGACTGGCAGCGTCGGATCGGGAGTCTCGTAGTTGATCGTAGGTGGCAGTCTGCCGTGCCGCATCGCCAGCAAGGTGAAGATCGCCTCCACGGTACCGGCTGCGGTCAGGGTATGGCCGATCATCGACTTGTTGGAGGAGATCGGAATTGCGCCAGCACGCTCGCCGAACACGGCGGATACGCCGACCCATTCCATCTTGTCGTTCTCCGGCGTGCCGGTGCCGTGCGCGTTGATATAGCCGATGGCATCCGGTGCCAGCCCGGCATCCTCGAGCGCGTTCCGCATGCAGGCGATGATCGGCTTGCCGTCCGGAGATGAGCGCGTGCGATGGAACCCATCAGCCATCTCGCCGCAGCCTTCCAGCACGCCAAGTATTTTCGCACCGCGAGCGCGTGCATGTGCGAGAGTTTCCAGCACCAGTGCGCCGCCACCTTCAGCCATCACGAACCCGTCGCGGTCCTTGCTGAACGGGCGCGCGGCAGCCTGAGGCGGATCGTTGCGAGTGGACAGCGCAGACAGCAGTGAGAAGCGGATGAGGCTTTCGGGGTTGACCGATGCATCGGTACCGACCACCAGCGCCGCCTCGGCCTCGCCGCGCCTGAGCGCCTCGACACCGAGTTGAATGGCGGTGGCACCTGATGCGCAGGCGGTGGAGGTTGCCACCGGCGAGCCCTTGGTGCCGAAGCGCACCGCAAGGTTCTCCGCGACCGAGCCGAACAGGAACCGCTCGTAGTAGCGCGCGAACTTTCCGGTTGCCGCGGCGCGCAGCAGGTCATCGTAGGTGACGGTTTCGTTGGCGCCGGAGGCGGTGGCCAGCACGAGACGCTGCGGCCATTCCAGTTCCACTGGCGGCAACGCCAGAAACATCGGTCCGGGAAAGTCGCCCCGCGTGCCGACGCCGGACTCCGTCAGCGCCTCGTCGACGACCAGTTCCGCCATTCGCTCGGAAAGTGCCGGCGCCGACAACTCGTCGACCGGCACAAAGTCCACCGTGCCGGCTATGTTGGTGCGCAGGCCGCCGATCGGAAATCGCGATATGCGCCGAATGCCCGAGTGCCCGGCGGTCAGTTCGCACCAGTTGTCCTTTTTTCCCGCGCCGAGTGAGGTCACGAGGCCGGTGCCTGTCACCACCACGACCGGACGGCCGCGACTATCCGTGTCTGCGCGTCCCATGCCCGCCTCCTAGCCCGCCTCGACCACGGCGAGCGCCTCACCGCGCCAATGGCCCCATGACGTCACCAGCACCTGGCGCAATTCGTCGGTCATCGGCTGTTCGTCAGGTTCGAGTGGCGCGAACAGCCGGCGGCGCGACAGCGACAATGCCGCCAGCGCGAGATTGGCGGGAAACGACGGCTCCAACGAGTGGCCGAATGCGGTCGCCGTGCCGCGTACCGGCAGCCCGAGACCGCTCAGGAACGTCATCTCTTCGGCGGTGACCGCGGCAACACCAGAGGCGCCGGAAATCACCGCGGCATGTGGTGGCCACAGATGATGGCGCATCGTTGCAAGCTGCCGTTCGGTGGTCGCGGTCGCCTCGCCTGCGCGACGCCGGCAGCGATCGGTGGCGAGCGCGGCGATGTGAGCCAGCGCAGGCGCACCGCGCTTGGCGGCGTGCTCGCGACTCTCGACCACCAGGAAGCAGCCCACCGACCCCAGCACCATGCCGCCACCTGCCGCCTGACGCGCCCAGACGCCGGCTATCGGCCGCTTCCACAGCAAACCGCCCATCTCGTAGTGCAGCAGGATGTCCGGTCGCCGAGCATTGTACGAACCGCCGACCAGGAACAGATCGCCTTGACCCGCAGCGATACGGGCGCAGGCAACACGCACGGCATCGGCGCCAGATGCCTCTTCGCCCATGAAGGTTCGTGACGAGCCCACCACGCCGTGCACGATTGAGATGTTGCCGGCGAGCAGGTTGGAAAGCTGCGCGAGGAACAGCGTCGGTCGCAGGTCCGACAGTAAGTGCTCGTTCAGGAACACGCCCGGATCGGCCGCTGACGGCAGTCCCGACAGGATCGCAGTATCCACGGCGTAATCGCGCTCGCCACCGCCGGCGGCAACGATCATGTCCATGCGCGACAGCAGGTCCGCGTTGCCTTTGACACAAGCAGAGTCCAGCGCGAGTCCAGCGGCGTAGGAGCCGATGCGCTGCCATGCCTCCATTTGCCGCTGATCGCCACGCTTCGATATCTGTTTATCGAGGTCGAGCGGCGTCATCGGATGAACCGGCCAGGGCGCGAAGGTCGTGGCGTCGACCACCTGCACGAATCCGCCATCGCGGTTCAGCGCCGACCAGTGCGCCTCGATCCCCTCGCCGAGGCAGGAGACAAGGCCGATCCCGGTGATCATCGCATCGCGTGGACTAGCCATGCAGGAACGCCTCCGGCACGGCGACACGCCGCGCGGTCTCCAGCATTTCAGCGCGCAGCGTGTCGTTCGGGAAGGGCGCGACGCGATAGGTGATTTCGGCGTCGGCCACCTTCTTGCCTCCGGAGCTTATGTTCCCCTTGACCACCGCGTAGCCCGAACCGTCGTGCACCAGCCGCGCCTCGACCTGCAGCGTCTGGCCGGGAGCAACGAAGGCACGCAGCTTGGCCTCTTTCACCTGGGCGAGGAACGGCATTCGCTGAAAGCGCAGCACGGCAAGCAGCAGCCAACCGCCGGTCTGAGCCATGGTTTCGATCATCAGCACGCCGGGCAGCAGCGGATAGCCGGGAAAATGGCCCTCAAACACCGGACTTTCGTCGGGCACGATGCAGTCGGCTCGGATGGTTCGCGCCTCCAGATCGAGCGCCGCGATCCGGTCCACCATTTGAAAGAATTCCAGCCGCATGGCGGATCAGGCCGCCTTGGCAGCCACCAGCGCGTCGATGTTCTTGCAGAGATTGCCGAGAACGAAATACTCGTCGGTCGATACCTTTCCGTCGTTCACTTCCTGCGTCCATTGCTCAAGTGGCATCTTGATGCCGAACGCCTTGTCGATGGCGAAGGCGACGTCGAGGAAATCCAGGCTGTCGATGCCGAGATCATTGATGGCGTGGCTCTCCGGCGTGATCTTCTCACGCGCGATATCGCACGTTTCCGCAATGATTCCAGCGACGGTTTCGAAGGTCGACGACATCGATCAGCCCTTGCAAATGCGGCCGGGCACTAACATTGCGGCGGGGGTGCCGCAAGAGCGACCCGCCAAGCTACAACCAATGCGCCGCGTGCCACACCCAGCCGGAATCGGTCCTCTCCCAGTAGGGCGGCATCCAGGTCCCACTGTTGCCGGCCGCATCGACGTATTGGCCGGGCACCCAGACATACGAGCTACCCGTCCAGTCCCAGTGTCCCGGTTGCCAGGTCAGCGGAACCGGGCTGACCGGCGGCTTGGGGATCGTCTCGGCCATCGGTGCCGGCATTGGGGCCGGAGGTGCGGAACTGGCGCAGGCGGCCAGCAACAGCAAGACGGCGATAGCGCAATACCTCATAAGGCGGAACCTCCTCAGCCGGGCAACAGCACGGTGGCGACGGCCTGCGCGGCGATGCCCTCGCCACGCCCGGTGAAGCCTAGCTTTTCGGTGGTGGTCGCCTTCACCGAGATGCAGGACGGATCGACCCCGAGGATGCCGGCCAGTCGCGCGGCCATCGCCGCCGCATACGGGGCGATCTTCGGCCGCTCGCAGATCAGCGTCACGTCGGCATTGGCCAGCCTGCCGCCTCGCAGGGCGATGCGCCCTGCGGCATGCGCCAGGAAGCGGGCGCTGTCGGCGTTCCTCCAGGCGGCCTCGGAGGGAGGGAAGTGGCGACCGATATCGCCTTCGGCGAGCGCACCATAGATGGCGTCGCACAGAGCGTGGATGCCGACATCGGCATCGGAGTGGCCGGCAAGGCCCTTGTCATGTGGCACAGCGACGCCGCACAGCATCAGGGGGCGCCCCGACTCCAGCACGTGGACGTCGAAGCCGGTGCCGACGCGCGGGATCAGGGCGGCGGTCATGGCGCGCTCCAGCCGGGGCAGGTCGTCGGCGTAAGTCAGCTTGATGTTGTCTTCTGAGCCGGCGACGACCGCCACGCTTTCTCCGATCGCTTCCAGCAGCGCCGCATCATCGGTCGCGGCCACGTCGGTGACTGTGCGGTGCGCCCCAAGCAGCACCTGATAGCGGAACGCTTGCGGCGTCTGAGCCCGATACAGCCCCTCGCGTGCCACCGTGGCAGCGATTGTGCCGTCCGTCACGAGCTTCAGGGTATCGGCAACCGGGACGGCGGGGATCGCTCCGGCGGCGCGCTCGAGCGCGGCCAGCAGGGCCGGGATCGTCCCTACGGGGATCAGCGGTCGTGCTGCGTCGTGAACGAGGACGACGTCAGGCGCCGCCGTCGCCAAAGCCTCCAGTCCGGCCCGAACGCTGTCCTGCCGCGTCGTGCCACCCGGAACCGTTGGTTGGTGTCGCAGGCCGGTGAGCGCCGCATCAATCGCCACGGCATCACCGACCGGTTGCAGCAGCGCCACGTGTGCGGCCAAAGTCTCGGCGGCATGGCGGATCATCGGCTTGCCCGCCACAGGCACGAACTGCTTTGGCATCTCGGCGCCGAACCGGCTGCCGGAGCCAGCTGCCACCAGGATCGCTGCTATTTGCATTGCGGCACCGTTGCCGGGCCGACGACCCGGCGTCAATCGCCCGTTGGCAGTTCGGCCCGTCCGCGGTCACGATTCAGCCTTTCAGCGACAGCATCTCCAGCAGTTTCAGCACCGGCGTGATCCCCTAGCAGCCGCTGACCGGCGGCCCAGGTGTGCACCATGTGCGGCGGCGACTTGCCTCCCGCCCGGTCGAGCGAGCGTCGCAAAGTCCATCGATCGCCGCCACACCGGCAAGCGGCTCGGCGTGAGAAGTCCGCCAGATCAACCGATTGGCACGGTGAAATGAAATGCGCTGCCGCCGCCGGAATTTCGCTCCCTCCACAGCACTCCACCGTGCGCCTCGACTATGGTACGGCACACGGACAGGCCGATTCCCATGCCTTCAGCCTTTGTCGTGACGAAAGGCTGAAATAGCCTGGCCTCGATCTCGGGTGAAATCCCGCTGCCGCTATCGGTCACGCTTACCAGAACATGATCCTCACGCACTGACGCGGTTATCGCGAGTTCGCGGACCTCACAGCTCACCATCGCCTCCAGGGCGTTGCGGATCAGGTTCAGCAGCACTTGTTGGATCTGCACGCGGTCCACTGACGCCGCCGGGAGGTTCGGGTCCATGCTGATCAACACCTTGACGCCGCGCTCCTTGGCACCGATCAGCGCCAGGGCGCTCGCCTCCTCGATCAGCTGTGCAATGCTTTCCGGCTGGCGCGCCACCTCGCCGCGTGTGACGAAGCTGCGCAGCCGACGGATGATCTCGCCGCTACGCAGCGTTTGCTCCACCGCATGGTTCATCGCCTCACGGATGCGTTCGAGATCGGGCTCGGGCAACGCAAGCAGCCGCACCGCCGCGCGGACATAGTTGGCGGTGGCGGTCAGCGGCTGGTTCAGCTCATGCGCCAGTGCGGCCGCCATCTGTCCCATCGACCGCACCCGTGAAACGTGCAACAGCCCGTCCTGCAGTTCATGCAGCCGCCGCTCTGTCTGCTGTCGCTCGGTGAGGTCGCGGATGAAACCGGTGAACAGCCGCTGACCCGTCTGGCTCGCCTCGCCGACCGACAGCTCCATCGGGAAGGTGCTTCCGTCCTTGCGCCGCCCAACGACCACACGACCAATGCCAATGATGCGCCGCTCGCCTGTGCGACGGTAGCGGGTGAGGTAGCCGTCGTGCTGCTCGCGGTATGGCGGCGGCATGAGCATCCTGACGTTCTGGCCACGCACCTCATTCGCGGTGTAGCCGAACAGGCGCTCCGCTGCCGAGCTGAAGAACTGCACCGTCGCGAGCTCGTCGATCACGATCATCGCGTCCGGTACGGTTTCCAGGATCGAGCGCAGCAGTGCCGACTCGCTGGCGACCGGGTCGGACTGGGGCGGGACGTCCGATTCCTTCATGGAACGGTGAAGTGTAGCGACGCCGCACCAGCGGGCAAGTGGTCTGCCGCGAAGTCTGTAACAATCAGTCGCTGGCGCGCTCTATGAAATCCAGCAGCACCTCATCGTCCAGCGGCTTTTCCAGCACCTCCGCGACGTCGAGGTCACGTGCCAACCGAATCATGTCGGGGGACGGTGAACCGGTGATCAAGGCTACCGGCAGGGTTATGCCCCGGCTGCGCAGACGGGCCACCAGTTGCAGGCCTGTCTGGTCGGGCATGTGCTGGTCCACCACCAGGCACGAGAGCTGGTCGACTGGCGCGTCGAGGAGAAATTGGGCGGCCGAACCGTAGGTGGCGACGGAGTGGCCGGCGATCTCCAACAGGAACCGGAGCGAATCGCGTACCGCGTCGTCATCGTCGACCACGGCTACCAGCCGGCGCGAACCGCTTTGCATCCTGTTTGCTCCCGCGCCCGTCGCGCAGATGTTGTGGGTCAGCATGGATGCAATGTCGTCGAATCCGGAATAGCCCGCCTTGACCTAGGTCAACGGCCCGACGCTTTTGCGTGTTCCGCCGCGATCGTCATGCGCACCAGCTCCGGCAGGCTGCGGGCACCCATCTTCTCCATGACGCGCGCCCGGTGCACTTCGACAGTACGTGGGCTGGAGCCGAGATCGTACGCGATCGTCTTGTTCGGCTGACCGGCCACCAGGTGGCCCAGTACTTCGCGCTCGCGCGGGGTGAGCGTGGCAAGGCGCCTCATGGTGTCGGCCACGGCCGCGGCCTCGTCGCGCACCCGTCGGTTGATCGCGACGGCGCCGCTGACCGCTGTCAGCAACTGCTCGTCGCCAAACGGCTTTTCGAGGAAGTCCGCGGCGCCGGCCTTCATGGCCTCCACCGCGATCGGCACATCGCCATGGCCGGTCATCACGATCACCGGCAGGCGGATGCCCTGCTCACTCATGCGACGCTGCAATTCCAGGCCATTGAGTTCCGGCATTTGCACGTCGGTCAGCACGCAGCCGGCCGTGCGATCGGAAGCCGCCTGCAGGAAGGCCACGGCTGAATCGTAGGCACGCACCGCGTATCCCGCCGACTCCAGGAGAACCATCAATGAATCCCGCACGGACGCATCGTCGTCTACTATATGGACCAGAGGTGCCTCAGCCATCAGGCGACTCCTGCCAGCGCATTCCGGAGGTGATACGTAGCATTCCGTACGTCCGTTTCCGAATTTCGCGCCTCGTGAGCCGCCGATACACCCGGAGCCAGCGAAAACACTTAGCGGGCGATGGAGAGACGGATGCAGGCGACAATGCAGCGGACGGAACAGCGCTTTGGCGATGCGAGTGCCCGGAATGCCGCCATTCGGCCGCGGCTGCAGCCGGCGCCACGCGATGCGCTCGATCTGCTGGAGCAGTTCGGCACCACGGTCACCGTGATGCATGACCGGGAAATTCATGGTCAGGGGGTTCGGGCGGATTACTGCTACCGCATCCTGAGCGGCTGCGTTCGGATGGTCAGGTTGATGGAGGACGGCCGGCGCCAGATCGGCGAGTTCCTGTTGGGTGGCGACCTGCTGGGCTTCGATGCGCTGGAGACCTACGACTTTTCGGCCGAGGCGGTGTCGGACGTCGTGTTGCGGCGCTATCCGCGCCGGATGGTGGATGCGCTGGCCGAGAGCAACGTGGCGCTGACGCGCCGGCTACGCGATCTGACCTCGATCAGCCTGCGCATGGCCTA
Organism: uncultured Alphaproteobacteria bacterium; assembly: GCA_963818775.1. Taxonomy (GTDB): domain Bacteria; phylum Pseudomonadota; class Alphaproteobacteria; order Acetobacterales; family Acetobacteraceae; genus JAMXLO01. Next base: position 64,144 of record CAWFUF010000029.1, on the reverse strand, counting down.
TACGCGCCTGGTGCTGCTCGGACGGAAGACCGCGACCGAGCGGATCGCCACATTTCTGCTGGAGATGGCGGAGCGCCTGCCCGAAACGCGCCCGCAGGTGCTGGACCTGCCGATGAGCCGCACCGACATCGCCGATCATCTCGGGCTGACGATCGAGACGGTGTGCCGGCTACTGGCGCATCTGCGCCGCGAGGGCACCGTCACCGTCGAGCCCGGTCGCATTACGATCTGCGACGGCGTCGCCTTGCGGCAGATGGCGTCAGAGCCGCGGCACTGAGCCGGCTCAGGCGTTGCGCAATACGGCGGGTGGAACCCGGAACGCGACCATCAACCGGTTCCAGCCGTTGATCGCCACCACCGCCATCGTGAGATCGACCAACTCGCGCTCGCTGAACTCGGCTCGCGCCGTTTCGTAGACGTCGTCCGGTACGTGGGTATCGGCGACGCGGGTGACCGACTCGGTCCATGCCAGCGCGGCGCGCTCACGTGGCGAGAATACGGGCGCCTCACGCCATGCACCGATCAGATCGAGGCGCTCCTGTGACTTGCCGGCCTTGCGTGCGTCGCGCGTGTGCATGTGCAGGCAGAACGCGCAGCCGTTGATCTGCGAGGTGCGGATCTTCACCAGTTCTTTCAACTGTGGTTCCAGATCGCTCGAATTGACGTAGGATTGCAGGCCCAGCATGGCCTTGTAGGCATCCTGGCTGACGCGTGCGGTATCGATTCGTGGCTGCATGTCGGCCTCCATCGCTGACAGAGCCAGGAATGGTGATCGCGTCGTGCTGCTGCCAGTCCAAACCTCTTGGACTCGACCGTACCAACCGCATGCGGCAGGCTCGACGGTGAACCCCAAGGAGGTCTGTTCGATGCAGTTCGGCGTGTTCGACCACATGGATCGTGGACCGGTGTCGCTCGACCAATTCTATGCAGATCGACTGCGGTTGGTGGAGGCGTACGACCGCGCCGGTTTCTACGGCTATCACGTCGCTGAACATCATGCGACGCCGCTCGGCGTCGCGCCGTCGCCCGGTGTCTGGTTGGCCGCGGTGGCAGAGCGCACGAAGCGGTTGCGCTTTGGGCCGCTGGTATATCTGCTGCCGCTCTACCATCCGCTGAAGCTGTTGGAAGAGATCTGCATGCTCGATCAGATGAGCGGCGGACGCTTTCTGCTCGGGGTAGGGCGTGGGATTTCGCCGATCGAGCTGCGATACTTCGGCATCGATCCGGACACCGCGCCGGCGATGTACGCCGAGGCGCTTGAAGTGATTCTGCGTGGCATGACCAACAAGGAACTGAGCTTCGAGGGGAAATACTACCGCTACGCCAATGTGCCGATGGAGCTGACGCCGCTGCAGCAGCCGCATCCGCCACTTTGGTATGGTATCGGCCGACCGGACGGCGTGCCGTGGGCGGCGGAGCGCCGGGTCAACGTCGTCGCCAATCTCGGCGGCAAGGGGATGCGTGCGATCACCGACCGCTACCGCGCCGAGTGGGCGGCGCTGGGCAACCCGGCGGACGAGATGCCGCTGATGGGCGTCAGCCGCCACATCGTGATTGCCGAGACTCGCAAGGAGGCACTGGAGATCGCGCAGCGCGGCTACCGTAAGTGGCGCGACAGCTTCCTGGTGCTCTGGCGCAAGCACAATATGCAGTTGCCTAATCCCAATGCACTGTTCCCTGAGCGGTTCGAGGAAGCGGAGGCGCAAGGCCGCGCGGTCGCCGGGACACCGGAGCATGTGCGCGAGTTCGTGCAGACGTCGATCGATGACGGTGGGCTGAACTACCTGCTCTGCCGCTTCGCATTCGGTGACATCACGTGCGACGAGGCGCTGCAATCGGTGGAGCTATTCGATCGTCATGTGAGGCCGGCGATCGCGCCGGCGCCGGAGGATGCCTGATGTCGGCGGAGTACGAGGTCTTCGCAATTCGCTACGCCACGCGTGAGGCGCGGCGGGCCGAGCAATTCATCGGCGGCTATCGCACGACGACCCGATGCCGATGGACTATTTCGTCTGGGTGGCGAAGAACGCCGACCGGGCGGTAGTGATCGACATCGGCTTCACCGCCGAAAGCGGCGGCGGAAATTGACGCGCGATCCGGTCGTGGTTGGATCTGGCGCCGAACGCCTAAACACGCGAACCCGAACACCCTGTCATTGCGAGAAGCGAAGCAACAAAGCAAGCTCCACCAAGTAACGCACTCGATGGAGATTGAGTTGATCAGCTATCAAGAAGCCACGAGCAGACTGTGCCGCGCGCATCAAGGGAAGGCGTGGATGGCTGGCCTTCGCCGGCCATGACGAATACCGGTCTCATCCAGCGCGGGTCCGCCGCCAGGCGGGTGTGGAACTCGCAATGACGGGTCAGTCACGCCGACATCTTGATAGGCGGCTCCAGATCGTCGGGCAGCGGGCAAACGTACGGATTGCGGCTGATGCGCGCCTGATGATCCGCCTTCGCGCGTGCCAGGAGCACCTCGTCCTGGATCACATCGACGGCGGTGCCGGCCATCACCTTCGCCACGTGCACCAGTCCTTTGTGTGCGGTCGGCATTTTGCCCTGTGCGGTGAGTTGCCACGAATGGCCTGGCGTGCCGATCGCGTAGGTGGCGCCGCGAGCCTGCACCGTCGGCACCACCCAGCTCACGTCGCCGACATCGGTCGAACCCATCATCGGCGCGCTCTTTGCATCCAGCGGGACGATCTGGTCGCACAGCGGCACATCGTGCTGCGTCGGCAGCCCGACGCGGCGATACGCTGCCTCGATATCCTCATCGGTCAGTGTCGCCTGGATCTTGGCTGCGAATGCGCGGTCCGCATCGTCGAACGGCGGCGGCCCGAGGCGCTGGAGATTGTCGTGCATCGCGCGTTCCAGTGGCGTGTTCGCCAGCAGGTTGGACACCGCGCTGACCACCTGCAATTCCACCCGCGTCTCAGTCATCAGCGCGGCTCCGTCGGCGATCTTGCGCACGCGCTCGATAAGTCGCGTCAGCTCGGGCAGGTCGCGGGCACGGATCAGGTAACGCACCTTAGCGCGCGCCTGCACGACGTTGGGCGCGATGCCGCCCGCGTCCAGCAGCGCGTAGTGCACACGCGCATCGGATGGCATGTGCTCGCGCATGTAGTTCACGCCGACATTCATCAGCTCCACTGCATCGAGCGCGCTGCGCCCGAGATGCGGCGCGGCGGCGGCATGCGACGCGCGGCCATGGAATGTGAAGTCGATGCGCGTGTTGGCGAGCGACACCGCCTCGGTCACGCCTGCGAACGCCGCGGGGTGCCAGGAGATCGCGACGTCCACATCGCTGAACGCACCGGCGCGCGCCATGAAGCCCTTCGCAGCGCCACCTTCTTCAGCGGGACAGCCGTAGTAGCGCACGCGACCCTTGATGCCGTGCGTCGCCAGATAGTCCTTTACCGCCGCGGCTGCCAGCATCGACGCGGACCCCAGCAGGTTGTGACCGCAGCCGTGTCCATAGCCATCACCCGGCAGCGGCTTTGGTTCGGCCACGCCGGCTTCCTGGCTGAGGCCGGGGAGTGCGTCGTATTCGCCGAGGATGGCGATCACCGGACCGCCTTCGCCTGATTCCCCCATCACTGCCGTGGGAATGCCGGCGACGTCCCTTGTCACGCGAAACCCGTGCTGCTCCAGCATCGCGGTGTGCTCGGCGCAGGAACGGAATTCGCTATAACAGAGTTCCGGCATGCCCCAGACGCGATCGCTGAGCGCCTCGAAGTCGTCCTTCCTGGCATCGACCAGACGCCAGATTTCTTCAGTGTTCTGCATGACCGGACTCCTCGTGTCTGAAGCAGGAAACCAAGTGGTCATTCACCATCCCGGTCGCCTGCATGAAGGCATAGCATATGGTCGAGCCGACAAAGCGGAAGCCCCGTTTGGCCAGCGCCTTGCTCATCTGATCAGACAAGGCGGTGGTGGCCGGCACCTGCTTGCTCTCCTGCCAGCAATTCACCAGTGGCTTGCTGCCGACGAAGGACCAGAGATAAGCGTCGAGGCTGCCATGTTCGGCGATCACATCGAGCGCGACGCGGGCGTTGTCGCGCACCGAATGGACCTTCAGCCGGTTACGAACGATGCCAGACGATGTCAGCAGCTTTTCCAACGTGGGGTCGCGCATGCCGGCGACGCGCTTGATGTCGAAGCCGTGGTAGGCACGCCGATATTCTTCGCGTCGTGCGAGGATTGTCCGCCAGGAGAGCCCGGCCTGAGCGCCTTCGAGCGTCAGCAGCTCGAACAGCGCGCTGTCGTCGTGATGCGGCACGCCCCACTCGCGGTCGTGATAGTCGAGCATCGCGGCATCGGCACCTTCGGCCCATGAACAGCGAGAAATCGTCACGGCACCATCCTCCCCTTCCCCTTGCGGGAGGGGGTTGGAGGGAGGGGGAAGTGGAGCGCCCGCTGCCCCCTTTCCCCAGCCCCCTCCCGCAAGGGGAGGGGGAGGCAGATTGGCTGGTTCACTTGACCGGCTTCACGTCGACCAGGTGCAGATCCTCGCCGACCGTCGGCACATAGGTGAATCCTGCGCGCGTCGCCCAGATGTTCTTCTGAATGTGCAGCGGAATGATCGCGACATCGTCGAACGCCATCTGCTGCGCCTGCTGCAAAACCTTCTCCCGCGCCGCGTCGTCCGCGGTACCCAGCGCCTCTCCGATCAGCTTGTCGAGCGCGGGATTGGAATAGCGCCCACGATTGGCGGCGCCCCAGCCCTTGGCCGGATCGAACGTGGCGTTCTGCGCGATCAGCGCATCCGACGCCTCAGCCGTGCCGGTGCCCCAGCCGAACAGAAACGCCGAGAACAACTGTTTATTGGCCTGCCCGACGTAGCTCGACCACGGCAACGGATCGACCTCGGTCTGCACGCCGATGCGCGTCCACATCTGGCCGACCGCCTGGATGATCTTCGCATCGTTCACGTAGCGGTCGTTCGGTCCATGCAGCGCGATGCGGAGACCCTTGGGATAGCCCGCCTCCGCCAGCAGCTTCTTCGCCTGCTCCGGATCATACGGCGGCGGTTTGATGTCGGGGTCGTAGCTGTACACGCCCGGCGGCAGGTACTGCCCGGTGGGAACCGCTGCGTCCTCCATCACGCGATCGACGATCGCCTTGCGATTGATCGCGATCGACAATGCCAAGCGCACACGCCGGTCCTTCAGCGGATTCTTGTCCAGCTTCTCACCGTTGGGTCCGAACACATGAGGGCTCGGCCCATCGCGCGATTGATCTAGACCGAGAAAGATGAGCCGCAGGCCAAGCGTCTCCCACAGCTTCACCTTCGGATCCTTGCGCAGCTTCTCGAGATCCTCGGTGGGCACGAAGTCGATGAAATCGACATCGCCGGCAAGGAGTGCCGCCGTGCGTGAGGCATCATTCGGCATGAAGCGGTAGCTGACCTTCTGCCAGACCGGCTTCGGTCCCCAGTAGCTGTCGTTGCGCTCCAGCTCGACGCGGTCACCCGGCCTGAACGACACGAAGCGGAATGGCCCGGTGCCGATTGCCGCCTGGCCGCTGTTGAAGTCCTCGGTCGTCATCCCCTCGTCGATCTTGTGATTGATGATGAAGAACAGCGAAAGATAGGTCGGCAGCAGCGGGAATGCACCCTTGGTGTGCAGGCGGATGGTGTGTTCATCCACTACCTCGGTACTCGTCACCGGCTTGGTGTAGGCGGCGAAACTGCTTGGGCTGTTGGGCACTTTGGGAATGCGCTCCATGGTGAAGACCACATCGTCGGCGACGAATGCATTACCGTTCTGGAACTTCGCATCGCGCAGCTTGAGCTCCCATGTATCGGGAGCCACCAGCTTCCAGGACTCCGCGAGACCCGGGATGAGGCGGGCGTGCTCGTCCTGCTCAACCAGCCGGTTGAAGATCTGGGTGGAGAGCGAGATGTTGGGCGCGAGATTGTGGTAGTGCGGATCGATGCTGGTCACCGGCGAGCTCACCGCGACCCGCAGCGTCTGAGCGGTCGCCGGCAATGACAGCGCCAACGACCCCGCGCAAAGCGCAATCCGCCCGTAACGTCGCATGGTCCATCCCCCGGCCGGTTCGGTCGGGGGTTATAGCGGCAGGTGCAGATCAGGCCCAGTGGCCCGGCACCCAGCGCCAGCCATTGTAGTGGGCCGGCACCCATGCCCCGCCAGGACGTCCGTAGACCGGCGCCGGCGCGATCACGCAGCCGGACAAGGACGTCAGGCAGAGCACCAGCATTAGCAGGCTGCCGATCCGTCGGATCATCGCGAGGAGCTCCTTGAAGCGTCGCACTTACGCTGCTACCGCCGTTTTGCTGGTCGGTTGCCCTGTTGTATCGGTCTGTGACAGCGGCCTCGCGCCGCCGCCCGACCGGAATTACAACAAACGGCATGAACATCCTCTCCATCCAGTCCTGGGTCGCCTACGGCCATGTCGGGAACGCCAGCGCGGTGTTCCCATTGCAGCGGCTCGGTGCCGAGGTATGGTCGATCAACACGGTGCAGTTCTCGAACCACACCGGGTATGGGCACTGGACCGGGCAGGTCTACTCCGGCGATGCGGTGCGCGAGCTGGTGGACGGCATCGCGGCGCGCGATGTGCTGCGGCATTGCGACGCCGTGCTGTCCGGCTACATGGGCGACGCCGGCATCGGCGAGGCGATCCTGCACGCCGTAGCTCGTGTGCGCGAAGCGAACCCCAACGCGATCTATTGCTGCGATCCGGTGATCGGCGATGTCGAGGAAGGCGTGTATGTGCGGGAAGGCATCGAGGAATTCCTGCGCGATCATGCACTGGCGCAGGCGGATATCGCCACGCCCAACCGGTTCGAACTGGAGCGGCTGACGGGTCTCGACTGCGGCACGCTGGCGGTGGCGAAGGAGGCTGTCGAGCGCCTGGCTGCGACGATGCGTCCCGACGGGATGCACTGCGTGCTGTTGACCAGCCTGGAGACCGAGCACACGCCGGGCGATCATCTCGATCTGCTGGTGGGGGAAGGGGGACGCTTCCACCTGCTGCGGACGCCGCGCCTGCCGGTATCGGTGAACGGCGCCGGCGACGCGATCGCCGCGCTGTTCCTGTTCCATCGCCTCAGCACCGGGAACGCGGTGAGGGCGATGGAGGAGGCGGGGTCCGCGGTGCATGGCCTGCTGCGCCGGACGGCCGAAGCCGGTTCGCGCGAGATCCTGACTGTGGCGGCGCAGGACGAGTTCGTCTCGCCAGCCACGCGCTTCGTCGCGCATCCCTGCTGATGGCGAAGCGCATTTCATGCGGCGTCATCGTCACCGACGGCGACCGTCTGTTGCTCGGCCATGCCACGCGCTCGCCGCGGTGGGACATTCCGAAAGGACAGTCGGAGCCAGGAGAGTCGCTGGTGGGTGCGGCGGTGCGCGAACTGGCGGAGGAGACCGGCCTTGCGGTGACCGAGGCCGAACTGCGCCCGCTTGGGGTGCACGTGTATCTGCGTGACAAGGATCTTGCCCTGTTTGTCTGGATGCGGACGGAGATGCCGCCAATCGACACGCTGGTATGCCGATCGACATTCGCGCTGCCTGGCGGCGCAATCGTACCGGAGTTCGATCGCTTCGGGGTGTTCACGTGGAATGAGGCGCTTGGGAAGGTCGGCAAGAACATGGCGCGCGTGCTGGGGCAGGTGGGCCGTCCTGGGACTTGCGCGGCACCCTTCCCCCAACCCCCGCCCGCAAGGGGAGGGGGAGGGTAGGGGTCAGAACAATCGCTTGGTGGCGATGCGCGCGCCTTCCGCCATCGCCGCCAGTTTTGCCCATACAACGTCGTCGGCGACGCGGCCGCGGCCGGCCGAGGTATCGAAGCCGCAATCGGTGCCGGCGAGGACGCGGCGTGGATCGCCCACGGCGCGCGCCACCAGTTCTATGCGGTCGGCAATCACCTCGGGGTGCTCGACGAAATTCGTCAGCGGATCGACCACGCCGGCGACGATGACCTGGCCATCGTCGAGCGGCAGGTCCTTCAGGCAGCGATATTCGTGCGCGTGGCGGGGGTTGGCGAACGGCAGCACGAAGCCGCCCACTTTCGCCTGGCGTATCGTCGGCAGTACCTCCGGCAGAGCCACATCGCAGTCGTGCGGGCCTTCGTAATTCCCCCAGCAGGCGTGTAATCGAACCCGGTCGCGCGGCACATTGGCGAGCGCCGCGTTGATTGCCGCCACCACGCGCTCAACAAAGCCGACGAATTCGCCGAGCGGCCGGTCCTGGTACGAGATGTGTCGCTCCATGGCGAGATCGGGCGCATCGATCTGCAGCACGAAGCCGTTTGAGACGATGGTTTCGTATTCCACCTGCAGCGCGCGACCGAGGGCGGCAAGATACGCGTCCTCGGTATCGTACCATGCGTTGCGCATGGCCGCGGCGATGATGCCGGGTGAGGGCGCTGTCATGAACGGCTCGGCGTAGCGACCCTGCACAGCGTCGAGTGCCGCGCGGAAGTCCGCGCATTCGGCCTCGACCGGCGCGCGATCCAGGTAGCGTACCTCGCCGACTGCCTCGGGTATGCCGCCGACGTTGCTGATCGACTCGTTGACCGCATCATGCGCGGCCTTCCACGCCATGAAGGCCGGATAGTGCGTCACGTCGGCAAACACCTTGCGCGTCCAGCCGCCGCCGAATCCACTCATGCGATGGCGCACATAAAGGAAGAACGCCTCACGCTGCTGCTCGCCGTTGTTGGGAATGTCGACGCCGGCGGCGATCTGCTTCGCCACCACCTCCCGCACCGCCGCCTTGCCCTCTCGGTCAAGCTCCGCGGCATCGATGGCCTCGCCACGCGAGCGGCGCACATAAAGCGATGTCAGCGCCGCCGGACGCGGCAGGCTGCCGGTGTGCGTCGTCAGAATGCGATCCTCGCTACGCAGCATCGCGGTTTTCCCTACACGGCCATCGCCTGTTCGAACACGCCAGTATAGCCGAACAGGCCGACTGCGCCGCCGGTGTGCAGGAACACCACGGTCTCGCGCTTGCCGATCTCGCCCTTGCGGATCAGGTCGATCAGGCCGGCCATCGCCTTGCCGGAATACACCGGGTCGAGCAGCACGCCCTCGAGCCGGGCCAACATGAGCACCGCCTCGGTCATGCCTTGTGTCGGCTGACCGTAGCCGGGACCGACATAGTCGCAGTTCGCCATCACCGCGGTGCGCGCAATGCCGCCGCGCATGCCGACATAGTCCGCGGTGGCCTCCGCTAGGAGATGCACGTTGGCCTCCTGTCGGTCCTTCGGGAGGCGCACGCCGATGCCCAGCACCGGAATACCGGCATTACTGCCCTCGAGCCCGACTAGCAGCCCCGCCTGGGTTCCGGCGCTGCCCGTCGCGGTTACCAGGCGGTCGATGCGCAGCCCCATCTCATCGGCTTGGTGCATCAGTTCCTGTGCGCAGGAAACGTAGCCCAGCGCGCCGACCTGATTGGAGCCGCCACCCGGGATTACGTACGGCTTCTCGCCGGCAGCCCGCAAAGCTTCGCCCTTCGCCGCCGCCGCGGCGTTCATGTCGGTGCCGCCGGGGCGGTACTCGATCGCAGTGTCGAACAGCCGGTCGAGCAGCACGTTGCCGCTGTTCAGATAGTCGCGGTCGTTGGTGTCGATGCGGTGCTCCAGCAGCGCCGAACACTTCATGCCGAAACGCCTCGCCACCGCGGCGGTCTGGCGCACGTGATTGGACTGGACGGCGCCCTGGGTCACCAGATGGTTGGCGCCCAACGCCTGAGCTTCGCCTACGAGCCACTCCAGCTTGCGCACCTTGTTGCCGCCCGTCGCCACCACGGTGCAGTCATCGCGCTTGATCCAGATTTCGGGGCCGCCGAGATGGCGCGTGAGATTGGCCAGCTTCTCCAGCGGTGTAGGGGTGGGAAACAGGCGTACACGGGGGAAACGGGCGAGGTGCATGAAATCTCCTGCCAAAGGCGCGGACCGGATGTAATGTTCCCCATCCTGACGTGTCGGACAATGCGGCTGGGAGGCGCTGTCACGTCCAGGTGACAAACAGCGCCGAGACCCCAGTTGGGAGTTATCTGGCTTGATGGAGAGACCTATGCATATTGTGCGACGCCGCGGCTGGGAATTGTCGGAGCGCCTGGTGACGCCGGAGGCCCTGGTGCTGGGCCGTCGCACCGCGCTGGCTGGAGCCGGTGCGGTGGTGCTGGCGGCCGCCGCTCCGGAGCGCAATCCCAAATATGTCGCTGGCCGCGACATCACGCCGGAGAAGTACGCGACCACCTACAACAACTACTACGAGTTCAGCGACGGCAAGGACCTGTGGGAGGCGGCGCAGGTCCTGAAGCAGCGGCCGTGGACGATCAGTCTGGAGGGCGAGGTCAAGCAGCCACGCACCATCGCGATCGATGATCTGCTGAAGCAGGTTCAACTCGAGGAGCGGGTCTACCGCCACCGCTGCGTGGAGGCCTGGGCGATGACGGTGCCCTGGACCGGCTTCCCGCTCAGCCAGTTGCTGAAGATCGCCGAGCCGTTGGCGTCGGCGAAATACATCGTGTTCGAAACGGCACAGGACAAGACGATGCCAGGGCTGAACTCTCCGTTCTATCCCTGGCCGTACATCGAGGGGCTCGCGATCGACGAGGCGGCAAACGACCTGGCGTTCGTCTCGACCGGGCTGTATGGCAAGCCGCTACCCCCCCAGAACGGTGGCCCGATCCGGCTGACGGTGCCGTGGAAATACGGCTTCAAGTCCTGCAAGGCCTTGACGAAGATCAGTTTCACCGAGAAGCAGCCGGTGAACTTCTGGCAGGCGATCCAGCCGGCGGAGTATGGTTTCTGGGCCAACGTCAACCCGGCGGTCGCGCATCCGCGGTGGAGCCAGGCGCAGGAACGTCTGCTGGGCAGCAATGAAATGGTGCCTACGCAGATTTACAACGGGTATGGTGAGTTCGTCGCATCGCTTTACAGCGACCGGAAAAACGAGAAACTGTTCATGTGATTGCCCAACGAATCCTGGCCGTAGCGGCCGCCATGTTTCTGGTAGGAGCCGTCGCCGTGGCGATGCTCGGCCCGCCCGAGGTTCCGCTCGGGCAGCTGCTGTTCATGGTCGATCACGACCTCATGGATGCCACGCACAATTTCATCGGCACGCACCTAGCGGCCTGGCTCTGGGACTACCTGGTCGTGCCGCTGATGCTGCGTCCGGCCTGGCTGGTGCCGGCTGGGCTCGGGCTGATCTGCGGCGGCGTGTCTCTGTCACTGTCCACTAGGAAGACCACGCACCGGTCGCATCGACGCAGTTAGCCGCAGGTTGGCGCGTTGCCGCTGCGGCCGTGTGCATGTAGCTACGGGCGGGGCAGGGAAGGGGGCAACGCCATGAGGGTGTCGCTGACGGCGCGCCGCGTGGACAGGGGGTTAGCTGCTGGTCTGTTGCTGCTCGCGATCGCGGGCTGTGCGGACAAGGTCGCCACCCCGGACAAGGTCGCGACGCCTGACGAGGCGGCATCATTCGTCACCGTGGCATCGCAGCCCCCGAATGTCGGCGATGCCAAGACTGTCGCTCTGAAGTACTACGATTCAGGCGACTACACCCGGGGTCTCGCACAGGTCGCCGGGCAGGCGAACGATTGGCTGGGGACCAGGGCGGCGTCGGCCAGACGGCCGGCACTTGTGCTCGATATCGACGAGACGGCCCTGTCCAACTGGGAAGTCATCAAGCGGGACGATTTCGGTCGCCCTATCGGCGGTCCATGCAATCCTGCGCTTGATGCGCCCTGCGGGTGGGCGGCGTGGGATCAGCTCGCGCGTGACACGGCCATTGAACCGACATTGCAGTTGTTCCAGCGGGCATGCGCGCTGGACGTCGCCGTGTTCTTCATAACCGGCCGCCCAGAGAATCAGCGCCGCGCGACCGAACGCAACCTCGCGGCCGTCGGCTACAAGGGATATGAGAAGCTCTACATGGTGCCGAATGGTGCGCACTTCGCCTCGGCGGCCGACTTCAAGGCGCCGGTGCGCGCCGAAATCGAGCAGCAGGGCTACACCATCGTCGAGAACATGGGCGATCAGCCCTCCGACCTGCTGGGCGGGCACGCCGAAAAGAAGTTCCTGCTGCCGGATCCCTTCTACCGCGTGCCGTAGGGCATGCTGCGGCACCTCCCGTTGTCATGGCCGGCGCGAGGCCGGCCATCCACGTCTTGATTTGATGCAGTCGACAAAGACCAGTGGCATCACATTCATTCTTCGTTGGCTACCGGCTGACCGCGTACGTTGATCCGCTCAGGAGCCAGCAGCTTGAGCCGTTCATCCGATCCAACGGCAAGAGTGTGGACGTAGAAGTAGGTCTCCAGACAATCGATTGGCTCCATGACGGGGGAAGGGGCGGAAACAATCAGGAGGCCGCCGCAGTCCCCGATCCAATCGATATGTCGATGACCGTGCATGATCACGGCGTGGTTGGCCAGATCCTGCAACCGACGGATGAACCAGCTGCCGTTGATGAGTGCCGTCCCGATGCGCTCCGACAATGCCTTTGCTGGCTTGGGATATTCGATGACGTGGTGATGCAGAGCGACGATCCAGCAGGCACGCGGGTATTGTCTGATGGCAACTGCAAGAGCACGCGCCTGTTCGGCAGATACCAGGCCCAACGCATTGGTAAACGAGAAATGTGTCTCGGCGTTGGAGTTCAGCACGATGACACCGAGCCCATCGTCCGTGGCAGGTGGCATGACCATCGGAAAGATCGTCGCCCACAGTCCGGCCAAGGATCGCGACAGGCGCAGCGATCCCTTGTCGGCGAAGGCGGCCATGTCGCCACCGTGCCATTTCAGCGCATCGGCCAACGTGTCGCCAAGTTTACCCGCGCTGCTCTCCACGACATGGAGCCGCGAACCTTGCAGCATTCCGAGTGCGGAGATCGTCCGGACCTGACGCAGGCGCTTCATGGGACTCGTCGGCAGGTCCATTCGGGCGGGACTCGCGCGGTCCACCACATTGACGTCGTGGTTGCCTGGCAGCGCGATCACCAGGTCGGCAATCCGCGGGTAAGCGGCCAAGGCAGCGAAGAACTCGACCCACTCCGCCGAGCGACCGGCATCGGTCAGGTCTCCTGTTATCAAAATAATATCCAGCGGATGCGCTGCATGGATCTCATTCAACCGCGCCAGCGTCTGCTTGAGTCGCTCATTGCCACGTGCGCCAGACCTTCCGCTCTCGATGCGAAATCCGTAGCGCTCGCCGACCGTATGGATGTCCGACAGGTGCGCGACGCGCCAGGTCCGGTCGCCAGCCGTCGCCGCGGAAAAGTCGTGAAAATCCCGCGGCTGGGCCATGGTCGCATCGGCAACGCCCCAGATCAGCGCCGCCGTCGCAAAATACCCACAGACGAGCACGACACTGTTCGCCAGCACTACGAGCACTGGCCGGTGCAGCGGCGTAAGATCCGCCAGGCTGCCGATCCATCGGGTCGCGGGCCACACCAGGATGATGATGCCGAAGCCGAGCCCGCAGATCAGGAGGCCCGAGGCCGCCGCAGCACCGGCGCGAATGGAGCCACGCCGGGCATCGCTCATCCGCGACGCAAGCAGCGACTCGGCAAGATGCCGAATGCCCTCGCGAAACACGATATAGGCGGGCTGCACAGCCAGTGCATTCAATGACCAGAAGCTGCTTTCGGCGAGCCGCAGCAGCGGTCGGCCCGCGAACCAGCCAATTGCCATGAGCGGCGGAAGCAACAGCACCGGCAGAATCTCGTAAAAGATGTTCGCGGCATGGGACCAGACCGCGGCGATCCAGATCGACACCAGAAGCGGCGCAGCGCCGAGCAGAAGGCCGGGAAAGCCGATCAGCAGCATCCAGGCGATTGCGAGCTTCGGAAGGCTGATCTCCGCGAGCAGGCTACCCGCCAGCGAGAGCATCGATCGCTTCTTGGTGCTGGAAGCATCGTCCTCGATGTCGCCGTTTCGCGGATCGAGGATCGGTGTCATCGGTGTCTCCTGCAAGGCGCTCGTCAGTCCCGCGCGGCAGCGGGCGCTCCGAACACCTCCGCAACCCAACGACTCGACGCATTCTGTTCGCAGATGGTCAGGACTGCGATAACAATGGGAACGCCGATGAACGCGCCGGCGATGCCCCACAGGAAGGTCCAGAAGAACACGGCGAACAGCACCATGAACGGCGACATCGAAAGAACGCTGCCGGCGATCCGTGGCTCGAGGTAGCTGCCGACCAGGAACTGAATCAGGTTCAGACATCCGAAGACCAGGATCGCATTCTGCCAGGCTTCGAATTGCGCGATGGCAAAGAGTGTCGGCAGAACCGTTGCGACCAATGGGCCGATGAACGGAATGTAGTTGAGTGCGAAGGCGATCACGCCCCATTCTTGCGCGAGCGGAAGTCCGCAAAGCGAGATGAAACCCCACACCAGGAAACCCGTCACGACGCTCATCAGGGTGCGGACCAGAAGGTAGCGCCGGAATTTCGCGGCGGTCAGGGAGCCCCCGGTCAGCATTACCCGTCCGGCCTCCTGGTTCTTCATGCCGCGAAGCCTGCGGGCCGCGTCGTCCACTTCCATGAGGCCCAAAATGACGTAGATCAGTACAATGAGCGAGAAGCTCAGCGTGCCGTTTATCCTCGTGGTGATCTCCTGGAAGGCTCGGAGCACCCAGCCGACGTTGAAATGCTCGGCCCAGAGGCTCTCGACCACGATGCCATGCCCTGCGAGCCAATCGGCCATCTGGTTGTAGAGAAGCTGGAACCGGGCAGCGTCGGTGACGATGTAGCGACCGACCCTGCTGAAGGCCCAGGTGATCGTCCAGGCGAATGCGCCGATGACCACGATGGTCGCGAGCACGCTGATCGCGAGAGCAACGAGCTTCGGAAGCAGCGCCTGCAGCCGTGCCTGCAACGGCCAGACGATCGCGATGATGAACAGCGCGAAAGTCAGTGGCGCGAAGACGGGCTGGGCAATCCCCAAAGCAGCTACCACGAGTATCGCGGTGCCCATGCCCACCATCGCGCGGAGTGCACCATCGCTTGTACGGCGGACTCGCTTGATGGGGTCGCGCATCGTTTCGAGGCCCTCGGCGGATGACATTCTGTGTGACGTTCCTGAATGCCTGTTGGTGCGGCAACTCGAAAGCCATCGCGCTTGGCTGCGGGCAAGTGAATCACAGTGTTGAGGAGTGGTGACGCTGTCGCAGCGATTATCCCACCAATCTTCGCGCGATCGCGATCACTCTGTGGGCTTCACTCCACAAGTTGTACGCCTCCAGATCATCCAGCTTAGCCCACGCTGCCTCGGTGACATCGGTCGCGGCGACCGGCTCGCCGGCAGCCCAGCGGGTCGCGAAGTCGATGATCGTGTAGTGGAAGCGCACGCGTCCTGATGCGTCGCGGCGGATATTGTCCACCGTGGCGGCGAAGTGCAGCGAATCCACTTCGAGGCCCGTCTCCTCCAGCAATTCGCGGCGCGCGGCCTCCTCGGCCGTCTCGCCAAGCTCCTGTGCACCGCCTGGCAGTGTCCACGCGCCGACATTGGGCGGCTTACCGCGGCGAACCAGCAGAACGGTGTCATCCTTGATGACCACGATCCCGATCCCGACGATCGGCCGGGCGGGATATTCGCGATCGCTCACTGCTTGGGTGCTTCGGCAGGCGGGTTGGCGGCGGGCTTCTCCGGCGGCGGCGCCTTCAGGTCATCGAGCGACGGCACCAGCGCCTTCTGCTTCCAGGCCCCGAGCTGATAGGTCCACCCAGCCAGCCGTGCGTTCAATTTGTCCGCCTCGTCCTTGGTCTTGTCGCTTCCGGTGGCGGCGAAGCGCGCCCAGATGTCCTTGTCGTCCTTGAACACCGTCGCCGTCACCGCCAGCCCGTCGTTTGTGGTGTACACCGATTGGCCGATCTTGTCGCCGACCGGCTGCTTGTCGGTCTGCACGTCCTGGAATGTCAGCAGCTCCAGCCCTCGATCGACGTCATCGAGTTTGTAGTCATCGACCGGGGGATGATCCGCCGGCGTCTTCAACACCAGCTTCTGGCCGTCGAGCACCATGTCGATCTTCTCATCGCCGTGGGTCACTGCAACACTGGCGATGCGTCCGTGGTCGATATTCATGATGTCGCGCTCAAGCCAGAGCTGCGGATCAGCGTCGACCTGCAGGCTGCCCTCCGCGAGCCAGGTCTGGTTATCGTCAGGCCGACGCACATAGACCTGCTCCGGCACATTTCCCTGCGTCCGCACGCGACGATGGCCGACGATCAGCGCGACGATCGGCCTGCCTGACGCGTCGAGCACGCGCAGCAGGTTCGAATTGGCGGTCTTGCCGTTCGGGTCTTCGAGACCGAGGCGACTGAACTGCTCGGGATCGGCGGTGCGCTGTTCGACCAGCCGCAACTCGGTGAGCGCGGTCAGCATGCCACGCAGTTTGCTCGCCTGGACCGCATAGCCACCGCGGTCCTCGAGACCCCATGTGTCGCCGTGCTTCACGATGGCGGTGGTCTTGCCCTGATGACTGATCTCGACCCGCGCGGCATCCTGCAGCTTCTGCGCGAGACCGGGGAACATGAGCCGGCCTTGGTTGTAGGCCCGTTGCTCGCCAGGCTGCTGGGCGGTGCCAAAATACCAACCGCCGACAATGGCGACGATCCCGATGGCGACGAGTGCAAGGAGGGTGCGGGGTCTCATGCCCTTGCCCTCGCGCGGCGGCGGCTGCGCATGACACCGAGCACGATCGCCACGATCACCAGCACCGCCGGTACGAGCACGATGTTGAACACGCGAAGCTCGGTCTCGACCCGCGAGATGTCACGGTTCAGATCGTACTGCACAGCACGCAACTGCTGTCGCGTATCGACGATGTCCTTGCGCGCGGCGTCGATGGCGGTGCGCTGCTCCGGCGTGATCACCGCCTGCGCGTTGGCCTGATCGGTGCCAGTGGGCCCTTGGCGCAGCGTGCTCAACTGCTTCTCTGTGTCGTCCAGATGCTTCTGGAGCGTCTGCTCGGTCTGGCGGAACCTGGCTTCCGCCTCGCCCTGCATCTGGTTGATCAGGATGAACGGATGGTTGCTGTCGCCACGCGAGCGCAATCCGATCAGGGCGTCGCCACCGGCGAGCGTGCCGATCAGGTTGGCGACGAAGGGACCGTTGTCGCTGAACGGCATCGCTGTCTGCTGGCCGAAGAAGTCGGAGACCCGCACCCAGAACCGGTCGGCCAGGATGTCGCTGTCGGAAACCACGACGAGATTGGCGGGACCATCGGTCTGCGCCTTGTGGGCAGGGAAGTTCTCAGGCCGCTTCTGGTCTTTCGCCAGTTCCGGTGGTCCGGTGAACGCGGATTTCAAGACGCCGTGGATACGGGCCGCGATCACGCGCGGGCCGCCCGACGGCTTGAAGTCCGCCAGTACCTTGGCGGGATCCGGCATCTTGACCTCATCCACCGGTATCTCACCCGATCGAGGGCTGCTGGTCAGCAGCGGCGTGAAGTCGATCGAGGAGTTCGGTGCCTTGCTGATCGAACCGGCAGACGCGACCGTGACCTGCTGGAGGTCAGCGGTCGCGGGGTCATTGTGATTGATGCCGTCACGGATGTTGAACCAGGCGACATAGTTCACCGCCTGCACTTCGTCATTTGCATTGGCGCGCACGCGCCACGCCCCGGTGAGATCGCCGACCACCTTGGTGGGATCGAACTCGATGCCCCAGGCGTCGAACAGTTTCTTCAAATTCGAGCTGGTATCGGACGGCGGCATGCCGGTGGGCGAGGGAGTGGCGGCCATCGCCTCGCTCCAGGGATCGACCATCACCATCAGCCGGCCGCCGCGCATGACGAATTGGTCGATCGCATACAGCGTGGCGTCCGACAGGTTCTGCGCCTCGGCGACCAGCAGCACCTGGATGTCGGGATCGATCAGCTGCGCGTCGGTGGCGACGGTCTTCACCTGGTTGGTCTGCCGCAGCAGCGTCGTCGAGGCATAGGGCTGACCGCCCGCGGCGGGCTGGCCGCGCATCGCCATCATCATCGCGCGCGGATCGCCGTCCAGCGGCAGCGACGACATCACTCCGATCACCGGTCGCTTCGGGTTCGACAGGTCGTAGATCAGCTTTGTCAGATCGTATTCCAGGAAGCGCTCGCGCTCCGGCTGGAAGAAGGCGATGGTCCGTTCATCGTCTTCCAGGTTGCTGCCGGCCAGGCCGAAGTAGACCTGCACGCCGCCCTGATCGAGCGGCACGCCCTGAAGGCCGTATGACAGCGCGCGGTCCTCGGTATCGCTGAACGGTTCGGGATCGTAGAACTCCAGGCGCACCTTGCCGCCGGAGACCGCGGCGTATTCGCCCAGCATCTCGCGCACGTGGTCGGCGTAGGCGCCGTACACCGGCACGGTGCTGCCGAGGCGGCGCGAGTAGAACAGGCGCAGCGTGATCGGTTCCTTGAGGTCGGCCAGAATCTTCCGCGTGCCGTCGGACAGCGTGTAGATGTGGCCGCGAGTCAGATCGACGTGCAGGTTCGCCAGTCGTGCGTCGGCGAACATATTGATGCCGATTGCAATCGCGGCGACGGCGATCACACCGATGATGGAGAACCAGATGCGGCGGCGCATGACGTCAATCCGCCTTCCGCTGTTCGACGATCACGGCATTGAGGAACAGCCAGAAGGCGATGAAGGTGGCGAAGAAGATGAGGTCGCGCAGGCTGACCACGCCGCGGGTGAAATCCTGAAAGCGGTCGATCACCGCGATGCGCCGCGCGATTTCGGCTAGCGCCGGCGTGTTGCGTGACAGAAAATCGGTGACCACCGGGTAGGATGCGACGGCGAACACGAAGCAGACCGCGACGCCGAGGACGAAGGCGATCACCTGGTTCTTGGTCAGCGCCGAGAGTGCAGCGCCAACCGAGAGAAATGCGCCGGCGACCAGTAATGCGCCGACATAGCCCGATGCGATCACGCCGTTGTCCGGTTGGCCAAGGATGTTGACCGTGATGATAAACGGAAAGGTCAGGATCAGCGCGATGGCGCAGAACGCCCATGCGGCGAGGAATTTCCCGAGCACGGCCTCGGTCTGCGTGATCGGCAAGGTCAGCAGCAGCTCGATGGTGCCGAGCCGGCGCTCCTCGGCCCAGAGGCGCATGGTGATCGCAGGGACCAGCAGCAGGAATACCCATGGGATGAAGGTGAAGAACGGGTTCAGGTCGGCCTGTCCGCGATCGAAGAAGCCGCCGAGGTTGAATGTGAGTGCGCCTTGCAGGACGAGGAAGATCACGATGAATACCGATGCGACGGGCGTTGCGAAGTAGCCGCCAAGTTCGCGTCCCGCGATGATGAAGACGTTGCGCACGCTCTACCCCTCCTGAAGGGTGTAATTCGTCCTCCCCCTCCCCTTGCGGGAGGAGGTTGGGGGGAGGGGGCGCGTCACGCGGCCTCCATCGTCAATTGCCGGAAGACGTCATCCAGCTTGCCCGATGGATGCTTGCTCTGCAGCTCCGCCGGCGTTGCATCCGCCACCACACGCCCCGCCGCGATAATGATCGCACGCGTGCACACCGCGTCGACCTCCTCAAGTATATGCGTCGAAATCACGATCGCCTTCTGCGGTGCCATCTGTGCGATCAGGCTGCGCGCCTCGTGCTTCTGGTTCGGGTCCAGGCCATCGGTCGGTTCGTCCAGCACCAATACTGGTGGATCGTGCAGCAGCGCCTGCGCCAGACCGACGCGGCGCTTGAAGCCTTTCGACAGCGTCTCCACCGGCTGCAACAACACGCCGCCGAGCCGGGTGAGCTCCACGGCATGCTCGAAGCGCTGCGTCAGGTCCTTGCCGACGAAGCCGCGCACCTTGGCGCAGAACGTCAGAAATCCGGCGACCGTCATCTCGGGATAGGTCGGCGCGCCTTCCGGCAGGAAGCCCAGGACGCGCCGCGCCGCCACGCCGTCGCTCTGCACGTCGTGGCCGCAGATGCGCGCGGTCCCAGCGGTCGGGATCATGAACCCCGCCAGCATGCGCATAGTGGTGGACTTGCCCGCGCCGTTGGGCCCTAGAAAGCCCAGTACCTCGCCACGCGACACGTTAAACGTGACGTTGTCGACCGCAGTGAAGCTGCCGAAACGTTTGGTCAGTCCGGCGATCTCGATCAGCACGGGTTGGCCATCGCCGCTCACCGCGCACCTCCCCATCGGTACTACTGTCGGGCGGCGGCATAACGGAATTCTGAGGTAATGCAAGCTGCGGTGGCAAGGATGACAAAGGCTTAACGCGCCCTTATGCTGCGTTGCAGCACCGCCAGCAGGAGAAAAGATCGATGCCTTTGGAATCTATCGAACGGAATGTGGACACCGACGTGGCCGCGACGCAGTGGCAGGCGCGGGTGGATCTGGCGGCGGCGCATCGCCTGGCGGTGATGCACGACTTCCAGGAGGGCATCTTCAATCACCTGACGCTGCGCGTGCCCGGCCGCAGCGATCGCTACTATCAGATCCCGTTCGGGCTGCACTGGTCGGAGGTGACCGCGAGCTGCTTCATGGAGGTTGGCTACGACGGAACGCTGCTGGCCGGTGAGGGTGAGATCGAGCGCTCGGCCTACTGCATCCACGCACCGATGCACCGGCTGCTGCCCGACGGTGCCGCCGTGTTCCACACGCACATGCCGTACGCCAGTGCGCTGACGCGGCTGGAGGACCAGCGCATCCTGCCGATCGGCCAGACCGAACTCGGCATAATGATGCTGACCGGCTACGACAACACCTACGCCGGACCGGCGATCGATCCGGAAGAGGGCGAAAGGTTGGCCGGCGTGATCGGCGACAAGAAGGTGCTGATGATGGCGAACCACGGCGTTGCCACGGTAGGCAAGTCGGTCGCCGAGGCGTATGATCTGCTCTACTACACCGAGCGCGTGGCGCAGGTGCAGATTCTCGCCATGTCGAGCGGGCGGCCGTTGAGGTTCCTGCCGGACGATGTGATCGAGGCGACGTTCGCGGCCTATCGCAAGGGCGAAGGGTACGGCGGCCGGCCGCCGTACCAGTGGCACTTCGATGCGCTGAAGCGGATGCTCGACAAACGGGAGCCGGACTACAAGGACTAACGGCGCTACTGCGTCAGGCGCTCATACACCGCTGACACCATCAGCCGCCGGTCGGTATCGACGCTGACCCCGCAGAGTGTTCGCCGCATTCCCGGCGTGCGCCGCTTCTGGAATGCGGCGCGGGTTGCTTCGTCGGCGCCGTGCAGGATGCCCTGCGGCGTGTGCGAGAGCATGCCCGGCTTGCGACTACCCGATTGATCGTGATGCACGAAAACGCTCTCGTCGTTGTCGACGTTGCGGTGATATGACGGCAGCTCCTCGGCATTCAGATCGGCGACCGCGATCTGCGGCACGAAGCTGATCACCACGAAGCCCGTCGCCTGAAACGTGCACCAGGCCGACGGCGCGATATGGATGCGATCGGAGCTGATCGGGATGATGTCGCGGATGTTCAGCTTGTAGGGGAACAGGTCGCCCTTCCAGCCGACCGACGCCAAAGGGTTGTTGCGATAGAAGATGGAGCTGTGCGCGCCGCCGTGCTTGACCCGCAGCTCCCATTCGTCGCGTTGCGGCCAGCGCTGGTCGTGCAATTCCGGCAGAACCAGCACTGTGGGATCGACCGGCATGTGGCGACCGACTTGCTGATGTTCGGTGAGTGACAGCGGGGCAGGGGACTCCACCACCAGCATGTGGCTGTCCCCGGCATCCGGCATGACGCTGAAGGTGATTCCCTTGGGGATCAGCACGTAGTCGCCCGGTTCATAGGCGAGCGGCCCGAACTCGGTCGCGAACCGGCCGGTGCCTTGGTGCACGAAGTACAGCAGATCGCCATCGGTGTTGCGGTAAGCGTACGGCATCGCCGCGGTGCGCCGGCTGACGGCAACGCTGACATCGGCGTTCGACAGCATCACCTCCGGCATGCCACGCGGATCGGTCATGTCGGAGGGCTCGACGCGGGCTGTATCCGCGACACGGCGTGGATACAGCGTGCCTTCGACGCGCACGACCTCATTGGGCCCGCGCTCGCGATAGATCATCGCGACGGGGCCCGCGAAGCCCTGGCGGCTGATGTGCTCTTCGCGCAGGTCGCCGAGACCGACGCGAGCCTGACGCACGTGGCGGCCCTTGGTGTGGTGGATCCAGGAACGCATGGCGTGGAACTCCTTGCTTCCGAGACGAGAGCGTGACGCTAGAACCGGCACCGAGCGCGAGGCAATAGCTGACGCAATCCATCGACACTTCCGTAACCAGCCGGTGGGCAGCATTGGCAAGGAAGTAAGTATTACAGTAATCGCAGATAAGAAGCAGATGCACGCGGAACACGCAAATAGCGACAGACTGAATGATCTATCGGGGCGTTTGATCGGCTGCGCGCTCACTGTGCTCAACACGCTCGGGACTGGGTTCCTCGAAAAGGTCTATGAGAATCATTGGCATACGAACTGCGTGCCGCGGGCTTCGCGGTTGTGCAGCAATGTAGTGTCACGGTGCACTACAATGACATAGTGGTTTGTGAATACTTTGCGGACCCTGTTGGTTGAGAATGTGCTATTGGTTGAGCTGAAGGTTGTCAAGGCACTGGACGACGCGCACCGGATGCAATGCGCAAACTATCTCAAAGCGACCGGCCTGCGGCTTTGTCTGCTGCTGAACTTTGGCAGATCGCGCCTGGAGATCCGACGTGTAGTCCGAGACCTGTGAACCACACCGGACCATTTGCGTGTTTTGCGTGCATCTGACTCTTATCTGCGTTAAATTCTTCCTTTCTCACCCGGCAGCCAACGTGCGCATCGCCGCGGCCTTTTCAAACAGTCGCAGCAGAATGCGCACGGCGCGCCCGCGATCCGACGTGAGCTTCGGATCGTTCTGCAGCAGCACAGCGGCGTCGCGGTTTGCCATGTGCAGCAGTCCTTCGTGCTCGATCGGATCGGCCAACCGGAACCCCGGCATTCCCGACTGCTTCGTCCCAAGCAAATCCCCACCGCCGCGCAGCCGGAAATCCTCGTCCGCGATCAGGAATCCATCATCGGTATCGCGCAGCAACGTCAGCCGGCGTTTGGCCACGTCATTCACCCACTCCTCGTGCAGCAGCAGGCAGAAACTCGCCGCGACCCCACGTCCGACGCGCCCGCGCAACTGGTGCAACTGCGCCAGTCCGAAGCGTTCGGCATGCTCGATCACCATCACCGTCGCCGCCGGCACATCGACGCCGACCTCCACGACCGTCGTCGCCACCAGCAGCCGGCATCCACCCGCCGCAAATGCCGCCAGCGTCGCATCACGCACCGTAGCGTCCTGCTGGCCGTGCGCGAGCCCCACCACCTCGCCGAACCGTTCCCGCAGCACCGCGAAGCGCGCCTCGGCCGCAGCCAGATCGACCGCCTCGCTCTCCGCAATCAGCGGGCACACCCAATAGACCTGCGCGCCCTCGTCCAGCTTGCGTGCCACTGCATCCCACAGGTCGGGCAAGGTGCCCAGCGAGTGCAGCGACGTTCGTACCGCCTGCCGCCCGGGCGGCTTCTCGGTAAGGCGACTGACCTCCATTTCACCCCATTGCGTCAGCAGCAGCGTGCGCGGGATCGGCGTCGCGGTCATCACCAGCACGTCGGTGAGTTCGCCCTTGCCGCCCAGCAGCAGCCGCTGATCCACGCCGAACCGATGCTGCTCGTCGATCACTGCCAGCGCCAGGTCGTAATACTCCACGCTCTCCTGGAACAGCGCGTGGGTGCCGACGACAAGCGGCACCGAGCCATCCTTCAGTCCGCGCAGCAACTGCGCCCGGGCGCGCCCTTTCACGCCACCGGTCAGCAGCGCCACTGGAGCCGGCGACAGACGCGACAGCGTGCGGTGATGCTGCTTCGCCAACACCTCGGTCGGCGCCATCATCGCGGCCTGCTTCCCGGCCTCGACCGCACGCAGCATCGCCAACAGCGCCACTACAGTCTTGCCGGAACCGACGTCACCTTGCAGCAGCCGCAGCATCCGCCGGTCGGACGCCAGATCGGCATCAATCTCAGCCAGCGCCTGCTGCTGCGAGCCGGTGAGCGCATGGCCGAAACGCGAAAGCGCCTTGGCGCGTAGCGTGCCGTCGCCGGTCAGGCCGCGGCCAGGCCGCAGGCGCAGCCGGCCGCGGATGATCGCGAGCGCCACCTGATCGGCCAGCAGTTCGTCGTAGGCGAGCCGGGACCGGTTGACGGCTGCCGGCATCTCCGACGGCGCCTGAACCGCGCGCAGGCCCTCGGCGAAGTCCGGCCATTTCTCTCGCCGTAACAGGGCCACGTCGTGCCATTCGGGAAACGAAGGCAGCCGCGTCAGCGCCTGCGCCATCGCGGTGGCGACCTGACGTGGCCAGAGGCCGCCGGTCAGCGGCCATACCGGCTCGATCGCAGGCAGCAGTTCGGGCCGGTCGGCGGGAACCACGTGCTCGGGATGCGACATCGTGCGGCGACCGCTGAACAGCTCGACCTTGCCGGACACCAGCAGCTTCGCGCCGACCGGCATCTGCCGTTCCCGATTGAACTTGAAGAAGACCAGATCGGCGGACCCGGTCCCGTCGATCACCACCACCCGCCATGGCTGACGCGCATTGGCGGGCGGCTCGATTCGCACCACCTCCACTGCCAAGGTCGCGACCTGGCCCGGTCGCGCCTGAGCGATTGTCGGGCGCTGGCGGCGATCCAGATAGGATTCGGGTAGGTGGAACAGCAGGTCAATCACGCGTTCGCCGCCTGCCACCTTGGCGATCAGTGCTCCGACCGTCGGGCCGACGCCCTTCAGCGTGGTCAGCGGCGAGAACAGCGGCGTGAGCGGATCATGGTCCACGGGCTGACATCGGGTTATTGCGCGGCTATATGACACCGCGCCGATGAGTGAACCAGAATCAGCCTCCATGGATGCGAGGCGCCGCCGTCTCCTGTATCGCGCCACCCATCGCGGGACGTACGAGAACGACATCCTGCTCGGGGGCTTCGTGCGACGGCACATAGACTCAATGCGCGAGTCGGAGCTTGCGGCTTTGGAGGCACTGCTCGAACTGCCGGAAAACGACCTGGCGGACTGGCTCACCGGGCGCCTGCCAATCCCGGCGGAGGCGGACAGCCCGATGCTGCGGCGTGTGCAGAGCGAGGCCGGCGGTGCACAGTCCTCTCCCTCCCCTTGCGGGAGGGGCTCGGGGGGAGGGGGCGAGCGATGACCGCCACACCGGTCTTCGGCGCCCCCGAGGGTTGGGACGCCTTCCTGCTCGCCCGCCGTCGTGGTGAGTTTGCGGGTCCCGTCGTCCATGTAACGCGCGATGACGCGCGAATGGCGCGGCTGGCGGAGGCACTGGCCTTCGTGGCGCCGGAAGCGGAAGTGCTGCGCTTCCCCGCCTGGGACTGCCTCCCGTACGACCGTGTGTCGCCCAATCCTGCATTGGTGTCGGAGCGCATCGCCACGCTGGCGCGCCTGCTGGAGAAGCCGACCGGTCCGCGCATCGTGCTGACCACGGTGAACGCGCTGGTGCAGCGCGTGCCGCCACGGGCCGCGTTTGGCGGTGCCAGCCTTGAGTTGCGCACCAACGGTACCGTGCAGCCCGAGAAGCTCGCGCGCTTCCTGGAAGCCAGCGGGTATGGCCGTGCCGGCACGGTCATGGAGCCGGGCGAATACGCCATGCGCGGCGGTATCATCGACGTCTTTCCCGCCGGTGAGTCCGATCCGGTGCGGCTCGACCTGTTCGGCGACACCATCGAGTCGATCCGGATCTTTGATCCCGCCACCCAGCGCAGCGCCGATCGCCGACAGCGCCTGACCCTTCGGCCGGTGTCGGAGGTGCCGCTCGACCCCGATGCGATCTCTCGCTTCCGTTCGGGCTGGCGTGACATCTTCGGCCAGCCGGCGGCCGAGGATCCGATCTACCTATCAATCTCGGAGGGCCGACGACATCCAGGCATGGAGCACTGGGTGCCGCTGTTCCATGATCGGATGGAGACTCTGCTCGACTATCTGCCGGGCGCCTCGGTCAGCCTGGACCACCAGGCAGACGAGGTGCTGGCGGCGCGGCTGGAGATGATCGAGGACCACTACGCCGCACGCCGCCTGGTGCCACGTGACGGCGAGGTTCCCTATCGGCCGCTGCCACCTGATCGGCTGTATCTCGACAAGGCCGACTGGAATGCGATGTTGGCCGAGGGACCGCTGTTTGCGTTCTCGCCGTTCGCCAGGCCGGACGGCGCGGTCGGCGTCGATGGCGGCGGCCGCCCGGGACCGGTGTTCTTCCAAGGCGGCAGCGGTCCGGGCACCAATGTGTTCGAGCAGTTGCACGGTCAGGCCGAACGCTGGAATGGCGAGGGCCGTCGGATCGTCGTGGCCGCCTGGACCCGCGGCTCACGCGAGCGGCTCGCCAACCTGCTGCGTGAGCACGGCTTCAAGGACCCCGCGCAGGAGGATGGTTGGGCGACGATCCGCCGCAAGCCGGTGGGCTCGGTGTCGCTGGTCACGCTGGGTGTGGAGCGTGGCTTTGTCGCCGATGAACTCGCGCTGGTGGGTGAGCAGGACCTGCTCGGCGAGCGCATCAGCCGACCGCCGCGCCGCCGCAAGCGCGCCGACCAGTTCATCGCGGAAGCGACGGAGATCGCCGAGGGCGACCTCGTGGTGCATCAGGAATACGGCATTGGCCGGTATGACGGGCTGGAAACGCTGACGGTCACCAGTGCGCCGCATGATTGCCTGCGACTGATCTACGACGGCGGCGAGAAACTGTTCCTGCCGGTCGAGAACATCGAAATGCTGTCGCGCTTCGGCAGCGAATCGCAGGGCGTCGCGCTCGACAAGCTGGGTGGCGTCGCCTGGCAGTCGCGCAAGGCGCGGATGAAGCAGCGCATCCGCGACATGGCGGACCAGCTCATCCGCATCGCCGCGGCGCGCAAGATCCGCGATGCCGCGATAATGGCGCCGAGCGAAGGCGCGTGGGACGAGTTCTGCGCCCGCTTCCCGTTTGCCGAAACCGACGATCAGGCGCGCGCCATTGCCGACGTGCTGGAGGATCTGGCCTCGGGGCGGCCAATGGACCGGCTGATCTGCGGCGATGTGGGCTTCGGCAAGACCGAGGTGGCGCTGCGTGCGGCGTTCATCGCCGCAATGTCAGGCGGGCAGGTTGCGGTTGTGGTGCCGACAACGCTGCTGGCGCGGCAGCATTTCCGCACCTTCTCCGAGCGTTTTGCCGGTCTGCCGGTGAAGGTCGCACAGCTCTCGCGCATGGTGCCGGCGAAGGAGGCAGCCGAGGTTCGGCGCGGCATCACCGACGGGACGATCAACATCGTGATTGGTACGCACGCGCTGCTGGCGAAGTCGGTGGAGTTTGCCGATCTTGCGCTGCTGGTGGTGGACGAGGAGCAGCATTTCGGCGTCGCGCACAAGGAACGGCTGAAGCAGCTCAAGGCGGATGTGCACGTTCTGACGCTGACCGCAACGCCGATCCCGCGCACGTTGCAACTGGCACTGACGGGCGTGCGGGAGATGAGTCTCATCAGTACGCCGCCGGTTGATCGCCTGGCAGTGCGCACGTTCATCATGCCGTTCGATGCGGTGGTCATCCGCGAGGCGCTCCAGCGCGAACGCTTCCGCGGCGGCCAGGTGTTCTGCGTCGTGCCACGCATCGAGGATCTTCCGCGCATCGCCGAACGCCTCGCCGAGATCGTGCCGGAGGCGCGTATGGCGCAGGCGCATGGCAGGCTGGCACCCACCGAGCTCGAACGGGTAATGACCGAGTTCGGTGACGGGCGGTTCGACATCCTGCTCTCCACCAACATCGTGGAGAGCGGCCTGGACATGCCGGCGGTCAATACGCTGGTGATTCACCGCGCAGACATGTTTGGGCTCGGGCAGCTCTATCAGTTGCGCGGCCGCGTCGGGCGAGGCAAGCAGCGCGGCTACGCGTACCTCACCTGGCCGCCGAACATGCGGCTGTCTGCTGCGGCGGAGAAGCGGCTGACCGTGATGCAGACGCTTGACGCGCTGGGTGCGGGCTTCACGCTGGCCAGCCACGACCTGGATATCCGCGGTGCCGGCAATCTGCTGGGCGACGAGCAGTCCGGGCATATCCGCGAGGTCGGCATCGAGCTTTACCAGCAGATGCTGGAGGACGCTGTCGCGGAACTGCGTGCCGGTGAGGGGAGACGCGGCGGGCAGGAACGCGACTGGACACCGAACATTTCTCTCGGTCTGCCGGTGCTGATCCCCGAAGCCTACGTGCGCGACCTGCCGGTTCGGCTCGGCTTGTATCGCCGGATCGGCGCGTTGGCGTCGGATGCCGAGACTGAGGCGATGGCGGCGGAATTGGTGGACCGCTTCGGACCGTTGCCGCAGGAAGTCGAGAACCTGCTACAGGTGGTGGCGCTGAAGCGCGCGTGCCGCGAGGCGGGTGTGGAGAAGCTGGAGGCCGGGCCAAAGGGCATGCTGCTCAGCTTCCGCGGCAATGCATTTTCCAATCCGGCGGGGCTGGTGTCCTGGCTTGCCAGCAAGGGCGGTCTGGTGCGCCTGCGCCCCGACCACAAGCTGGCGATCTCGCGCGAGATGGATGTGGCGACGCGCTTGCGCTTCGCGCGCGACGCTCTGGGGAATCTCGAGCGCATTGCCAGCCAGGCGAAGGCGGCTTAGCCGGCTTCGGCCGCCTCGACTGCCGCCACGTCGAGCAGACGCTCGATCACCTCGGGCTCCTGCGCGCCGGCGATGGCGTGGCGGCCGGAGATGACGAAGCATGGGACGCCGTTGATGCCCAGACGATGCGCCCGCAGGTTATCGGCGTGCACCGCATCCACTTCGTCGTTGCCGACGAGGAAGCGTCGCGAGGCCGCACCGTCCAGGCCGCACGCCGCGGCGATCGCCACCAGCACGGCGTGATTGCCGATATCCAGACCGTCGGTGAAATGCGCTGAGAACAGCGCCTCGACCATTGCGTCGGCCTGGCCGAAGCGCGCCGCGTAACGCACCAGGCGATGGGCGTCGACGCTGGACGGCGTGCGGCGGATGCGGTCGAAGCGGAACAGAATGCCCTCGCCGCGGCCGATCTCCGAAATCGACGCATAAAGCCGCCGCGCGCGGTCCTCGCCACCGAACTTGCGAATAACGTAATCCGGCCGCGCCATGCCGCCTCGCGGCATATCGGGATTGAGCAGGAAGGGTCGCCAGGTCAGGTCGAAAAGCAGGTCCGGCCGGCGCCGCATTGTGCGCATCAGCCGGCGCACGCCGAGGAAGCACCATGGGCAGACCAGATCGTGGACAATCTCGATGCCGAGACGCGCCTTTGGTGGTGCGAGGATGTTCATGCCGCGATCATTGCCAGCTCAACAGCCCGCGCATTTTGGCCGCCTCGCATCGTTCAGGACAGTTCGATCGTCCAACCGCTTCTCTCCCTGGCGGGATTCTGTGTATCACGACTGGCAAAGCAAGGGGAACCGGCGATGGCCATTATGATGCATGATCTCGCGGGAGAAGATCCGGCACTGCGGTTCAGCCCGTATTGCTGGCGGACGCGCATGGCGCTGGCCCATAAAGGGCTGGCCGTGGAGACAATCCCCTGGCGGTTCACTGATAAGGCTGCGCTCGCCTTTTCCGGTCAAGGTCGCGTGCCGGTCATCCGTGACGGCGATCGGGTGGTGTCGGACAGTTGGGCGATCGCAGAGTACCTCGAGGGCACGTATCCGGATCGGCCAAGCCTATTCGGCGGGGCAACGGGCCTGGCGCATGCGAGGTTCGTCAATGCCTGGGCGGACAGCGTGATGATGGGCGGCATCGCGCGGCTGATCCTGCGTGACCTGCTGGACGTGGTCGCGCCGCAGGATCAGGTGTATTTCCGCGAGAGCCGCGAGGCGCGGTTCGGCATGACTTTGGAGGCGGTGCAGGCCGGGCGCGAGACGCGGGTGACCGAATTTCGCGCTTCATTGCTGCCCGTGCGGCTGGTTTTCGGCAAGCAGGACTGGCTCGGTGGAGAGGCGCCGAGTTACGCCGACTACATCGTGTTCGGCAGCCTGCAATGGCCGCGTTGCGTCAGTCGGTTCGAGCTGCTCGAGCGCGATGATCCGATCTCGGTTTGGCGGGAGCGAATGCTGGACCTGTTCGACGGGTTGGCGCGGCGGGCGCCCCGTATCGCCTGACCAATCATGACACCGGCCGTCGACACACAGCAGTTGCTCGATGCGATCGACGGGGTCGCCTACCTCGTCGATTCGAGCGGCATCATCCACGCGATCGGCGCCATCTCCTGGAAGCGCTTCGCAACGCAGAACGATGTGCCGGAACTGACTGTCGATTCCGTCATCGGGACGTCCGTCTTCGCAGGCATCGATGGAAGCGATGTGCGTAAAGCCTGCGAGCGGCTGCATGATTCTGTGTTCCAGAGAAAGCGACCGGTCATCGCCTATGAATATCGCTGCGACGGGCCCGATGTGGAGCGTCGGATGCGCATGTCGATCAGCCCGGTCGCGGGAAAGGGCAACGTGGTCATGGCATTGTACCAATCCCAACTCCTGGCTGAGGCACCACGACTGCCGTTGGGGCTGATGTCGATGAAACATCGTGCGGTCGCGACCGGGGCGCAGTCCTCTGGCGAGCAGGTGGCGCTTTGCTCATTCTGTCACGATGTCGCATGGCCTATCGGTGCTCGACAGGAAAATCAAATCTGGATCGCGATCGAAGACTACTATCGCCGCGGCGGGTTGAGCGACGTGGTCGTCAGCCATGGCATCTGTCCACGATGCATAGAGCGTATCGTCATGCCGAATGAACGATAGGGCTTGCTGGGCAGTGAGTGAATCGAGGTGGGCCCTTGGTGCGATTGCGTCACTCGCCGATCAGATGCAGAACGATCTCCCGCCGGTGAGGCGCGGCGCGGTGCTCGAACAGGTAGATGCCCTGCCAGGTGCCGAGTAGAGGGCGTCCATCGTCCACTGGAACGGTAAGCTGCGTCTGCGTCAGCGCTGCCTTGATGTGCGCCGGCATATCGTCAGGCCCCTCGTCCTCGTGACGGTATCCGGCCTTCTCCGGCACCAGACGGTTGAAGAATGCCTCGAGGTCGGTGCGCACGTCGGGATCGGCCTTCTCCTGCACCAGCAGGGACGCGGACGTGTGACGGCACCAGACCGTCAGCAGCCCGACGGCGATCCGTTGCGTCGCAACCCAGTGGCACACGGGTTCAGTGATATCGACGAGACCCTGACCATTGGCCCCCACCGACAGCCGATGCATTGCCTGGCGCATGATAAAGACTTGTGCCGGGCGGGCTGAACGCGCAAGACGCCCACCATGGCCCGGCCGCGCTTTCACACCTTGACGATTGCCGATGTCCGTCGCGAAACGCCGGACGCGGTGTCGCTCGCCTTTACCGTCCCGGAGCGGTTGAGGGCGGCGTATCGCTACACGCCAGGCCAGTATCTTACCTTGCGTGGCACGATCGACGGCGAGGATGTGCGGCGATCCTACTCGATCTGCTCCGGCCTGGACGACGGCGAACTGCGCGTTGTGGTCAAGCGGCTGGCGGGCGGAGCGTTCTCGACCTGGGTGAACGAACAATTACGTGCGGGCGATACGCTGTCGGTGATGACACCGGACGGACGCTTCGGCGTCGCGATCGAGCCCGGGTCGACGCGCACGCTCGTGGCGTTCGCCGCGGGGTCGGGCATCACGCCGGTGATGGCGATCCTTAAGACCGTGTTGCGACGTGAGGCGGGACGCTTCTTCCTGTTCTACGGCAACCGCACCGCGGCCGACATCATCTTCCGCGAGCAACTGGAGGACCTGAAGGACCGCTATCTTGCGCGGCTGTCGGTGTTCCACGTCCTGTCGCGCGAGCAGCAGGACATCGAAATGCTGAATGGCCATCTGGATGCGGCGAAGGTTGGGGTGCTGATGCGTTCGGTCGTGCCGGCTGCGACTGTGGACCAGGCTTTCGTCTGCGGTCCACAACCGATGATAGAAGGCATGGAAAGAGCGCTGACCATTGTCGGCATGCCGCACGAGTGGGTGCATGTCGAGCGATTCACACCAGGTGTCGGGGGTCGGCCACGTCCGGTGGTCGTGCAACCACTCGCGGCGCCGAAGTCGGTCGCCACAGTGATCAGCGAGGGTGCGCGCTTCGAATTTCCGGTTGCCGAAGGCGAGGCGATCATTGACGCCGCGATCCGGGCAGGTCGCAGTCTGCCCTATTCATGCCGT
Organism: uncultured Alphaproteobacteria bacterium; assembly: GCA_963818775.1. Taxonomy (GTDB): domain Bacteria; phylum Pseudomonadota; class Alphaproteobacteria; order Acetobacterales; family Acetobacteraceae; genus JAMXLO01. The sequence continues at coordinate 32,001 of CAWFUF010000029.1, read as the reverse complement.
GGCGGCATGTGCTGCACCTGCCGCGCGAAACTGGTCGAGGGCAGGGTGGAGATGGCAGTAAACTATTCGCTGGAACCTTGGGAGACCGAGGCGGGATACGTGCTGACCTGCCAGTCACATCCCCTCACCGATCGGGTCGTGATCGACTACGATCAGGTTTGATTCAGTAGTTTTGCACCTCGATGGTGAGGTGCGACAGCGAGCTGAATCGCGCCAGCTTCGCCCGGTAGTAGTCGAGACCGCGCTCCGCGTGCGTGCCCACCGAAACTATCGCGCCAAGATGGCCGGGACCCAGACGCCAGAGATGCAGGTCAGTGAGCGTGTCGCCGTCGCTCTCGATGGTCCTTTGCAGATTTTCAGCCATATGCCGGTCCGGATTCATGTCGAGCAGGATGGCTCCGGTGTCACGAATCAGGCCGAATGACCAACTGGCAATGACGCACGCACCAATGATCCCGGCGAGCGGGTCCATCCACAGCCACCCGAAGGCGCGGGCCAATAGCAGACCGACGATGACCATGACAGAGACAGTCGCATCGGCGATCACGTGCACCACGGCGGCCCGCAAGTTGTTGTCTTGATGCGCCGCCCCGTGGCCATGATCGTGATGATGGTCATGATCATGATCATCATCATGGTGATGGTGGTCGTCATGGTGCCCGCCGCCGCTGAGCAGCAGCGCACTGGCGACATTGACCGCGAGCCCCAGGCAGGCAATCGGAATCGCCTCGGCGAAGCGGATCGGCACCGGCGCGAAGATGCGGCTTATGAACTCATAGCCGATGAGCACAGCAATGATCGCCAGAATGATCGCGCTGGTGAACCCGGCGAGGTCGCCCAGTTTGCCAGTCCCGAAAGTGAAGCGCGGATCATCGGCATGCCTGCGCGCGTAGCTGTAAGCGAGCGCGGCGAGCAGAAGCGCGCCGGCATGCGTGCTCATGTGCATGCCATCGGCCACGAGGGCTATCGAGCCGAACAGCAGACCGCCTGCGATCTCGGCGATCATCATTGCGCCGCAGAGCCAGATCACGGCCCATGTCCTGCGTTCGCTCGCCTCGTGCTCCGCGCCGAGGAACACGTGCTGATGCCGGCGTGGCGCGGACGAAATGCTGGTCTCGCTCATGGTCGGTCCTCACCTCGCATGGAGTGTATCACACTCCCATTTGCAGTCGCTCGGCTCCAGCTACGGGTGTTCGAGGATGTCCCCTACTCCCACTCGGCCAATCTTTCATACCGACCGCATATCAGGTGAACTTGACCGGGCTGCTGCAAGGCAGTCCCGTGTTCTGGAACTTACAGCGGAGTTGAGCATGCCCGAATTCGAACTGGTCTGGGATTCCCGTTGCGGCGTCGCCGAGTCCCCGGTGTGGGATGCGTCCACCCGACGCCTCCTGTTCTGCGACATTCCCGGCAAGCGCATCAACGCACTGTCGGTTGACGACGGCTCCCACACGTCATGGGATTTTCCTGAAGTCGTCGGCAGTTTTGGTCTCTGCCGGTCGGGCCGGCTGGTCGTCGCGCTGCGCCATCGCGTTGTGCTGTTCGATCCGCGCACCAAGGCAATCGAGCATCTGACCGACCCGGTGAACGAACCGCCGACCAATCGCCTCAACGATGGGAAGGTCGGTCCCGACGGTTGCTTCTGGGTAGGCAGCATGGATGAGAATTCGCCGCGCCAGAAGACCGCCGCGCTCTACCGCGTCACGCCGCAGGGCCGCATAGAGCGCAAGGCCGAGGGCTACGCGGTGTCCAACGGCCTCGCCTGGTCTCCTGACGGCAGTGTTATGTACCATTCGGATTCCACAGCCGGTATCATCGAGGCCTGGGATTTCGACACCCGCAGCGGAGCGCTCGCGAACCACCGCGTGCTGGCGACGCTGAGCAATGAAGAGGGTCGCCCCGACGGCGCTGCGGTCGACGTGGCGGGCGTCTACTGGTCGGCCGGACCCTCCGCAGGGTGCATCAACCGCATCTCGCCGTCGGGTGCATTGCTGAGCAAGCTGCCGTTCCCGGTTCCCGGCCCGACCATGCCGTGCTTCGCGGAAGGCGACCTCTACGTGACGTCGCTGCGCGAGGGCCGCTCGCCTGAAGCATTGGCGCAGCACCCGACGCTGGGCGGACTGTTCCGCGCCGAGGCTCCCGTAAGGGGTGCCCCAGTCGCGATGTTCGCCGACGCCTAGTAGCTGGGCGGCGGAGGCGGATAGTAGCCCGGAGGCGGTGGCGGAGGCGGCGAGTAGTACGCGGGCGGCGGCGGCCGTGGCGTGGTAGCCGCACCGCCGATGGCGCCCACCCCGCCACCTATCAGCGCTCCCGCGGCGGCGCCACGTCCGCCACCCGCGAGGCCGCCAATTGCCGCGCCCGCGCCGGCTCCCAGCAGTCCGCCACCGACCGCGCGCTGGCCCGGGTCGTAGGGGTCCGTGCAAGCGGACAATGCCAGCACCGTCCCGAGAGCCGCTGCGATGGGTGCAATCGAACGCCGCATGATCCAGTCTCCTTTGGTGGTCCGCCGTTGCCTGCCCGGCCGCGAGCAAAGGCCAAATCCCAATGACCGGACTACGGCGGGAATGAGGAGAAAGGTTGTCGCCGCCGCTGATCCGGGGCTGACCGCTACGGCTTCGGCTGGCTCATGACGCGACCTGCAGTCGGAACCGCGGCAGCGGCCGTTCCTCGTGCTCGAGGTAAGCAAGGAACCGCGCGCAGTATTTGTGCGCTGTCGTGTCCCACACCCGCTCCCGCAAGGCGTCATAACGGCGCAGCCGCTCGGCCAGCGGCATCTTCAGGCCCTCGTGCATCGCATCGGCTATCTCGTCGGAATCGAACGGATTGACGATCAAAGCCTCAGTCAGCTCCTCGGCCGCGCCGGCGAAACGCGACAGGATCAGCACGCCGGGATCGGCGGGATCCTGCGCCGCGATGTATTCCTTCGCCACCAGGTTCATGCCGTCGCGTAGCGGCGTTACCACCCCGAGGCGGGCGATCCGAAAGAAACCGGCCAGGATATTCCGGCGCACCGTCGTCGTCATATAGCGCAACGGCACCCAGTCGAATTCGGAAAAGCGGCCGTTGGTGTCGCCGACAATCCGATCGAGCTCGCGTCGAAGGCGCTGATAGCTGCCGGACTCCTCGCGCGATCGCGCGGCAATCTGGAGGAAGCTGACCTGGCGGCAATCTTCGGGGTATTTCCCCAGCAAACGGCCGAATGCCTCGAAACGGTTGACCAGACCCTTCGAGTAGTCGAGCCGATCGACACCGATGGCCAAAGCACGGCCACCAAGGCTATCGCGCAACCGTGCCGTCTCGGCGCTTCGGTCGGCGCGTGCGGCGGTGTCCGCGAAACCCGCCGCGTCGATGCCGATCGGATCGACGATCGCCAGCACGTGGCGGCCTCCAAACATGAACCCGCCGTCTCTGACTCGCGTGCCCTGGAGGATTTGCTCGACGCAGTCGAGGAAGGCACGCTGGTAGGTCTGGGTATGAAAGCCGACGACATCGAACGCGCACATGGCCCGCAGCAATTCAGCGGCGCGCGGCAGCACATGCAGCAGCGCCGGCGGAACAAATGGGGTATGCAGGAAAAACCCAATGCGATTGCGCACACCCAGCAGCCGGAGTTCCTCGGCCAACAGGAACAGGTGATAGTCGTGCACCCAGACCAGATCGTCTTCACGCAGCAACTTGGCCAGCGCCTGGGCAAAACGACGGTTGACCGCGCGGTAGCCCTCGTAGTCCTCCCGCCGGAACTGCACGAGCCCGAGCCGAAAATGCAGCAGCGGCCACAGCGCGCCATTGGCGAAATTGACGTAGAAGGAGCGGTATTCTGCCTCGGTCAGGTCGATCGTGGCGTAGGTCGTGCCCTCGGCCCGTTGCAGGCGGACTTCCCCGTCAGCCGAGCCGGAGCGCCTGCCGCTCCAGCCGAACCAGACCGATCCAGGGGTCAATGCATCCGCAAGTGCAACGGCTAGTCCACCAGCCCGCGGCCCCCGCTCAGAAGGCAACGGAACTCGGTTGGAAACTATAACGAGGCGTCCCAAATTCCCTCCCGGCCGCTGGCGTGCCTTACCGCAGGGACAACGCACAACGATACCGTGCCGATGCTTGGCTCCCGGTAACTTCGCCGTGAGCCTCGGCCAGCGCCAACTCCTGCCGCAGAAAAGCCCGAACTTCCGGCGAGATCGCTGTTGCGTGACTTACACCAAGAGAGGCTTCACGATCATGCGAATTGCCCAGATTGCACCGCTGACCGAGTCAGTACCCCCCCGGCTTTACGGCGGGACCGAGCGCGTCGTCTCCTTCCTGACCGAGCAGTTGGTTGCCATGGGCCATGACGTGACCTTATTCGCCAGCGGCGATTCACGCACGAGCGCGGAGCTTGCGCCGATGTGGCCCTGTGCGCTGCGCTTCGATGCCACGATCCGGGATGCGATCGCCCCCCACATGCTGATGCTGGAGCAGGTCTGTCAGCGCGCCGATGAGTTCGATGTGCTGCATTGCCACCTCGATTACTGGCCATTCTCGGTATTCAGCCGGCAGGACACGCCATTCCTGACCACGTTGCACGGCCGGCTCGATCTGCCGGAACTGCGGCCGGTCTATGAGTGTTTCCCGAACGTTCCGCTGGTATCGATCTCTGACGCCCAGCGCCTTCCCTTGCCGGATTCCAACTTCATCGCGACCGTGCAGCATGGGCTGCCCGTGGACCTGTTGCGGCCACGCAATGTCACCCCGAGCTACCTGGCGTTCCTCGGTCGCATCTGTCCGGAAAAGCGGCCCGATCGCGCGATCCGGATCGCGCGTGCTGCCGGCATTCCGCTGAAGATCGCCGCCAAGGTGGATCGCGTCGACGAAGCGTATTTTCGCGATACGATCCGGCCGATGATCGATGGTCGCAATGTCGAATTGATTGGCGAGATCAGCGATGCGGAAAAGCCGGACTTCCTCAGCGGCGCCATCGCGCTGCTGGTGCCGATCGACTGGCCGGAGCCGTTCGGGCTGGTGATGATCGAGGCGATGGCCTGCGGCACGCCGGTAATCGCGTTCAACCGCGGCTCGGTGCCGGAGATCATCGAGCACGGCGTCACCGGGCTGATCGTGGAAGACGAGGCGGAGGGGGTCGCGGCGATCCGTCAGGTTGCGGATCTGTCCCGCGCTCGGGTGCGTCGCTGCTTCGAGCAGCGGTTCAGCGCCGAGCGCATGGCCGAGGATTATCTCGCTCTATATCGCCGCCTGGCCGCCCGGGTCCGCCCCGCGCTGCGCGTGGTGCGCTAGGACTCAGCGACCTCGCGGTTCTGAGGCCCTGGGACGCTGGGCGCCCCCGAGCCTTCTGGGCAAGCTGTATGGGCTTGCGGCTCGACGGCCCTCGGCGTCTTCTGCCCCACCCGAGGAGAGCGACTGCCATGACCCATCCACTCTCCATTGCGGTCGCCGGCCTGGGAACCGTCGGCAGCGGCGTGCTCAAGCTGCTGCGCGACAACGCCGATGTGGTGACTGCACGCGCCGGACGGCCGATCGCGGTGACTGCGGTGTCCGCCCGCGACCGCACGCGCGACCGCGGCGTCTCGCTGTCGGGCCTGCGATGGTACGAGGACCCGGTGGCGCTCGCCGCGGACCCGGCAGTCGAGGTCGTGGTAGAGCTGATCGGCGGCTCCGACGGCCCTGCGCGCTCGTTGGTTCAGGCGGCGCTGACGGCCGGCAAGCCGGTGGTGACCGCCAACAAGGCGATGCTGGCGGTGCATGGGGCTTCACTGGCGGCCATGGCGGAAGAGCGCGGTGTGCCGCTGGCGTTCGAAGCCGCGGTGGCGGGCGGCATCCCGGTGATCAAGGCGCTGCGTGAGGGGCTCGCCGCCAACCGCATCCTGCGGATCGCCGGCATCCTGAACGGCACTTGCAACTACATCCTCACGCAGATGCGCGAGCGCGGTCGCGAATTTGCCGAGGTGCTCGCCGATGCGCAGAAGCTCGGCTATGCCGAGGCCGATCCGTCGTTCGATATCGACGGCATCGATGCGGCGCACAAACTGGCGATCCTGGCGGCGCTGGCGTTCGGGCGGCCGGTTGCGTTCGACGCGGTGCATGTCGAGGGCATTCGTAAGGTTTCCGCGCTCGACATCGCGTTCGCGACCGAGCTTGGCTATCGCATCAAACTGCTCGGCATCGCGCGGCATACCGACGGCGGCATCGAGGCGCGTGTCCATCCGTGCATGGTGCCGCACTCCGCGCCGATCGCGCGCGTGGATGGCGTGTTCAACGCCGTGGTGGCAGAGGGCGACTTCGTGGGACGTGTCATGCTGGAAGGCCGCGGCGCCGGCGCAGGGCCGACCGCATCCGCCGTTGTGGCCGACCTGATCGACATCGCACGCAATCGGTTCACCCCGGTTTGGGGTGCGGCATCGGCAGAGCTGTCGAACGCGCCTTCGGTGCCGATGAGCGCGCATGTCGGTGCCTATTATCTGCGCCTGATGGTGGTGGATCGGCCGGGTGTCATCGCCGATGTTACCGCGGTGCTGCGTGATCAGCGCATTTCGCTCGAATCGATGCTTCAGCGCGGCCGCTCGCCGGGCGAGGCGGTGCCTGTCGTGCTGGTGACGCATGAGACACAGGAAAGTGCCATGCGTGAGGCGCTGGCACGGATCGCTGGGCTGGATGCCGTGCTCGAGGCGCCTACGCTGATCCGCATCGAGCCGGAGTGATCCGGCCTTCTTCCGCAGCAGATTTCGGATCGACAACACGGGCGCTGATTGCATGAGTGAGCCGCTTCAGCAATTCGGGCCCGAAATATGGATAGCCGACGGTCCGGTAACGTCGTTTCATAGCTTTCCCTATCCAACGCGGATGGCGGTGATCAGGCTATCTGACGGGAGCCTGTTCGTCTGGTCGCCCGTTGCGCTGTCTGATTCTCTTCGCGCTGCAGTCGATGCACTCGGGTCGGTACGCCACCTTGTCTCACCCAATGCATTGCATCATCTGTTTCTTGGGGAGTGGAAGTCCGCGTTTCCAGCGGCTCGCATCTACGCTACGCCGCGGCTGCGGCGCAAACGCAAAGACCTAACCTTCGATGCCGAGCTTGGCGATGCGGCTGAGCCCGATTGGGTGACTGACATCGACCAGGTCGTCGTGCACGGAAGCTTTGCGCTGACAGAGGTCGTGTTCTTTCACCGTAGCAGCCGCACGGCCCTGTTCGCTGATCTGATCCAAAATTTTCCGCGTGACTGGTTCAAAGGATGGCGCGGCTTCCTCGCTCGGCATGGTGGAATCGTCGCCCCCAATCCTGGCGCACCGGGTGATTGGCGTGCGAGCTTTCTCGATCGTCGCGCGGCGCGGGTCTCACTCGACAAAATTCTCGCTTGGCCAATCGAGCGGGTGTTGATTGCGCATGGAGATCTGCCAACGGGGGATGGAGTGGCCTTTGTGCGCCGCGCCTTTACCTGGTTGCTCGGACATGATGTGGCCGCCTGAACGGCCTTTTCGCGGGCAGGGAAGAAAGACGTGGATGCCGTGGCCAAGCCACGGCATGACCGTATTGGTCGTAATTACCGGGCAGGCATAACACTACAGCTCGATCACCCCACCGCGCAGACCTTTCGCCACCGCTTCGGCGCGACTGGTTGCCTCCAGCTTGGCGAATAGCGCCTCGAGATGGAACTTCACCGTGTGCACCGAGATTCCGAGTGCGCGTGCGACCGCCTTGTTGCTCATGCCCTGACCGACGAGCGTCAGGATCTCCGCCTCGCGCGGCGTCAGCAGCGGCGATGCTTCGTCCGTGGCGGCGCCGAAGCCGTCATGCGGATTGCCGCCCGGCACACGCACCAGCAGCCCGGCGGCGACCGCGCGCAATGCGGGATCGAGTTGCGCCGCGGTAACCAAGCGAGGCAGCACGCCGGCGGGCGGGTCGGTTGGTGTTGCGTGGTCGGTCAGCACGACCACGGGCGCCTCTGCCTCGGCGGGCGGTTCGGTATCTCGCGCCAGGTCGCACAGGATCACATCGGGCGTGTCGGTTACCAGCATGTGCCCGGCCGCCTCCAACATGGCGGCCAGGCCCTGCCGGCGCACCGGATCGTCGGCGCGCAGCAGGATGCGAAGGCCTTGGCTCATGCCTGGTTTCGGGCGCACGCCCGACCTCCGGCCGTCATGGCCGGACTTGATCCGGCCATCATGCCTTGGCGGGGCGCGCGCCGATCGTCACGGTGACGAGATGCACCTCGCCGGCACGCAGCAGCTTCAGCGTCGTGGGCTGGCCGATGCGCTCGGGTGCCAGGGCTGTCGCCAGGCCGCGTGCGCGGCCGGTGCGGCGGCCGTCAACCTCCAGGATGATGTCGCCCGGCAGCACGCCCGCTGTCTCGGCTGGAGCGCCCGAGGCGAGGCCGACCACCATCATGCCGGCGTCACGGCCCGCCGCTTCGCGGAAGCGGTCCGGCACCAACACATGCTGCAGGCCAACGCCGAGCCAGCCGCGCGCGATGCGGCCGTTGGTGAGCAGCGGGTCGATCACCCGCTCGATCGTTGCGGCCGGAATGGCTAGCGCGCGGCGGCGGGGGCCGGCGGTGGACATGCCGATCAGCCTGCCACCGAGCGTCAGCACTGCACCGCCCTCGTCGGCGCCGAGCCGCGCGTCGAGCCGCAGCAGCGTGTCGATGCGACCGCCGGCCTGGCTGTGCCATTCCGGTCCGGTCGCATGCACCATGCCGAGGCGACCCGTTGGAGCACCGGTGTGGTCGGCGCCGACAATGAGGGCGAGCGAGCCGGGGCGAGGGGAGGGCGCGGCGGTCGGTAGCGTCGTGTCCAGCTTCTGCGACAGGCGCAAAACGGCGACGTTGGTGCCGGGATCGCGTCCCGCCAGGTGCGCGCGCGCTTCAGTGCCGCCGCGGACGACGGTAAAGTCGGTCCCCTCGGGCAGCACCTGCTCCGATGTCACGACCACATCGTCGCGCCATAGAATGCCGCTGGCCCCGCGGCGACCGGTGCGGATGGTGACGACGAAGGTGGCCGCGGCGAGACGATCCGCCAGCGCTTCGGAGAACTGTTCGAGTTGATCGATGGTCATGGCTGCAAACTCCTGTGCCTGTGCCGGCACACTGCTCCATGCCGAGCGACGGCGGCATCGGCCGGATGACCGGTGCTGCACCCGGCCGCGTGGCCAGGGTGGCGCGCGGCCGTTCCGCTCCCATTTGGTGCGCCGCGAAGGAACTTCCCATGCCGCTCGATGCCACTGGCGCGCCGCCGCTCGACGAACTCGATCCCTATTCCGCGCAGGTCGTGCACGCGTTCGAACGCGTCGGACCCGCTGTAGTGCATGTCATCGCGTTTGGTGCGGATGGCAAGCCGAAGGGGCAGGGGTCCGGCGTGATCTTCACCCCCGACGGCTACGTGCTGACCAACGCGCATGTCGTGGCGGGTGCGGCGCGCCTGCGTGCCTCGTTCACCGATGGGCAGGCGCTGGATGCGACGCTGGTGGGATCGGACGTCGACACCGACACCGCGGTGCTGCGCCTGTCAGGCAGCGGCCTGCCCCACGCCGAACTGGGTCAATCCGCGACGCTGCGGGTGGGGCAGCTCGTGGTGGCGATCGGCAATCCTCTCGGCTTCCAGTGCACCGTCACCGCCGGAATCGTCTCCGCGCTCGGCCGCACGCTGCGCACGCCGTCGGGGCGAATGATCGAGAGCGTGATCCAGACCGATGCACCGCTCAACCCGGGCAATTCCGGCGGTCCCTTGGTGAGTGGCGCCGGCCGCGTGGTTGGCATCAATACCGCGACGATCGCGCCCGCGCAGGGCATTTGCTTCGCGATCGGCATCGACACCGCGGTGTGGGTTGCGACGCGGCTGATGCGCGACGGGCGGGTGAGGCGGTCGCGCCTTGGACTGTCGGGGCAGACCGTGCCGATCGACACGCGCGTCCGACGGTTCCATGGACTGACGCAGGCCAGCGGGATGCTGGTGCTGGATGTGGCGGCGGCCGGCCCGGTCGCGGAGGCTGACGTGCAGCGCGGCGACGTGGTGGTGGCGCTAGACGGCGAGCCGATCGCCGGGGTGGACGACATGCACCGTTCGCTGACGGCGGAGCGCGCTGGACGTGCATTGACGCTGACGCTGCTGCGGCGGGCGGAGAGGCTGGAAGTGTCGGTGATACCCGGCGAGGCATAAGGGCTATCCGAGGAGCGTGGCGCCGACGTCCTGCGAGGGGAGTATTTGGGCGCACGCGGAATTTTCTTGGGTGCCTCAGCAAAGGCAGGCAGCGTGTCGGGCAGATGAGCGCGCTGACACTTTACGTGCTGCTTGGCGCATTGGCCGCGGGTTTCGTGCAGGGGCTTTCGGGGTTTGCCTTCGGCCTGGTGGCCATGACCTTCTGGGTGTGGGTTGTCGCACCACAGGTTGCCGGTCCCTTGGTGGTTTTCGGTTCACTGGTCGGCCAACTGCTCTTGCTTGGCTCGTTCCGTCGCAGTTTCGATGGACAACGCCTCTGGCCCTTTGTGCTCGGCGGGTGTGTAGGCACACCGATCGGCGTGTGGATGCTGCGATATATCGATCCGACCGTATTCAAAATGGCGGTGGGTCTCATGCTTGTGGCGTACTGCCCACTGATGCTGTGTATCGGCGCCATGCCGCGGGTAACAGTGGGCGGTCGCCTGGCCGACGGCGGTGTCGGTCTGATCGGTGGGGTCATGGGAGGTCTCGGCGGTCTCAATGGACCGGCGCCGACGCTGTGGTGCTCGCTGCGCGGCTGGAGCAGAGATGAGCAAAGGGCGGTGTTCCAGACCTTCAGCCTGTGCATGCAGGCGTTGACCCTGGCGATCTATGCCACGAGCGGCCTCATTACCCGCCAAACGGTCGGGCTGTTCGCAATCGTCGCTCCGGCGATGGTGGTGCCGACGTTGATCGGTGTCGAGCTTTACGCACGGTTCAGCGAGGCTGGATTCCGCCGGCTGATCCTCGCACTGCTGAGTCTTTCCGGGGTGGTGCTGCTCGCCGCCTCGGTCCCGCACCTGCTGTTCGGATGAGCGGCGAACCGCTTAACGCGTGAGCCGGTATGCCGCGGTGACCAGATCGAACACATCGAGCAGGCGCGCGACATAACGGTCGCGCACCGCGTAGCTGGGTGATGCGGGATCCAGCATCTGTCGCTCCATCGCATCGACCATCCGCCGCAGCCGCCGTTGATGCAGACCAAGCCGACGCTGCACAGGATCGGCGACAATGCCTGCGAACGCCGATAGTACGGAACCGATCGCCAGCAACCCGCCGCAGAGGCTGAGCAGCAGCGGTGTCGATGGCACAACTGGAAACAACGCATACCAGAGGGTGCCGAACCCCCGCCCAGCGGAAATGACGATATGGCCGCCTGCTGCGCCACGATCGAGGCCAGCATCGGTCCGAACGACACGGCGCCCGGGGTCAGCTTGCCGAGCGTCAGCGCACCTGCGCTGAGCGTCATCAGGCCGGTGGTGATCTCGGCCGCCGTGCCACGCGTGACGGCATATTCTGCCAGGGTGCGCTCGAGCGCCTGGGGGCGCAGCGGATCATCGTCCTTGAGGCCGAGGGACGTCAGCATGGCGCGCAATGCGGTGATTACTCGCGGGTCGGTCAATATCGTTTCGGCCAGGGCGTCGCGCGTACTGACGCGGTCACCCGCCTGGCAGGGCAACTCCAACAGATCCGTGCAGACCAGCCACTCGACGCGATCTGCCACGGAGGTGCTCAACAGCAATCGTCTTCGGCCGAGCGTGTTTGCTACGCGTTCCGCGCCGAACCTTCGCGCGCCAGCCGCGGCCGTGTGCAGCGCCGCGGCCGGCGCCGCCATGGTGAGGTTGACCGGCGCGCGGAGCATGTCCCAGCCGAAGGCGGCACGATGCAGTCGCACCGCCGCTCGCAGCGAGAAATTCCGGTCGACGAACTCTGGAATTCGCTCGCGGCGGGTCGCGCAATAGCGCCGGATGCCGGCCTCCACTGCCTCGCGCGCCAGCTCTTCCGTCCCGGGCGCAGCGGTGTCTCGGCGCGCGCCGTCGAACTCACCCGGACCGGAGGCGAGCTCAGGTGGCTGCCTGGCCTTGTGCAAGAGGACACTCAGCATTGGCGGCGAGACTACGCTTCCGGCAGCCCGGGCCGAACAGCAAACCTGGGTGAGAACTGCGGCGTCGTTAGCGCCATAAATGCTCAGGGCTGAGCAGGATTGGTATCTAACGCCGAGATTTTGTGCGAACGACCCTATGACATTTGGCTGTGCTCAGCGCTGGGCCGGCGGAGTTGCTGTGATGGTGCAGGTCGGGTGCATGAGAGGCGTCACATAGATGGGGTCATCCACGTTTCCCGCGTAGAACGGACCGGTTCCGCAAACAGAGCCCTTCATCTGCTCGATTATCCGGGCGGGTTCATCGAGGATCCTTTGCTCGACACTCTGTCTGCCGCGCACTTTGTCTGTCTCGATGTCCACAGAAGGTCCCGCCCAGGTCGTGCTCGGGAGCAAGGCGATGACAGACAGAAACGACATAATACTGGGCTTTGGTAGTAAAGCGCGTGTGTTTGCAATTATTGGTAGTAACGTCTTTGCCGATCGCAGCATAGATCTTTCTCCGATGACTACCGTTGCGGCAGCCACCGTTGCGGCAGCCGATGGCCGGGACTGGCACCTTTCGACTGGCGCCCGTAATGTTCCCGTGCACGTTCCATGCCACGTACGCGTAATGGATCTGAATGCCTGGACGGGTTCGACCCGCGGGTGACTGCCCCTGCACGAAAGGGTCACCGCGTTGCGGAAAGGGACGGGTGTGGTGTGGTCAGAGCACCTACGGCAGCACCACCCACGGCGCCGACGGGACCGCCGATCAGCGCTCCTTTCCCGCCTCCAGCCAAGGCGCCGGCTACCGCTCCAGCGCCGCCACCGATCAGGGCGCCGTTGATGGCGCGCTTATCTGAATTGTAGGAGCAGCCAACCAGTGCGAGAAGGCTCAGGATCAAGCATGCGCGACGCATCGTGGCTCCTTCCGCTTGTTCCGGGCTGAACGCGGCGAGCAACGTAGAGTTTCGCGCGCATGCATGGTGGTGGGCGGGGTGGGCACGGCGGCCGCCTAACGGAGAGCGAGGTAACGCGCGCACCCAGGCGATGCCGCGCGATGAACTGATCCAGATCAATGCCGAATGGCTGAACGGCGAGTAGCCGATGCATCCAGGGGTTGTTGGAGGCCAGGCGGAAATGAGTGGGGCGCAGCAGAACATTCTGCCACCGGTGAGAAGGGCGGCGACGCCTGGCGAGAATGAACACGACAATCGCGAACGGGTTCGCTGTGAGGCGGAGGAGGAGCGGCAGATTGCCGAGGAGCAGCGCATCACGGCGGAGGAAGTCCGCAAACAGGCAGAAACCATTCGTGCAGCGGCCGAGGCTGCGCGTGCAGCCGCTGAGGCGGCGAGGGCGGCCGCCGAGAGCGCTCGCGAGCAAATGGAACTGGCGCGCCAGGCCAATGAAGAACTTAGGACGGCTACTGAGGAGGCGCGGCGGGTGGCCGAAAGCTTGCGGGAGCAGGCAGAGGAACAACGTGCCTCGGCGGAAGAGCAGCGCCACATCCTGACTGAGATACTGGCGACGCTGCGATCACAGGCCACCGCCCGGCCGGCCGGGTGAAGTACGCCACGTGACCCGGCAGCCGGTCCGCGCCAGTTCGCACGGACGCTCTGTCGGTTTCGATCGGCACTGGTTGCGTTCGACCGGATTCACCCTGTTGCTGGTCGGCCTCGTCGCTGGCGCCATCGGAGTCGATTGGACGGCGGCGGTGTCATCGCTGGTCACCTGCGCAGTCGGGTTCGGCTTCTTCTATCTACTGTTCTCCGGCGGCGCGCATTTCGGCATGACGGTCGCCAACTTCCTGGCGATCTATGCATGCATGTTCGAGTTCTTTCGCGACGCCAACTTCCCCGCGGCTTCGCGCGGCTTCGCTCTTGGCGCCGTGGCGATGCCGGTTCTGGGCTTTCTCGGCGGCTGCTTCATGCGCCGACGACAGGTGTACTCGATCATCCACGCTCGCCGAATTCGCGAGCTTCATCATCTGCCGCGCGTCACGGGCTGGCTGCTGGCCGCGCTCGGTGTGGGCGCTGCGTCGTTCGCGCTGCCGCGGCTGGAACTTGGTGCACAGGAGCAGGGCTTTGCTCTTCTGGCAGCAATGGCCCTGATCACGCTGCTCGTCGTCGCCTCGGTGCGTGACGTGATTCTGGTGATGATCGACGTCGCCATGGTGTTTGAGGGGGTCGCCGCACGGCTCGATCGGCTGGTGCGACCGATGATGGCGTTCGTCACATTCTATGGGCTGCTGGTGGTGGTGTTCGCATGCCTCTACCGCATCGCCGATCTGACGACGCCGGTGCCGCAGTTCTCGCTGCATGCGACGCCTGAGCGCATCAGCTTCGTCGATGCGCTGTATTACAGCGTTGCGACAATCACCACGCTCGGCGTTGGCGATATCGCACCGACATCGATGCTGGTGCGGGCCATGACGGCAATCGAGGTGGTATCTGGTGTTCTGATGCTGCTGTTCGGCTTCAGTGAGATCATGCGGAGTGCCAGTGCCGACCGACGCCCGCCGCACGATTCCGCCTAGCCAACGACGGAGCTTTGCCGTCGTGGCAGTCATGCTGGGAGCCCAGCGGCGAAAGGCAATGGACGACGGCGCGTTTTGAGCCGCACCCGGCGGGACGACGCAGGTATCACCGGAGGACGACATCCGGCGATGGCCTGCGTGGTTTCGGCCCAGGCGAGCCGACTATCGTGAGACGTTGCCCGGACTCCCCCTGACCGGGTAGGGTGCCGCCGTGAGATACGAGAACACAGCATGAACGATCTGTTTGGCGGCAACCAGAGCAAAGGGTCCGACTATTCCGCCAAGGACATCGAGGTCCTGGAGGGACTGGAACCGGTACGGCGGCGGCCCGGCATGTATATCGGTGGTACCGACGAGCCGGCGCTGCACCATTTGGCTGCCGAACTGCTCGATAATGCAATGGACGAGGCGGTCGCCGGCCATGCCAGCTTCATCGAGGTGACGCTGGAGCCGGACAACTGGCTGACCGTGCGTGACAATGGCCGCGGCATCCCGGTGGACCCGCATCCAAAATTCAAGAATCTCAGCGCACTGGAAGTTATCCTGACGACCCTGCATTCGGGTGGCAAATTCGGCGGCAAGGTCTATGCGACGTCCGGTGGCCTGCACGGCGTCGGCAGTTCGGTGGTGAACGCGCTGTCGGCGGCGATGCAGGTGGAGGTAGCGCGCGACCGTGTCTTGTGGAAGCAGAGCTATGCACGCGGCAAGCCGACCACAAAGCTGGTCAACGCGGGCGCGGTGCACAACAAGCGCGGAACCTCGATCCGCTTCAAGCCTGACCCGACCGTGTTTGGCAGCGTCGGGTTCAGTCCCCCGCGGCTATATCGGCTGTGCCGCTCGAAGGCCTATTTGTTCCGTGGCGTGCAGATCCGCTGGGCGTGCGATGCGTCTCTGCTGCGTGGTCTCAAGGACGATACGCCAGCCGAGGCGGTGCTGCACTTTCCGGGCGGACTGCGCGACAGCCTGGAGGCGGAAATCGGCGAGGCGTCCCGGGTCCTGCCGCAGCCTTGGTCAGGCGAGGCGGACCTGCCAAGTGGCGCCGGCCGGATGGAATGGGCTGCGGCCTGGCTGGAGGAAGGCGAGGGGTTTGTCCACTCGTATTGCAACACAATTCCGACGACGCAGGGAGGCACGCACGAGGCTGGGTTTCGCACTGCTTTGCTGAAAGGGCTGCGGGCTTGGGGCGAGCAGCGTGGCAATCGCCGAACAGCCCAGGTGGTGGCCGACGACCTGCTCGGGCCGATCGCCGCCAAGCTCTCGGTGTTCCTGCGCGAGCCGCAATTTCAGGGCCAGACCAAGGAGAAGCTCACCAGCACCGAGGCCTCGCGCCTGGTGGAGACCGCGCTGCGTGACCGCTTCGACCACTGGCTGGCAGGCGATCCGACGCAGGCGGACAACCTGCTCGCCTTCGTCATTGAGCGGGCGGAGGAGCGGCTGCGCCGGCGCGAGGTAAAGGACACGGCACGCAAGTCGGCCACGCGCCGGCTGCGACTGCCGGGCAAGCTCACCGACTGCACGCGGGAGAACGCCGCCGAGACTGAGATCTTTCTGGTGGAGGGGGATTCGGCCGGCGGCTCGGCCAAGCAGGCGCGCAACCGCGAGACCCAGGCAGTGCTGCCATTGCGCGGCAAGATCCTCAACGTGGCCAGCGCGTCGGCGGACAAGCTGAGGCAGAACCAGGAGCTGAAGGATCTGATCGAGGCGCTAGGTTGCGGCGTCGGCGACCGCTTCGACCGTGCCAAGTTGCGCTATGGACGGGTTATCATCATGACCGACGCCGACGTGGATGGGGCACATATCGCGTCACTGCTCATGACATTCTTCTATCGCGAGCTGCCGGAGCTGGTGCGCCACGGGCATGTGTATCTGGCGCAACCCCCGCTGTATCGGCTGACACAGGGCGCGAAGTCCGTCTATGCGATGGACGACGCGGATCGCGAGGCGAAGACGAAACGCGAGTTCAAGGCGAACGCAAAGGTGGAGGTGAGCCGCTTCAAGGGGCTGGGGGAGATGCCGCCATCGCAACTCAAGGAGACCACGATGGACCCGGCAAAGCGCACGCTGCTGAAGGTTGTGGCGGCGCCGGACGAGCGGGCGGCGACGGCGGAGTTGGTGGAAAGCCTGATGGGGCGGCGCCCTGAGCTTCGGTTCGCGTTCATCCAGGAGCGCGCGCGGACGGTCGAGGAGCTGGATGTATAGCTGTAAGTGTGACGCGCGATGCACCGTCACGTCACACACGGCAATTCACGACCGCCGGCGGGCGCGACAGGAGGACCCCGCCACGCCGCAGCCTGCACTTACCCCTACTTGGTTGTTGTGGGAGCAGTCACTACCGTGCCGCCGCCGCCGCCGCCGCCTACGATATAGGAGAAGCCCCAGCTGACCGGGACGAATTGCAGCAGATATTGGTCGACGAATTTGTAGACCTCCGCGATGCCGCTGCGCGGCACGTACACCACATCATACGGTGCAAGCCGCACATCGGCGGTCGGATCTTTACCCCACATCAGGTCCTGAAAGCGGACCGAGAAGAGCTGCGGCACATCGTTGGGTCCGCGGCGGATGATGAACACCTTGTTCTCGTCGCTGGTCGATATCTTGAGGCCGCCGGCACGCGCGATCGCCTGAGATAGCGTGAGGTTTGGTCCCACAGTAATGAACTCGCCGGGCGTGGCGACCTCGCCGCCGACATAGATACGCGTCGGCGCGAATGACTTCACCACAACCGTGAGACGCGGGTTGCGCAGGTCGGTCGAATAATCGTGCGTAAGGGCGCCGGCGAGCTCCGGCACGGTGCGACCGTAGGCAAGCTCGTCCCTTGCGACTGTGGTCGAAACGCGGCCATCGGGGCGAACCGTGACCTCCTCGTTCAGCTCGGGGTTCAGCATGAGCCGGACGGCCAACACGTCGCCCACCTGGATACGATACGGCTCGAGGTTGCTGACATACCCTGTTCCGGGTGCCGGTGTCGGGGGCGCCGGTGGCAGGTCGGGCACCGGACTGCATGCAGACAGTGCGGCAAGGGCGCAGGCGGCAGTGGTCACGGCGAGGACGTTGCGTACCCGCGTTTGCGCCATGGGTAGACTTCCCCCGGTTGCGACACGGCAGTCGGCCTTCCTTGGCGGAGCGAAATAACCAGGAGTAACGCCCATCATTGACCACATCTCCAGAGGACATTGGTTCAGGATTACGGCACGGATTACGAAGCTGCGCGCGTGCTGCCTAGTGTTGCAGGAACACAGCGAAGAGGGTTTCGCTCATGATCGCAATATCGTGCCAAAGGCATCAATTCCGCGCCTACCGACAACAGAGATTTCACGCTGCGACGATATGACAAGTCATAACGGTTTGTCACACCGCAACGTTTGCCATCGCTGCCATACCGAGCCAATCGGCGACCTGTGAAACCGCAGCCGCCAAGCGGGGTGCGTTGCATATCGTACAACGTTGATGATTAACGATTTCTTCGTCGATGTTCGCCGAGATCTGAATGCCCGAACAGCTCAGCGACAGCGGGGCGAGCAAGGAGCTTTTCAGGGCGCCTCGCAGCGTCGTGAACTCACGATCTCGCGCGGTCACCACGCCAGGTTGCTGAGTTGCGACCCCCATCAACCTCCGTTTGACGGCAGGCAAAATCGGCGCGGTTCTAAACCGCCCACCCGCCATCCTAGCGGTCAAATTCGCTTCTGTAGTAGCCCGGCGGCGGTGGAGGGACAGCGCCCGACGGCGCATCTGCTGCATAGCCAGACCAGGCGCGGACAGGTCCACCCGCGGGTCGCGCGTTGCCGGCGAGGTTCGCATTCGCCGGCGGGTTCGCATTTCCGATCGCCCGTGTGATCGACTGCATCGCCTGACCGCTGGCCCCCATGTCGAGCCAGCGGATAGCATCGCCGATGTCGGTCGCGGAGGGATTGCCGCCATTGGCTGATGGCTGGTCCGGTGTGACCGGCTGGAACACCATCTGGGTTTGGACCATCGCCAGTATGCGTCGTGCCTCGTCAGGCCGTCCCGCTGACAGCCACTGGCGCGCAGTCTGCAATTGCTGCGCCGCGGACGGCGCGGGCATCAGCTGGGCCGGCTGAGGAGTTGGCATGGGCTGGGCCGGCTGCGGGGCTGGCATCGGCTGGCTTGGCTGTGGGCCTGGCGTGGACTGCGTCGGTTGCCGGACGGGCAAGGGCTGCGCCGTGCGAGGTGTGGGCTTCGGTGGAGCGGGTCGCGGCGCCGTAACCGCTGCCAGTTGCTCCTGCGCCTTCTCTCGCGCCAGTGTTGCCTCCTCCGCCTGGCGCTGCTCACGGAGCCTATCAATGCCCTGCCGAAGCCTGTCCGTTTCGGCGCGCACAGCATCGAGGTCACGGGTTTGCTGGGTGAGCGCCTCGGTGCTCCGGGCCAGATCCTGCGATCGTTGCGCGAGGTCCTGAGAACCTTGCGTGAGCTCCTGCCTGTGCTGAGCGATCTCACTCTGTATCGAGCCATCCTGCCGTTGCAGATCGACGATCTGGCGCTGCAAACCGGCAATCTGACGCTGCAATGCGTCGCGCGTCGTCTGCTGTTCCGCAACCGCCGAAGCGTCCGCCGCGCGTTGTGCAAGCTGCTTCTTATGTTGAGCGATCTGGGTCTGCAGTGCGCCGTCCTGTCGTTGCAGTTCGGCGATCCCGCCCTGCAGCGAGGTGGCTTGTTGTTGCAAATCGGCAATCTGACGTTGCAATGCGTCCCGGGCTTGAGCCTCAGTTAGCATGGCCGAGGTCGGAGCGCTCACCATCGGTACGGGTGAGGGCGCCTTCGGCGAGGGCGAGGGCGAGGGGGCGGCAGGAGCGGCCTGCTCCGGCTCCGCATGACTGATGATGGCGCTTCCCCCGCTGGACAGGTCAGGCGACAACCACAGGTCGCCGACAGCGCCGAAGATCAGCGCACTCATTGCGCCCATCATGGCTAAGGCCGGCAGCAGGAAGCGCCACATGCAGCCCTCCTTGGCGTTGGCGTGGCAGGCGTTGACATCAGTTAGTCAATCGGGCGCGCCTATGGCACCCCCCGTGAGACCGCGGCAATGATTCAGATCGGCGACTCCGATTGGCCATCGGATCAAGGATCATGGGGCGGCGTCATGGATGCAAGGGTGCAGCCGACCGGGCAAATGGCGAGCCCGCAAATCTGGCACTAAAAGGCGGGCGGGTCTATTGGAGCGACCTGTTAGAACCTGCCGGACACGCCGAACCTGCGGGGCGCCCTTAGCTCAGTTGGATAGAGCAACAGCCTTCTAAGCTGTGGGTCGGTGGTTCGAATCCACCAGGGCGCGCCATAGATGACCAGAACTATTCAGGTTGCCGAGCCCCGCGAGATCGTGATCACAGATATCGTCACGCTTGCGTCAGGAACGGAATGCGGGATCTCTATCTCATCATAAATTTGCTGCGGGTTATTGCCATTGGAATACCGGCGCCACAATACAGCGTGAGCCCGCGCGGTTTGTCTTGCGGCTGTATCGTACGCCGTCAGTATAGCTGCGAGATTTTCAGGAATTGGCCCTCACGTGCCCACAGAAAATTCGAACATAGTCGCTATTGTCGATGATGATGGGGACGTGCGCGATGTGCTCGACGCTTTGCTGGAATTGGCTGGCCATACAGTCAAAACCTATACCTCCGGTCGGCAGCTGCTTGATGATCCCGAACTGGGCGAAGTGACATGCCTGGTCGTGGACCAGAAAATGCCGGAGATGACCGGGCTGGATTTGTTGCGGGCGCTGGATTCCGGCGGCCACTCGATCCCATCACTGCTGGTGACCGGATTGCCAGACGCCCGTGTTGCTGCGGAGGCCCGCGACCTAGGTGCGCTAGACGTGCTGTCGAAGCCCATCGATTTCGAAAAGTTGCTGCAACTGGTAGCGTACGCTGCCCAGTGACGCTGTCACCGTCGCTTGACCCCAGATACGGTTGGCGGAGCAGCAGCGGGGAGATCTTCCTCGAGAATCGTCATGTGCACAGAAAATGAGATTTCCCCATCTTCTTCGTCTCGGTGCACCGTTCCGAGAAACTCCCGACCCGCACGCAGCTCAACGGGACCGTTGGCACTCTTAGGCACGTCGATATGGATCAGGTCGCTGCCCAGCGTCTTGCGCAAGTAAGCCTGGACCCGCGCAATGTCTGATCGGTCCATCGCCACCTCCCTGGTGTCTCGGTCACCGGTGTCCAGGGAATTGCCACCAGCCGAATTGCTCAGTTCGATTGCCGGGTAACCCTGCGAGCCACTCATCCTCAGCGACCCAGACATCAACCGACGGGCCACTCTGGTCGCGATGATACGGGAAATTGAGGGGTGGCGTAAACAAGTTACGGGCACGCCAGCTCTGCTCACCTGGGAAGGTAACCGCGCCCTTGCCGAACCAAGCCGCTATATGCCGTTTCATATCCGGCATATAGCATTTCGCCAGGGAAACACCTCACTCTATGGCGTAAATGTGACTTTCTTGCGTCGCCATCTCACCATCGTGAGGCCCTTTGCGGGGTCAAGCATTTCTGGCTCGTCGGGATGGAGGCCATGGGCTGCCAATATCTGCCCGGGTGTCCGCATGGGCACCTCCGGAAAGACAGGGCGGCCACCTGGCAGACGCACATTGGGTGCGCGTGAGAGATAAAATCCGTCGTAGCGGTCGAGGAACAACGCGAACACCTCCGCGCCGCCAATGACACCGACGCTGGCGTCAGGAGTGCCAAGTGCGCTCAATGCCGCCTCAAATGACGCACCCGCTGGGTTCCATAGCAGAGCCCATTCGTTCGACGGGTGCCGCGCGGTGGCCGCGACTCTGCGCGT
Source organism: uncultured Alphaproteobacteria bacterium (assembly GCA_963818775.1). Lineage (GTDB taxonomy): Bacteria > Pseudomonadota > Alphaproteobacteria > Acetobacterales > Acetobacteraceae > JAMXLO01. Next base: position 10,618 of record CAWFUF010000029.1, on the reverse strand, counting down.
CAGTATCAGCCGGTGGCGCAGGTGCGAACGTGGCTGCTGCTCCTGCGAGTGGCGCCCGTGCACAACGACATCGACCCCGTCGAGCCCACGCTCGAAGAACCGCTGATCGGCTTCGAACTTGAGCGAGTTTGGCATGATCCGCGCGGAGTTTGCCAGCATGCCGTCCTCGGAGATGATGGCGTAACCCTCGATGCGGCCTGCCACGTTGGCTGCCTCCTGCAATCGCCTGATCGTCTGGTGAGACAATTGCGGGCCAGGGCGCCGGCCTGCAAGATGCGGTATTGGAGAGGAGAACGCCCATGCAGCTTGCGCTGTCCACCTGGCATGAGGTCGAGGACTACCTGCGTTCGTCGCGCGGCATCATCATCCCGATCGGCTCGACCGAACAGCACGGGCCGAACGGCCTGATCGGTACCGACCATCTGGATGCGGAATTTGTTGCGCGCGGCGTGGGCGATGAGATCGGCTGCCTGGTCGCGCCGACGCTCACTATCGGCATGTCGCAGCACCATCTTGGCTTCGCCGGCTCCATCACGCTGCGGCCATCGACGCTGATCGGGTTGGTGGGTGACGTGGTGACCTCGTTGATGAAGCACGGCTTCGAACGCTTCCTGTTCATCAATGGCCACGGCGGCAACGTCGCCACCGTGACGGCGGCATTCGACGAAATCTATGCCGCGTCATCGATGCGCGGCCCTAGCGAGTTGTCGCCGGTGCGCTGCAAGATGGTGTTCTGGTCGCAGGGACCGCGCTCCGCCGCAGTGGCCAAGGAACTGTACGGCGATGCGAACGGCAGCCACGCCACGGCGTCGGAGGTGTCGCTGGCGCAGCACTACCAGCCGCAGGCGATCAAATACGCGCAGATGTCGCCGAAGGTTGCGCCAAGGAGCACGGGCTTCTTCGACTGCGCGGACTATCGTCGCCGCTTCCCTGACGGGCGGATCGGCTCCGATCCGTCCTTGTCCACGCCGGAGCACGGCGCGCAGATCTATCGGGCGGCGGTAGCGGATATGGTGGAGACGTATCGCGCGTTCGTCGCCGATTGATGCGGCGCGTCTGGGGCGCCGCGGGCGAACCATGGCACGAGTTGTTGGTCAGTCGTGGTCAACGTCCTGGGCGGCCTGTAGGGTGGGCGGTCTAGTCGGTCACAATCGCGCGGTGGGTCGATGAATTTCGATTTCTCGGACGACCTGAAGCAGCTGCGCGATCAGGCACGCCGGTTCCTCAGCGAACGGTCGCCGGCTAAGATCGTGCGACAGGTGCTCGAAGGCGACGAGCCCCACGTCGCCAACCTCTGGGACGCGATGGCGGAGATGGGATGGCTTGGGGCCGCCATCCCCGAACAGTTTGGTGGCGCCGGGCTTGGTTATGAAGGATTATGCGTGCTGGCAGAGGAACTCGGCCGCGCGTTGGCGCCGGTGCCTTTCGCCTCATCTGCGTATCTGGCCACCGAGGCCTTGCTGTTGGCAGGCAGCGACGCGCAGAAGCGGCGCCTGTTGCCGAAACTCGCGCACGGCTCGGCAATCGGCTGCCTGGCCTTGGCGGAGGGCACGGGAAATCCCGATCCGGACGGTGTGCGGATACGATCTGTTGGAGGAGAACTGAGCGGCAGCAAATGGCCCGTGATGGACGGGACCGCCGCTGATTTCGCCATCGTCGTGGCGCGAGACGAGAGGGGCGAGATCGCGCTGCTGCTGGCCGATCTCACCGAGGCAACCGTGAGCCGACGGATTCTGAGCACCGTCGATCCCAGCCGCAATCACGCACGCATCGATTTTGCCGCAAGCGAAGTCGAAAAACTTGGCTCACAGACAGGCTGGCCTGTGGTGCAGCGTCTGCTGGAACGGGCGGCAATCCTGGTCGCATTCGAGCAGGTTGGCGGCGCCGATGCCGCACTGGAGATGGCCCGCAACTTCGCCCTGGAGCGGTATGCGTTCGGCCGGCCGATCGGGTCATTCCAGGCGATCAAGCATAAGCTTGCCGACGTGTATGTCGCGATCGAACTGGCCCGGTCGAATGCCTACTACGGTGCATGGGCGCTTGCGTCGGATGCGGCCGAGCTGCCGCTGGCCGCGGCCACGGCTCGTGTGTCGGCAACCGAGGCATTCCACCTTGCGTCGAAAGAGAACATCCAGACGCATGGCGGGATTGGCTTTACCTGGGACGTTGACTGCCACCTTTATTACCGGCGCTCCAAGCAGCTTGCTCTGGCGCTGGGTGGGCCGCCTTGGTGGAAGAACCGACTGGTCGAGTTGATCGAGATGCGCAACGCAGCATAGAGGGCACCGATGGACTTCAACGATACCCCTGAAGAGGCTGCATTTCGGGCTGAGGCGCGCGCATTCCTGGCTGCCAATGCGGAACCCAAGAGCCGGGCACGACCAGTGCTGCGGCTGGGCGATCTCGGCGCGGATGCGGTGCAGCGCTGCAAAGAATGGCAGGCGATGAAGTGCGATGCCGGATTTGCCGGCCTTACCTGGCCGAGCAGGTTCGGCGGTCGAGAGGCATCGCCGATTCTACAGGTGATTTACCAGCAGGAGGAAGACAACTACGCAGTGCCGCGCGGTCTGTTCGAGATCGGTCTCGGCATGTGCATCCCAACGATGATGGCTTATGCGCAACCTGAGCAGCTCGATCGCTACGTGCGACCCGCGCTGCGCGGCGAGGAGGTATGGTGCCAGTTGTTCTCGGAGCCGGCGGGCGGATCCGATCTGGCGGCGCTGCGCACCCGGGCGGAGCGTGACGGCGACCACTGGATCATCAACGGGCAGAAGATCTGGACCTCTGGCGCGCATCTGTCGGACTTCGGCATCATCGTCGTGCGCACCGACCCGAATGTGCCGAAACACGAAGGCCTGACCTTTTTCTTTCTCGACATGCAATCCCCGGGGATTGAGATCCGGCCGATCCACCAGATGTCTGGCGCATCGCACTTCAACGAGGTCTTCTTCACCGATGTGCGCGTACCGGACGCGCAGCGTCTCGGTGCTGTGGGGCAGGGGTGGAAAGTCTCGCTCACCACGTTGATGAACGAGCGTCTCGCGGTGGGCGAGGTGCATCGTCCTGATGTCGAGGACCTGTTGGAACTGAGCCGGACCTTGACGCTGGATGGCGTGGCCGCGATCCGCAATGGAGCGGTGCGCGAGCGCATCGCCGAGTGGTATGCGCGGACGCAGGGGCTGAAGTTTACCCGCTTCCGCAGCATGACCGCATTGTCGCGAGGCCAGACACCGGGACCGGAGAATTCGATCCACAAGCTGGTCAACGCGAGCAAGCTGCAGGACATCGCGTCCTATGGGCTGGACCTGATGGGGATGGCGGGCCTGGTGATGAACGACGACTTGGCCGAGGCGTATGGGATGTTCCAGCAGGCACTCCTGTCCTCGCCGAGCGCGAGGATCGCCGGGGGGTCGGACGAGATATTGCGCAATATTATCGCCGAGCGCGTACTCGGCCTGCCGGCGGATATTCGCGTCGACAAGAACAGGCCGTTCAGTCAGGTCCCGACCGGGAGCCGCTGAGGGGGAACTACTCGTCCAGGCGGAATCCCAGCTTCAGCGTCACCTGATAGTGCGCCACCTTGCCGTTTTCGATGTGCCCGCGCACCTGTTCCACCTCGAACCAGCCGATATTTCGCAACGTCAGGGCGGCCTTTTCGATGGCACGGTCGATCGCCTTGCTGACGCTCTCCTCGGACGAGCCGACGATCTCGACGACTTTGTAAACATGCTCTGGCATCTGCGGGTCTCCTCGATGGTTGGCAACGAGAACGCCGATCAGGCGCGAGGTTTCCGTGGCGGTCGCCTGATCGTTATGCCGGTCGGCCCATGTTGGCTCGCCGACCTTGCGGCGGCAAGTGCCGCTGAAGCCGTCGGGGAGGGGGCGTGGGACTTGCGCGAGCGCAGATGTGACGCGCAGGAAACGTTCGATTGACCATCTGGAAAGGCTCACTCGATTAGGATGCCGGAATGGATGGGTACGTTCCAATCTCCCACCGCACAGTGGAAGAGCTCTTGGCCAGAGCCGCGGAAGTGCGCCGGATGGCCGAGACGGCGACAACGTCCGACGTATCGGACGCTTTGCTGCGGCTGGCCGAGAGGTACGAGGCCGCTGCCGCCGACCGGAAGACCGTATCGCGTGACGGCGCCGGCGAGGCAATTGCATGACGAGTCCCGCATGACGTTGCCGCCGAGGTCGTCCCACGAGTGCCGCGTGTGAGTGGAGCGCCCTGTCCCCCGCGGCACGATTTCGCGCCAAGCCTCTGTGATGGCCCGGGGGTGAACCTGCCGCCCGGATGATCGTTCTCCTGGAGAAGCCGAGAGGAGAAGCGGTCAATGACTCAAATGGTAGTCGCCGAGTTCGACGCAGCATCAGCCGCGGATGCTGCTGTCCGCGATCTTGAGGCGGCGCAGATCCCATCGGCGGTCATCCGACGCTACGTCAACGATGACCCGGACGAGCGCATCATGCCCACCGGGTCGGACGGTGGGCATCACGGGGGGCGCCCCTTCGTTTCCGTGTCAGTGGACATGATCCATGTGGACGCGGTCGCGGGAATTCTCAATCAGCATGGTCCACTCGACGTGCGATGAGCTCGTCCTCATTGCCGCCGGTTCGCCACCACGGTCGGGACCATCCCGCAGCTTTGTAGTCTCCTTGGGTGGCTTCCTGCCTCGGACTGGCTCTGCTGGTTTTAGTTCCGTTTCTTTGACGATGACATGTTCAGGGCCGCAGCGGCGCGTATGAGCGTCTTGAAGGCATCCTCATCTATTTCATCACCCTCATGGATATCGATGGCGCGCCTGACCTTGCCTTCAAGGCTGGAGTTGAACAGACCTGCGGGGTCCTTGAGCGAAGCGCCCTTGGCGAATGTCAGCTTCACGACGCTCTTGTGCGTCTCGCCGGTGCAGATCATTCCACTATGATACCAAACAGGAACGCCTCGCCACTTCCATTCCTCGACGACTTCGGCGTTGGCCTGTTTGATGAGCGCGCGGACTTGGGAAAGCGTCTTGCCCCTCCAGTCGTCCAGTTCCTTGATCCTCGCGTCGATCAGCCGAGAAGGGGATTCGCCCTTGGTCGTTGTGCTCTCTCTCATGTTGTTTGCACCTCTGCGCAGGCCTGCATGAGGCAGGCATCGTTCCTGCATTCGACTTTGAACTGGTCGGCAGATTTCAATCCATCCGCGCCAATACCTGCTCCAGCTTCGCAAAGAACTGCCGCCACCCGCCCTTGGCGCCCTGGTAGGCCTGCTGCTGATCCGGCCGGAAGCCCGACTGTTCCATGCGCAGGTGGGTTCCCGTGCTCGTCGGGGTGAGAGTCCAGGTGACGATACTCTCGAGACCATACGCCGCCCACGTGTAGGACAGCGCTTTGTTTGGCTCGACTGCCATTACCTGACAGCCGACAGTACCCCAGTCCGCGCGAAGGTTGAAGCGATGGTCCACGACAGGCTTGAAGTCGCTCTTCATGAGCCACTCCTCGATCAGGTGTGGCTGCGTGAGCGCGCGCCAGATCTTTTCTGGCGGATGAGGTATCTCACGCTCGACAACGACGGAGAGCGCTTCGGTCGACGCTGCGTTCATTGGTCCATCCTCTTCAACAGGTCTTCCAGGCGGTCGAAGCGCTCGTGCCAAAAAGCGCTGTAGAAACTGAGCCAATCGACCAATGGCGCGATCCCATCAGGGCGAACGCGATAATGCGCTTCGCGACCCTCGCGGCGGACCCGCACAAGCCCAGCGAGCTTCAGTACGGCCAAATGTTTTGACACAGCGGGCTGCGACACACCGGAGAATTCCGTCAAGACATGCACTGTCTGCTCACCTCTCCGGCTGAGCTCCTGAAAAATGGCGCGCCGCGTTGGGTCGCCCAGCGCCTTAAAGAGGCTATCGGCCGACGGTTTCATAGCGGAGCGGCCTCACGTGAACTTGGCCGCAAATCATAACCCCCAGATTATTGGTCTGTCAACTGAGCCTGGCTATTTCCGGCAGAAATCAAGGAACCCGGCAGCACAATCACAGGCTTTGTCTGCGCGGAATTCCAAAGTATAAGAATGTTGTCGGCGTGACCTGCCGGATGCGACTCTTAGTTGTAGAGGCACAGCGGCCGGCCCTTTCTCCGTTTATGAGTGTCGCATAGCATCTGTCCACCATCGAACTGGAGAAAATCCGTGACCGCCACCATAGACCTGGACGCCTATTTCCAGCGCATTCATTGGTCCGGTGGCCGCTACCCGACGCTTGAGACGTTGGCGGGGCTGATAGAGGCCCATACGGCGCATATCCCGTTTGAGAACCTTGACGTACTGCTCGGCCGAACGGTGCGTCTCGACCTTGACGGTCTTCAGCACAAAATCGTCGGTGCCCGCCGCGGTGGATATTGTTTCGAGCACGCCGCCCTGTTCGCCGCCGTGCTCGAGGCGCTCGGTTTCAAGGTCGCCCGTCACGCCGCGCGAGTTGTTCTGTTTGGGCCCTTGACCGAAGCGAAGCGGACCCACGTGTTCATGACCGTGGCGGTCGGGGGCGCGACCTATGTTGCCGATCCCGGCTTTGGTCCGTTCGCACCCCGCTATCCGGTGCCGCTTGTGGATTTGTCTCCGGGCCAGACAACGCACTGGATGCAGCGCGACGGCAACTTCTGGGTGCTTCACGTCACGCGGGAAAACAGGGAGCCTGTAGCCGGCTGGGCGTCCACGCTGGAAGTGGAGAACCCTTTGGACTTCGAAGTGTTCAACCACTACATCGCCACTCACCCGAAATCTCCATTCGTGAACTGGATCTTTCTGAGCGCGGTCACTCCCGAGGGACGCGTCAATGTCATGAATCGGAACGTGACGTTTCTCCGCGGGGCTGATCAATCAACCGCAACGGAACTGGCGGATCGTGCTGCTCTGCGTGGACTGCTGGCCGAGCATTTCGGCTTTGATCTGCCCGAGGTTGAGCGCCTGTCCGTTCCGGCGATTCCCGAGTGGACCTGAACGTCGAATGCATCGGCCGGCCAACGGGCGTGAGTCTTGCGGTAGGGGAGCTTGACGACTGGTGCGTGCCGGATCTTCCGCGGTGCAGAATTTAAAACTCGCCGCGGGCGAAGGCTATTCGGCGGCCGACTTTGCCGCGCCGTCGATTGCTGCATGCAATGACACTTGTCGAGGAAAGTGCAACGGGAGGGTTTTTCAGAATGCGGTACGCACTCGGCTTGGCAGTTAACCTCATGCTGCCGATCGCAGCATTTGCTCAGTCGAGCACGCATACCGCCGGCACGTGGTCATTGGTCTTTTTAAGCGAGGACCATCACGGGCAGATCACCCATCGCGTTCCAGCGCGTAGCCGAACATAGTCGGCGGTGATGAAAAACCAGGTGTCGCCGCGAGCGCCTCGCGGCAGACCTGCTGAATGGCGAGGCCCGACGAAGAGGCAGCACCATCGGCAAGCACGTCGATGCCCTGATTGTCGATCCATTCGCGCCAGCGAACTCGCCACATCCGGCTTGTTCTGGTCATCGCCCTGTAGCACCTCAATCGGCCTGCCCAGTACCGAACCGCCGAAATCCTCGATCGCCAGTTCGACGGCGACGCGGTTGCCAGGGCCGCCGACATCGCGATACGGGCCACCCATATCGCTGAGCAGACCGATGCGCACTGGTTTGGATGTGCTCTGCGCGCGGATTATTCAGGGTATGGCAGACGGCACCGCAGCGAGGGTTCCGAGCACGATGCGCCGGGTGATGTTCAGCATCATGGATCATGCGCGAGAAGGCTAGCGGAGCGACGCGTTCAATTTCTCTAGCGCCGCGGAACCCGGGCACAGCGCCGCTTCGTCCATTCCGTTGAACGGCACCGCCACCGTGTTCAAGTGCGTGTGCAGGTCCACCGGATCCGGATCGACATACAGCAGGCCGGTGACGATCTCGCCCGCCGCGTGGCGCTCCTGCAGGTAGGTCATCGCAGCGATGCGGTCATGCACGTCGTAATCGTTGGCGAGCTTGCGCAGCCGCAGGACGGAGCCGTCATGCTGTTTCACCATCTCCACCGTGCCGGCGGCATATTCCACCGTGATCTCCTCGCGTCCGGTGATCACGTCGAGATAGTTCACCGCCAGATTATGCTCGCGCACATAGTCGAAGCTGGTGTGCGAGCCTTCGTGGTTGTTGAACGCGACGCAAGGCGATATGCAATCGATGAACGCGGCGCCCTGGTGCTTCAGCGCTGCCTCGATCAGCGGGATGAGCTGGTCCTTGTCGCCCGAGAAGCTGCGCGCGACGAAGGTGGCGCCGAGCTGGAGAGCCATGCCGACCAGGTCGATCGCCGAATTGGTGTTCTCGACGCCGCGCCGGCTCTTGGCGCCGCGATCCGAGGTTGCGGAGAACTGCCCCTTGGTCAGACCATAAACGCCATTGTTCTCGACGATATAGGTCATGTTCACGCCGCGCCGCATGATGTGCGCGAATTGGCCGATGCCGATCGAAGCGCTGTCGCCGTCGCCGGACACGCCCAGATAGATCAGGTCGCGGTTCGCCAGATTGGCGCCGGTGAGCACCGACGGCATGCGTCCGTGCACCGAATTGAACCCATGCGAGGCGCCCAGAAAGTACGTCGGCGTCTTGGACGAGCAGCCGATGCCGGACAGCTTGGCGATGCGATGTGGCGGCAGGTCAAGGTTGAAGCAGGCACGCACGATCGCGCCGCTGATCGAATCGTGACCGCAGCCCGCGCACAGCGTGGAGACCGCCCCCTCGTAGTCGCGCCGTGTGTAGCCGAGGGAGTTCTTCGGCAACTCCGGATGATGCAGCTTGGGCTTGGGGATGAAGGTCATGGCACGGCCTTGCGGAATGGGACAACCTTGAGTTCGCCGACCTTGTCGGCAATCGCATCAGAAATGAATCGCGCGGTGATCGGTGTGCCGTCGAAGTGCAGCACGCGGGTCAGTCGCGCGGGGTCGATCTCCAGTTCGTTGATCAGCAGCGTCCGCAACTGCCCGTCGCGATTTGCTCGACCACAAAAAGCTGGTCGTGTTCGCTGATAAAGTTCTTCACATCGTTGTGGAACGGGAAGCCGCGCACACGCAGCAGGTCGAGGTGGATGCCACGCTCCGCCAGAATCTCGTCCGCCTCGTCCATCGCCGGGCTGGTCGAACCGAAATAGATCGCGCCCAGCCGTGTCGGTTGCGCGGCCGTACGCGCCACTGGATGCGGCACGAGTTGCTTGGCGGTGTCGAACTTCTTCAACAGCCGAAGCATGTTCTCGGCATAGTCTGGCCCCTCCTCGCTATAGCGTGCGCGGCGGTCCTTCGAGGTGCCGCGGGTGAAGAAGGCGCCACGTGTCGGATGCGTGCCGGGATAGGTGCGATACGGAATGCCGTCCCCATCGACGTCGAGGTAGCGGCCAAAGTCTTTGCCGGCCTCCAGTTCCTCCGCGGTCATCACCTTGCCGCGGTCAAGCTTTCGGCTGTCATCCCACGTCAACGGTTCGCATAACCGGTCGTTCATGCCGATCTCGAGATCGAGCATCATGAAGATCGGCGTCTGAAGGCGATCCGCAAGGTCGAACGACAGCGCAGCGAATTCGAAACACTCGTGCGGATCTTCCGGGAACAGCAGCACGTGCTTGGTATCGCCGTGTGAAGCATAGGCGCAGCTCAGTATGTCGGTCTGCTGCGTGCGAGTCGGCATGCCGGTAGACGGGCCGGCGCGTTGCACGTCGAAGATCACCGCAGGGATTTCCGCGAAATATGCCAAGCCGACAAATTCCTGCATCAGCGAGATGCCCGGCCCCGAAGTCGCGGTGAATGCCCGTGCGCCGTTCCAAGCGGCACCGATCACCATGCCGATCGACGCCAATTCGTCCTCGGCCTGGACAATGGCGAACTTGTTCTTCTTGGTCTGCGGATCGACCCGATACCGGTTGCAGTAACGCGTGAATGCCTCGGCCAGCGAGGACGACGGCGTGATCGGATACCACGCGCAAACCGTGGCACCGCCATACACCGCGCCGAGAGCGGCGGCGGCGTTGCCCTCGATGAAGATGCGATCGCCCACAGTGTTGGCGCGCCGCAACGTCAGCCCGATCGGGCATTCCAGGTTGGCGAGCGCCCAGTCGCGGCCCATGTGCAGCGCCTGCACGTTCGCCGCCACCAGCTTGTCGCGGCCGCGGAACTGCTCGCCCAGCAGCGTCTCTATCTCGGCCACATCCATCTGAAGCAACGCCGACAGTGCCCCGAGATAGACGATGTTCTTGAACAACTGGCGCTGCCGCGATTCGGTATACGCCTTGTTGGTGATCTCGGTCAGCGGCACGCCGATGATCACGATGTCGTCGCGGAACCGCGACGGCGGCATCGGCTTGGTGTTGTCGTAGAACAGGTAGCCGCCCGGCACGATGGATGCGATGTCCTGCGTCCAGGTCTGCGGGTTCATCGCCACCATCAGGTCCACGCCACCGCCGCGCGCACCCAGATAGCCGGCCTCGGACACGCGCACCTCGTACCAGGTCGGCAGACCCTGGATGTTGCTCGGAAAAATGTTGCGCGGGGTCACCGGCACGCCCATGCGCAGGATCGACTTCGCGAACACGTGTTGGCGTCGCGACCGATCCGTTGACGTTGGCGAACTTGACGACGAAGTC
>CAWFUF010000028.1:0-39468 GCA_963818775.1 uncultured Alphaproteobacteria bacterium | reverse complement strand
CACCAGGGCGCGCCATAGATGACCAGAACTATTCAGGTTGCCGAGCCCCGCGAGATCGTGATCACAGATATCGTCACGCTTGCGTCAGGAACGGAATGCGGGATCTCTATCTCATCATAAATTTGCTGCGGGTTATTGCCATTGGAATACCGGCGCCACAATACAGCGTGAGCCCGCGCGGTTTGTCTTGCGGCTGTATCGTACGCCGTCAGTATAGCTGCGAGATTTTCAGGAATTGGCCCTCACGTGCCCACAGAAAATTCGAACATAGTCGCTATTGTCGATGATGACGGGGACGTGCGCGATGTGCTCGATGCTTTGCTGGAATCGGCTGGCCATACAGTCAAAACCTATACCTCCGGTCGGCAGCTGCTTGATGATCCCGAACTGGGCGAAGTGACATGCCTGGTCGTGGACCAGAAAATGCCGGAGATGACCGGGCTGGATTTGTTGCGGGCGCTGGATTCCGGCGGCCACTCGATCCCATCACTGCTGGTGACCGGATTGCCAGACGCCCGTGTTGCTGCGGAGGCCCGCGACCTAGGTGCGCTAGACGTGCTGTCGAAGCCCATCGATTTCGAAAAGTTGCTGCAACTGGTAGCGTACGCTGCCCAGTGACGCTGTCACCGTCGCTTGACCCCAGATACGGTTGGCGGAGCAGCAGCGGGGAGATCTTCCTCGAGAATCGTCATGTGCACAGAAAATGAGATTTCCCCATCTTCTTCGTCTCGGTGCACCGTTCCGAGAAACTCCCGACCCGCACGCAGCTCAACGGGACCGTTGGCACTCTTAGGCACGTCGATATGGATCAGGTCGCTGCCCAGCGTCTTGCGCAAGTAAGCCTGGACCCGCGCAATGTCTGATCGGTCCATCGCCACCTCCCTGGTGTCTCGGTCACCGGTGTCCAGGGAATTGCCACCAGCCGAATTGCTCAGTTCGATTGCCGGGTAACCCTGCGAGCCACTCATCCTCAGCGACCCAGACATCAACCGACGGGCCACTCTGGTCGCGATGATACGGGAAATTGAGGGGTGGCGTAAACAAGTTACGGGCACGCCAGCTCTGCTCACCTGGGAAGGTAACCGCGCCCTTGCCGAACCAAGCCGCTATATGCCGTTTCATATCCGGCATATAGCATTTCGCCAGGGAAACACCTCACTCTATGGCGTAAATGTGACTTTCTTGCGTCGCCATCTCACCATCGTGAGGCCCTTTGCGGGGTCAAGCATTTCTGGCTCGTCGGGATGGAGGCCATGGGCTGCCAATATCTGCCCGGGTGTCCGCATGGGCACCTCCGGAAAGACAGGGCGGCCACCTGGCAGACGCACATTGGGTGCGCGTGAGAGATAAAATCCGTCGTAGCGGTCGAGGAACAACGCGAACACCTCCGCGCCGCCAATGACACCGACGCGGGCTTCCGGAGTGCCAAGTGCGCTCAATGCCGCCTCAAATGACGCACCCGCTGGGTTCCATAGCAGAGCCCATTCGTTCGACGGGTGCCGCGCGGTGGCCGCGACTCTGCGCGTCAGTATCAGCCGGTGGCGCAGGTGCGAACGTGGCTGCTGCTCCTGCGAGTGGCGCCCGTGCACAACGACATCGACCCCGTCGAGCCCACGCTCGAAGAACCGCTGATCGGCTTCGAACTTGAGCGAGTTTGGCATGATCCGCGCGGAGTTTGCCAGCATGCTGTCCTCGGAGATGATGGCGTACCCTCGATGCGGCCTGCCACGTTGGCTGCCTCCTGCAATCGCCTGATCGTCTGGTGAGACAATTGCGGGCCAGGGCGCCGGCCTGCAAGATGCGGTATTGGAGAGGAGAACGCCCATGCAGCTTGCGCTGTCCACCTGGCATGAGGTCGAGGACTACCTGCGTTCGTCGCGCGGCATCATCATCCCGATCGGCTCGACCGAACAGCACGGGCCGAACGGCCTGATCGGTACCGACCATCTGGATGCGGAATTTGTTGCGCGCGGCGTGGGCGATGAGATCGGGTGCCTGGTTGCGCCGACGCTCACTATCGGCATGTCGCAGCACCATCTTGGCTTCGCCGGCTCCATCACGCTGCGGCCATCGACGCTGATCGGGTTGGTGGGTGACGTGGTGACCTCGTTGATGAAGCACGGCTTCGAACGCTTCCTGTTCATCAATGGCCACGGCGGCAACGTCGCCACCGTGACGGCGGCATTCGACGAAATCTATGCCGCGTCATCGATGCGCGGCCCTAGCGAGTTGTCGCCGGTGCGCTGCAAGATGGTGTTCTGGTCGCAGGGACCGCGTTCCGCCGCAGTGGCCAAGGAACTGTACGGCGATGCGAACGGCAGCCACGCCACGGCGTCGGAGGTGTCGCTGGCGCAGCACTACCAGCCGCAGGCGATCAAATACGCGCAGATGTCGCCGAAGGTTGCGCCAAGGAGCACGGGCTTCTTCGACTGCGCGGACTATCGTCGCCGCTTCCCTGACGGGCGGATCGGCTCCGATCCGTCCTTGTCCACGCCGGAGCACGGCGCGCAGATCTATCGGGCGGCGGTAGCGGATATGGTGGAGACGTATCGCGCGTTCGTCGCCGATTGATGCGGCGCGTCTGGGGCGCCGCGGGCGAACCATGGCACGAGTTGTTGGTCAGTCGTGGTCAACGTCCTGGGCGGCCTGTAGGGTGGGCGGTCTAGTCGGTCACAATCGCGCGGTGGGTCGATGAATTTCGATTTCTCGGACGACCTGAAGCAGCTGCGCGATCAGGCACGCCGGTTCCTCAGCGAACGGTCGCCGGCTAAGATCGTGCGACAGGTGCTCGAAGGCGACGAGCCCCACGCCGCCAACCTCTGGGACGCGATGGCGGAGATGGGATGGCTTGGGGCCGCCATCCCCGAACAGTTTGGTGGCGCCGGGCTTGGTTATGAAGGATTATGCGTGCTGGCAGAGGAACTCGGCCGCGCGTTGGCGCCGGTGCCTTTCGCCTCATCTGCGTATCTGGCTACCGAGGCCTTGCTGTTGGCAGGCAGCGACGCGCAGAAGCGGCGCCTGTTGCCGAAACTCGCGCACGGCTCGGCAATCGGCTGCCTGGCCTTGGCGGAGGGCACGGGAAATCCCGATCCGGACGGTGTGCGGATACGATCTGTTGGAGGAGAACTGAGCGGCAGCAAATGGCCCGTGATGGACGGGACCGCCGCTGATTTCGCCATCGTCGTGGCGCGAGACGAGAGGGGCGAGATCGCGCTGCTGCTGGCCGATCTCACCGAGGCAACCGTGAGCCGACGGATTCTGAGCACCGTCGATCCCAGCCGCAATCACGCACGCATCGATTTTGCCGCAAGCGAAGTCGAAAAACTTGGCTCACAGACAGGCTGGCCTGTGGTGCAGCGTCTGCTGGAACGGGCGGCAATCCTGGTCGCATTCGAGCAGGTTGGCGGCGCCGATGCCGCACTGGAGATGGCCCGCAACTTCGCCCTGGAGCGGTATGCGTTCGGCCGGCCGATCGGGTCATTCCAGGCGATCAAGCATAAGCTTGCCGACGTGTATGTCGCGATCGAACTGGCCCGGTCGAATGCCTACTACGGTGCATGGGCGCTTGCGTCGGATGCGGCCGAGCTGCCGCTGGCCGCGGCCACGGCTCGTGTGTCGGCAACCGAGGCATTCCACCTTGCGTCGAAAGAGAACATCCAGACGCATGGCGGGATTGGCTTTACCTGGGACGTTGACTGCCACCTTTATTACCGGCGCTCCAAGCAGCTTGCTCTGGCGCTGGGTGGGCCGCCTTGGTGGAAGAACCGACTGGTCGAGTTGATCGAGATGCGCAACGCAGCATAGAGGGCACCGATGGACTTCAACGATACCCCTGAAGAGGCTGCATTTCGGGCTGAGGCGCGCGCATTCCTGGCTGCCAATGCGGAACCCAAGAGCCGGGCACGACCAGTGCTGCGGCTGGGCGATCTCGGCGCGGATGCGGTGCAGCGCTGCAAAGAATGGCAGGCGATGAAGTGCGATGCCGGATTTGCCGGCCTTACCTGGCCGAGCAGGTTCGGCGGTCGAGAGGCATCGCCGATTCTACAGGTGATTTACCAGCAGGAGGAAGACAACTACGCAGTGCCGCGCGGTCTGTTCGAGATCGGTCTCGGCATGTGCATCCCAACGATGATGGCTTATGCGCAACCTGAGCAGCTCGATCGCTACGTGCGACCCGCGCTGCGCGGCGAGGAGGTATGGTGCCAGTTGTTCTCGGAGCCGGCGGGCGGATCCGATCTGGCGGCGCTGCGCACCCGGGCGGAGCGTGACGGCGACCACTGGATCATCAACGGGCAGAAGATCTGGACCTCTGGCGCGCATCTGTCGGACTTCGGCATCATCGTCGTGCGCACCGACCCGAATGTGCCGAAACACGAAGGCCTGACCTTTTTCTTTCTCGACATGCAATCCCCGGGGATTGAGATCCGGCCGATCCACCAGATGTCTGGCGCATCGCACTTCAACGAGGTCTTCTTCACCGATGTGCGCGTACCGGACGCGCAGCGTCTCGGTGCTGTGGGGCAGGGGTGGAAAGTCTCGCTCACCACGTTGATGAACGAGCGTCTCGCGGTGGGCGAGGTGCATCGTCCTGATGTCGAGGACCTGTTGGAACTGAGCCGGACCTTGACGCTGGATGGCGTGGCCGCGATCCGCAATGGAGCGGTGCGCGAGCGCATCGCCGAGTGGTATGCGCGGACGCAGGGGCTGAAGTTTACCCGCTTCCGCAGCATGACCGCATTGTCGCGAGGCCAGACACCGGGACCGGAGAATTCGATCCACAAGCTGGTCAACGCGAGCAAGCTGCAGGACATCGCGTCCTATGGGCTGGACCTGATGGGGATGGCGGGCCTGGTGATGAACGACGACTCGGCCGAGGCGTATGGGATGTTCCAGCAGGCACTCCTGTCCTCGCCGAGCGCGAGGATCGCCGGGGGGTCGGACGAGATATTGCGCAATATTATCGCCGAGCGCGTACTCGGCCTGCCGGCGGATATTCGCGTCGACAAGAACAGGCCGTTCAGTCAGGTCCCGACCGGGAGCCGCTGAGGGGGAACTACTCGTCCAGGCGGAATCCCAGCTTCAGCGTCACCTGATAGTGCGCCACCTTGCCGTTTTCGATGTGCCCGCGCACCTGTTCCACCTCGAACCAGCCGATATTTCGCAACGTCAGGGCGGCCTTTTCGATGGCACGGTCGATCGCCTTGCTGACGCTCTCCTCGGACGAGCCGACGATCTCGACGACTTTGTAAACATGCTCTGGCATCTGCGGGTCTCCTCGATGGTTGGCAACGAGAACGCCGATCAGGCGCGAGGTTTCCGTGGCGGTCGCCTGATCGTTATGCCGGTCGGCCCATGTTGGCTCGCCGACCTTGCGGCGGCAAGTGCCGCTGAAGCCGTCGGGGAGGGGGCGTGGGACTCGCGCGAGCGCAGATGTGACGCGCAGGAAACGTTCGATTGACCATCTGGAAAGGCTCACTCGATTAGGATGCCGGAATGGATGGGTACGTTCCAATCTCCCACCGCACAGTGGAAGAGCTCTTGGCCAGAGCCGCGGAAGTGCGCCGGATGGCCGAGACGGCGACAACGTCCGACGTATCGGACGCTTTGCTGCGGCTGGCCGAGAGGTACGAGGCCGCTGCCGCCGACCGGAAGACCGTATCGCGTGACGGCGCCGGCGAGGCAATTGCATGACGAGTCCCGCATGACGTTGCCGCCGAGGTCGTCCCACGAGTGCCGCGTGTGAGTGGAGCGCCCTGTCCCCCGCGGCACGATTTCGCGCCAAGCCTCTGTGATGGCCCGGGGGTGAACCTGCCGCCCGGATGATCGTTCTCCTGGAGAAGCCGAGAGGAGAAGCGGTCAATGACTCAAATGGTAGTCGCCGAGTTCGACGCAGCATCAGCCGCGGATGCTGCTGTCCGCGATCTTGAGGCGGCGCAGATCCCATCGGCGGTCATCCGACGCTACGTCAACGATGACCCGGACGAGCGCATCATGCCCACCGGGTCGGACGGTGGGCATCACGGGGGGCGCCCCTTCGTTTCCGTGTCAGTGGACATGATCCATGTGGACGCGGTCGCGGGAATTCTCAATCAGCATGGTCCACTCGACGTGCGATGAGCTCGTCCTCATTGCCGCCGGTTCGCCACCACGGTCGGGACCATCCCGCAGCTTTGTAGTCTCCTTGGGTGGCTTCCTGCCTCGGACTGGCTCTGCTGGTTTTAGTTCCGTTTCTTTGACGATGACATGTTCAGGGCCGCAGCGGCGCGTATGAGCGTCTTGAAGGCATCCTCATCTATTTCATCACCCTCATGGATATCGATGGCGCGCCTGACCTTGCCTTCAAGGCTGGAGTTGAACAGACCTGCGGGGTCCTTGAGCGAAGCGCCCTTGGCGAATGTCAGCTTCACGACGCTCTTGTGCGTCTCGCCGGTGCAGATCATTCCACTATGATACCAAACAGGAACGCCTCGCCACTTCCATTCCTCGACGACTTCGGCGTTGGCCTGTTTGATGAGCGCGCGGACTTGGGAAAGCGTCTTGCCCCTCCAGTCGTCCAGTTCCTTGATCCTCGCGTCGATCAGCCGAGAAGGGGATTCGCCCTTGGTCGTTGTGCTCTCTCTCATGTTGTTTGCACCTCTGCGCAGGCCTGCATGAGGCAGGCATCGTTCCTGCATTCGACTTTGAACTGGTCGGCAGATTTCAATCCATCCGCGCCAATACCTGCTCCAGCTTCGCAAAGAACTGCCGCCACCCGCCCTTGGCGCCCTGGTAGGCCTGCTGCTGATCCGGCCGGAAGCCCGACTGTTCCATGCGCAGGTGGGTTCCCGTGCTCGTCGGGGTGAGAGTCCAGGTGACGATACTCTCGAGACCATACGCCGCCCACGTGTAGGACAGCGCTTTGTTTGGCTCGACTGCCATTACCTGACAGCCGACAGTACCCCAGTCCGCGCGAAGGTTGAAGCGATGGTCCACGACAGGCTTGAAGTCGCTCTTCATGAGCCACTCCTCGATCAGGTGTGGCTGCGTGAGCGCGCGCCAGATCTTTTCTGGCGGATGAGGTATCTCACGCTCGACAACGACGGAGAGCGCTTCGGTCGACGCTGCGTTCATTGGTCCATCCTCTTCAACAGGTCTTCCAGGCGGTCGAAGCGCTCGTGCCAAAAAGCGCTGTAGAAACTGAGCCAATCGACCAATGGCGCGATCCCATCAGGGCGAACGCGATAATGCGCTTCGCGACCCTCGCGGCGGACCCGCACAAGCCCAGCGAGCTTCAGTACGGCCAAATGTTTTGACACAGCGGGCTGCGACACACCGGAGAATTCCGTCAAGACATGCACTGTCTGCTCACCTCTCCGGCTGAGCTCCTGAAAAATGGCGCGCCGCGTTGGGTCGCCCAGCGCCTTAAAGAGGCTATCGGCCGACGGTTTCATAGCGGAGCGGCCTCACGTGAACTTGGCCGCAAATCATAACCCCCAGATTATTGGTCTGTCAACTGAGCCTGGCTATTTCCGGCAGAAATCAAGGAACCCGGCAGCACAATCACAGGCTTTGTCTGCGCGGAATTCCAAAGTATAAGAATGTTGTCGGCGTGACCTGCCGGATGCGACTCTTAGTTGTAGAGGCACAGCGGCCGGCCCTTTCTCCGTTTATGAGTGTCGCATAGCATCTGTCCACCATCGAACTGGAGAAAATCCGTGACCGCCACCATAGACCTGGACGCCTATTTCCAGCGCATTCATTGGTCCGGTGGCCGCTACCCGACGCTTGAGACGTTGGCGGGGCTGATAGAGGCCCATACGGCGCATATCCCGTTTGAGAACCTTGACGTACTGCTCGGCCGAACGGTGCGTCTCGACCTTGACGGTCTTCAGCACAAAATCGTCGGTGCCCGCCGCGGTGGATATTGTTTCGAGCACGCCGCCCTGTTCGCCGCCGTGCTCGAGGCGCTCGGTTTCAAGGTCGCCCGTCACGCCGCGCGAGTTGTTCTGTTTGGGCCCTTGACCGAAGCGAAGCGGACCCACGTGTTCATGACCGTGGCGGTCGGGGGCGCGACCTATGTTGCCGATCCCGGCTTTGGTCCGTTCGCACCCCGCTATCCGGTGCCGCTTGTGGATTCGTCTCCGGGCCAGACAACGCACTGGATGCAGCGCGACGGCAACTTCTGGGTGCTTCACGTCACGCGGGAAAACAGGGAGCCTGTAGCCGGCTGGGCGTCCACGCTGGAAGTGGAGAACCCTTTGGACTTCGAAGTGTTCAACCACTACATCGCCACTCACCCGAAATCTCCATTCGTGAACTGGATCTTTCTGAGCGCGGTCACTCCCGAGGGACGCGTCAATGTCATGAATCGGAACGTGACGTTTCTCCGCGGGGCTGATCAATCAACCGCAACGGAACTGGCGGATCGTGCTGCTCTGCGTGGACTGCTGGCCGAGCATTTCGGCTTTGATCTGCCCGAGGTTGAGCGCCTGTCCGTTCCGGCGATTCCCGAGTGGACCTGAACGTCGAATGCATCGGCCGGCCAACGGGCGTGAGTCTTGCGGTAGGGGAGCTTGACGACTGGTGCGTGCCGGATCTTCCGCGGTGCAGAATTTAAAACTCGCCGCGGGCGAAGGCTATTCGGCGGCCGACTTTGCCGCGCCGTCGATTGCTGCATGCAATGACACTTGTCGAGGAAAGTGCAACGGGAGGGTTTTTCAGAATGCGGTACGCACTCGGCTTGGCAGTTAACCTCATGCTGCCGATCGCAGCATTTGCTCAGTCGAGCACGCATACCGCCGGCACGTGGTCATTGGTCTTTTTAAGCGAGGACCATCACGGGCAGATCACCCATCGCGTTCCAGCGCGTAGCCGAACATAGTCGGCGGTGATGAAAAACCAGGTGTCGCCGCGAGCGCCTCGCGGCAGACCTGCTGAATGGCGAGGCCCGACGAAGAGGCAGCACCATCGGCAAGCACGTCGATGCCCTGATTGTCGATCCATTCGCGCCAGCGAACTCGCCACATCCGGCTTGTTCTGGTCATCGCCCTGTAGCACCTCAATCGGCCTGCCCAGTACCGAACCGCCGAAATCCTCGATCGCCAGTTCGACGGCGACGCGGTTGCCAGGGCCGCCGACATCGCGATACGGGCCACCCATATCGCTGAGCAGACCGATGCGCACTGGTTTGGATGTGCTCTGCGCGCGGATTATTCAGGGTATGGCAGACGGCACCGCAGCGAGGGTTCCGAGCACGATGCGCCGGGTGATGTTCAGCATCATGGATCATGCGCGAGAAGGCTAGCGGAGCGACGCGTTCAATTTCTCTAGCGCCGCGGAACCCGGGCACAGCGCCGCTTCGTCCATTCCGTTGAACGGCACCGCCACCGTGTTCAAGTGCGTGTGCAGGTCCACCGGATCCGGATCGACATACAGCAGGCCGGTGACGATCTCGCCCGCCGCGTGGCGCTCCTGCAGGTAGGTCATCGCAGCGATGCGGTCATGCACGTCGTAATCGTTGGCGAGCTTGCGCAGCCGCAGGACGGAGCCGTCATGCTGTTTCACCATCTCCACCGTGCCGGCGGCATATTCCACCGTGATCTCCTCGCGTCCGGTGATCACGTCGAGATAGTTCACCGCCAGATTATGCTCGCGCACATAGTCGAAGCTGGTGTGCGAGCCTTCGTGGTTGTTGAACGCGACGCAAGGCGATATGCAATCGATGAACGCGGCGCCCTGGTGCTTCAGCGCTGCCTCGATCAGCGGGATGAGCTGGTCCTTGTCGCCCGAGAAGCTGCGCGCGACGAAGGTGGCGCCGAGCTGGAGAGCCATGCCGACCAGGTCGATCGCCGAATTGGTGTTCTCGACGCCGCGCCGGCTCTTGGCGCCGCGATCCGAGGTTGCGGAGAACTGCCCCTTGGTCAGACCATAAACGCCATTGTTCTCGACGATATAGGTCATGTTCACGCCGCGCCGCATGATGTGCGCGAATTGGCCGATGCCGATCGAAGCGCTGTCGCCGTCGCCGGACACGCCCAGATAGATCAGGTCGCGGTTCGCCAGATTGGCGCCGGTGAGCACCGACGGCATGCGTCCGTGCACCGAATTGAACCCATGCGAGGCGCCCAGAAAGTACGTCGGCGTCTTGGACGAGCAGCCGATGCCGGACAGCTTGGCGATGCGATGTGGCGGCAGGTCAAGGTTGAAGCAGGCACGCACGATCGCGCCGCTGATCGAATCGTGACCGCAGCCCGCGCACAGCGTGGAGACCGCCCCCTCGTAGTCGCGCCGTGTGTAGCCGAGGGAGTTCTTCGGCAACTCCGGATGATGCAGCTTGGGCTTGGGGATGAAGGTCATGGCACGGCCTTGCGGAATGGGACAACCTTGAGTTCGCCGACCTTGTCGGCAATCGCATCAGAAATAAATCGCGCGGTGATCGGTGTGCCGTCGAAGTGCAGCACGCGGGTCAGTCGCGCGGGGTCGATCTCCAGTTCGTTGATCAGCAGCGTCCGCAACTGCCCGTCGCGATTCTGCTCGACCACAAAAAGCTGGTCGTGTTCGCTGATAAAGTTCTTCACATCGTTGTGGAACGGGAAGCCGCGCACACGCAGCAGGTCGAGGTGGATGCCACGCTCCGCCAGAATCTCGTCCGCCTCGTCCATCGCCGGGCTGGTCGAACCGAAATAGATCGCGCCCAGCCGTGTCGGTTGCGCGGCCGTACGCGCCACTGGATGCGGCACGAGTTGCTTGGCGGTGTCGAACTTCTTCAACAGCCGAAGCATGTTCTCGGCATAGTCTGGCCCCTCCTCGCTATAGCGTGCGCGGCGGTCCTTCGAGGTGCCGCGGGTGAAGAAGGCGCCACGTGTCGGATGCGTGCCGGGATAGGTGCGATACGGAATGCCGTCCCCATCGACGTCGAGGTAGCGGCCAAAGTCTTTGCCGGCCTCCAGTTCCTCCGCGGTCATCACCTTGCCGCGGTCAAGCTTTCGGCTGTCATCCCACGTCAACGGTTCGCATAACCGGTCGTTCATGCCGATCTCGAGATCGAGCATCATGAAGATCGGCGTCTGAAGGCGATCCGCAAGGTCGAACGACAGCGCAGCGAATTCGAAACACTCGTGCGGATCTTCCGGGAACAGCAGCACGTGCTTGGTATCGCCGTGTGAAGCATAGGCGCAGCTCAGTATGTCGGTCTGCTGCGTGCGAGTCGGCATGCCGGTAGACGGGCCGGCGCGTTGCACGTCGAAGATCACCGCAGGGATTTCCGCGAAATATGCCAAGCCGACAAATTCCTGCATCAGCGAGATGCCCGGCCCCGAAGTCGCGGTGAATGCCCGTGCGCCGTTCCAAGCGGCACCGATCACCATGCCGATCGACGCCAATTCGTCCTCGGCCTGGACAATGGCGAACTTGTTCTTCTTGGTCTGCGGATCGACCCGATACCGGTTGCAGTAACGCGTGAATGCCTCGGCCAGCGAGGACGACGGCGTGATCGGATACCACGCGCAAACCGTGGCACCGCCATACACCGCGCCGAGAGCGGCGGCGGCGTTGCCCTCGATGAAGATGCGATCGCCCACAGTGTTGGCGCGCCGCAACGTCAGCCCGATCGGGCATTCCAGGTTGGCGAGCGCCCAGTCGCGGCCCATGTGCAGCGCCTGCACGTTCGCCGCCACCAGCTTGTCGCGGCCGCGGAACTGCTCGCCCAGCAGCGTCTCTATCTCGGCCACATCCATCTGAAGCAACGCCGACAGTGCCCCGAGATAGACGATGTTCTTGAACAACTGGCGCTGCCGCAATTCGGTATACGCCTTGTTGGTGATCTCGGTCAGCGGCACGCCGATGATCACGATGTCGTCGCGGAACCGCGACGGCGGCATCGGCTTGGTGTTGTCGTAGAACAGGTAGCCGCCCGGCACGATGGATGCGATGTCCTGCGTCCAGGTCTGCGGGTTCATCGCCACCATCAGGTCCACGCCACCGCCGCGCGCACCCAGATAGCCGGCCTCGGACACGCGCACCTCGTACCAGGTCGGCAGACCCTGGATGTTGCTCGGAAAAATGTTGCGCGGGGTCACCGGCACGCCCATGCGCAGGATCGACTTCGCGAACAGCGTGTTGGCGCTGGCCGACCCCGATCCGTTGACGTTGGCGAACTTGACGACGAAGTCGTTGACGCGCTGGAGACCGGTTACGCGTTCTGTAAGCTGCAACATGCGTGCTCCGCCTGTGCCACATCGATCAGGAAGCGCTGCATATCCCACGCGCCAGTGGGGCACCGTTCGGCACACAGGCCGCAGTGCAGGCAGACATCCTCGTCTTTCACCATCACCCGCCCCGTCTTCAGCGGGCCGGACACGTAAAGGTCCTGTGTCTCGTTGTGCGCCGGCGCGTTCAGCCGCAGCCTCAGCTCCGCCTCCTCGCCGTTGCCGGTGAAGGTGATGCAATCGACCGGACAGATGTCCACGCACGCATCGCACTCGATGCACAGATTGTCGGTGAACACCGTCTGCACGTCGCAATTCAGGCAGCGCTGTGCCTCGGCAAACGCCAGTTTGTCATCGAAGCCCAGTTCTACCTCGGCCTTGATGTCGCGCAGCGCTATCGCCTTGTCGCGATGCGGCACCTTGTAGCGAAGATCCAGCGAGATGTCGTTGTCGTAGCTCCACTCGTGGATACCCATCTTCTGCGACATCAGATTGACCAGCGGCGGCGGCCGGTCACGCACGCTCTCGCCGTGGCAGAACTGATGGATGGAGATCGCTGCCTGGTGACCATGCGCGACCGCCCAGATGATATTCTTAGGCCCGAACGCCGCGTCGCCGCCAAAGAACACCTTCGGATTGGTCGAGCCCATCGTCACTTCATCGACCACCGGCATGTCCCACTGGTCGAACTCGATGCCGATGTCCCGTTCTATCCAAGGGAACGCGTTCTCCTGGCCTACCGCCACCAGCACGTCGTCGCACTCGAAGAGCTGGTCCGGCTCGCCGGTCGGCACCAGCCTGCGGCGGCCGCGCGCGTCGTACTCCGCCTTCACCTTCTCGAACAGCACGCCGGTCAGCTTGCCTTCCCGGTGGGTGAATTCCTTGGGCACCAGCATGTTGAGGATCGGAATGTCCTCACGCATCGCATCGTCCTTTTCCCAGGGCGACGCCTTCATCTCCTCGAAGCCGGACCGCACGATCACCTTGACGTCCTCGCCGCCAAGCCGACGTGAGGAGCGGCAGCAGTCCATCGCGGTGTTGCCGCCGCCAAGCACGATTACCCGCTTGCCGATCTTGTCGATGTGGCCGAACGACACCGAGGACAGCCAGTCGATGCCGATATGGATATTTGCCGCCGCCTCGTGCCGGCCGGGGATCGGCAGGTCGCGGCCACGCGGCGCACCGCAGCCGACAAACACGGCATCGTAGTCGTCTTCCAGCAGCGCCTTCAGGCTGTCCACGCCCTGCCCGAGCCGCATCTCCATGCCGAGGCCGGTGATGTAGGCGACCTCTTCGTCGATGGTCTCCTCGGGGAGGCGGAATTTTGGGATCTGGCTGCGGATCATGCCGCCGGCGCGCGGGTCCGAATCGAACACCACCAGTTCGTAGCCGAGGGGCGCCAGGTCGCGCGCGACGGTCAGCGAGGCGGGGCCGGCTCCGATCAGCGCGATTCGCTTGCCGTTCGACCGTTCGGCCGGCCGAGGCAGACGGTGGCGGATATCGCCCTTGTAGTCGGCTGCCACACGCTTCAGGCGGCAAATCGCTACCGGCTCCTCTTCCACCCTGCCGCGGCGGCAGGCGGGCTCGCAGGGGCGGTCGCAGGTACGCCCGAGAATCCCGGGAAAGACATTGGAGTTCCAGTTGATCATGAAAGCGTCGGCATAACGGCCGGCAGCGATCAAGCGGATGTATTCGGGAACGGCAGTGTGGGCAGGGCACGCCCACTGGCAGTCGACAACTTTATGGAAGTAGTCGGGATTACCGATGTCGGTCGGATGCAAGTCGGACTCCTCTCCCTCGGCGCATCGCCACGGGTTATGAGCGCGGAGGCTTCTGAGGCCCCGCACGTCCCACGTCAACCATCCTAGCCGCAGGACTGACCGCTCACAAATGGGCAGGCCAAGGCAAATTCAATCAGCGCTCAACAACTCCTCGGCCGCCGGAGAGAGGGTGGCGCTGCCGAACGGGTTCACGATGCGGACATTCGCCACGACCGTGCCGTCGGTAAGGTCCTCGGTGAGGATTGCTGTGCAGCCGGCCTCGGCTGCTGTGTGCACCAGCAACGCATCCCAGTAGGAAGATCGGCCGGACGCGGCGAACGCAAGAGCACTGCGAACCGTGCTGGCAGTCGCGGTCGCGGTTGGAAACATGGCCAGCCAGTCGAGTGCCTGATCCCGCGCCGCGTCGATGGAGGTCGGGCGCTTGCGTGTCATCGCGGCATAGAACTCAGATATTGATTGCAAGGTCAGCCAGCAGTCGGTTTGCATGGCCATAGCGATGATGCGGCCCGACAGCATATGTCGTTCGCCAGCTTGCCGGTCCATCGCGTAGACCAGTACGTTAGTGTCCAGCGTGAAGCGTCTATCGCTCATGCAGCGCGTCACGATCGAGCCGACCGGCGCCGATGTCCCAGGCCTCTTCCATGCGCTTCCTGGTTCGCTCCCAGGCAGCCTGCTGTTCGGAGGTCAACACCCGACGTCTGCTCACCGGCGAGAGGCGGGCCACAGGGGTGCCGTTGCGGGTGATGACGAACTCCTCCCCCGCCTCAACCTCACGGATGCAGCGGGCGAAGGATTGGTTGGCTTCGCGCAGAGTAACAGTCTTAGTCATTCAGGCACTGTAGCGCGCACCGTGCTACAAAACAAGGCAACCACGTGCGGTCAGAGGCGCCGCTACGGCCGCATAGTGAATTGCGACTCCCCCGGCGTACGCAGCGGCGCGGCCATGTTGGCGAACTCGCACAACAGCCGCCGGGTCTCGCGCGGGTCGATCACCTCCTCCACCCAGAACGGTTCCGCCGTCCGAAACGGCGAGCGCAGCCGGTTCAGACGCGCCTCGATCTCGTCCATCTTGCCCTGTGGGTCCGGCGAGGCATCGATCTCGGCCCGATAGGCCGCCTCGATCCCACCCTCCAGCGGCAGCGATCCCCAGCTTGCCGACGGCCAGGCATAGCGCACACAGAGGTGGCTCACCGGCTGGTGGCCAAGCCCGCCCACACCGTAGCAGTTGCGCACGACAACGCTGCACCATGGCACGGTGGTCTGATTGATTGCGGACAGCGCCCGTACGCCCCAGCGGATCACCGCGCTGCTCTCGGCGGCCAAACCGACCTGGAAACCCGGGCAGTCCACCAGATGCACGATCGGCAGATGGAATGTCTGTGCCATGTCGACGAAGCGGATGATCTTGCTGCAGGCATCCGCGGTCCAGGCGCCGCCGTGGAACAGCGGGTCGCCTGCCATCAGCGCCACCGGCCAGCCATCCAGACGGCAGAAGCCGGTTATTATCGGCCGGCCGAACAGTTGCCCCATCTCGAAGAAGCTGCCCTTGTCCACCAGCGCCTCTATGATCCGGCGCATGTGGTAGGCCTGCTTCTTTTCGCGCGGGATTGCCGCGATCAGAAATTCTTCACGCCGCTCCGGATCGTCCCAGGAGCGCATCCGCGGCGGTACGTCCCAGATCGATCCAGGCAGGTACGCCAGGAAACGGCGCGCCGCTGCGAACGCCTCGTCCTCGGTGTCTACCGCGTGATCCACCGCGCCGCAGGCGAGCTGCACCTCCCAGCCTCCGAGTTCCTGCTTGCTGCGCGGTTCGCCCAGCCGCTCGACCACCGGCGGACCGGCGACGAACACGGCGGACATCTCCTTCACCATCACCGAGTAGTGGCTGGCCGCCAGCCGTGCTGCCCCAAGTCCGGCCACCGAGCCCAGCCCCAGTGCAACCACCGGCACCGTGCCCATGTTATTCGCCACCAGGTCGAATGATGTGGTCTCTGACAGTCCGCCAGGTAGGTTGGCGCGGCCGGTCGTCTCGATCGTCTTCACCGATCCGCCGCCGCCAGAACCTTCGATCAACCGTATGATCGGCATGCGGAATTCTGCCGCGATCTGCTCCGACATCTTCGGCTTGCCCTTGATCGAGGCGTCTGCCGAGCCGCCACGCAGGGTAAAGTCATCGCCGGCAATCACCACCGCGCGACCATCGACCGTGCCACGGCCGAACACACAGTTGGCGGGCATGAACGCCGTAATCTGTCGGCTGTCCGTGTCATACGTGGCCTTGCCGGCGGTGCCGCCGATCTCGTGGAAGCTGCCCGGGTCCAGCATGCCTTCGATTCGCTCGCGGACGGTCAGACGTCCGCCCTGATGCTGGCGCGCGACGCGATCGGCGCCACCCATTTCCTTGGCCAGCGCAATACGAGCGCGCAACTCGGCAAGCTCCGGCTCCCAACCGGCCGGCGCCGTCTGCTGTGGGCGTGGCAAAATGGAGTCATCGGGCATCAGCATCGTTTCCTGGTGGCGCCGGTAGACGCTATGGCACGTTCGATCAGTCCGCAATCTGGCCGTTCCGTCTTGCTGCGATGCACAATTCGCCGCAGAATGCCGTGGTGCCGGACGCTCCATTCGATCGGACAGGGCCGCTTGCCCAGGAACTCCTGGAGCTGACCGCACGCACGACTGCACGAGCCGAGGAAGATCCGTTCGGCAATCCTGTTTTGCTGGTCGCGCTGGCGATCAGCCGCCGTATCGAGGCAGGTGCACTGGACGACGCCACGATGGGGGCGCTGATCGCGCACCTACGCGACGCCGCGTTCGCCGATCGTGCGCGCCGGATCGCGGATTATGTCGGAGGCACCGATGTCTCGGCGCACACCGCCATCTTGAAGGATCTGGCGCTGCGCCTTCTGCGCCCGGATCCCAATGACAGTCCAGTGCGCTGGGCGGAATACCGTGCTTTGGTGGAGCGCACACGCTTTGCGGCGGTGTTCACCGCGCACCCGACATTTGCACTTCCTCCAACCGTCGCACATGCCCTGGTGGAGGCGGCGAGCGGGCGGCTGGCCTCGGTCACTGGTTCGCATCGGCCTCCGCCGATCAAGCTTGCGAACGAGTTCGCCCAGGCAGTCGCCGCCATTGCGAATGGCCGCGATGCGATCGACCAGTTCAATGCAGCGCTTCTGTCGGTGGCGCGTGGTGCGTGGCCGGATCGCTGGACCGAACTCGATCCACGGCCGGTGATCCTGTCGAGCTGGGTTGGCTACGACACTGACGGCCGCACCGACATCGGCTGGTGGGATACTTTGCGGCTGCGGCTGGAGATGAAGCGTCTGCAGCTTGCGAGGTTGCACGCCCAGATCACGGCGCTGCCCGCGACGGATGCGCTGGCCACGCGCATCGCACAGGCTCTGGATGCCACCAGCGAGCAGCGCGATCTTTGTCCGGACGCGCCAGAACCGTCACGCGTCGCGACATTCGCACAGACGCTGGTGGGGCGGCGCGAGCAGGCGCTGACCTCACCGGAGCCGCTGCTGCCGTTGTTCACGCAGGCGCTGGCTGCGGCGGCGGATGACGAGACGCGGCAGGCGCTGTGCGTCGCGCGATCGGGGCTGGTGTCGCACGGCCTGGCGCTCGCTCACACGCACGTGCGGCTGAACGCAGCGCAGATCCACAACGCGGTGCGCCAGCGGTTAGGCATCGCCGACGCACCCGAGGATCCCGCGCACAGGCGCGTGCTATTCGGCGCGATGAATGTGGCGCTTGGTGCGGTGAAGCCGGTCGCTGTTGATTTTGGCGCTCTGCTGGCCGAGCAGGCGTCGGCGATCCGGCTGATGATGACCATCGCGCAGATCATCAAGCACGTGGACGGCTCCGTGCCGGTGCGCTTCCTGATCGCCGAGACCGAGACCGGCTACACGCTGCTCGCCGCGCTGTGGCTGGCGCGGCTGTTCGGCATCGAGCGGCATATTGAGATCAGCCCGCTGTTCGAGACCGCGGATGCACTGGAGCACGGGGCGACGGTGTTGGAGGAGGCGCTGCGCAGTCCGCACTATCGCGCCTATTTGCATGCGACCGGTCGGCTCGCGCTACAGTTCGGCTACTCGGATTCCGGGCGCTATGTCGGCCAGCTTGCCGCGAGCTACCTGATAGAGCGGCTGCGGCTGAAGATCGGCCAGACGCTGGCGGATCACGGTATCTCCGATGTTGAGGTGATCCTGTTCGATACGCATGGCGAGAGCGTGGGACGCGGTGCACATCCTGGTTCGCTCGCCGACCGACTGAAGTACTTGTCACCAACCGCGTCGCGTCAGGCGCTGAACCGTGCCGGCCTCAGCGTGCGCGAGGAGGCCGCCTTTCAGGGCGGCGACGGCTATCTGCTGTTCGGAACGCCGGAATTGGCGCTGGCGACGATCACTCGCATCGCGCAACAGACCTACCATCCTGCGGCCGGTCCCATCGAGGATCCCGTGTATGCCAATCCCGACTTCGCCGCCGACTTCTTTGCCACCGTGCGGGCGGGCATGGAGGAGCTGGTCGATGACGCCGGCTATGCGGCGCTGCTCGGGGCGTTTGGTCCGTCGCTGATCGACGTGGCAGGGTCACGGCCCGCGGCCCGACAGGCGGAC
Organism: uncultured Alphaproteobacteria bacterium; assembly: GCA_963818775.1. Lineage (GTDB taxonomy): Bacteria > Pseudomonadota > Alphaproteobacteria > Acetobacterales > Acetobacteraceae > JAMXLO01. The sequence continues at coordinate 20,880 of CAWFUF010000028.1, read as the reverse complement.
GGCCTCGTGGGAGCGGCGCGCATCCGCCATCCGCGCGAGCTGCGCGCGATCCCGAATAACGCGATCCTGCAGCAACTCGGCTGGTGCGCGAACACGCTACAGGGTATCGGCGCCGCAGCGGCGCGACACCCCGAGCTGTTCGTCGATCTGCGGGAGAACAGCCGGCGGTTTCATCGCGCCATGGACCTGGCGTCGCATGCGCTGGCGCATTCCGACATCGACGTGCTGCGCGCGGTGATCGCCACGCTGGACCCCGGCACCTGGCTCGATCGGGCTGAGCATACAGGCGCGCGCGCCGGGCGCGAGGCGCTGGTGGGCGTGGCTCGTGCGCTGGAACGCCTCGGCATCTGGGCTGCTGCGCAGTCGATGTTCCGCCGCGTACACGCCGATCATCTGGCATTGCGGGAGATTTGGCCCGATGCGCCGCGCATGGCTACGCGCGAGGTGCTGCTCCACGCGCTGCGGCTTGCGCTGATCCATCGCATCTGGCTGCTGTCCACCGAGATAGCGGATTTCTCACCGCGGCATGGCGTGACGCGCCCGGTGCTGGAGGGCGTGATGCTGCGGCTGGAGATAGAGCCGGCGCTCGAAGTGCTGGCGCAGATCTTCCCGGCCGCGTCCGACCGGTCGGAGGAGTTCGACTACGCCGAGCCGGCTGCGCCGCGCGGCATGACGGCCTACGCTCGCGAGCACGAGGAGATCTTCGCACCAATGCGCTCGTTGTTTGGCCTCGTGCGCGAGATCGCCACGATCATAACGCATGAGGTTGGGGCGTTCGGATAGCAAGCGACGAAGTAATCCCCAACACGAAGGGGATGACTCCGTCGCTTGCGCTCGTTGCAATGACAGGGGACTGTGCTGCCCTGACGATCGGGGGAAGCACAGGACATGCAGGCGGACTACGTCATCGTTGGTGCCGGCTCTGCTGGCTGCTGTCTGGCCAATCGGCTGACCGAGGATGCGGGTAACCGCGTCGTGCTTATCGAGGCGGGCGGGCGCGACTGGAACCCGCTGATCCACATTCCCGCCGGCTACATGAAGCTGTTGGAACATCCGACCCTCACCTGGGGTTTCAAGGCGGAGGCCGATCCGGGCACCAACGGCCGCGCCATCAACTATCCCCGCGGCCGCGTGCTTGGTGGGTCGAGCTCGATAAACGGCATGATCTATGTGCGCGGCCAGCCGGAGGACTTCGACCACTGGGGTCAACTCGGCAACCGCGGCTGGTCGTGGGACGACGTCCTGCCGTTCTTCCGCAAGGCGGAGAACTGGGAGGGCAACGAGGATGCGGTGCACGGCAAGGGCGGTCCGCTGTTCACCTCGCACGGCCGCGACAAGCCACTCCTGTGCCAGGCGGCGATCGAGGCCGGCATGCAGCTCGGCTGCGAATACCGCGACGATGTCAACGATCTGCCGCCCGATGCCGGTGACGGCATCGGCTGGGTGCAGCAAACGCGTGGCGGCCGTCGGCGTGCGAGTAGCGCGCGCAGCTATCTGCGTCCCGCACTGAAGCGGCCCAATCTTCAGGTCATCACCGGCGCGCTGGTGCACCGCGTGCTGTTTGACGGCACGCGCGCGATTGGCGTCGAACTCTCGCGTAACGGCAATACCGAGCGGGTCGATGTCGCAGGCGAGGTGATCCTCGCGGCAGGTGCGATCGGCTCGCCGCATCTCCTGCAACTGTCGGGCGTCGGTGATCCTGAGCATCTCGCTCGCGTCGGCATCCCTGTGCATCACGAACTGCGTGGCGTCGGGCGTAACCTTCAGGACCATTACCTGGCGCGGGTGTCGTGCTCGGTCCAGGGCGCGCCGAGTCTGAACCAGCAATCGCGCGGCTTGGGTCTGGCCGGTCAGGTGTTGCGCTATCTCGCCTCCGGCAACGGGATCCTGACCTATGCGGCGTCGCTGGTCGCCGCGTCGGTGAAGGTGCTGCCGGAATCGGCTACTCCCGACGTGCAGGCGCTGTTCGCCCACGGCAGCTACGCCGCGGGCGTATCGCGCCAACTGGATACGATACCGGGCATGACCTGCGGCATGTGGCAGATGCGACCGTTGAGCCGCGGTTATGTCGAGGCGCGCTCGCCGCGTCCGCAGGAGCAGCCGAATATCAACCCGCGCTATTTCAGCGACGAGACTGACGCCCGGGCGGCTGTCGGCGGGATGCGATGGATCCGCAGGATGTTCGCCGCGCCGGCGCTGGCCAAATACGTTGTCGCCGAGACGGTACCCGGCAAGGACGTGCAAAGCGACCACGAGATGCTGGACTACGTGAAGCAGACTGGCGGCACCGTGTTTCACGCGACCTGCACCTGCAAGATGGGCCGCGACCTAATGGCGGTGGTGGACGATCGGCTGCGGGTGCATGGCCTGGAACGTCTGCGCGTGATCGACGCGTCCGTGATGCCGACAGTCACGTCCACCAATACCAATGCGCCGACGATCATGATCGCGGAGAAGGGTGCGGCGATGGTTCGTGAGGAAGCGAGTGCCCTTGCAGCTTGACCCCGTAACCCTCGAGGTGATGAGCCGGAGGCTCGCGGCCATCACCGACGAGATGTATTTTTCGGTGCAGCGGGCGGCGCGATCCAGTTATGTGAAGGAGGCGGCGGATTTCGCCACCGCACTGCTCGATCCGCAGGGCGACGTGTTCGCCTATCCGCCGTCAGCCACGTTCGCCTTCCTGATCGACACGGACTTCAAGGCGACGCTTGACGCGGTGCCGCATGTCGAGCCGGGCGACGTGATCATCACCAACGATCCCTATGCGTCCGGTGGTGTGTCCACCCATCTCTCGGACCTGCATCTGTTCCAGCCGTATTTCGCCGGCGATCGGGTGATCGCCTGGGGCTGGTCCTTCGTGCATTGTGCCGACATCGGTGGTGCAGTGCCGGGCAGTGTGTCGCCGGCGCTCACCAGCATCTTTATGGAGGGCTTCCGCATCCCGCCGCTGAAGCTGATGAAGCGCGGGGAGCCAAATGAGGACCTGTTCGCGCTGCTGCACCTCAACAGCCGGATGGGCGAGCTGAACCTGGGCGATCTGCGCGCCATGCTGGGTGCGCTGGAGACCGGCAATCGGCGGATGGCCGAACTGGTGGGGAAGCAGGGCGCCGAGACGTTGCTGGCGGCAGAGCGTGGGCTGCAGGACTACACCGCACGCAAGGCGCGCGACGTTCTGCGAAAGATCCCAGACGGCGTCTACGAGTTCTGGGACTTTCTCGACGATGACATGGTCACCGGCATACCGATCCGCGTGCGGCTGCGGATGACGGTGAATGACGGCCTGGTCGATCTCGACATGAGCGGAAGCGATCCACAGGTACGTTCGGCATACAACGTGCCGACGATGGGACGCCGCACCTATTGGCTGACATTCCGGCTGACCACGGTGCTGACCACCTTCGATCCGCTGATGCCGCACAATGCCGGACTGTATCGCGGCATCACCGTGAACGTGCCGCGCGGATCGGTACTGCGCGCCGAGTTCCCCGATGCGGTGTCCGTGCGCAACAGCGTGCCGTACCGGCTGTTCGACTGCATCAGCGGCGCGATCATGCAGGCCGCGCCGAAACTGATGCCGGCGGCGACCGGCGGCACGCTGGTGACGTTCTCGCTGTCCGAGATCGGACCCGACGGCGCCTCGCGCGTGGTCGAGGCGATTGAACCGCTGCGCTGCGGCATGGGTGCGGTGAACGGACGCGACGGCGTCGACGCGCGCGACAACAGCCTGAACAATATGCGCAACCATCCGCTGGAGTTGGTCGAGGCGACCAGCAGTATCCGCATTCTGGAATACGACGTGAGGCCGGATTCCGGCGGCCCAGGCAAGTGGCGCGGCGGCGTCGGCCAGACGATTACCGCCGAGATGCTGTGCGACGGCGGAATCATTCTGGCGCGCGGGCTGGATCGGATGCGGTTTCCCGCCTGGGGCGTGCAGGGCGGCATGCCGGGCGGCAAACTGGAGGTGATCCTGAATCGCGGCCGTGCGGATGAGCAGCGGCTGGGAAAGATCCATGAGCTACACGTGAAGCGCGGCGACACGATCACGCTGGGTCTGCCGGGTGGCGGCGGCTACGGCGATCCTATGGAACGCGACGTCGCCGATGTGCTCGCCGATGTGCGCGGCGGCTTCGTCATGCGCGAGGCGGCGGAGCGTGACTACGGCGTGGTCATCGCGGACGACGCAGTGGATGCGGCCGCAACCAAAGCCGCGCGCGCCCGCACGAATGCACAGTGTGCGACATTCGGCTTCGGCCCGGACCGGGAGCGATGGGAGGCGGTGTTCACCGACGCAGTGATGACCGAACTGAATGCACGGCTCTACGCGTTGCCAAAAGCCGTGCGGCAGGACGTGCGTCGCGACGTGTTCGAGGCGGCGGTGCCGGGGATAACCGGCAGTGCGGGACATGCGATCACCGAGCTTCTCACCGATCCATCCGCCGCCGCGCGACGACTGCGAGCGGCACTCGACGCCATGGGGCAAGGCGTGGGTGGGGGCAGCGCCAGCACCCCACCGCCCCTTCCCCCCACCCGCCTCCCGCAAAAGGAGGGGGAGGCCGCCTCCTGATGCGTTGTCGGATCGGCATCGACGTTGGCGGCACCTTCACCGACTTCGTATTGGCCGACCGCGTCAGCGGCCATCTCGTGCGCTACAAGGAACCGAGCGTCCCGTCCGATCCTTCGCTCTCGGTCGAGCGTGGCCTTCCGCCGCTGATCGAGCGCGCCGGCATCGCGCCATCAGATGTCGAGCTGGTGGTGCACGGAACCACGCTCGCCCTCAACGCGATCATCCAGCGGCGGGGCGCGAAGCTGGGCCTCGTTGTGTCGCGCGGCAATCGCGGTGTCCTGGAGATCGGCCGCGCGCAGTTGCCGAGTGCGTTCAGCTTCCTGTTGCAGAAGGAACCGCCGCTGGTACCGCGCAGCCTCGTGCTGGAAGCGTCGGCTCGGCTCGACCGCCACGGCAACATCGTGTCCCATGCGACCGACGCCGAATTCTACGCGATAGCCGCCACCTTCGCCGCGGCGAAGGTCGATGCGGTCACCGTGATGCTGCTGCACGCCTATGCGAACCCCGAGTTCGAGGCCGACATCGCCGCATCGCTGCGGCACAGGCTGCCCGGCATCGCGGTGACACCGTCGGCCGCGATCTGGCCGGAACGCCGCGAGTATGAGCGCTGCCTGGTGGCGCTTATGAATGCCTATGTCGAGCCGATGATGACCGACTACCTGGCGAAGCTCAGCGAGCGCATCCAGCGATTGGGCATCGCCGCGCCGGTATACATCACCAGCAACAACGGCGGCACGCTGAGTATCGACACCGCGCGGCAGCGGCCGATCGACACAATTCTGTCGGGGCCGGCGTCGGGTGTGGTCGCGGCATCCGCAATCGCTCGGCACACGTCGTTCCGCAACCTGATCACGGTCGATATGGGTGGCACCAGCGCCGACATGTCCGTGGTGCAGGAGTTGGAACCGGCGCAGACCACCCGCACCACCGTGGGTCACCTCCCGATCACCGTGCCCGTGGTCTCGGTCACCGCGATCGGCGCGGGTGGCGGCTCGATCGTCTGGGTGGATGAGCAGGGAGCGCTGAAGGTGGGGCCGCACAGTGCGGGAGCATCGCCTGGGCCGGCCTGCTATGCCGCCGGAGGCACCGAGGCCACGGTCACCGATTGCTACGTGGTGGCCGGCTACATCGAGCCCGCGCGTTTCCTTGGCGGCCGCCTGACGCTCGATGTAGTGGCCGCCCGGAGGGCGCTGGAACGGTTGGCTGATGCGCTTGCAATGGATGGAACTGATCGCGCGGTGCGTGTCGCGCAATCGGCGCTGCGCATCACCACCGCGATCATGGCGAGCGAGATCGCGCGCGACCTGGCGCAGAAGGGCGAGGACACGCGCGATTACGCGCTGATCGCATTCGGTGGCGCCGGTCCCACACAGGCGCTTCATCTGGCGGAAGAGACTGGCATCGCCACGGTGATCATCCCTGCCGCGCCGAGCACGTTCTGCGCGCTGGGAGCGATCCTCGCGGACGTGAAGCGCGACTTCGTCGCCTCGCGTTTCCTCCACCTCGCGGACGGACAGGAGGCGCTCGAGGAGTTGGCACGCCAATACGACCGGCTGGAGGCCATCGCATCGACCTGGATTGCCTCGGAGGGCAGCCTGCTTGGCGCCGTGCGTTTCGAGGCGACAGCCGACATGCGCTACGCGGGCCAGGCCTTCGATTTACCCGTGCGCCTTTCTGAGGCTCTGCGGCGACGGCTCGACGCCGCGTCGCTCGGAGAGCTGTTCCACCAGGTCCACGAGAAGGTGTACAGCTTTCGCGACCCAGACAGCGCGGTAGAGATCACAGCGGAGCGCCTGCGCGTTGTGGGCACCATCCCGCCGATCGATTTGCCGCCTGTTGCGGCGGCGGTGCATTCGGCCGGCCCTACCGCGCGCCAGATCCATCTCGACGATGGCTGGCAACCTGCGTTGGTCTGGCAGCGCGATCAGCTCGACATGGGCAAGACGATCGCCGGGCCGGCAATCATCGAGCAGGAGGATACCACGACGCTGATCCTCCCGCGCTGGACGGCGACCGTCGATCGCATCGGCACTATCATCGCAACGCAAGTGGTGTAGCGTGGATGCTCCGCCCGAATGGATGGAGCAGGCAGCATGATCAAGGTCGTTGGACTGCTGACGCGCAGGCCGGAACTCACCCACGAGCAGTTCGTCAGGCATTGGTTCGAGATTCACGGACCGCTTGCGCACGCGGTGCCGGGTGTGCGTCGTTACGTGCAGTCGCACATCGTCGGCACGCGGACGCGCCCAGACATTCCTGAGACTGACGTGGAGGTCGACGGGATCGCCGAACTTTGGTACGACGATCAGCAGGCCCTGGCGCGCGCAGCCGCTTCACCCGAGATGAAGCGGCTGACCGACGACGGCGCGCTGTTCATTGGCCGGATCAAGAGCTTCATCGTCGAGGAGAAGCAGATCATTCCGGCCACCGGCCAATGAAACGCTATTCGGCGGCCGGGCTGAGCGCGTCCACCGCCTCGTAGGGGAAGCGCTTCACGCGATCCATGTTCATGCCCTCGATGCGCAGTAGCCGCGTTGAGCCTTCGCGACGCGGCGAGTGCAGCACGCCAATGTCGTACAGATATGCATCGCCCGGCAGCATCGAATAGTCGCGCACACGCTTCGCCTTGCCCGGCGCCCCTTCGTTCGGGCGCGCCAGGCAGTCCCAGTCGGTCATGATCGTCTCGCCGGCGGCCTGGCCGTAGATCGCCCAGGACGGACCGTGGTCGTGCGGCTTGCTGCCCTTCGCCCCGACATAGCCGTGCGCCAGGATCGTGAAGCCCAGTTCGGGATCCTCGTACAGCACCTTGCGCTCCGGCGTGCCTTCCGGGATGTGCTTGGCAACGAAGTCACCGTCCTTCAGCACGTCCTTCACCAGGCCGCACACCGCCTTGCGGCCCTCGCTGCCCGGCTGGCTTGTCAGGGCATCGTGACACTTGGCGGCGAACTGTTCGAGCGTATAGCCCATCGTCAATACCTCCTGAATTTGTTCATTCCCGGCGATACGGATAGCAGTGAGCCCGATCGAGCGGGATATCGAAGTGCTCGGCGAGCGCCTCGATCGCATCGGCATGCTGCTTGTAGGGATCGCTGTTGCCAGGCCCCACGATGATGCACCCGAACGAGCGATCGCGACGGCCGCCCGACGGCAGCATCGCGGTGACCAGCGGCGCGCCTTCGTCGTTGCGCAGCGTCAGGAACAGCGGCATCTCGCGCTTGATGTGCGCTCCCTTGGCGATGTCCTGCTCGAAGTACACCGAGGTCAACGGCTTGTAGCTTTCCGCCGCCTTCTCCCACTCGCGGCGGAAGTATTTCTCCACGGCGTGGCGCATGAGCTCGGATTCCATCGTGGCCTCGCCCTCGCTGACCAGCCGAAACCAGGTTCTGTCACCCGGAGCGTCGCAGGTGTACTCCATGTGTTCCTCCCACCCGGCTTGGATTGGCGTCCGACGACAGCTTAGGATGGAGCGGCGTGACAATCAAACGCCCAGGTGACAAACGGCAGGTGGCAACGCATGGCGGTCAGCGAGGCTGCGGGCGAGGAGTTCGATTACGTCATCGTCGGCAGCGGCGCCGCCGGTTCGGTGCTGGCGAACCGGCTGACCGAGCAGCAGGGCGCGACGGTCTGCGTTCTGGAGGCCGGCCCACCGGATCGGCATCCCTACATCCACGTGCCGGCCGGCTTCATCAAGATGCTGTTCAACCCGGATTTCACCGGGCAGTTCAAGACCGAGCCGTCCGAGGGCAGCGGCGGCCGGGCGATCCCATTACCTAGGGCGGCACGCTCGGCGGGTCCAGTTCGATCAACGGCATGATCTATAACCGCGGCCAGCGCGCCGACCTCGACAGTTGGGCGCAGCGCGGCAATCGCGGCTGGGGCTATGTCGACATGCTGCCCTATTACAAGCGCACCGAGCGGCGGATCGGCATCGCAGACGATCGCATCCATGGCCGCGAGGGCAACCTGCCGGTCACCGATATCGACTGGAACCATCCGATTTGCGAGGCGTTCATCGCCGGCGCCGTCGGCATGGGGATCCCGCGCTGTACCGATTACAACAGTGGCGACCGCCAGGAAGGTGTGGGCTATTTCCAGCGCGCGATCCACCGCGGCTGGCGGTATTCCGCGGCGCGCGTGTTCCTGCATCCGGCAAAGGCAACCGGCCGGCTGGAGATACGCACCGATGCGCGCGCCGCCGCGGTGCTGTTCGAGGGCAGGCGCGCGGTCGGCGTGCGCTACGTGAACGATCGCGACCGCACCACCCAACACTTCGTGCGGGCACGTCGCGAAGTCATCCTATGCTGCGGCACCGCCAACACCGCCAAGCTGCTGCAGATCTCCGGTATCGGTCCGGCCGCGCTTCTGGGGTCGATCGGCGTGGAGGTGGTGCACGAACTGCCTGGCGTGGGCGAGAACTTCCGCGACCATTACGCGCCGCGGCTGGTCGCGCGCGTTCGCAACGGCGCCACCATCAACGAGCAGGCGCGCGGCATGGGCCTGGCGGGGCAGATCATGCGCTGGGCGATGGGCAAGCCCAGCATCCTCGCGCTGAGCCCGTCGCTGGTGCACTGGTTCTGGAAATCCGACGACAGCATGGACCAGCCCGACCTCCAGGGCGTGTTCAGCCCGGCGAGCTACAAGCAGGGTTTTGTCGGCATGCTGGACGACTACCCTGGAATGACCTGCGGCGTCTGGCAGCACCGACCGGAGAGCGTCGGCTGCGTCCGGGCCCGCTCGGCCGATCCGTTCGAGGACCCGGTCATTCAGCCGAACTACCTGTCCGATCCGATGGACCGCGGTGTGCTGGTTGCCGGCATGAAGCTGGCGCGCCGGCTGCTCCACACACCGGAACTTTCGCATTATTTCGACGGCGACATGCTGCCCGGGCCGGACGTGCAGCGCGACGATGAGTTTCTGAGCTATGCCCGGCAATATGGGTCGACCGCCTACCATCTGATCGGTGCAGCGCGGATGGGACCGGTGACCGATCCCACGGCGGTGGTCGACGACCATCTGCGCGTCCATGGGATGCAGAGCTTACGCGTGGCGGATGCATCGATCATGCCGAGTATGCCGTCGGCAAATACATATGCCACTACCATGATGATCGCAGAGAAGGCCTCCGACATGATCCGTGGCCTGCCGCCGCTGGCGCCGGCGCCGGCGCAAGGAGTGGCCGCCTGAGGCGTCGCTTGCGGCTGGGCCGAGCCTGGCAGCGGATCGCGATCGGCGCTCAATCACTGCATGAACTGATTGGCTGCGGTCTCGCCGCCGAGCGGCTGTTCAGCGCCTCGTGAGAGGGTGCGCGACAGACGTCGGAACGGATAGCAGAGCTGACCGAACAGGTTACTCGGCACCTCGCGGTCGACGATGCCGAAAACGCAGGGGGTCTCGCCCTTCGGCATATGGAAGGTGCCAAATGCCAGGTCGAGAAATGGAAAGGTCGGAGCGAAGTTCTTGTTGCCTCCCTGATCAGCGTAGGTGTGATGCCAACGGTGAAAGACGGGGCTCGCCAGGACATAGCGGAACGGGCCGAACGTCCAGTTCAGGTTCGCATGCACCAGGAGACCGGTCAGCGTATTGAACGGCACAAGTACGAAGAATGCCTCGGGACTGAAGCCGACCAGGCTGATGAGCAGATTGATCAGGGTGGAATACAGAATGAAGTTGACAGGATGAATGCGCGTCGAGGTCAACCAGTCGACCTGCCTCGGCGCATGATGAATGCAATGGAAACGCCAGAACGGATTTCGGTGGAACAGCCGATGGCCCCAGTATTGCACCACGTCCGTGAGGAGCAGGATGATGCCGGCTTGCAGCAGTATGGGCATAGCGGCCAGGGAACGCGTGACGGAGGTCGCAATACGATCGAGGTGCGCATGGTCGACAGCGTATCTGCGCGCCATGAACATGACGTAGCCGTACAGCAGCGGGCCAAGGAACCAATAACCAAGGTCCACCTTCATGTCGCTGCGCCAAAATGGCTGCCTTTCCGCTCTGAACAGCCAGTGCAGCGGGCCGAACACCGTCAGGCCGATGGCAAACCACACCACCAGGAAGACGAGCGTCGGAACCACACTGGTCAGATACGAAGGATGCTGCAAGGGCCGGTCCCGTAATGGCGACAACTATCGGGCACCGGTATACTGCTCACCTCGCTTTTTCAAGCGTCAGTACGATCACCAGGCGGCTTTGCCTAGTTTGGCACCGGTGCCAAACAGCGGGGATCCAGGTACTGGTTCTGGGGACTGCGAGCCTGGTGCCGCCCCTTCCCCGACCCCCCTCCCGCAAGGGGAGGGGGAGGATTAACCTGACGCTTAAAGCCAGGAGGAGACCGCCATGCCGACCAAGGTGCTGCTCGTCAATACCGCAGAGGAGACAGTGAAGGAGGCGCGGGAGCTGGCGCCGCCGGATTTCGAACTGATCGTCGCGGCCCCCGGCAGCGCCGGTTATGCCGAAGCATTGGCGGATACCGAGTACCTGCTGGGCAATGTCAGCACCATGGACGATGGGTTCTATCGTTCCGCACCGAAGCTGCGCCTCGTGCAGTTGTTCAGCGCCGGGTACAACCACATCGATCTCGATGCCGCGCGCCGCGCCGGCGTGTTGGTGTCCAACAACGGGGGCGCCAACTCGCGCGCGGTGGCCGAGCAGACGATCATGCTGATGCTCGCGGTGTATCGCCGGCTGCCGTGGCAGCACGCGATGACTGCCGGCGGACGCTGGCGTGGCAACCAGCCTGTGCCGACGTTCTATGAGATGCAGGGCAAGACGCTGGGCATTATCGGTCTTGGCACCATCGGCAAGCGCGTCGCGCGCATTGCCAACGGCGGCTTCGACATGAACGTGCAATACAGCGACATCGTGCGTATGGCCGAGCATGAGGAGGACGCCCTGCACGTGCGCTATCGGCTGCTGCCAGAGCTCCTGGCGACCTCGGACATCGTCACGCTGCATGTGCCGCTGACGCGGCTGACACGCAACATGATCAGCACGCGGGAGTTGGGATGGATGCAGCCGCACGCGGTGCTGATCAACTGCAGCCGCGGGCCGGTGATTGACTTTCCGGCACTGCACGATGCGCTGAGCAACGGCAGGATCGCTGGTGCGGGGCTTGACGTGTTTCCTTCTGAGCCGCCCTCGCCGTCGGAGCCGGTGCTGTCGCTGGAGAACGTCGTGGTGACGCCGCATCTGGCCGGCGCCAGTCGCGAGACGCGGGTGAAGCAGACACGCAATGCGTTCGACAATGTGCTGCGTGTGTCGCGTGGCGAACGGCCGCTGTGGGTGGTGCCGGAACTGCGGGATATGGCGCTGCGGCGATGACCGAACGCGGTGGCCTGCCGCCGGATCGGGTCGAGGTGACGGCGAAATTCCTCTCAGAGGCCGCCGAGCGACAACGCGCCTACGAGGCGCGGCGGAAGATGTGGACCGCAGCGTTCCGTCCATCCGAACCGCGCGCGCAGGCTGCGGCGCGCTCCCGCCGCTCGGGTCGGATCAATGACCCGCGGCAGGGGAAGTTCGACCTGGGGTGACGAGAGCGCGCCGTTTGCCTTATACGAAAACCGGCGGTTGTGGTTGACCGCCGCCTAACAACGGGGCCACGTCGGAATCGACACTGAGAGGCGAGAATGCAGTGCCCGGCATGCGGCGAGATGGCGCATGAGCGAGCGCGTTTCTGCGTCCGGTGCGGCGCGCCCCTTCCCGATGCATCCGAGATTCTGCCGAAGGTCGCGTCGGAGGCTGAACGCCGGCGACTGAGTGTCATGTTGTGCGACCTGGTGGGCTCAACTCCGCTATCCGGACAACTCGATCCAGAGGAGTTGGCTGCGGTTACTCGCAGCTATCAATCGCGCGTCGCCGTCGCGATCGCGCGCTTCGGCGGTTATCTCGCTCGTTACGTGGGTGACGGAGTCCTGTGTTATTTCGGCTGGCCCGAGAGCAACGAGGCGGATGCCGAGCGTGCGGTCCGCGCCGCCCTTGCGGTTCTGTCTGCATTGGAAGGGCCTATCAGAGGCGAGAGATTGCAGGTGCATATCGGCGTCGCCACCGGCGTCGTTGTGGTTGGCGAACTCGCCGGGTTTGGCGACACGCGCCAACAGACTGCGATCGGTGCAACACCAAACCTTGCCGCTCGGCTCCAGGACATCGCCGAGCCGGACAGCATTGTGATCGACGATGTCACGCGGAGGCAGATCGGCGGCCTGTTCACGTGCCGTGACCTTGGTGAACTCTCGCTGAGGGGCTTTCCGACGCCGATACGCGCGTGGCGCGTGCTGGGGGAGCGCGCCGTCGGCGACCGCTTTGCTGCTCGTTACGCTGCTCGTTTCGTGCCGCTTGTCGGTCGAGACGAGGAGCTTGCACTCCTCCTGCACCGCTGGCGACTGGCAAAAGAGGGTAAGGGCCAATTGGTGCTGCTCGCAGGTGAGCCGGGCATCGGCAAATCGCGCCTTGTCGTGGAATTGCGGGGGCGACTGCGCGGGGAGCTGCACGCAAGTCTGCGCTATTTCTGCTCGTCGCATTACCTTGCAAGTCCGCTGTATCCAGTTATCGCGCGCTTGCAGTACGAGGCGGGTTTTGTCCGGCGCGACGGGCCGATCGACAAGCTGCGTAAACTTGTGGCCGTGCTCTTGGCGGCAGGCGCGTCGGCCGAGGACATCTCACTGATCGCCGATCTGCTTGGGGTGTCGGTGGGTGAATCGTATCATAAGCTGGATTTAAGCCCACAGGCAAAGAAGCAAAAGACATTCGACGCACTTACGCGCCGCGTCGTCGCCTTGGCGAAGCAGAGGCCACCGCTGCTGTTGATCGCCGAAGATGTGCACTGGGCCGATCCGAGCTCACTCGAGCTTCTGGATAAGATGATCGGCATGCTGCCCGACCTGCCGATTTTGCTCATTGTGACATACCGGGCGGAGTTCGCCCCGCCATGGGCCGAACGCGCGAATGCGACTGCTGTCACGTTGAACCGCCTCGATAACCGCGACGCGGAGCGACTGGCGAGAGAGGTCATGATCGGGTCGCCCCTGCCGGCGACCTTGCTCGAGCGGATCGTTGCGCAAAGCGACGGGGTACCATTGTTCATCGAGGAATTAACGAAATCGGTGCTGGAGAATGCCGGGGGCTACACGCAGTCATCCCCAGCACTGACTGTTCCGGAGACGCTGCAAGCCTTGCTGACAGCGCGGCTCGACAGACTACCCGCGGCCAAGCGCGTTGCACAGATCGGGGCAACAATCGGGCGGGAATTTACTTACTCGCTGCTCAGCGCCGTCGCCCAGATACCAGACAAGCAGATGGTGGACGGTCTGGATGAACTGATCGGGTCCGGTCTCGCGTCGCTTCGTGGTGGGCCCGCTGACGCCATCTATTCGTTCAAGCATGCTTTGGTGCAGGAAGCCATTTACGAGAGCGTACTGCGCCGGCGGCGGGCAGGCATTCACGCCCGAATCGTCGAAGCGGCAGAGAGTGATGCATCGCTCGGCGTGACTGAGCCCGGCCTGCTTGGGTATCATTGTGCTCAGGCAGGCAGGCTTGCCGAGGCCGCTTCGTACTACCGAATTGCTGGTGGACGCTCCGCCGAACGGGCGGCGGTGGCAGAGACCAGAACCCATCTCGAGCGCGGATTACAGATTGCGGCGAGTTTGCCGGATGGCCCCGATCGCTCTCGCCTGGAAGTAGAATTGCTGATCGCGTTTGGCCGCATCCTTATGGCAACAAAGGGGCCAAATGACCCGGAAGCGGAATTGACGTTCCAGCGTGCCGCCGCAGTCGGCCGCAAGCTTGGTAATCCCGAGATGCTCGCTCGAGCGTTATACTCTTTGGGCGTCATTGCCGAAACGCGAGCCGACCTCGATGCGGCGGAGGCGATCGGCGAGGAACTGCGCGCTCTGGCTGAGAGCAATGGTGACGCGGGGATCGCGATTGCGGCTCGCGTGCGCCTGGGTGTCGTGGCATATTACCGGGGACACTTCGTCGCGGCACATGGGCATCTCGCAGAGGCCCTTGCCCTGCATGCGACAGGCAATTACGAGCTCCGCGACAGTGCGATAGCGTCAGACCCGCACGTCGCCGCAGCTTATCTCAGTGTCGCGCTGGCTCACCTGGGCCATGTGGAACAGGCCATTAGCCATGGTGAATCAGCTGTGGCAGGCGCAAGGAAGTCCGGATCGTCATCACCGGCCTATGCGCTTGCATTGAGTGTATGGTCGCGGACATTGGAGGTCCTGCGTGACGAAGCGCAATGCGATGAGTGCGCAAGAATGCTGGTGGCCCTTGCCGAGGAGCAGGGACTTTCGTTTTTGCTTGCTGTCGGCCAATGCCAGCTCGGGTGGATTATCGGAAGACAGGGTGAGATCGACAATGGGCTGCGTCTACTGGCACAGGCTATCACCGTTCTGAACACGCTTGGCAGGAGTGTCAGGCTGCAAGTCGGCAAGTATCTCCTAACGGATATTCTGGCCTTGTCGGGCCGGCGTGATGAGGCCCTTGCCTTGCTGGACGACGTACTCGAGTTCTCAGGCAAAACCGGCGCACGCTGGCTGGATGCCGAGCTTCATCGCCGCAAGGGCGAGCTTATTCTTGCATCCGAAAACTCCGATACCGAACAGGCGGAGCAAGCGTTCCGGCAGGCAATCGACATTGGGCGCGAGCAATCGGCGAGATTATTCGAATTGCGCGCAGCCACCAGCCTCGCCCAACTCTTGTTGGCGCGGGGCAAACCTGCCACGGCACGGCAATTGCTGCAGCCCCTCCTTACGTGGTTCAGCGAGGCAGCCGATCTCCCAGACGTACGGGAAGCCAGTGCATTGCTCGCGGAACTGGAGGTTGGCCTCCCTCCGACCGACCAATTTCCTGGCTGAGGTATGAAATGCTTCATAGCTGCATGGCCTTCATCGTCATAGCGGCGATGTGGGAGAGGGTGGAGACGGGAGCCAATGACTTGGCTCCTCCCCACCGAGCTTCGTATTTGGACCAATGCACAAACCCGAAAGGTGGAGAACAATATGCCGAAAGAACATTCCGATCCAGGCATGGCTGCCTTGGGCGAACTGATTTGCCGCCTCAACCCGTACACCGACTTGCCGAAGGATCCGACAACGGGACGGAAAACTGGCGACATGCAGCTCGAGCTGTTTTCCCCGGCGAAGCCCGGGTATTCAAGCAACGATCCCGAGCATACTATTGCGTGCATGGGAATTGAGGTTGAGCAAAATTATAATACACAATGGGCCTTCAAAGGGCAGCAGCAGAATGTAAAGCTTGCCTTCCGCATTCCTTATCGTTTCTTGGTCACGAAGGTCGACGAAGCGGGCGAAGAGAAAATACTTTATTGGCAGACGGAGTATCTGCTCGTCGGTTATGCCGGCGCGGACGGTGGAGGCTAACCAAGCCTGATGTCGAGACGGAAGCGGACAGGTAGGTCAGCGGAATCAATGTGGCGTGACAGAGGGAAAGTAGAATATACTTTCCTTCGAACTGGGAATACGCGAGGCAATCTTGATCTTTCGTCAGCTGTTCGAGGCGACGTCCGGCACCTACACCTACCTGCTAGCATCCCGACGTGGCGGCGAGGCGCTGATTATCGATCCCGTCCTCGAGAAGGTCGATCGCTACCTCCAGCTCATCCGCGAGCTGGATCTGAAGCTGGTGAAGGCGATCGACACCCACTTGCACGCCGACCACATCACCGGCCTCGGCGCGCTGCGCGACCGCACCCGCTGCATCACTGTGATGGGCGAACAGTCCAGTGTCGATGTCGTGTCGATGCGCATCGCCGATGGCGACCGGCTCGGCATCGAGGGCATAAGCCTCGATGTCGCCTACACTCCTGGCCATACCGACGATTCCTATAGCTTCATCATGTCCGACCGCGTGTTCACCGGCGACACACTGCTGATCCGCGGCACCGGCCGCACCGACTTTCAGAACGGCGATCCACGCGCGCAGTACAAGTCCATCTTCCATCGCCTGTTGCGCCTACCCGACGAAACCATGGTGTTCCCGGCGCACGACTACAAAGGCGACACGGTTAGCACGATCGGTGAGGAGAAGCGCTACAATCCCCGCTTGCAGGTCAAATCGATCGACGAATACATCGCATTGATGAACAACCTGAACCTGTCCAACCCGAAGATGATGGACGTCGCGGTCCCGGCGAACATGCGCCAGGGCCTCGCACAGCAGGAGATCGCCCGCCGAGGTTGGGCAGTCACCGCGGAGCAGGCGAGGGACCTCATCGCCCGCCGCGACATCGTGCTGATCGACCTGCGCGAGCGCACCGAACGCGAGAAGCACGGCGTGATTCCCGGTTCGTTGCACGCGCCCTATCCGGACCTTCAGGGTAACATTCAGGCGGGCGGGATGCTGCACGAACTGGCCAACGCGACAAACAAGCGCCTGATGTTCTATTGTGCCTTCGGGGAGCGCTCGGCCATGGCCGTCCAGGCGGCACAGGATGCGGGTCTCGCCACCGCCTGCCACGTCCACGGCGGTATCGACGCGTGGAAGAAGGCCGACGGTCCGATCACACACTGACCCGTTGAAGGAGCCTGAGATGGAAGCGCTGGAACTGCTGGTCGGCCGAGAATCTGCGACGAAACTGTCCTCGCCGGGTCCCGACCAGGAGGCGCTGGAGAAGATGTTCCAAAGCGCGCTGCGGGCGCCGGACCACGGTCGGCTGCGTCCGTGGCGCTTCGTCGTGGTGCCGGAGGAGAAGCGCGAGAGTTTCGGCGAGCTGATGGCCGATTGCCTGCGCCGGCAGCAGCCGGACGCCTCCGCCGACATGCTTCAACGCGAGCGCGACAAGGCGCTGCGCGCGCCGGTGATCGTGGTGGCGGCGGCAGCCATTCAGCGCGGCCACAAGATCGCCGAGGTGGAGCAGCTCGTTTCGGCCGCCGCGGCCGCCGAGAATATCATGCTGGCCGCGCGTGCGCTGGGGTTTGGTGCGATGTGGAAGACCGGCGCGCCGGCCTACGACGCGACGGTCAAGCAGGCGCTCGGCCTCGATCGCGACAACGATATCGTCGGCTTCCTGTACCTCGGCACGCAGGTCGGCGGCGGATCACCGGCGGCGAGGCCGCAGGTCCGTGACCTCGTGTCGGTGTGGCAGGGATAAACCCTATCGTTGGAGGGCGAGTCACTCTGACATTGTCATGGCGTTGAGTGCAGCGACGAAGCAATCCCCGCGACGGTGCGCATTCACGAACAGGATTGCTTCGGCGGCTCCGTCCCCCTCGCCATGACAGCATAAACGTCTCGCCGTCCTATGATTCCGAGTACCCGGGCGACTGGTACTTTCGAGGCTGCCGCTTCTGTTAGCGACGCATCGATCTCCTCGATCGAGCGTCCTTTCGTCTCGAAGCCGACCAGCCAGCGGCGAGCGCATACCAGAACGCAAGAAATAGGAACGCCGGGACGATCGCATCGAGTGTCGCCTTTGGGCTGACGTAGTTGGACGACCCGATGATCAACGCGAGGCCGAGCGGACCAATGATCTTTCCCAGATTGCCGACGCCGTAGCCCAGACCCATGCCGCTGGCTCGAAGCCTGGCAGGCCAGACCTCGGCGATATAGGGGCCGATGATCGCATAGCTGCCGTCGCCAAAGAAGCGCTGGCACATCAGCAGCACGAAGAACATCGACACGCCGCCGAGCCATACGCTGTTCAGGTAACGAGCAGCGCGGTGATCCACAACAGCAGCCCGACGCCGCCGGTCTGGCTGATCGCGGTGAGACAGGACGCCGCCACGCTACGGGGATGGCGGAACAACTGTATCCACGGCATCGCCTTGACGTCCTCGGGAATGCTGGTCGGGAGATCGATTCGCCGCGGATCGATCTGTAATGCCCAGGCGAGCGACTTGCGCGCCTCTTCCATCTCCGCCCCTTAGCGTCCACGGATGCGATGGAGATTCGGAGCGGTGTGGGCGGCGGTGGTCATCGGATCGATCGGCTAGGGTGGAGTTGCGAAGCTTCAACCATTGCCGGGAGAGGCCCCGATGACCGAGGAGAGATTGGCGCTGTTCGAGTTGCTGGAGAAGGCCGGTGACGGCGATTTCTCTGCGAACCGTGGCGGAGGCGGTGCTGCAACTGCTGATGGAGACCGATGTCGAGGGCCTGATCGGTGCGGGACGCTATGAGCGCAACGGGGAGCGAACGACCTGGCGCAACGGCCACCGCGACACACACCGGGGCGACCGGGTGTTCGACACGCGGTTGGGATCGCTGCAGCTGCGCATTCCGAAGCTGCGGCAGGGGAGCTACTTCCCGCCGTTCCTGGAAGCGCGGAAGGTCTCGGAGAAGGCGTTGATCGCGGTGATCCAGGAGGCGTGGATTGGCGGTGTCTCAACGCGGCGGGTGGACGATCTGGTGCAGGCGATGGGTCTGAGCGGGATCAGCAAGTCGCAAGTCTCCAAGCTGTGCAAGGACATCGACGAGCGTGTGCATGCACTTCTTGACCGTCCGCTGCTCGGCGAGTGGCGGTATCTGTGGCTGGACGCGACCTACCTCAAGCAGCGCGAGGGCGGCCGGATCGTCTCGGTGGCGGCGATAATCGCTGTGGCGGTGAACACCGACGGCAAGCGCGAGATCGTCGGGCTGCACATCGGCCCTTCGGAGGCCGAGACGTCTGGTCGGGCTGCCTGAAGAGCCTGGCGCGGCGTGGCCTGCGCGGGGTGAAGCTGGTGATCTCGGACGCCCATGAGGGGCTGAAGGCGGCGATCCGGCGGGTGTTCACTGCCACTGGCAGCGCTGTCGCGTACATTGGATGCGAAACGCGTTGTCGTACGTGGCAAAGACACAGCAGAACATGGTGGCGGCCGCGCTGCGTCAGGCGTTCATCCAGCCGGATCGCGCGCAGGCGAGCCAGACGTTGCGTCACGTGGCCGATCAGTTGCGGCAGAAGTGGCCGAAGCTCGCGGCGTTCATTGACGACAGCGAGACCGACGTTCTGTCGCATCTGGACTTCCCCGAGCAGCACCGGACCAGGCTGCACAGCACAAACCCGCTGGAGCGACTGAACAAGGAAGTGAAGCGACGCGCCGACGTGGTTGGAATCTTTCCCAACGAGCCATCTATCGTCCGGCTACGTTCGCAGCGAAGCGGCTGGCCATCGGGCGATGTCGAGTATCACCCGCTTTATCGAGCGCCGTTTGAAGCTCCAGGTCAACGCGGAGAAGAGCGCCGTCGGTCGCCCGTGGCAACGATCCTTCCTGGGATATACCATAAGGGGGAAAGCGGAACTGGGCGATGCGTGGCCGAGAAAGCCCTTGCGCGGTTCAAGAAACTGACGCGGCGTTCAGCGCGGTGTCAGTCTGGAGCGTTACCAAAGACCTGAACCCATTCCTACGCGGCTGGGCAGGATATTTTGGATTCAGCCAGTGGCGAGAGCTATCAACGCTTGATGCCTGGGTGAGGCGGAGGTTGCGCTGCCTTGCCTGGGTGCAATGGAGGACGATGCGTCGGCACATTGCGGAACTGTGTCGTCGCGGGGTCGCCAAGTCGGCGGCGTTCGCAGCGTCCAGAGCTGCCAAGGGGCCGTGGCGACTGAGTTCCTCTAGGGCCTTGCACGATGCGTTTGGCAAGGCGGACTTCCGCGTTATGGGACTAGTGGAGATGGCCGGCTTCGTCAAAGCTTAATCCGCCGAACCGCCGTGGTACGCGACCCGTACGCCCGGTGGTGTGGGAGGGGCGGTGCCGTGAGGTGCCCCCCTGTACCCCCGACAACGCCTGGTCAGGATTTGTCGTAGGCTGACTAGTCCTACTTAGTTGCGAAGCGGCCGCCTCGGCCGGCGATTTTGTTTGGCGCGACGCGGGAGTGATTGGTCAACGGTGGAGATTATATCTTCCAGGAGGGTTGGATGGATCTCGATAATGACACTGGCACGCAAGCACGGTTCGCTGAGTATACGGCAAGTTTGGCATCTGAGCTGGGACACGCCGACCGCGTCAGGCGGTTCGCGGACTACTGCATCGGCCTGCTGTCGGCGGAGGGACGCAAGAGCGTCGAACCGCTGGCGGCGGTGACCGCACCTGAGCGAACGGCGGCGCAACACCAATCGCTGCTGCACTTTGTGGCCCAGGCGCCCTGGTCCGATCAGGCGATGCTGCGCCGTATGCGTGAAGCCGTCCTGCCGTCGATCACCGGTGACGAGCCGATCCAGGCCTGGATCATCGACGACACCGGTTTCCCGAAGAAAGGTCGCCACTCGGTCGGTGTGGCGCGGCAGTACTGCGGTCAGGTGGGCAAGCAGGACAATTGCCAAGTGGCCGTGAGCCTGTCGATAGCCACCCATCAGGGAAGCCTGCCGGTTGCGTAC
>CAWFUF010000027.1:0-119343 GCA_963818775.1 uncultured Alphaproteobacteria bacterium | reverse complement strand
TCGGTGACCGGTGGCGGGAGCGAGCCGCGGAGGGTGTGGACGACCTGATAGTAGGTGTCCCGACAGAGCTGGAGGGCGGGGTTGGATGGCTGGGATGTGGTGTTCATCGCAGCGATATAATGTTAGTACAGATATCTGTCAACGTTAGTCGCGGAGCTCGGGGCCCGTAGCAGGTGGCCGCCGAGAGCAGGTAGAGCGACGGCTGGAAATTATGCGGCTGACATCAGACCGTCCGCTTCCATTGTCCACGTGCTGCCGTGATCGGATCGAAGCGTCAGGGTGCCGTTGACCTGCTGCACAAGGCGTCTGACAAGGTTCATTCCCCGCCTTGGGGTCTCTATCTCAACGAAGCCAACCCCATTGTCACTGATGGTCAGCACCATCCGCGCCGCGTCGCCCTGCAGCTTTACAGAGATTTCCCCAATGTCATTTGGGAATGCGTGCAGATAAGCGTTGTTAACCAATTCTGTTATGATGATACCCACAGAAGTAGATACGTCGAGGGAAAGCTGCACCGGCACAACGGCACATACAAGTTTGATGTGATCCTGATCATAAAGTGCTGGGAGGTTGTAGCAGAGCGCGCTCACGTAATCGCCGAAGTTTATGACTCTGCTCATTCCCGTGCCGAGAAGATGTTCGAAGACTTCTGCGAGACCCATCACTCTCAAGGCGATAGACCTAAGGGCCAGGATACTTGGCTTATCATGTTCGACTTCAAGCTCTGCCGTCAGTAGGCCGTAAACAAGGTGAAGGCTATTGCGAACGCGATGTTTCAGTTCCTGAGAGAGCGTTTCCTTCTCCTGGATCAGGCTCGCCATTTGCGCAATGGTTCGTTGAAGAACCTGCGCTCTGTCGGCGGTCGCGACGGCCTCGGCGAGCACGTTGGCGAAGCAGGTGAGAAAGCCAATGTCATCTTCGTCAAATGCATCTATTACTTGACTATCGACCTCAAGAACGCCGAAGGCAGGTCCTGCCTCGGCCGCGACCAAGACGTCGGCTGTCGAGATGATGCGATGATCCGGGTAGAAAGCTGGCAGAGTGTAGGTGTTTGCCTCAGCTATATTCGGACAGAACTGCGGTTCGCCGGTTTCGAAGGCCAGGCCTTGAGGTGACGTCTGATCTGCTACCGAAATAGCATAGCCTACAACACCGTCTTTCCAGCCTTGGCCGGCGACAACGAGAAGGTCATTCTCGGCTGAGCGATATCGGCATATCTTGCTGAAGGGGACATCGAGGCACTCGGCGCACACCCGCGCAGCACGTTCAAGTATCACCTGCAAGTCCGGTTCCCGGAAGGCAAAGATTCCGAACGATGCCAGTGCTTTCTCTCTGCGGAGGAGTTTTTGAATTTGTTCCGAGTCCGACAAGCCTCGCAGCATCGAAATAATCCTTGACCCATTTTTCGGCTCACGGCATGGTGAGCTGCGGCATTGCTCGCTGTTACTCGTGCTTCCCATTAGCACGGGTATCAGGGATACGCACGCCTTGTCTTGGGCCATCGTATAGGGCTGGTGAATGTCGGACGTGCTGGTCGTGGAAGATGATCTCTTGATTGCTGACTTGCTTCAAGGCGCGCTCGAAGCAGAGGGTTACCGAGTGAGCGGCGTTGCCCGCACAGTTGCGGAGGCGAAGGAATCAGCGGAACAGCATCCTCCCAACTTCGCAATTATTGATATTCGCCTTGCAAATGGAGATGTCGGCACAGAGTTCGGCGCGTATTTGCGTGCCACGACTCCAAGTCTCGGCATCATATATTCGACCGGAAATGGTGCCGATGTGGGGCTTTCCACGTTGGAGGGCGATGCAGTGATGACGAAACCGTACCGGTTGCGCGATGTGGCTCGCGGCTTGGAAATAGTCGAGCAATTGAGGCAATTGGGCCAGACACGTTTGAGGCACCCGCGTAATTTCCGATTGCTCGATCCGCCTGCATCGTAACGCCGGTCACTTGCCGCGATGCAGCCGCGATTTGCTGGTCGCTGCGCAGCCAGGCGCCCGCAGCAGGTTCCCAGCGATAAGCCGAGTTCACCGCCCCGGGGGTCGTTGACATGCCCTTGCTGCGCGCTGTTGACCAGTGAATAACGGTGTCATAACGCGCGCCCATACTGTGTTCGTCCCTGCGGCGACGTGCATCCCGGGCGGGGAACGTCCACGGTTTTGCGAGGGACGCGGCGCGACCGTCAAGGGTGGCTACCATTCCGGCATCACGCCAATGCGAAATTGCTGGCGTGCAGCGATGCAGGATTGGTGCCCGGTAGAAGCAGCGAAATTCCATTACTTAGGTTGATCATCGCCCCACCGGGGATCGCTGACGTCGCCGCCTGCACCTCAGTGAAGGACGCGTACTGCGCCTTGCTGAATTCGATCATGTTCCTGCGCTGGCGTCACGCGTTCGAACGAGAATATCCGCTTCCAGTCGTTCTTCATGCTGATGACCGACCAGCCCTGGCTCTTCGCCTCGTCGTAGAGTGCCTGGGTGAAGGTTCCGACTCTGCTGTCCGGCAGGCCGTTGGCTGGCCCGTAGGCATATTCGCGTTGCGCGTCGTCGTGCAGCACGAGCATCGAAAGCCGCGCACCGTTGCCAGCCTTGGTGTACTCCAGCATCTGTTGGTCGCCGATCGAGTTGCCGAACGCCGCACGGGGGCGACGACCGATCATCAGGTAAATGCCCTCGGGCTTGCCGGCGTGATCGTCGTTCAGCAGCAGTTTGGGATCCTTGGTCAGGACCGGCTTGCCATCATTGCCGTAGCCAAAGGAGACGCCGCCCATGCTGCCGACAACCTGCTCGGGCGGGATGCCGTAAACCTGTTCGGAGAACACCCGCACGAAGGCCTGGCCGCCGCCGGTGACGATGTAGGTCTTGTAGCCATTGGCGCGCAGGTATTGCAGCACTTCCTGCATCGGCTGGTAGCTGAGCTCGGTGTAGGGGCGTTGCCAGCGAGGATGCCGAGCGGTCGCGAGCCACGCCTTCACCTGTGATTCGAACTCGCCCACCGACATCCCACTGAGTGTCGCGACAGCGATCTTCTCCATGTCGTCCATCGGGAGTTTTGCGATGGCTTCCCGGTTGCCGGACAGCACGGTCTTGAACGGCTCGACATTGGCCAGTTCGGGTTTCGTTTTGACCAGTGCCGGCACCCGATCGAAGCAGTAGATCAGTTGCGCGTAGGCCGGTTGCTCGACCCAGAGCGTTCCGTCCTGGTCGAACGTCGCGATCCGCTCTTCGGGCGGCACGAAGCCGGGGCTCGCCTGGTCGGTTGTCACTCGGACGAATTCGAGGATCGCGCGGCGTGCCGGTCCGTCATTCCAGGAGGCAAGCGGTGCGGTCTGCGCTTGCGCCGCGGCGGTGCCGATCAGGCCAGGCCACGCCGGAAGTGTCGCGAGCGAGGCGAGGACGCTGCGCCGATCCAGGCGGTTGGGAGTTGAACGTGGGGCGGATCGCTTCGCGATCACCGCCCGCGCCCAGTGGTTAAAAGCAGACAATGGATTCTGACGCCAAGGCCTCAAGGCCAAAATGCCGGGATCGCGATGCCCCAATCCTCAGCGATGCGACCGTTCTCAAAACGATAGATTGCCATGATCGATTGTTCATAAGGTTTGCCGTCGTGGTCGGTTGCCGCCAGCTGCCAGCGCACGGCAACTCGATCACCTTCCTCGATCATATCGAGGATTTCTACGTTTACAGGCGTTCCTAGTCCCGCCCGCGTTTGGCGCCCCGCCTCTCGCATTTGGCGGGCTCCCTCATGCCCCACCGGCAGCACCGACTTGCCCGGCTCATGCAGCCGGAAGTCCTCGGTGAACCAATTGCTGATGCGATCGGGACCGCCCGAGCCGGTAGCCGCAGCAATTTCCCGCAGCAGCTCCTTTTGCTGAGACATCGTGACCTCCCCTTTGGGTACCATACGTCAGATTTTATCCACCAGCGTGTCGCAGGCGACCAACGTTGCAGCGAGCATAAGCTTTCGCCTAGTAGTACCAGCCAGGACCCCAGGCGCCCCAGTCCATCTCGTTGATCTGGGCGGTCATCTGCTGCTCGTCGGCTATGTGCTTCACGAACACATCCTGGCGGTAGCGGTCGTATGCGGCCTGGTTACCAACATACAGACAGTCGCAGATTGTCGGGTCGGCGTAGGTGTAGACCACGACGTTGTTGCGCACCTGATGGACGAATTTATGCGGCGGCAACGACGACAGCGACGCCTGGCGCTGCGGCGTGCTCGCTGGCACCAGAGTGAAGCCGGCGGCGGCCAGCATGTCCTCCTTGTTCTGCACCTGGGCTGCACATGCCGACACTGCGGCGCATGCAGCCAGAAGTACCAAAGTCGACCTGATTTGAAGCATCGTTTTCTCCTTCTCGTTCTTGTTAGTTAGTCTGGCACAATTCGAGACGGGACGGCGGGGGCTATGGTCCACCGTGCATCGTCACGGCTGCCGCGTTATCTGATACCGATTGGAGGCGCGCACCAACAGCGCCTCGGCCTCCGTCGCGACACGCTCCACGATTTCGCTTGCTGGCGGGATGTCGCTGATCAGGTCGACCGCCTCGCCCGCGATCACCGCCGCGGTGTCGAAGTCGCCGGCTGCGCGCGCGGCGTCGTAGCGGGCCGCCTCTTCGGCCTGGCGCTGGAGCAGCTCGAGCTCGCGACCACGCCAACGCTCCGTAAAGCGGTTCGCAAGTACGCGGCCGGTGTAGGGCGCGGGCCAGACATTGCGGCGCGCGATGTCGAAAAGGATGCTGCGGATTGTCGCATCGCCGCTTGCCGCGACGAGCCGGTCCTTCGCGCCGAGCAACGCCGCTGCCTCCTGCGAGGCGTAGAACCGCGTGCCCATCAACACGCCATCGGCGCCCAGCATCAGCGCCGCGGCGAGCCCGCGGCCGTCCGCGATGCCGCCTGCTGCGGCAACCGGGATGTCGCCCGCGACATCGACCACTGCGGGCACCAATGTAAGCGTGCCGCGCGACATGCCGTGGCCGCCCGCCTCGGCTCCCTGCGCGATCAGCACGTCGGCGCCGTGGGCGATCGCCTGGCGCGCCTGATCGAGTGTCTGCACCTGACACAGCAGCAATGCACCGGCCGTTTTGATCCTCTCGGCGTGCGGCTGGACCTCGCCGAATGAGAGCATGACGGCAGGCGGCCGGCGCTCCAACACAAGGTCGAGCAGGTGCGGCTGGCGGGACAGGCTCCAGGTGATGAAGCCGACTCCGACCTGCGCGTCGCCTGCGGCGTCCATCTCGCGCGTCAGCCACGACGCGTCGCCGTAGCCGCCGCCGATGATGCCGAAGCCGCCGGCATGGCTGACCGCGGCGGCGAGGCGCCCATCCGCCACGACATCCATCGGGGCCAGCAGGATTGGGTGGCGCACGCCGAGTCGCTCGGTCAGGCGTGTGGTTATCGGCATTTAACGTTTCCCTCTTGCTGAGTTTGTTGCCTCGGCGCGTGCGACCGTGGCAGACAGAATTGCATGCTGAGCCGACGATCGCTATTGGCTGCTTCGATTCCCGCCGCCCTTGCCGCGCCCGCCGTTGCCGCGCCGGATAGCTTCCAAGGTTTCCTCGCCGGTCTCCGCGCCGAGGCGCGACGCGCCGGCATATCGTCCGCGACGCTGGAGCGTGCGTTTGCAGGGGTGCAGCCGAACCAGAAGGTGCTGGAGCGCGACCGGCATCAGCCCGAATTCACCATGACCTGGGCGCAGTATCGCGCGCTGCTGATCAATGACCAGCGTATCGCCAACGGTCGCGCTGCATTCCAGCAGAATCGTGCGCTGTTCGCTCGCGTGCGCGACAGATTTGCGGTCGATCCTGGCGTGATCACCGGAATCTGGGGACTTGAGTTCGAGTTTTGGCACCGGAATGGGCGACTTCCACGTGGTCGAGGCGTTGGCGACGCTCGGGTGGGAAGGCCGGCGCGCTGGGTTTTTCCGCGGCGAGCTCATTGCCGCGCTGCACATTCTCGACCATGGCGACGTGACGCCGGCGCACATGCTTGGGTCGTATGCCGGTGCGATGGGGCAACCGCAGTTCATGCCGTCTTCCTATCTGCGCTATGCGGTGGATTTCGAGGGGCACGGACGCCGCGACATCTGGACCAGCAGGCCCGACGTACTCGGCTCGATCGCCAACTACCTCGCCCAGTCTGGGTGGCGCGGCGGCGAGCCATGGGGGCAGGCGATCACCGTGCCGGCGGGTTTCGACCAGTCGGCGGCGGGGCGGGAAAACCGCAGGCCGGTCGGCGAATGGGCGCGGCTTGGCGTGCGCGCGGCGGGTGGCCGGCCTTTGGTGCGCGCCGATACACTGGGCGCCGTGCTGCTGCCGGACGGGGCCGGCGGCGATGCGTTTCTGGTCTACGCGAACTTCGCCGCGATCCGTCGCTACAATCCTTCCGACTACTATGCTCTGGTGGTCGGGCTTCTCGGGGATGCTGTGGTCGCGTGAGGCTGGCGGTCGTTCTGCCGCTGGCACTGCTTGCAGCGTCCTGTCAGAAGCCAGTCCCGGTCAGTCCACACTATGTGCTTGGTGCGCCGTATCAGGCTGGCGGCGCCTGGTATTATCCGCGCGAGAGTTATGAAGGTCAGCAGACCGGACTCGCGATGGTGTATCCGCCGGACCATGCGGAGCTGACCGCGGATGGCGAGGCGTTCGATCAGACGGCGCTGGTCGCTGCGCACCAGACGCTGCAGCTTCCCGCGATCGCGAGGGTGACCAATCTGGAAAATGGCCTGGCGGTGGTGGTGCGCATCAATGACCGCGGCCCGGCAACGCCGCATCGGCTGATCGAGGTGACGCGGCGTACCGCGTCGCTCCTGCGCTTCGCCGATGACAACGCGGTGCGTGTTCGCCTCGAGGTATTGGCCGCGGAGAGTTATGCCGCGGTCGACGCTGTGCCGGGAACGCCGAAGTTGGAGATTGTGACGGCACCACTCGGCGAGGTGAAACAGAGCGACCTGCCACCGATCGGCAGTGCTCCGACGCTCGGCGCTCCGACCGACGTTGCGTCGCAACAGAATGAAGCATCCGGCGTCGCTTCTGCGTTGCGCCTGCCCGAGGCGGTGGAGCAGGGAGCGCCCGATCCCGGCGAACTGTTCGTGCAACTCGGTAAATTCCAGAGCTATGCAAACGCCAAAATGCAACGCGAGCGTGTTGCCGGACTTGGCGCACGCATCGTGAGCACGCGCGAGGGGCGGGTGCAGACGCACCTGGTGATCGTTGGGCCGCTATCGACCGTCCAGCAGGCCGATATGGTGCTGGACCAGGTGCTCGAGTCGGGAGTAACCGATGCGCGGATCGTGGTGGAATAGGAGTTGAGTCGCCATGTTCACGCGCCGGGAAGCCCTGTTGGCATCAGCGATCTTCGTCGGTGGCGCACTTCCCGCGGCCGCGCAGCCGCATCATCCAGGGCAGCAGAAGGCGGGTGCGCACGGCGGGAAGAAGGATATGGCGGCTGGCAGTCCGGCCGACACGCCGCTCGGCCCGGTGGATACCGCGGCGCGCTGGGCATTCATCATGGATTTCGCCACCGGTGCGACGCTGCTGGAGAAGGACGCCGACACCCAGATGCCGCCTTCGTCGATGACCAAGCTGATGACGATCTACCTGGTCTATGAGCGGCTGAAGCAAGGAAAGATGAAGCTCGACGACGAGCTGATGGTGAGCGAGCGGGCCTGGCGGATGGGCGGATCGAAGATGTTTGTCCAGATCGGCACGCAGGTGCGGGTGGAGGATCTGATCCGCGGGATCATCGTGGACTCGGGCAACGACGCGTGCATCGTGCTGGCGGAGGCGATC
The DNA here is from genome assembly GCA_963818775.1 of uncultured Alphaproteobacteria bacterium. Lineage (GTDB taxonomy): Bacteria > Pseudomonadota > Alphaproteobacteria > Acetobacterales > Acetobacteraceae > JAMXLO01. Next base: position 111,557 of record CAWFUF010000027.1, on the reverse strand, counting down.
GCGGGATCGGAGGAGCAATTTGCCGATTTGATGAACCAGAAGGCGAAGGAACTCGGGCTGACCAATTCGTATTTCAAGAATTCCACCGGCTGGCCTGATCCGGAGCAGCACATGAGCTGCCGCGACATTGCCACGCTGGCGCGGCGCATCATCCTCGATTTCCCCGAATACTATCACTACGACGCGGAGAAGACGTTCAAGTACAACAATATCGAGCAGGGGAACCGCAATCCGCTGGTGCAGAAGGGGACGGCCGACGGGCTGAAGACCGGCCACACCGAGGCGGGCGGCTATGGTCTGGCGGCGAGCAGCAAGCGAGGCGACCGGCGGGTCATTGTGGTGCTGAACGGGCTGGAATCGATGCACCAGCGCGCCGAGGAGGGCGAGCGGCTGATGGACTGGGCGTTCGCGAACTTTGAGGACGTGACGTTGTTTGCTGCGGGCGACGTGATCGAGCGTGTGCCGGTGTGGCTTGGCTCGAGACCGACGGTGCCGCTGGTTGGTGGGCGGGACCTGATCGTCACCATGCCACGCAACTGGCGGAAGAATGCATCGGTGAAGGTGAGCTATGACTCGCCGATTCGCGCGCCTGTCGCGAAGGGCACGACGCTTGGCAAGCTGGTGGTGGCCGGGCAGGGCGTCCCGAACATGGAGGTGCCGCTGCTGGCCGGCGATGATGTCGCCAAACTCAGCCTGCCTGGGCGCGCCATTGCGGTGCTGTCGCATTATGTGACGGGCGGGTAGACGCGGAACACTGCATGGCTTTGGGCCGATTCATAACGCTGGAGGGCGGCGAGGGCGCCGGCAAGTCAACGCAGGCGAAGCTGCTTGCCGATGCACTTGTGCAACTCGGGCTGGCGGTGCTGCGCACGCGCGAACCTGGCGGTGCTCCGGGTGCAGAGATCCTGCGCAACCTGTTGCTCGGCGATGTGGCGGACTGGTCCGCGTCGGCTGAGACGCTGCTGCATTTTGCGGCCAGGGCCGAACACGTGGAGAAGACGATCGGCCCGGGGCTGGCGGCTGGAATGTGGGTGGTCTGCGATCGGTTCTTCGACTCGACGATGGCCTATCAGGGCTACGGCCTGGGCGCCGACCGCGCCGCGATCGCGACGCTGACCGGACTGCTTGGCATCGTTCCCGACGTTACGCTGGTTCTGGATGTGAGCGACGCGGTGGCGGTCGCACGCCAGATGGAACGCGGTGCCGATGCCGATCGGTATGAGAAGCTCGACGCGCTGTTTCATGCCCGGGTGAACCAGGGTTTTCGCGACATCGCCGCGGCGGTGCCGGAACGCTGCGTGCTGATCGCCGCGGATGGTCCCATCGACGCAGTGCACGCCGCGATCATGCAGGCGTTGCGGGCACGGCTGGCGCTGCCGAATTAGCGTTCCCGCTCCATATAGCCGCTGCGTGTCTGCGGCAGTTTCCAGCCCAGCACACGGCCTGCGACGAAGTTGCGCAGCACCTGTGCGGTGCCTCCGCCGATGGTGAACATCCGTGCATCGCGTGCCATGCGTTCCATCGGATAGTCGCGCGAGTAGCCGCGCGCGCCGAACATCTGGAGCGCGTCGTTGGTCACTTTGATGGCCATCTCGGAGGTGAAGACCTTGGCCTGCGCGGCGAGAAAGGGATCGGGGAACGGGTCGGCGCTGGCGGCGGCGCGGTACACGGTGAGGCGTGCGGCGTTGAGCTGGATCGCCATGTCGGCAAGCATCCATTGCAGGCCCTGGAACTCGCCGATCGGGCGGCCGAACTGGTGGCGTTCCTTGGCGAAGGCGGTGGCCGCCTCGAATGCACCCCGGGCGAGGCCAAGGGCCACCGTCGCGGCACCGACGCGCTGGCTGTTGTAGGCGTCCATCAGGTCGGCGAAGCCGCGCAGCCGGCCGTCGGGTGATTGGAGCACCATCTCATCCGGCACTTCGAGGTTCTCGAAGCGGATCTCGGTTTCCGGAATGCCGCGCAGGCCCATCGTAGGCTCGCGCTTGCCAATCATCAGGCCCTTGGCCTCGTCGCGTATGGCGAGGAAGCCGCTGATGCCGTGCGGGTGTCCGCTCTCGTCGAACACGCGGGCAAAGATCAGATGAAGCTTCGAGACGCCGCCGCCGGTGATCCAGTGCTTGCGGCCGTTGAGCAGCCAGTAGCCGTTGCGCCGGTCGGCGCGGGTGGTCATGTCGGTGGCGGCGGAACCGGCGTCGGGCTCGGTGATGCAGATCGCCGGCTTGTCGCCGTCCAGCACGAGCCGCGCGGCAAGCCGCTTCTGAGCCTCGCTGCCATACTGCATGACGGCGGAGATCGCGCCCATGTTGGTCTCGACCGCGATGCGGCCGGTGACGCCACAGACGCGCGCCATCTCCTCGATGATGACGACAGCGTCGAGGAAGCTGCCGCCGGCGCCGCCGTACTCACGCGGCATGGTGTAACCGAGCAGACCCGCATCGCGCAGCGCCGCAACATTGTCCCAGGGGTAGGCTTCGGCGCGGTCCACCTCGGCTGCGCGTGGCGCGATCACAGAGTTGGCGACCTCACGCGCCACTGATTGCAGTTCCCGTGTGGCAGACGGAAGCTCGAACAGCATGGATGCGGTCCTCGGTGTCGGTTTTGCGCAGCCTGCTGCCGAGCAGCGATGCCGGCAAGGTGGGTATCGAGAGCCACTGGCTTGTACGGTCGTCGAGTGACCGCGACTCAATACAAACTCAATACAGTTGCAGCGGGCCAGAAAGACGTGGATGGCCGGCACGAGGCCGGCCATGACGGGATGGGTTGCGGCCTGGTATTAGTGCGAGCGGTGGTATACGTCCTTTTTGAGATCGACGAGGATATTCACACCCTCGTTGCAGCCGGCGCTGCAGTCCGTGCCGGGTGGGGGATTGGCGAACCCCGGGACATGCTCTGACGCGACGATAGCCCGCGCGCTCTCGCCGAAGTCGACGACCACTACCTGCAGCTGGATCATCGCACCATTCACCGCCAGGGAGATTGTGCCCGTGCAGTCCTCGGCGATCGAGTAGGTGCCAGTCTGGCCCGTGCGGAAGCCCGATTCATTGACCGGCGTGGATGCGTTGTTAGCCGGGACGCCATTGCCGACGTTGTAGTCAATGCGAGTGAAGTTGCCCTGCCCGTCAAACGTATACTGTCCGACTGATGACAAAGGCTGTGGCGGGGTCAACGGGTGCAATACATTGGACGAGTTGTATATGCCGACTGTCAAGCCGCTCGCCACGAAGGGGTAGACACCCGACAAGGAACTGTTATCGCAATTCGCTTGACCGGGCATGGTTCCCGCCATCAGCAGTGCCGAGGCTAGTACCGATATTCCTCACATTCAACATGAAGTCCACTTGCTTCTCCCTTATGTTGTGAAGTTCAACAGCCGCAATTCTCTACTGATTGTCGGCCACGCCTTGTGGATTAGGGGCACATTGCGCCGTATTATCCGGCTCTGTGTGTGGAAGGGCGCTCAGATAATCGTAGATCGCGCTCAGCTCGTATCGACGCAGCGTCGTGCCAAAGTTTGGCCAAGGCATCACCTGCAAGAGGCCGCATGTCTGCGGGTCATTGAAGTTCTCGTCCTGTGGGTCGCAGCCTGTTCGGATCACGTAGATGAACTGGGCTCGCGTAAGACCTGCCGGGAGGCCGGTCTGCGGTGCAGGCGAGAGGTTCGCTGAACAGGTTCCAGCCGGTACCGGGAACGAGCGTCCGCCTGCCAGGTAGGTTGGGAGGTTAACCTGCTTCGGCTGGCGGCTGTAAGGATCACCTCCAGGCGCAAAGTTCGGCTGCGAATGGCAGTCGTTGCAACTGGAGACAGTCACCAGGTAGCTGCCCAGCCCCTGCGACGGCACATTCGGGTCGAGCGCAATGTTTTGTGTTTTCGCGATCTCGAAGCCGATGCTGGCGCGTTGGTCGGCACGCAGTGCGTGGTCATCATCGGCCAGCGCACTTCCGAATGTGACGAAGTGCAGCAGTACCGCCCCAGCCGCCGCGGCCAGAGCACGACTTGCGCTGATGGTCATCTTGTTCTCCCCCCGACAGGGATCGCCCGTTGCGGTCGAGCGGCCCTATTGGGCGGCGATCCGGGTGCTAAATCGCAAGCAACTCCGCGGTTAATTTTTGCTAATCGCAGTGGGATCAACGGCTTGCGTGATGCCGCTGATGAACGGATACTGCCTGGGTGTGAAGCACTTCACACCCGTGCCGATTGCAGTCTGTTAGCTTCGCTTTGACGTGGGCATCGCTATCGGGGGGGGAGACGAGGCATGGACATGCCCGTCGCCAGCGAGACCTTTGTATTTGAAGGCTGGCGGTTCGACGCGCGGGCCGGCAGCCTGCTGCGTGAAGATCCCAACGGAGACTGGCGGCCGGTCTCGATCGGCACACGCGCTCGCGACATCCTGGCGCTGCTGCTGGAACGGCCTGGCGCGCTCGTGTCCAAAGAAGCGATCATGGACGCGGTCTGGCCGAACGTCGTTGTCGAGCCGAACAACCTGACCGTTCAGATCGCTGCGCTGCGCCGTGTCCTCGATGGAGGTCGGGTGGGTGACAGTTGCATCCAGACGGTGGCCGGCAGGGGTTACCGGTTCGCTCCCCGCGTGACGCAACTACATGAGGCACGGTCTGAGCTGGAGTCTCAGATCGCCCCGCCCGCCGCGACCACACACGTGCCGCGCCCGCAGTGGCGATGGCTGCTGGCGGGAGCGTGCGTGATCGCAGTGGCGGCACTGGCAATCATCGCAAGCTATGGCGGCTGGTTTGCCGGTCGGCCATCGCTTCCTCGTCTGTCGCTCGTCGTTCTGCCGTTCGAGAACCTGAGCGGCGACGAAAAGGACGACTATCTGGCCGAGGGCATCACGGATGATCTGACAAGCGATCTTTCCTTGATCCGCGCCGCCTACGTCGTCGCACCCCAATCGGCCTATAGCTACAAGGGGAAGCCGGTGGATGTACGAAAGATCGGCGAAGAACTTGGCGTGCGCTATGTGCTCAAGGGAGCCATGCGACGGATCGGTTCCACGTTGAAGGTCAATGTCCAATTGATCTCCACCGAAACCGGGGCGCAGCTCTGGTCTGACCGGCTCGACGAGCAAATCATCGACCTGGCAGCCGGGCAGGAGCAGATTGTCATGCGGTTGAGGGATGAACTCGACATCAGCATGGTCGATATCGAGGTTGCCCGCAGCCTGCGCGAACGCCCGGCCAACCCGGACGCATTCGATCTCATTTTGCGAGCGCGCGCGCTCGAACACCTGCCTCCCAGTCTGCAACTGAGCAAGGATGCGTTGGCGCTGTATGAGCGTGCTCTATCACAGGACCCATCGTCGCAAATTGCCATGGTTGGGGTTGCCTATTATCTGATCGAGACGAGCCCGATCGGAAACTGGGGCAGTTTCGAGGACATGCAGCGCGCCGGGCGGCTACTGGAGAAGGCACGAGCGATAGCACCGGACTCGAATTTGGTTCTCAACACCTACGTCTATTGGCTTCGTTCAGTGGATCGTTGCCCGGAAGCCATCGAGGCGGCTGGGCGGGCCATCCAGACCGACCCGAACCGGGCCAGGGTGTGGACAGGGATCTTCAATGAGCTTGCCGTTTGCAAGACATTTACGGGTCACGCAGACGAGGCGATCGCACTCCAGAAGAAGGCGGACGAGTTGAACCCCCGCAGCCCGTGGAAGTTCAACCGGTACCTATTCATGGGGCTCGACGCGCTGCTGCTGGGTAGGGATGCGGACGCGATCGCTTTTCTGCAACGATCGCTTGCGCTGAACCCGGCGGTTCACGGCGGAACGCAATGGGACTTCCTCTGGCTGGCGGGGGCCTATGCCAGAACTGGCCAGATGCAAGAGGCGAGTCGCTATCTCTCGGCGGCAGATCGGCTGTGGCCCTACGACACGGTTCGTGGCCACTTCCCGCCCTACCCGTCGAGCGCAGTTTATGTCGAGCAGCTCAAACGTCTGCAGGCTTCGTTTAGCCTTGCGGGTGAGCGGGACCACGCCGATGAGGACGCGGATTTCGGCGTGCCGGCGGATGGTGCCCTACACAGCGAGTTCGCCGGCCACACGCCGATGAAGGCGCCGGGTGCGAAGACGATCCGCACCACGGATCTCGTCGCATTCCTTGCGGAAGCGCGGCCGGTTGTCATCGACACGGTGACATATTCGTGGGGCCGATCGATCCCGGATGCGGTGGGGTTGAAATTTGCCGGGCTAGGCGGCGGTTTTACGGACACTGCGCAGGATCACCTGCGCAGCAAGATGCAAGAACTGACCTCGGGCGATCTCGACAGGCCCATCGTCGCGGTCGGTTGGAACTCGGAGCGCTTCGACGGCCGCAATCTGGCGCTGCGGCTCGTCGCACTCGGCTACAGGCAGGTCTACTGGTATCGCGGGGGGCGCGAGGCCTGGGAGGTGAACGGGTTGCCCGAGGGCGAGCTCGAGGTGCGGCAGTGGTAGTGCTGGACTGCTGAAACCCGGGCGATCTCAGGCTTTCGTTCGCGGGCCAGCCATCATCTGCCAAAGACCTTTTCACCTTCGGCGGCGCCTTCGACTGCCACGTAACAGCCGGAGGTGCAGTTTGGGTTTCCGGGAATTGTATCGGCATGGGTGCTGGTCCCTACATAGCGGATCTTCCTGCCACGGTCCGAGACAACGAGCGCCAAGGTGAAGGATAACCCCGGCTGGCTCATGGTGCCTGCGCCCGTGCAATCGTCGTTCACGTGATAGGTGCCGGTCTGAGTAGTGAAGCCGTTCGGGGTGAGGCCGGGTCGGCCGAGGGAGTTTGGTACGCCATCGCGCAGGGCAAAGTTCAGATTGGTGAAGGTGCCCTCGCCGTCGAACGTAAAGACTTCAATGCCATCGACCAGATTGGGCGTGGCGAAGGGCGTCAAAGTCGGAGGGCTGCCGGTGAGCAGGCCCAGCCTCTCGCCATGAAAGCTGACGCTGTACATGCCGTTCAGCATTTTTGTTGAACACTGCTGAGCTTGAGCGGCGCCGCTGATTGCCAAAGCTGCGAGCGCTGCGGTACCAGTTTGCTCAGTTGATTGCGCATTTTGACTTGTCCCCTTGTCTATCAAGCGGTTCTTCAAGAGCGGCCTGTGTGGAGACCGGCGACCTCGGGCCGCCACGATGTCCACATCTGGTGTGCTGCCGATTCGTTATTCGCGCCCTCTTCCATGGTCGGCATGATGTCCGTCGTGGTTGCCATGAATGAACCGAGGGACATCAGCGAGTTGCAGGTGGTTGTGTGAGATATTCGGGAGCAGGATGGTTCCCTGAGGGTCGAGCGTGATCTGCGCTGTTCCACCGCTCACCGTTGTGATGGTCGGGCCACCGTCCGTGGAAGGAGGGTAGGAGGTGAAAGGCAGACCCATAAGCGGCGCGGTTGTTTGTTCTTCCAGCAGGGTTCCTGGCTTGATGGAGCCATCGAGGAGTACTGTCCCGTCCAGGGTCGGCGTCAGCTGTTCCACGAGGTCAGCATGCCGGGTGTTGGTCGTCGGATCGAGGCTCATTGAGCCCGACACCAAGGTGCCGGTCGCCAGCACGATGTCGTTTGCCGTTCCATTGGTGAAGGCGGGATCGCTGGTCTCGCTTACGCTCGGGGTCCCGGCGTCATTCCCCGGATCGGCCCACAAGGTGACGTTCAGACTGGTGAAGTCAACGCTGCCGTCCGGATGGCCGATATTCGTACCATCGAGGGTGAGGTAAAGGCCGTATTCCTTATCGAACCCAGGTGGCGTCACCGGCTGGCCGTTGTATTCAAAATCCGTCACCGGCATGAGGAAATGTATCGCGCCCATCCCATCCGGTTGGATGACCGCCCGTACGAAGTTACTCGCGTTGATTGTGCCGACCGACGTGAGGTGATCCATCTTGTGCCTCCCTTCGGGGTTGTCGGACTGTTGGCCAACACGGCGAAGGGGCATGGCAGGCTGTTAAATTTCTATCGGACGGTTATGAAATTTTATTAAAGGCAGGGAGATCAGCGGCTTGCGTACCGTCGCAAATGGACGGACAGTCCGGCTGGCGTGACGTGCCTCACTTCACGGTCGGTTACGGTAGGTCGGCGTAGCGTGGACGCTGCCGCCATTGTGTGGGGAGACATGGCGTGGATGCGCGCGCCACCGGCGAGACCCTAGTGTTCGAGGGCTGGCACTTCGACCGTCAGGCGCGTCTCTTGTATCGACAGGACGCAATTGGAACCCGGACGCCCGTTCTGATCGGTTCGCGGGCGCAGGACATCCTCACGTTGCTGCTGGAGCAGCCCGGCACTCTGGTGTCGAAGGACGCCATCATGGAGGCGGTGTGGCCGAACACCGCGGTCGAAGCAAACAACCTGAACGTTCAGGTTGCGGCGTTGCGTCGCGTGCTGGATCGAGATCGGTCGGGCGCAAGCTGCATTCAGACAGTGTCCGGGCGCGGGTATCGCTTCGTTGCGGCAGTCACAAGGTTGGATGAAGCTGAAGTCGGCAGCGTTCCGCGGACACCGCCCGTTGTTGGACGCACCACACTTAGTGCGCTGGTGTCGGACCTCGGCATTGCCACGACGCAGCTCAAGCAGCCTGGGGCCCGTCACCGGCTGCGTTCGGCGTTGACAATCGCGGCTGCCGCACTGGTCGTCACTGGCGCTGCTGTGACTGGGTGGTGGTGGTTTGCCGGCAACGCGCCACCGAACGTTGGTCTATCCAAGGCGCCCCGCCTTTCCATCGTCGTGCTGCCATTCGAGGACCTGAGCGGCGACCCCAAGGACAATTACCTCGTCGAAGGCATCACCGAGGACGTCACCACCGATCTCTCGCGTGTGCTGGGGATGTTCGTGATCGCGCGCGAGTCCGCCTACACATATCAGGGCAAGGCGACCGATGTGCGCAAGATCGGCGAGGAACTCGGTGTGCGTTACGCGCTTGAGGGTAGCGTGCGCAAGCTTGGCGACGCGCTGCGTGTGAACGCACAGCTTATCTCTACTGAGACCGGGGCGCATCTTTGGGCAGACCGCTTCGACCAGAAGCTGAACGATCTCAGTGCGGGCCAGGAGGAGATTGTCGGTCGAATTGGCCAGACCTTGAATGTGGCACTCACCGACGTCGAGAGCGCCCGCAGCAAGCGGGAGCGGCCGACAAACCCGGACGCATTCGACCTCATTCTGCGCGCGCGGTCGCTGGGGCTCCATCCCATGGGTCCGCCGGAGCATGCGGAACGCAGGGCCTTGTTTGAACAGGCACTGCGACTCGATCCCGACTTTATCTTTGCCATGACCCGACTTGCCGACGAAATCGATAGCGGGCTTAATGGTTGGGGCGCTACTGAAGACGAACGCGAGCGCGCAGCCAAACTCATCGCCGACGCAGCCGCGAACAACCCGAACGACCCAAACGTACTAGAAGCCTCCGCTTACCTGATTTTCCAACAGGGTCGCTACGCCGAAGCAATCTCCGCCTATCGGCGTCTTTTGGATGAGTATCCGAATTCTCACTATGCATATGACCAAATCGGTATGTGTTTGACGTTTACCGGACGGGCCAATGAAGCTATCCCGATGATTGAAACGGCGATCCGGCATGATCCGCGAAATCCGAATATTTTCATTAGATACGGAGACCTGGGTTTTTCGCTGTTGATGCTTGGGAGAGACGAAGAGTCCATTATCTGGTCGCAACGCGCCTTAGCCGCTGATCCGAACAGCGACGCTTCGTTGCGCGCCACACTTAACCTCCGCCTCGCCGCAGCCTATGCGCGGCTTGGGCATCTTGACGAGGCTCATCGTGGCGTCGCCGAGGCGAACCGGCTTTGGCCCTACGACACCGTTCGGATGCATTGGCCCGATGATCCCTCCAGTCGTGTGTACGCGGAGCAGATCGAACGCTTTCAGACGGCACTTCGCCTTGCTGGGCATCGGGATCATGCGGAGGAAGATGCGAACTCTGGCGTAGCATCTGATAATCAGCTGCATTCAAACTTGGTCGGTCTAACGCCGACAACCGTGCCCGGCGCCGCGACAATTACCACGGCCGAGATCGCACGATTGCTCGACGAGCGGAAGCCTATTGTTATCGACCCGCTGTTCTATTCATGGGGCCGGTCAATACCCAGCGGGGTTGGGCTGAAGAGTGCGGGCTCGGGCGGCAGCACGTCTGATGCGATGCAGGGCCGTTTGCGCAAGAAGATGCAGGAGCTCACCAAGTACGATTTATCAAAGCCCATCGTCGCGCTCGGTTTCAACTCGGAACGCTTTGACGGGCGCAATCTTGCCCTGCGGCTCGTGGCGCTCGGCTATACGAACGTCTATTGGTATCGCGGCGGCCGTGAGGCGTGGGAGGTGGCCGGCCTGCCGGAGACCGAACTCGATGTGCAGCAATGGTAGTCCCAGACCGGCCACGCGCCTCTGTCAGTTCTGGTGCAATCGGCGGAAATGCCAACGCCGCGACCGGATGCGCGGCCTGCCGGTCACTTTGACACGACGTGCCAGTCGTACCAGTCCCACAGGGTATTGTTTAGGTAGAACGCGAGGGGCAGTCCCAGCACGATGGCACCGCCGGCCACCGCGGTTGTCGCGGCGGAGCCGGTCCACCAGTAGACCGTTCCCAGATTCATTGCCGTCAGCATCGGCTTCAAGGTCAGGTATTTGGCTGTGTTGCGAGACAGGCTGGTCAAGGCAAGGAAGCTGCCGTTCGCGCTGACGTTGGTATTGGGCCAGAGATAGTCCCAGCCGTAATCGTTGACGGTGAACAGGACGAAGCTGCCGGCAGCATTGACGGCCGACAGGGCGGCGCCCTCGGCGAGGCTGCCTGTGCCAAACGCGTAGACGGCCGTACCGATAGTGAACGTGGCGATCTTCAGGGTTACCGCCTTGGCCATGGAATGGCCGAGCGATGCCTGCACCTGGCGCGGCGCCTCGATCTGTTGTGCCGGCGCGGTGGATTGTGTGGGCTGTGCGGCAGCGCGGGTCGGAGCAAGCAACGCCGGCAGCAGCATCGCGGCGGTCGCTGTGCGGCGTAGCGGTCGGCCAAACGTGGCGCTGCCGGTTTCCAAGGGTCAGGTCCTCGAACGGTGATGGGATGTCTACCCAGCATCCGACAGCCAAAGTCTTGCGAAATTCAGAATCGGCCGCTCGAAGCCCACGCCGAGCGCCGAGTGGTCGAAACGACACGTGCCCGATTGACGCCGGGCCGCCCGCGTAGGAGGCTCAACCGGCAACTGCATGAGGCGATCATGGAAGCGGTTCCGCTGAAGGTGTTCTGGCAGCCTGGATGAACGAGCTGCCTGAAACTCAAAGAGTTTCTCTCGGTCCGTGCGATCGAGTTCCAATCCATCAACGTGCTGGAAGACCCGACCGGGCTCGATGAGCTGAGACGGCTGGGAGCGCGCTCGGTTCCCGTGCTGTCGCGCGGCGACGACTACGTGTTCGCGCAGAACATCGGCCATGTGGTGAAGTTCCTCGGGCTGAATGAGGCGACCGGTCCGGTGCTCTCGCCCGAGCAACTGATCGGGCGGCTCGACCGGTTCCTGGGTGCCGCCATCCGCATGATTCCGCAGATGCCCGATGCGAAGCTGGTCACCGAGGTGCCGAACCGTCCGCGCAGCTATCGTGTGCTTGGGCACCACGTCTTCCGCATTGCGGAGACGTTCATCGAGGTCGCGAACGGCGCGGATCTGGAGTATGCGCGGCTGACCTCGACACCGCCCGATGCGATGCGGACGACTGCGGATATCGTGGCGTATGGTGGAGATGTGCGGGAACGGCTGGCGGCGTGGTGGAGTGCCAAGTCCGACAAGTTGGCACGCGAGACGGTGCAGACCTATTACGGTCCGCAATTGCTGCACGAATATATGGAACGCAGCACCTGGCATGTGGGCCAGCATGTGCGCCAGTGGATCATGCTGCTTGGCATGGCGGGCATCGAACCGGACCATCCGCCTACCGGGCCCGACTTCGCGGGATTGCCGATGCCCAGCCAGGTTTGGGACGGGTAATCCGGGGTTTTGGTGCAGGTTCCGTCGCCACTCGGCCGGCTGCCGGACCACAAGCTGCTGCTTGGGTTGTTCCTGCCGATGCAGCAGGGCGCATGGAGTCCGTCAAAGGCGTCGCGTTCGACGTCCTGGACGTTCGACTACATCGCGCGCTGCACGACGATGGCGGAGGCACTTGGCTTCGACCTGGTGTTCGGGCTCGCGCAATGGCTCGGCAAGGGCGGCTACGGCGGCGAGATGCATTTTCGCGAGCACGAGGTGGATCCGATCATCGCCAATGCCGCGCTGGCGTCGCTGACGCAGTCGATCGTGCTGATCAACACTGTGCATGTGCTGTACGCGTGGCATCCGCTGCATCTCGCGAAGTTCGGCGCCGCGCTGGACCACATCAGTGGCGGGCGGTGGGGCATCAACGTTGTCACCGGCTACAAGCCGAGCGAGTACCGCATGTTCGGGCTGGAGCCGATCGAGCACGACCTGCGCTACGCGATGGCGGATGAATTCACCACGATCATGGAGCGGCTGTGGAGCGAGGACGAGGAGCTGAGCTTCGCGGGGAGGTTCTGGCAGACGGAGCGGGCCTTTCTGGCGCCCAAGCCGGGGCAGCGGCGACCGTTCCTGGTCAATGCGGCATCCTCGAGCGCCGGCCTCGACTATGCGGCGAAGCACTCCGACCTCATCTTCATCACCAGTCCGGCGGGCGCCGATCCGGCGTTGGCGTGCGAGGCACTGCCGGCGCACAACGCAAGGATCAAGGGGCTGGCCCGCGAGTACCGCCGTGAGGTGAAGACGATCATCAACCCGCATGTGATCTGCCGTGCCACGGAGCAGGAGGCGCGAGCGGCCTACACGGCCATTCTGGAGAACGAGGACACGGTCGCCGCCGACAATTTCGTGCGCACCTTCCAGAGTGGCGATACCGCGTCGTGGCGTGGCCATACTCGCGCGCAGTGGGTGATCGGCGGCAACGTTCACCTTGTCGGCACACCCGCACAGATCGTCGAGTGGTTCGGCAGGCTACGTGACGCGGGCTGCGACGGCGTGCAGGTGAACTTCTTCGACTATCTGCCTGACCTTGAATTCTTTGGCCGGGAGGTGATCCCGCTCATGCGTCAGGCAGGGCTGCGTTAAGGCCGGCGCGCAATGAGGGAAACCCATCCGTCACCATTGTCATGGCCGGGCTGGCTTCGGCTTAGCTTGGATTCGGCCATTCGACGTTGCTGATGCGGAAGACGTGGATAGCCGGCCCGGAGGCCGGCCATGACGATAGAACGCAGCGCTGAGGCTCTCTTATGAAAAACGCCTATGGGGCTTGGTCGGCCATGACATTGGGAGGCGGTATTACGCCTGAGATCTGCCGGCTCGGTTGGGCTGCGTCAGTCTGACGAAGCTTATCACTGCCGAACCCGCGGTAGTGCAGGCCGCCACAATCAGCGCCTCTCGCGTGCCGCTTTCCGGAAACAACCCGAACATCAGCGCGACCAGCGCCGCGCCCATGCTCTGGCCGAGTAGACGCGACGTCGCCTGCATGCCGCTTGCTGCGCCGGCGCGCAGCGGAGGCGCCGATGTGAGGATCGCGCGATTGTTGGGCGTGTTGAAGAAACCGAAGCCGATGCCGCAGATCAGCAGGCGCCAGACGATGTCGAACGCAGTTGGGTGTGCAGGCAGCATGCTCAGCAGGGCCAGCCCTGTCGCCATCACCGCAAGACCACACCCGCCGAGTAGTCCCGCCGGATAACGGTCGGACAATCGCCCGGTAAACGGGGCGATCACCGCCACGGCGAGCGGCCACGGCGTCAGGAGCAAACCTGTCTCCACCTGGCCGAAGCCGAGGGTGTTCTCGAACAGGAACGGCAGCGCGACCAGCGCCATGCTCTGTCCGATGAACGAGCAGATGGAGGTGACGACCGACAGTGCGAACAGCGGGATGCGCAGCAGATCGACTGGCAGCATGGGCGAGTGCTGCGACAGTTGCCGCGTCACCAGGACGAAGCCGAACACCATGGCGAAGCACAGTTCCGCGCCTGCCAGACTGGCGCTCTCGCCATGGCCCAGTCCGCTGATCGCGCTGACCAGGACGCCGAATGTGAGCGCGCTCCAGATTGCACTCGATGCGTCGAAGCGCGCACCGGAACGGCGCGTCCGTGGCAATGCGCGGAATGCGATCGGGATCGCCAGCGCGCCGATCGGCACGTTCACGGCGAACAGCCAGGGCCATGGCGCGACGGACAGGATGCCGGCGGCGACTGTTGGTCCGACTGCCGATGCGATCGAGCCGATCGTCGCGTTGAGGCCGACGCCGCGGCCGAGCCAGCGTCGCGGATAGATGAAGCGGACGAGCGCGCCGTTGACGCTCATGATGCCGGCTGCGCCGAACCCCTGGATGACGCGTGCGACGGTCAGCGTCGTCAGTGAGTTGGACATGGCGCAGCCGAGCGAGGAGACGGTGAAGACGATCAGGCCGTACTGGTAGACGCGGCGATAACCGTAGATGTCGCCGAGCGATGCCAGCGGCAGCAGCGAAATCGTCACCGCGAGCTGGTAGGCGTTCACGACCCAGATCGAGGAGGCGGGACTGGCATCGAGGTCGCGTGCGATGGTCGGCAGCGCCACGTTGGCGATCGCGCCGTCGAGCACCGCAAGCGTCAGACCCAGCGCGATCGTCAGGATCGCCCAGTAACGCTGGGGCAGGGGAATGCCATCGGGGGCGGCAAGGCCGTGCCGGTGGGCCGGCTGGTCCTCCGCCATCAGCCGACGGCCAGTGCGCCGGCCTCGGCCGGTAGCATTGTGGTCGCCGCACCCATTACCGTCGCGACGTCCAGATCAGCGAGATCCGGACGGCGGAGCACCGTGACGGCTGGGCCGCGCGGCGCAACCAGGGCAGGGTCGGAATCGCGCGAGAACAGCACGACGGAGGAGCAGCCGGCGGCGGCCAGCAGGTGCATCGGTCCGGTGTCGTTGCCGATGGCGATGCGTGCGGCGCGGGCAAGGCTGGTGAGCTGGGCGAAGTCGGTGCGGCCGGTCAGATCGATCGCGCCGGGGACTGCGCGCGCCAGGTCCCGCTCGGTCACGGCACCGATCACCATTGGCGCCATGCCGCGTTCGGTCAGTATCGCCGCCAGTTCGCGGTAGTGCTCGATCGGCCAGCGCTTGACCGGACGGTGCGGCGAACTGCCGGGCACCAGCAGCGCGAAATTTGTGGGCAGCGCGAAGGGGGTGAGGTCGGCGTGGCTCCAGGACAGGTCGATAGGTTCGCGACGATCGATACCGGCTTGGCGAAGCTGGCCGAACTGGCGGTCGATGTCGTGCGTCCGGTTGCGGTTTGGATCGCGATCGGGCAGCGCGCAGCCGTACGCGATACCCGACCAATCGGGACGGCCGATGTGGGGAAATAGATGGAAGTATCGATTGGAGCGGGTGGAGGTCTGGAGGTCGTAGGCGCGGTCGAACTGCCCCTCGATCAGCCGCCGCCGCAGCCGCAGCCAACCGGACAGATCCCACCACTCGGGGCGCTCGTCGATCCAGACGGTGTCGAACCATGGCGACCGGGCCAGCCAATCGGCGAAGGGCGCGGTGGTCAGCAGGGTGATATGCGCGCCTGCGTGGTGGCGACGGATCGCGGCGAAAGGGCCAAGCGACAGGACAACGTTGCCGAAGGCGCCGAGCTTCACCACCAGTATGCGGTGGGGGTCCGCCATCACGCCGGGGGATGGGTGGCGGCCCAGTGGCGGGCGATGTCGATGCGGCGTGTGATCCAGACGCCGGCGAACCGGCTCACGTGGTCGAGCAGCCGCTCGAGGCCGCCGGCACGGGAGGGGTGGCCGATGATCCTCATGTGCAGGCCGATGGAGAGCATGCGGGGCTGGGTGGCGCCCTCGCGATACAGGAAGTCGAACGCGTCGCGGCAGTAGGTGAAGAAGTCGTCGCCGGTGGCGAAGGTGCCGCGGCCGAATTTCGAGTTGTTGGTGGACAGGCTGTAGGGGACGACCAGATGGGGCTTTCTCTGGACGGTTACCCAGTATGGCAGCTCGTCATCATAAGCATCTGAGTCGTAAAGAAACCCGCCTTCTTCTGCCAGGAGGTTCCGGGTGTTCAGGCTCGGCCCGTAGCGGCAGTACCAACCGAGCGGACGCTCGCCCATGGTCTGCTGCAGCGATGCGACGGCGCGTCGGATGCGCTCGCGCTCCTCTGTTTCGGACAGTTCATAGTGCTTTTCCCAACGCCAACCGTGGCAGCAGATGTCGTGCCCGGCGGCACGAATGGCGGCAGCGGCGGGAGGATGGCGTTCCAGTGCCAGAGCGCAGCCAAACACGGTGAGCGGGATGCCGCGTTCGGCGAACAGGCGCATGACGCGCCAGAAGGCGACGCGGCTGCCGTAGGCGAACATGCCCTCGGCAGCGAGGTCGCGGCCTTTCACGCCCGGGTTCAGCATGCCGTTCTCGGTGAGCCCCCATTCAGAGGCGGGATCGCCGTCCGGCACCGAAGGTTCCGAGCCTTCCTCGTAGTTCAGCACGAAGTTCAGCGCGAGCCGGGCGCCGCCGGGCCATTTCGGGTCGGGTGGGTTGGCGCCGTAGCCGATCAGGTCCCTTTCCATGGCGGCCAGATTGCCCTGATCGCTGCCCGCTGGCCACTGGTTGACTGCCTCGTGATACGCGCCGAAAAGCCGCGCATGTCGGCCACCGCAACGTCATGGATTCTGAGCGAGGGCTATGCCGGGCTGCAAGCGCAGGCGCTGGGACTAGCCGAGGCGGCGGGGCTGGAGCCGGAAATGCGCGTGCTGGCGCCGCGCGCTCCGTGGAAGTGGGTGACCGCATCGCTTTGGCCCTCGCCGCTGGCCGCGGTGCCGGATGCCGTGAGGGCGCCGTTGCCGGAGTTGGTGATTGGCTGCGGCGGCGTGGCAGCAGCGGTCGGCGCGGCGTTGCGCCGGGGCGACCGGCCGGTGGTGCAGGTGCAGCATCCGCGCATGGACCCGCGCCGCTTCGACTTGATTGTGGTCAATCGGCACGACGAGCTGACGGGGCCGAACGTGGTGGTGACGCGGACCGCGCTGCATCGGGTGACGCCGGCGCGCCTTGCCGCCGCAGCGGAGTTGTGGCGCCCGCGGCTGGCGCACCTGAAACGGCCGCTGGTCGCGGTGCTGGTGGGTGGCAGCAATGGCCGGTTCAGGCTGGATTCGGCGGTGGGGAGCGAACTCGCCGGCCAGCTTGCGGCGATGATGCGGGATGACGATGTCGGCGTCGCGGTCACTCCCTCGCGCCGGACCGATGCGGCGGTGACGCGCGTGCTGGCCGAGACGCTGGCGCCGCTCGGGGGGCATGTCTGGGATGGCAGCGGCGAGAACCCGTATTTCGGCATGCTCGCGCTGGCCGATGCGATCGTCGTCACGGTCGACAGCGTATCCATGGTGTCGGAGGCGGTCGCGACAGCGGCGCCGGTGATGCTGGCGCGACTGCCCGGCCGGTCGCGCCGCAACGCCCTGTTCACCGAGGGGCTGCTGCGCGACGGCCGCGTGCGCGAATTCAACGGGCGGCTGGAGTTGTGGCCGGTGACGCCGCTCGATGACACGGCGGAGGCCGCGGCGGAGATGTGCCGTCGGCTCGGCCTGCCACATCCGGACGCTCCATGCTGAACATCCAGACGTTCGACAATCGCGTGGGCGGCAACGTGCTGTACAAGGCACTGGCGCATCCGCTGGCGGCAGAGGCGATTGCGCGACTTTATGCGCGTCTTGCCGGGCCGGTGGCGGTTTACGATCCCGAAGGCATCGCGACTGCATTGTTCGCGCTGTATCCCGAGACGCCGCAATTCGTCGGGCTCTTTGTGCATGATGTGGCCGCAGTGGGCGAGGA
This sequence comes from uncultured Alphaproteobacteria bacterium, assembly GCA_963818775.1. Classification (GTDB taxonomy): domain Bacteria; phylum Pseudomonadota; class Alphaproteobacteria; order Acetobacterales; family Acetobacteraceae; genus JAMXLO01. The sequence continues at coordinate 93,751 of CAWFUF010000027.1, read as the reverse complement.
GCGCGCGGGTCATGTTGCGCGAGCACTGACCGATCTACCGGACAGTGGCGCACGCGTCGTGCTGATCGCCGCATTCGATGCGGGGCGGATCGCGGCGCGGATCTCGCACCTACTGCCGGACGGCGCCGAGGTGATCACGCTGGATGCGGTGAAGCTGCCTGATTCGCTGATGACCAATCGCGCACGCTATCTCGACAAGCTGAACTTCGCGACGAATTTTGTGTTCTTCCGCGACGCCGATGGGCTTTCAACGCGGCTGGTGTCGGCGAACTATTGGTCCGGCTATGGCGGCGGAGCAATCCGTCTGTGGCTGCGGCTGTTCGATGCGGCCGGCGACGTGCTGGCGACGTGGCAGAAGGATGTGCCGGCGGGACCTGGCGGGTTCTCGATTGACAGCCGAACGGTGCGCGAACACTTCGACCTGCCGTCCTTCACTGGGCAATTGTTTGTGCACGCGATCGGAGCGACCGGTCATGACGTGGTGAAATACGCGCTCGATACGTACGCGGGCGACAATGGTGCGAGCCTGTCGTGCACGCATGATGCCAACGCCTGGCCGTCAGATCGCTATGCCGGACTGCCGGCCCCGCGCGACGACGAGAGGGTGATCCTGTGGCTGCAGAACAGTCACGCGGCACCGATCCCGCCTGGGGCCGTCGCATTGGATCGCATGGGCGCGGAGCGGCCGGTCGCGGTGACGCAGGAGGTCGGTCCGTTCGCCACGGTCGCTGTCGATGTCGCGCACGTGCTGCCGGAGGTGCGGTGGCCGGCGCAGATCGAGGTGCGTGCTGGCCGACATGTGGTGCGGCCACGCTATGAGGTGACGCGCGGCGAGCGCGTGCGCATTGCGCATGTCAATGTCGAGCGCAGTGACCTCAGGCCGGATGTGGCGATCGCTCGGCTTCCGGCCCAGTTGGGGCGCGGCTATCTGCTGCCGTTCCCCGTGCTGCCGCGCGAGCGGTTCCGCAGCATCGTCCAGCCGACACCGATGGCGGTGTCACAGCGCACGCTGCCGCTCCGGCTCGATGTGTTTGACGAGGCGGGGAGCAAGGTGGCGGAGCGCTTCCTCGGCTGTCTGTCGCGCGATCACGATGTGGCGCTGGAAGTCGATGACGTGGCGAGGGGACACGCTGAGCTGGTCTACGACTTTCGCGACGGGGGCGAAGCGGACGGCTGGCTGCATGCGCTGTTCCGCTACGAGGATCGGCAGTCCGGCCACGCCGCGGAGTTGAGTTTTGGCGGGCATATCTTCAATACGATCATGACCTATCGCGGTGAGCCGCAATCGTATAGCGGGCCACCGCCCGGGCTGACCACGCGGTTGTTCCTCAAGCTGGGCGATACGCGACGCCGCAGTTTCGCTGTGCTGATCTATCCGGCATCTGCGCCCTGGCATGGGCATTCGGCGACCACGCTGCTGCTGCATGACGGTGCGGGCGAGGCGATCGCGGAGCGGTGCGTGGCGATTGCGTGTTCAGGTTCGACGATGGTCTGGCCGCATGTCGTGTTCGGCGAAGCGGCGCTGCGCCAGGCGGGGCCGGACGGCTATGTGCTGGTGCGCGACACGACCTGCCGGCTGTTTGGCTATCACGGTCTGATGGACGATGCAGGCGGGTTCTCGCTGGACCACATGTTCGGGTTCTGAGGGAGCTGCTGCAACTTCATGGCTTCGTATATTGCATTGCTGCGCAAGCAACCGGGCAGCGACTACGGCGTGGATTTTCCGGATTTTCCCGGTTGTATCACGGTAGGTCGTACTTTGGAGAAGGCGCGCCGCACGGCGAGCGAGGTGTTAGCCTTTCACGTGGACGGCATGCGCGAAGATGGCGAGGCGATGCCGCCACCCTCTTTCTGGGACACGATCATGGCAAATCCGTGGAACCACGATGCGATCGCCTTTCTGGTCGAGCTGCCGGAAACGTTGCAGAGCGCGTGAACGGGCGTCTCCCGGAGTTTCCCTTGATCCGGGTCGAGGCGTGTGCATAGTCCGCGCCACCGTGCATGCACGGATTGGAGGAAACAGACCATGTCCACCCTGAGCACTGGCCGCCGTACCTGTCTTCAAAGCGGCGGCCGCGGCAGCGGTTACCGCGTTGACGCCGATCGGCCTGGCGACGGCGCAGCCGGCCGCTCCGCCACGCAACCGGACGATGACCCTCGTCTGGGGTGGACGCGAAGGACGCTGGGTGGATTTCGAACTGTGGAATCCTTACTCGATCGGCTCGAACCATCAGAACGGTCCTAATATTATCTATGAGCCGTTGGCCTATTACAGTGCGTTTGCCGACAAGACCTATATGTGGCTGGCGGAAAGCTACCAGTACACACCTGACTTCAAGCAGCTCACAATCAAGACGCGCTCGGGGATTTCGTGGTCGGACGGCACGCCGTTCTCAGCCGAGGACGTGGCGTTCACGCTGAACAGCCTGCGCGATCTGGGCCCCAAGGTGAAATGGGGCGTCGATGTACAGCAGGTGATGAAGGAGGCGAAGGCGACCGACGCCAACACGGTCGTGGTCGATTTCGTGGTGCCGGCGCCGCGCTTTTTCTTCTTCGTGACCTACAAGTACGACATTGGCGTCTACATTGTGCCGAAGCACATCTTCGCCGGTCAGGACTGGACGACGTTCAAACACTTCGACATCGCCAAGGGCTGGCCGGTGAGCACGGGGCCGTGGAAGGTGACGGACGCCTCGCTGCAGCAGAAGGTGTTCGACCGACGGCCTGAGTGGTGGGCGGTGAAGGCTGGGCTGGCGCCGTTGCCGGCGATCGAGCGTACGATCTGGCTGCCATATGCGGGCGAACAGGCGACGGCGCAGGCGTTGATCACCAACCAGTTGGATGCGGCGACCGGCATGCAGCCGGCGACGTTCCCGACGCTGTTCCGTGGCAATCCGAAGCTCATCACGCATACCGGCCAGAAGCCTCCGTATGGCTACGTCGATTGGTGGCCGATCTCGCTTTACGTCAACAACGAGGTTAAGCCGTACGACGACAAGGACGTGCGGTGGGCGGTGTCGCATTACGTCGACCGACAGCAATTGATCGATGTGGGGTATCTGGGCGCGTCGCAGGCGTCGTCGTTGCCGATGCCGCCTTACCCGCCGTTGCAGCCGTACTTCGATGCGGTGAAGGACCTGTTGGCCAAGTACGACACGCTGGCATTTGATCCGAAAAAGGGCGACGCGCTGCTGTCGGGTAAGGGCTACAAGAAGGACGGTGGCGTCTGGACCGATCCGCAGGGTAAGAAGCTCACGCTGGACATCATCGGCTTCGGTGCCGGTGGAGCGGCGATCGGGCCGGTGCTGTCGGAGATGCTGAAGCGCCACGGTGTCGAGACGAGCATGAGCCTGCCGCCCGACTTCGACGATCGGTTCCAGAAGGGGCAGTTCGTCGGGTCGATTTACGGGCACGGAGGCTCGATTACTGAGCCATATTCAACGCTTCGGCTCTACCAAGGGCGCAGCGTCGCGGTGCCTGGGGCGCATCTGGTGAATTTCGCGCGGTGGAAGAACGCCGAATTCGACAAGATCACTGACACGATGTACGTCACCGATCCGAACGACAAGCCGAAGATGCTGGAGCTGTTCCATCGTGCGATGGAGATCTGGCTGCCGGAGCTGCCGGACATCCAGTTGGTGCAAAACTTCCACCGTATTCCGATGAACACCACCTACTGGAAGAACTGGCCGACAGCGGACAATGACTATGTCAACGGCGCGTCCTGGCACCTGACGTATCCGATCGTGCTGTGGAACCTGAAGCCGGCTTGACGTCATGCAGCTTGCCTATATCGCGCGTCGATTCGGCGTCTTTCTGCTGATCGTTTGGCTTGCGGCGTCGCTGAACTTCTTCCTGCCCAAGCTGTCGGGGCAGGACCCGGTGCGCACCAAGCTGCTGGAGTTGGCGCAGCTTGGCGGCTACGTGCATGCCGGTCTTGAGGACATGGTGAAGGAGTACGATCAGCGCTTCGGTCTCGACAAGCCGCTGTGGCAGCAATATCTGACGTATCTGCGCGCGACGATGCGGCTGGATTTCAACTATTCGATCGCCAACTATCCGCGCACGGTGCGCGAGATGGTCGGCGAGGCGGTGCCGTGGACGGTGGGGCTTCTCGGCACCACGACGCTGCTGTCGTTCGGTATCGGCACTCTGCTGGGCGCGCTACTCGCCTGGCCCGGGGCGCCACGCTGGATGCGCTGGCTGATGCCGCCGTTATGGGCGCTGCATGCCATTCCGTTCTTTCTGCTTGGCCTTATCCTGATGTACCTGCTGGCGTTCCAGGTTCCGCTGCTGCCGATCTTCGGCGGCTACAGTGCGGGTGCGAGCCCGACGCTGTCGTTGGGGTTCGTGTGGGATGTGGTGTCGCATGCGCTGCTGCCGGCTTTGTCGATCGTGCTGGTGGCGACGGGCGGCTGGGCTCTGGGGATGCGCGGGATGATGGTCACCACGATGGGCGAGGATTACGTGACCTTCGCCGATGCGAAGGGACTGAAGAGCGCGACCATCTTTATGCGTTATTGCCTGCGCAACGCGATCCTGCCGCAGACGACCGCGCTGGCGTTGGCGTTGGGACAGATCCTGTCGGGCGCGGTGCTGGTGGAGGTTATCTTCGGGTATCCCGGTATCGGGGCGCTGCTGTTCCAGGCGATACAGGAGAACGACTTCTTCCTGATCCAGGGTATTGTGTTCACTGTGATCGTGGCACTGGGGTTGGCGACGTTGATCCTCGATGTGGTTTATCCGTGGCTGGACCCGAGGATTTCTTATCGGAGGGGTGATTGATGGTGGGAATGGGCCTGGGGAGTTGGTTCCGCCCCCTCCCCCCGCCCCCCTCCCGCGAGGGGAGGGGGAGTCACCTGTGATGTTCCGCTATGTTCGGCGGAACCCATCGTTGGCTGTCGGCATTGTGCTGCTGACATTGCTGGCGCTGTTCATTGTGATCGGCAATCTTACCGTGGATACCGAACTCGCGCGGCCGCTGTCAGTGCGGGCGCTGCAGCCGCCGTCGTGGGAGCATCCGTTTGGCACTGACCGTCAGGGACGCGACCTGTTGGCGGCGATGGTTGCCGGGACACCGCTCACGCTGAAGATAGGCTTCATCGCTGGGTTTCTGGGTGTCGGCATCGGCACCGTGCTTGCCTTCGTCGCGGGGTATTATCGCGGCATGACGGATACGGTGATACGCGGCATTGCCGATATCGGCCTGACCGTGCCTGGGCTGCTGGTGCTCATTGTCATCGCGGTGTCGGTACGCGGCGGGCTGACGGTGAATGAGATGGCAATCATTGTTGCGTCGCTTGCCTGGCTCAATCCCACGCGGACGATCCGTGCCCAGGTGCTGACGCTGCGCGAGCGCGGCTATGTCGAGGTGGCGCGGCTGAACGGCATGAGCGGGCCGGAGATCATACTGCGCGAGATGATGCCGAACCTGCTGCCCTATCTTGCCGCCACGTTGGTCAGCGCGGTGTCCGCCGCGATTCTGGCTTCAATCGGCCTGGAGGTTCTGGGGCTCGGGCCATTGGAATCGCCGACGTTGGGCATGACGCTGTACTGGATCAACTTCAACGCCGCCATCCTGAACGGCTGGTGGTGGTGGTGGGTTGCGCCGATCGTGATCATCCTGATCGTGTTTCTCGGCCTGTTCTTCCTGACCGTCGGTCTGGACGAAATCGCCAATCCACGCCTGCGACAATCGGCATGAGCGCTTCGTTGCTGCGGGTCGAAGGACTGCGTGTTTCGTATGACCATCCGCGTGGTGCGGTGCGCGCGGTGGACGACGTCTCATTCAGTCTCCGTCCGCGGGAGCGGTTTGGCCTGGCAGGCGAGTCAGGTTCGGGCAAATCGACCATGGCGCTCGCGATCCTCAGGCTGATCCGCCCGCCGGGACGTATCGATGGCGGCGAGGTCTGGCTGGACGGTCAGAAGCTGTCCGCGCTTTCGGATGATGCCATGCGCCGTTTGCGCCTGGCCGGTATCGCGCTGGTACCGCAAGGTTCGATGAATGCACTTAACCCGGTGCTGCGTATCCGTGCACAGATCGCCGATGCGCTGGGCGATCACGGCATGGCTCTCACGCAACGCGACCTGATCGCGCGGGTGCGCGATCTGCTTGGCCAGGTAGGGCTGCGGCCCGAGGTCGCGGAGATGTATCCGCACGAGCTCTCCGGCGGCATGAAGCAGCGGGCCTGCATCGCCATCGCGATCTGCATGCGTCCGAAGGTGATCATTGCTGACGAGCCGACGAGCGCGCTGGATGTGGTCGTGCAGCGTCAGGTGATGGCGACACTTGGTCGTGTGCAGCAGGAACTTGGCGCGGCGGTGGTGCTGGTCGGCCACGACATGGGGCTGATGGCGCAGTTCGTTGACCGGCTTGGCGTGATGTATGCCGGTCGCCTGGTGGAGATCGCGCCGATCGGTGGGATCATTGTTTCGCCGAAGCACCCGTATACACAGATGCTGATCGCCAGCCTGCCATCGCTGGAACGCAAGGGAATGATGCAGGGTATTCCAGGCCTCGCACCCTTGCTGCGCGATCTGCCAGCGGGTTGTGCCTTCCATCCGCGCTGTCCGATGGCGGCCGAACGGTGCCGTGTGGAGCGGCCGGCGTTGCGCGAGCTTGGCGATCACCAAGTTGCCTGTCATTTCGCCTGACGTTGTCGCGATGGCCGATCAAACTGTTCCACTCATCGAACTGCGCGGCGTGACGAAGGCGTATGGCCACGTGGCAGCATTGGAGGACTTTTCACTCCTCATTGAGGGCGACCGCCCCGCGATCACAGCCATTGTCGGCGAAAGCGGCAGCGGCAAGACGACACTTGCGAGGCTGTTGCTCGGTCTGGTCGCGCCGACAGCGGGCCAGGTTCTTTATCAGGGACGCGATCTTCACGCGCTGTCCGGCACTGAGCGTCGCGCATTTCGCCGCGATATTCAGGCGATATTCCAGGACCCCTACGGCGTCTACAATCCATTCTATCGCGTTGACCATGTGCTGAGCACGCCGGTCGCACGATTCCGTCTTGCGAAGACGAAGGCCGAAGCGCGCAGTCTGATCGAGGATGCGTTGCGCGCGGTCGGCTTGCGCCCCGAAGAGATTCTCGGTCGGTACCCGCATCAGCTCAGCGGCGGACAGCGACAGCGTGTGATGGTGGCGCGCGCGCTGTTGTTGCACCCGCACCTGATCGTGGCGGACGAACCGGTTTCCATGGTGGATGCGTCGCTGCGTGCGACCATCCTGGGGTCGCTGCGTCTCCTCAGGGAGGAGCGTGGCATCTCGATCATCTACATCACGCACGATCTCGCCACGGCCTATCAGGTGGCTGACAATATCATCGTGCTGTATCACGCCTCGGTTGCCGAGGCGGGTGATGTCGAGCTTGTGGTGAAGGCACCGAAACATCCGTATACGCAATTGCTGATCGCCTCGATCCCCCAGGTGAGCACCGAGCGCACTTGGCTGGATGAACCGCGCGGGGGTGAGCGCGCCGAGATGGGTCACGGCGGCTGCAAGTTCGTCGACCGTTGTCCGGTCGCCATGCCGATCTGTGGAGAGTTGGCGCCATTGCTGCGACACACCGACCCGGATCGCGTCGTCGCCTGTCACCACTATGAAGAGGCGGGCGCGCCTAGCCATTCCACGGAAATAGCGACATAAGTACGCCTGAGGGGAGATATGCCATGCCCGATACCATGCCAGCCCGCACATGGACGCCTAATTCCTGGCGCGACTGCCCGATCCGGCAGGTGCCGGCCTATCCTGATCCGGAGAAGCTGGCAGCGATGGAGGCGCGCATCGGGCGCTATCCTCCGCTGGTGTTTGCCGGCGAGGCGCGGCGGCTGACGGCGCATCTTGCGGCCGCGGCGGAAGGCAAGGCGTTCGTGCTGCAAGGTGGCGACTGCGCGGAAAGTTTTTCCGACTTTACCGCCAATATCATCCGCGACACGTTCCGCGTGCTGCTGCAGATGGCGGTTGTGCTGACATTCGGTGCGTCTCTGCCGGTGGTGAAGATGGGCCGCGTGGCGGGCCAATTTGCCAAGCCGCGTTCTTCGGATACCGAGACGCAGGGCGACGTCACTCTGCCGTCGTATCGAGGCGACATCATCAATGGGCCGGAGTTCACTGCCGAGGCACGGATTCCTGATCCGGCGCGCATGGAGTTCGGTTATTTCCAGTCGGCCAGCACGCTGAACCTGCTGCGCGCCTTCGCCTCCGGCGGCTATGCCGACCTGCACGAGGTGCATCGCTGGAATTTGGACTTTGCTGCGCGCTCGCCGCTGGCGGAGCGCTACCAGGACCTGGCGCATCGCATCGACGAGACGCTATCGTTCATGGCGGCGTGCGGGATGACCAGCACGACCACGCGCGACATGCGCGAGACCGATTTCTACACGAGCCATGAAGCGTTGCTGCTGCCGTATGAGCAGGCGTTGACGCGGATCGATTCCACGACCGGCGATTGGTATGGCTGCAGCGCGCATTTCCTTTGGATTGGCGATCGCACACGTCAGGTCGATGGCGCGCATGTCGAGTTCCTCCGGGGGGTGAAGAACCCGCTCGGCATGAAGGTTGGACCGACACAGGAGCCGGATGATCTGCTGCGCATTCTGGAGCGGCTCAATCCTGCGAACGAGTCGGGGCGGATCACGCTGATCAGCCGTATGGGCCACGACAAGGTGGCGGCGAGGCTGCCGCCGTTGCTGCGAGCGGTGGAGCGCGAGGGCGCCAAGGTCGTGTGGCTGTGCGATGCGATGCACGGCAATACGATATCCACGGTTGCCAAGCTGAAGACACGCAACTTCGATCAGATACTGTCGGAGGTCCGCAGCTTTTTTGACATCCATGCTGCGGAAGGCACGTGGGCTGGCGGTGTGCATGTCGAGATGACCGGTCAGAATGTCACTGAATGCACCGGTGGCGCGCATCAGTTGACCGAGGCGGATTTGACCGAGCGGTATGAGACGTTCTGCGATCCGCGGCTGAACGCGGGGCAGGCGCTGGAGTTGGCGTTCCTGGTGGCTGAGGAGCTGAAGCAGCGGCGCGCGCCGAGCGAACAGCTGCAGGTGGCAGCGCAGTAGATGGCAGGCGAGGCTGCCCCCTCCCCCCGACCCCCTCCCGCGAAGGGAGGGGGAGTAAATTCTACATGCGACGATGATATCGCGGCGCGGACCGACAGTTACTTCAATCGGACGCGCCGCATCGTTGCTCGGTTTGGCGACAAGCGGGTGACCTACGCGGTGTTCATGCGTCGTCCGGTGATTTCGGCGCCGCGGCTGATGGTCGAATGGCTGGAGGCGGTGGCGGTCGCGCGCGGCACCACATTCGATGTCGAGCTGATGTATCCCGAGGGTGAGTGGGTCGGTGCCGGCGAGCCGCTCGCCTACATCAGCGGCAGCCTCGTGCAGTTATCGGATCTCGAGACGATTTTTTTGCAAAGGATCGGCCCTGCTTCGGTCGCGGCGCACAACGCCTATCAGATGTGCCTCGCGCTTCCGGACGTGGCGTTCATGGCGATGGAGGCACGGCACTGCGCTGGCGCCGAGATGCAGGACATGATGGCGTACGCTGCCTCGGTTGGCAGCGAGGCGGCGAAGCAGGAGGGTGCGAAGGGTTTCGTCGGCAACGCCAATGACGGCACGGCGCACTGGTTCGGCACGTCGCGCGGCTTCGGGACGATGCCGCATTCGCTGATCGGCTATGCAGGTTCGACGCTACGTGCGGCGGAGATGTTTCGCGAGGCTTTTCCTGACGAACCGATGACCGTGCTGGCGGACTATTTTGGCCACGAGATCACCGATGCGCTGGCGGTATGCGCGCGGTTTCCTGATCTTGCCGATGAGGGGCGGCTGTCGTTCCGGCTGGACACGCACGGGGGGCGCTTCATGGAGGGGCTCGATCCGGCGGAGAGCTACGCGGTGATGGAGCGAAATTCACCAGGTGCGATCCGGCGTTATCGCAGCGAGACGGAGCTGCGGTATCTGGTTGGGACCGGTGTCTCGGCGGCGGCGATATGGCGGATGCGGGAGGCGCTGGACGCGGCCGGCCATCCGCGCGTGCGCATCGTCGCGTCTTCTGGTTTCGGTGTCGACAAGTGTCGGGTCATGGCCGATGCCAAGGCGCCGATTGATGTTGTGGGCACCGGCAGCTTCATTCCCGATGCCTGGCACGAGACGTACGCCACTGCCGATATCGTGGAGTATGACGGCGTGCCGCTGGTGAAGGTCGGACGGGAGTTTCTGTTGCGGCAGAACGGGGCGCGCAAGAGGGCGGGTGGCTCGGTCAAGGCATGAGCGACATGTTCGCCCCTGATGGTGGCTGGCGCGTGCGCATCCTGGATCTGTCGGGTGGTGCGCAGGACAACATCGTTGAAGAAATCGGCGGGTTCGAGACCTTGATGCAGGCCAATGCCTTCGCGCGCCGTTACGTGCGTGATTCGCTGGAACGGTGCCGCCTGTCCGGCATGAACGCGAAGGAGGTGCTGGAGGCCTGGTTCGCGTTTGGCGAGGATGCCGAGGTGATCGATGCCGGCGAGGCCGGTTGGCGCAGCGCGACCGAGCTTGGCGACTTCGTCGATAATCCTGGCGGTTCCGAGGATCGCGACTGGCGCTCGCTCGATCCGCGGCGCATCGATGTCGATGATGACGATGAGTGAACGCAGCAGCGAGGTTCGCCATGCCGACCTATGAATTCGTCACCGTCGATGTGTTCACCGACCGACGCTTTGGCGGCAACCCGCTCGCGGTGTTTCCGGATGCGCGCGGGTTGACCGACGAGCAGATGCAGGCGCTGGCATTGGAGTTCAATCTGTCGGAGACGACGTTCGTTCTGCCGCCTGACAATCCCCAGCACCATGCGAAGGTACGCATCTTCACGCCGCGAGCCGAGCTGCCGTTCGCCGGCCATCCGAATGTGGGCACGGGCTACGTGCTGGCGCGGCGCGACGACAAACCGCCCGAGCACTATGTGTTCGAGGAACTCGCCGGGCTGGTGCGTGTGCATGTGCTGCGTTCGGGTCGCACGATTGTGGGGGCGCGCATTTCGGCGCCGCGTGCGCTATCCATCGACATCGAGATTCCTCAGGAAGTCGTCGCAGCTTGCGCGGGTCTGGCGGAATCGGATATCGCTACAAACGCACATACGCCGCTGGTCGCCTCGGTGGGGACGCCATTCGTCATTGCCGAAGTTGCGAGCGTGGCGGCGCTGTCGCGCGCCAGTCCGGATATCGGTGCGTTCCGCGCGGCGGCCGAAAGGTTTCCCGAGGTCGCGACGCGGTTTTCGCTGCTGCTCTATGCGCGGCGGGATGGCGATGCGACGCGGCTGACTGCGCGTATGTTCGCGCCGTTGGGGGGCATTCTGGAGGATCCGGCGACCGGCAGCGCCAACGCGGCACTCGGCGCGCTGCTGACGTCGCTGGCGCCGGGCGAGAATGCAGACCTGGCCTACGAGATTCTGCAGGGCGCTGAGATGGGGCGACCGAGCACAATCATTGCCTCGGCGCGCAAGACGGCGGAGGGGCCGGTGCTGGCAACGGTGGAGGGGAGCTGCGTGCCGGTGCTGCGGGGGACTGTGGAGCTGTAGGGGCTTTTACCGCCCCCTCCCGCCGGCCCCCTCCCGCGAGGGGAGGGGGAGAGATTCGGCGCCTATTCTACTGTCACTGACTTTGCGAGGTTGCGGGGCTGGTCGACGTCGGTGCCTTTCAGTACGGCGACGTGATAGGCCAGCAACTGCACGGGAACCGCATAAAGGATCGGCGCGACGAATGGATCCACTGCCGGTAGCACGATCGTCTCTACTGCGATCCCGCGGAGCTTGGCGGCGCCGGCCGCGTCGCTGAACACGATGATCTGCCCACCGCGCGCGGCGGCCTCCTGGAGGTTCGATGCGGTCTTCTCGAATAGCGGGCCTGACGGCACGATGGAGACCACCGGCACGTCCTTGTCGATCAGCGCGATCGGACCGTGCTTCATCTCGCCGGCGGCATATCCCTCGGCGTGGATGTAGCTGATCTCCTTCAGCTTCAGCGCACCTTCCAGCGCGATGGGGAAGCAGTTGCCGCGTCCCAGGTAGAGCACGTCGCGGGCCTGCGCGATGCGATGTGCCAGTGCCTTGATCTCGTCGTGTTTTTCGAGCACTTCGGCCGTGCGGCCGGGCACTTCCAGGAGCGCGGTGGTCATCGCCGCTTCCTCCTTCGCGCTGATCGCGTTGCGCGCACGCGCCGCACCGAGTGCGAGGCACGCCATCGCAGCGAGCTGCGCGGTGAACGCCTTGGTGCTGGCGACACCGATTTCCGGTCCGGCGACAGTCTCCAGCACCGCGTCGCTCTCGCGCGACATGCTGCTTTCCGGCACGTTCAGCACCGACAACACGTGCTGATGCTGCTCATGCATGTAGCGCAGCGCTGCCAATGTGTCGGCAGTCTCGCCGGACTGGGACACGAGCAGACCAAGCCCACCCTTCGGCAGCGGCGGAGTACCGATAGCGGAATTCGCTTGCCACATCGGCGTCTGTCGGTATGCGCGCGATTGCCTCGAACCACCAACGGGCAACCAGGCCGGCATAGAATGCGCTGCCGCACGCACTGATCGTGATGCGTGGGAGAGTCGCGAAATCGAACGGCAGCGCGGGCAAGGCGACCGCGCGCGTCGCGGGATTGACCATGCGATGCAGGGTGTCGCCGATCACCGCGGGGTGCTCGTGCAGCTCCTTTTCCATGAAGTGGCGGAAATTGCCTTTGCCGATCGCCGCACCGGTGAGCCGCGTCAGCTTCACTTCGCGCTGCACTTCGGCGCCGCTCATGTCGAAGAACCGCGCGCCCTTGCGGTCGATCACGGTCCAGTCGCCATCACTCAGATAGGCGATGCGCTGCGTCAGCGGCGCCAGTGCAAGGCCGTCGGATCCGACGAACATCTCGTTCTCGCCGAAGCCTACCGCGAGTGGCGCGCCATGCTGTGCGCCGACGATGAGCTCGGGATGGCCGGCGAAGATCATCGCCAGCGCATAAGCGCCTTCCAGCCGGCGGAACGCTGCGCCGGCCGCTGCGACCGGGCTCATGCCGCGCTGCAGATTCAGGTCGACCAACTGCGCCACGGTCTCGGTGTCGGTCTCGGTGGTGAATACCTGGCCTGCGGCTTCGAGTTCGGCGCGCAGTTCTGCGTGGTTTTCGATGATGCCGTTGTGCACTATCGATACGCGCGAGGTGCCATGCGGATGCGCGTTGTTCTCGGTTGGCGCGCCGTGCGTCGCCCAGCGCGTGTGGCCGATACCGGTGGTTCCGCCAAGCGGCGCGTGTTCCAGCGCCGCGGCGAGCTTGCCTAGCTTGCCCTCGGCGCGGCGGCGTTCGATATGGCCGTCGACCAGGGTCGCTATGCCAGCGCTGTCATAGCCGCGGTATTCCAGTCGGCGCAATAAATCCAGGATCATTGGGGCCGCCTGTCTCGAGCCGATAATGCCTACAATGCCGCACATCTAACGCCGCTTTCCTTGCAGTTTCTCGCGCAGGATCCGGGCGCGGCCGTGTTTGTTCTCCTGCCGCCCCCGCGCGACCGCCAGCGCGTCGGACGGCACGTCCTCGGTGATCACGCTGCCGGCCGCCACGATGGCGCCGTCGCCAACTGTCACCGGTGCCACAAGCGCGGTGTCGGAGCCGATGAAGGCGTGTGCGCCGATCGTCGTGCGATGCTTGTTGTAGCCGTCGTAGTTGCAGGTGATCGTGCCGGCGCCGATATTGGTTGCTTCGCCGATCTCCGCATCGCCGAGATAGGTCAAGTGGTTGGCCTTGGCGCCGGCACCGAGTTTCGCAGCCTTCACCTCGACGAAGTTGCCGATGTGCACCTGCTCGGCGAGGTCCGCGCCGGGCCGTAGCCTGGCATACGGACCGACGACGCAGCTAGGTCCGACGATGCAGCCTTCCAGATGACTGAACGCCCGGATAAGCGCGCCGGATGCGACCTTGACGCCAGGGCCGAACACCACGTTGGGTTCTATCGTCACGTCCGAGGCCAGTTCGGTGTCCGCGCAAAGGAACACGGAGCCCGGATCGGCCATGGTTACTCCGGCATCCATTGCGGCGACGCGCAGCCGTGACTGCACTGCCGCCTCGGCGGCCGCGAGCTCGCCGCGCGAATTGATGCCGGAAAGTTCGCTGGGCGACGCTTCCACTGCCGCGATGCGACGGCCTTCGGCGTGCGCCAGTGCGACAACATCGGTGAGGTAGTATTCGCCCTTGGCATTGTCGGCGCGAACCTCGCGCAGCCAGCGCGCCATGTCCGTGGCGGTGGCGCTGAGCACGCCGGCGTTGCAAAGTGTCTCGGCGCGTTCCGTTTCCGTCGCGTCGATCCATTCGACAATGCGCTCAACGTATCCGCCGCGGGAGATCACGCGGCCGTAGCGAGCGGAATCGGTTGGGCGAAAAGCGAGCAATGCCAAGGCCGCGTCTCCCGCCGCGCGGCGGTCCAGCAGGTGGCGCAAAGTCTCCGGGCGAATAAGTGGATTGTCAGCGTAGAGGACCGCCACCTCGCCGTCCCCGAAATGCAGTGCGGCCACCAGGGCAGCGTGCGCGGTGCCGAGGCGCTCCTGCTGCACGACGCAAAGGTGTGGGGCGACCTCATGCTGCAGGGCCTCCATGTTCGGGCCGATCACCACGACGATACGGTCGAACACCAGTTCGCAGCTCGACACCAAGTGGCCCAGCATGGAGCGGCCGGCGATCTTGTGCAGCGCCTTGGGCAGCGCGGATTTCATGCGCGTCCCCATACCCGCGGCCAGAATCACCGCCGTGCGTGTCATACAGTGCCTCGTTACTTTGCCGTTCTTTTTGCCGCTTGAGGCTACGCCTTGTCAAAGCTTGTCTCTATCCTGATGGTTCAAATCCCATTTCGGAGTGCAACGGCGTGGTCCGCACACTGCTGCTCGATCTCGACGGCACGCTGGTCAACTCGGTGCCGGACCTTGCTGCGGCGTTGAACCGGCTGATGCAGGCGCGCGGATTGGCCGGGTTTTCCCATCCGGAGACGGCGCTGATGGTGGGCGACGGCGTGGCGCG
Source organism: uncultured Alphaproteobacteria bacterium (assembly GCA_963818775.1). Taxonomy (GTDB): domain Bacteria; phylum Pseudomonadota; class Alphaproteobacteria; order Acetobacterales; family Acetobacteraceae; genus JAMXLO01. Next base: position 78,713 of record CAWFUF010000027.1, on the reverse strand, counting down.
GCTGGTCGAGCGGGCCTTCGCCGCGCGGGGCCGCGCGCCGGACGCCGGCGCGGTGGCCGATTTCTCCGCCGATTATCTGCTGCATGCCGCGGTTGAGACCAGGCCGTATCCCGGGGTTGCCGACGGTCTGCACGCTCTGGCGTGCCAGGGCTGGAAGCTGGCGGTCTGCACCAACAAGCCAGAGAAAGCGGCCCGCACCCTGCTGACCGCGCTGGGGCTCGCCACGCTGTTCGCGGCGGTCGGTGGTGGAGACAGTTTTCCGGTCCGCAAGCCGGACCCGGCGCATCTGCTGGCCACACTGAAGGCCGCGGCCGGCGAACCCGCGCACGCGGTGATGGCGGGCGATCACGCCAACGATGTGGCCGCAGCGCGGGGCGCTGGCATGCCATGCATCTTTGCCGCCTGGGGCTACGGGCCGCTGACCATGGCTGAGGGAGCCGATGCGGTGGCGCGCGATTTCGGCGAACTGACGGCCATCGCCAGGTGGCTGGCGGCTTGATGCTATTCCGGCCGTTCGGTCGCCGCGGTCAGATACATGGTCGCCCAGCCGAACCAGCGGGTCTGAAACGCGATCCGCACCGGTAGCGGCGGTCCGCCGGGGAGCACAGGTCGCCAGCCAGGCGGACCCGCGCAGCGGACTACGATGCTCCGCATCGTCCTCGCCTAGCAGGAAGCCCGCGAGCTCACGTCCCTCAAAATCGCAGCGCAGCGTTGCTCCACTGAAGCTGGAACGGCTGGTCGGGTCCAGGCGCTCGGGGCCGCCGGTGTGCGCCACAACGTCCAGCACGCGCCGTCCGTCGTAGGTATGCACTTCGGTCTCACAGGTGTGGTCTTTCTGGACGCGGCGCATGAGCTGGGCCAGGGCGCTCAGCGTGTCCATGGTGTGACGCTGCATCTCCTGTGGCACCGGCTCGCGCTCGGTCTCCTGTGGCGGCTGGAGCTCTTTGACCTGCGGCACGCCATGATCATAGGCGATCAGGGTACGGCGTTCGTGTCCGCGCCAGACGCCTTCGCCGGAGAACTCCAGCGGCGCCGCCTCGTCGTCGTTCCATGTGCCATGCACGCTGTTGGTCTGGCGGCCGCGGTAGAACAGGCCGACCAGGCCGGTCGTGTGGTAGTCGATATTGATGTGATAATTCCACGGGCCAAGCCCGAAATACGCCTGCATCTGCATCACTTCGATGCCGGCGGCGTAGGTGTCGTAGTCGAGCTGGACCTGTGCGACCTGCGCCTGCGCCGCGGTGGTTGCGAGGCATGCCAACCCGAATGCGGTGACGGCCAGACGGCGCATGGTCGGGATGTTGCGCCGCATCAGACAGAAAACAAGCGCAGAACAACGCGGCTTGACACCAAAAAGCGGCGCTGCCTATTTCAGCGCACGATGGGTGCGTAGCTCAGCGGCAGAGCACCGTCTTCACACGGCGGGGGTCACTGGTTCAATCCCAGTCGCACCCACCATCGTTTCAAGATGTCATCGCCAGGCACAGTGGAGGGCTCCGGCCGATATGGGTCCTACGCCCGGCTTGCCGGCGGCCGCGCATTCTGCAAGGCCTGCCACACGCGCTGGGCGGACGCTGGCATGTCCAGGTGCGCGACACCCTTGGGCCGCAGCGCGTCCATCACGGCGTTCATCGCCGTCGGCAGAGAGCCTACCGTGCCCGCCTCGCCGACACCCTTCACGCCGAGCGGGTTGGTCGGCGACGGAACCAGGACAGTCTTGATGGTGACCTGCGGCAGCAGATCGGCGTGCGGCATGGTGTAGTCCATGAAGCTGGCCGTCACGATCTGCCCGTCCTCGTCGTAAACGCAAAGCTCGCCGAACACCTGGCCGAGGCCTTGCACCAGGCCGCCCATAACCTGTCCGGCAAGCAAGGTCTGGTTCAACACCACGCCGCAGTCGTCGATCGATACGTAACCGACGATTTCGGTGGTGCCGGTCTCCGGGTCGATCTCCACTTCGGCGACGTGGGCGCCGGATGGAAAGGCCTTGGGTGCCGGAAAGGCCACGGTGGTGTCGAGCCGGCCGGGATGCAGCCTTGCCAACTCGGCCAGGCCGACCCGGCGATCGGTACCGACAACGGCGAAGTCGCCCGCGGCGTAGCGGATGTCGGCAGGTGCCGCCTCGAGCGTTTCCGACGCCAGCTCCATGCCTTTGCGTACGACCTCGGCGGCCGCCACCGCGCTGCCGGCGCCTTGGCTCATCATGCTGCGCGACCCGAATGCGCCGGCCCCATTCAGCGCCGGCCCATCGTGGCGCCCGGCCAGCAGAGTGATGCGCAGCGGGTCGATCTCCAGGGCGCGGCCGACGATCTCCGGCAGGACGGTTTCGTGGCCCTGGCCCGAGGCGATCGCCACCTCGTGCAACAGGATGCTGCCGTCGGACTCGAAGGTAAGTGCGACATCGTCTGACGGTGCCACACCGCCGGCCGGTTCGATGAACAGGGCGCAGCCGATACCGCGCAGTCGCCCGCGCCGGGCTGCCTCGGCGCGGCGCGCGGGGAAAGTGTCCCATTTCGATTCCGCCAGGGCGACTTCGAGCAGCGCGTCGAAATCGGCGCTGTCATAGGCGCTCGGGAACGGAGCGGCCGCGATGGCATAGGGGAATCGGTCGCGCGGGATCAGGTTTCGGCGGCGCAGCGCGATGCGGTCGATGCCGGTCTGCACGGCCGCTTCGTCGACCAGGCGCTCCACCACGTAGGCCATGTCTGGCCGGCCGGCGCCGCGATACGCGGTGATCGGCACGGTGTTGGTGACGGCGAGGCGCGTGCGCCCATGCACAGCCGGAATACGGTAGGCGCCGGTCGCCATCAGCGAGGCGTTGAAGGTATTGGTGAACGGCCCCGCCGCCGAGGGGTAGGCGCCGATATCGCAGATCCAGTCATGCCGGATGGCGAGGAAGCATCCGTCTGCATCCAGCGCCAGTTCGGCCACCATGGAAACGGCGCGGCCGTGATAGTCACTGAGGAACGTCTCCGACCGGCTCGCGATCCATTTCACCGGTCGCCCGATTTGCCTCGCGGCCAAGGCCAGGGCGGCATATTCCTGATAGGCCGCTCCGCGGACGCCGAACGCGCCGCCGACATCCTGCGCGTGGACACGCAATTTGTCAGGTGTGAGCCCGACGAGTGCGGCGAGGCTGTCCCGCATGCTCGTCATGCCCTGGCTCGGGCTCCATAACTCGAGAATGTCGCCATCCCATGCGGCCATCGCCGCCTTGGGCTCCATCGGGTTACCAACGACGCGGCCACTCTCCTGCTCGAGCCGCACCACGTGCGCGGCGGCGGCGAACGCGGCTTGCGTCGCGACCCTGTCGCCGAAGTCGGTTTCGTAGCAGAGATTGCCGGGGATTTCCGCATGCAGCAGCGCGGCACCTTGTGCCAGCGCCGCGGAGCCGCCCACCACCGGCGGGAGCGACGCGTAGTCGATCCGGATCAACTCGCAGGCATCCTGGGCTGCGTGCGGTGAATCGGCCACGACGATGGCGACCGGCTCGCCGACATAGCGCACGCAGCCCAAGGCGAGCGCGGGCGCGTCAATCGCCTTGAGGGCCTCGCCGCGACCGAGCGGCATCAGCGGCAGGTCGCGGGTGTAGCCCGCTGCCTGCATGTCCGCCCCAGTCAAAACCGCGCGCACTCCGGGTGCGGCCTGCGCGGCACCCACGTCGCAGTTGACGATCCGCGCATGCGCCCGATCCGCGCGCAGGAATGCCGCGTGCAGCACGTCTGGGCGGCCCCAGTCCGCGGTAAACATCCCGGCGCCGGTCACCAGTCTGCGGTCCTCGCGGCGGCCTGTATAACCGTATTCCATGTCGTAACGCCTCGGAACGTTGTTGGTAGCGAGATCGCAACCAACCGCCGGATGACCAGGAGGCAACCTTGCTGATCCTGCACCGCTGCAGAACTGCATGGTCTACGTCAAGACTTCGACGCTCCTGCCCGTGCTATGGCTTGAGGCACAGACCGCTCGGCAGCAACCCAGATGGAGGAGATATATGCGTCGGCGGTCGCAGCGTTACACGCCAACGCCCGCCGCACCCTTTGGCTCGGGTGCGCGTCCGCCGCCCGCTTCACCGCTGGGCGTCCACGCCGCCGGCGCCGTTATGGATGCTGCGTCGGATATTTGGGACGTGTGACGGACGGTGGGGAACCGTCCGGCCGGTCCGTCAGGGCAGGCGAGCGCGGCATCAAGAGCGCCGTCAAGGCCGTGCCGGACCACCATGGCAGGAAACCAGATCGTCCACTTGCACAGCAATACGATGCAGAGCGCGGAGTAGAATATCGGCGGCCAGTTCATGACCCTAGCGATCGCCCACATCGGCCCAGCCATCCTAATATGCGCTACCAAACCAAAGAATTGCACATCACCAGGTCGTATGGCTACTGAAAAGTTGTTGAACAGAAACGGATGGACCCATCGTGCTTAGGTCGGGCTGGCTGCGGCCGCTTGATGCGGCCGGTTTCGCCCCGATCTGGCGGACCGAGCCTGTGGATGGCGAGGCACCGGATCTCAGGCGACAAATGGCGCCAGAGCCGCCCACACAGCGACCAGACCCAAAGCCATTCCGGCAGCGGTGACATAAGCGCGCATCGGTCTCCTCCGTCCAACTTCGGGCAGGATGGCAACCGCGCATGCTTGGCGCTGTGATCCAGTGAACAGCCTGGATGATTTTTCGCGGTGCTCTTCCGTCCGGCCCTGAGGACGCTGCCGTGTTGAGCATTCCGACACGGTGACGGGGAGACTTGAGCAGCAACGAGAAGAGGCCGGCGCGAACCCGCCGGGCCTCCTCGCGTTTCACATTCTGCGCTTCGGGTTGGCCGTGGGGGCCCTGATTAGCGTCGCCGTTGAACTGGCCGAGGCCTTATTCAAGCCGCGAACGGGCAGTGAATGCCGGCGAGGGGCGGTTACAATCAGAGGCGCCCCCGCCATCGTGTCCCGAGGATCACCGCCTCATATCAGGCTTGATCCGGCCGGTGCGCTCCAGGGATTTACACGGCTTCCTTCAACTCCTTGGCGACACGGAAGGCGACCTTCTTGCTCGCCTTGATCTTGATTGCCTCGCCGGTTGCTGGATTGCGGCCCATGCGGGCGGCGCGTTTCCTGACCTGAAGCACGCCGAGGCCGGCGATGCGGATGCGGTCGCCTTTCTTCAGGTGCTTCGCGACCAGGCCCACCATGTCCACCAACATGGCGTCGGCCTGCTTCTTTGGCATGTCGTGGCTCTCGGAGAGCGACGCTGCCAGATGTTTGAGGGTCACGGTGGCCTGCGCGGCCGATTTGGCCGGCGCTGCCGCCTTGGGGGTCTTCGCCGCGGACTTGGTCGCGGGCGCCTTTTTTGCTGCCATGCTCACACCGACTCGCTGTTGCAGTTTGTCTTGCATTGTGACGGAATCACGGTTTGTCCCTCAGGACAAGCATTTCTTGCAGTCCGGCCCAGGGAATTGGAGGACTTTTCAATGCCGGCGCCTGTGGCATGGTGGCCTGGCCACCCATTTTGACTGGTACCCAAGCGAGGCAGAGGGCAGAGCGATGTACGATGTTCACTATTGGCCGACCCCAAATGGCAAGAAGGTGACAATCCTGTTGGAGGAACTGGGAGCGCAGTACAAGATCGTGCCATGTAATATTGGGCGCGGTGACCAGTTCACGCCGGAATTCCTCAAGATGAATCCGAATCACCGGATGCCGGTATTGGTGGATCATGATCCGAAGGGTGGCGGCGAGCCCATCGCCGTCTTCGAATCCGGCGCGATCATGCTGTATATCGCCGAGAAGGAGGGCAAGTTCTTCCCGCAGGCGACACGGCCGAAGTATCAGGTCATTCAGTGGTTGATCTGGCAGATGGCCAACCAGGGGCCGAAGAGCGGCGAATGTGGTCACTTCCGGCGGTTGGGCGACACCAAGGGCGACCAGTCCTATGCGGTGGCCCGCTTCACCGACGAGGCGAATCGGCTGTACGGCGTGCTGAATAACCGGCTGTACGAGAGCCGTTATCTGGCCGGCGACGAATACACGATCGCTGACATGATCAGTTACCCCTGGACGGCGAACTGGAAGGCGCAGGGTCAGGACATCGAGGAGTTCAAGTACTTCAAGCGCTGGTTCGAGGAACTTGGCGCGCGGCCCGGGGTGCAGCGCGGCATGGCGGTGGGCGCGGAGTTGTCGGAGGATCAGTCCAAGCTGCCGACAGAGGAGCGCGAGCGGAGGGCGAAGATTCTCTATAATCAGCGAGCGCGGCCGGTGCCGGCGTAGTGGGAAGTCAGGGCCTCGGGAACATGGCGGCCCCCTCCCCCTGACCCCCCCCGCGAGGGGAGGGGGGATGGTGGGCCTTTATTTGGGAGTTTGTTGTGGCGGACATTGAATGCTTCTTTGACTGCTCGAGCCCGTGGACCTATTTCGCTTTCCATAATCTTCTGCTGATGCAGAAGGAGTTGGGCATTGATATCGCCTGGCGCCCGATTCTGGTGGGCGGGGTGTTCAACGCGGTCAATCCAAGCGTGCACAACTCACGCGAGAAGCCCGTGGCGGCGAAGGTCACATACGGCAAGAAGGACCAGCAGGACTGGGCGCGCCATCTTGGGATCCGCATGCACTACCGGCCGACCGTGTTCCCGGTGAACAGTGTCCGCGCCATGCGTGGCTGCATTCTGCTGGAGCCCGAGGGCAAACTGGTGCCGTTCGCGCTGGCGACGTTCGAGGCTTATTGGGGAGACGACAGGGACATCTCGCAGATCCCGGTGCTGCGCGAGATCTGCGACAAGGTTAGTGTCGATGCGGACAGGTTCCTTGCAGGCATCGAGCAGCAGGCCATCAAGGACAAGCTGCGCGCGATCACGCAGGAACTGATCGATCGCGGCGGCTTCGGTTCACCAACCATGTTCGTCGGCGGTGACGACATGTATTTCGGCAACGACCGCATGCCGTTGATCCGCGACGCGGTGCTGCGACGGAGGGGTGGCGGTTAACCTGGCTCTTCAGTGTTGGGCGCCGCCAGGTCCAATTCGCACTGATCGAGCAGCCTGTGCGCGTTGTGGGCCCATTTCAGCAGTGGGAACCGAACCTCGCTCGGAACCGATGGCCAGTCGGAGCCTATGTCCAAAGCCACCCTTTCTCCCTCGACCAGGGCCAATAGCAACTCATGGTATGAGGGACCTATGTGTTCTCCGTTAGCACTGCGGGGCATTGCGGGCATGATAACAACCTCTCCTTGTCGTTTTGGTTTTGTCCGCGGCGTGGATGCGAGTCTTATTTGGAACTTGACGCCTCCGGTTATTCTTTGCAATAATAGCCAAATCGTTTCTATCTCTGCCGCCTCAAGGAAAAGCAGAGACGATCCGCCGGTAAATAGCAATCCGGATATATAGCAATTGCGTCATGACCGCGTCTCATGCGTGTTAATAATGACGTATTTCTGACGTCACTCAACGGCTTCCGCACCAATCGATGACATTCGGTCGTCCCAGTTTTACGGCGTCCGGGGCTCACCCAGGTCCCACCAGATGCCGGCAAATGCGGCGATTCCCTCGCGCGCCGGGGCGATCAGAAAATGCTCGTCTGGGCCGTGCTGCTTGCAGCCATTGTAGCTGTGCGGCACCCAGATCAGCGCGACGCCGAGGTGATCGACGAAGACGTCGCCCGGCAGACCGCCCGACGAATTGGGGATCACCTGGACGCGCCGTCCGAGGGTCTGTTCCATAGAGGCGACGGTCCAGCGCACCCAGGGATGCGACGGGTCGGTGCGGCTTGCCGGCATGCGTATGCCGGGGTTCTCGATGCGCACGCTGGCGAACCCCTCGGCATCGAGATGCCTGCGGAGCGCGGAGGCGAACGTCGCGGGATCGGTATCGACCGTGTAGCGGATCTGGCAATGCGCACGGGCGTTCGGCGCCACCGCGTTCACGGGGTTTTCCGGCCGGCCGGAAACCATCGCCAACACGATGAAGCTGTTCCAGCCGTAGATCTTCTCGGCCGCGGTCAATCCCGGCTCGCCCCAGCCCGGATCGATCGACGCCGCCTCGCCGCCACCGCCGACCTCGCAGCCCGCCAGCACGGATCGCACGCTGGCCGGCAGGCCGTTTTGTGGCAGCCAGTTGCGCACCAGGATGCGGCCATTGCGATCGACGATGGTGCCGAGCGCATGGGTCAACACCACGGCGGGATCGGTGGTCAGGCCACCCCAATGGCCGGAATGGACTCCGCCGGGTCGCAGGTCGACTACCAGGTCGAAATGGAAGGTGCCGCGCGTGCCGGTGGCGATGGTCGGCATGTCGGGCATCACGCGCGGACCGTCGCTGCCGATCAGCACATCGGAGGCGAGTTCGTCCTTGTGGGCGGCGACGAATTCCCGCAAGCCCACTGATCCGCGTTCCTCGCAGGTCTCCAGCACCAGCTTCAGATTGAAGCCAAGCCTGCCGTCGCGCTCAGCGAGCACAGCCTCGAGCGCCGAGAGGTTCACTGCGTGCTGGCCTTTGTTGTCGGCGGTGCCGCGGCCGTACCAACGATCAGCTTCCTCGGTCAGCCGCCACGGATCGAGGCCGTCGCGCCATTGATCCTCCAGTCCGCGGACCGTATCGGCATGGCCGTAGGTCAGGATGGTCGGACGTTCCGGATCCTCCAGACGTTCGGCGGTGAGGATCGGGCCGAAGCCCGGCTGCGGATTGGGGTGAATGGCCACGGTGAAGCCCAGCCGCTCCAGCCACGGTCTGATTGCGCCGTCGAGGTAACGCTGGACGTCGGCCTCGTGGCCGGGGTCCTGCGACGTGCTGGGGATTGCCACCAGTTCAGCGAGCCGATCGCGGAAGCCGGTGCCGTCGAAGAATTCCAGCGCGCGTCCGATTGCGCCCGCACGTGTGCCCATTGTTCAGCCTTTCCAGCGGCAGGAAACGCCGGAACTAGCGGGTTATGAGGCCCGACGCCATGCTCACGCCTTCCGTTCGCCCGCGTATTCCGGCACGGTCAGATAGACCCAGATCAGGTTCGCCAGCAGCAGTGCCGCGGTGATCAGGAATACCCAGCGCAGTCCGAACGAGGCGGCGATCGCGCCGCCGGTCAGCGGCCCCAATGAATTGCCGAGGAACGTCGCCGACGCTGTCATGCCGTACACCGTGCCGCGGCTGGCGCGGTCGACCATGCGCCCGATCAGCGCATTCGCCGTGGGGAGGATGCCGCCAATGAACAGACCGACGCCGAAGCGCTCGATCACGAAGGTCCAGTAGCTGCCGGCAAAGGCCTGCGGCAGGCTGGTCAGCGTAGCGCCCGCCAGGCAGATCAGCAGCACGCGGCGATAGCCGATCTCGTCGCTGTGCTTGCCGAGCAGCGGCACCGCCATCATGCCGGCCAGCCCGGTGACGGAGAACGCCAGCCCGCCGAGGGTCGCCAGGTTGGGCTGATTGCCGACAACCTCCTGCACGAACAGCGTCACGACGGGCTGCACCGCGCGCGTGCTGAACTGCGCCATGAAGAGCACGAAGAACAGCGGCAATATTCCGGCGGCACCGATCATGAGCGCGAGGCCGCGCAGACCGGAACGCCGCTGATGCGAGGCATCGGGTCGCACGAAGCGCTCGCGCACGCCGCGCCACACCAGGAAGACCGCGGCGAACGTGACGCCGGAGGTGCAGTAGAAGGGGATCCGGAAGCTACCGGTGACATCGGCGAGCACGCCACCGATGACCGGCCCTATCAGCGAGCCCACCAGTTGTCCGGTGCTGAGCCAGCCGAGTGCGTAACCGAGGCGTTGTTCGGGTACCTGGCTTGCCACCAGCGCCATAGCAGTCGAGGAGAAACCGGCGAACACACCCATCAGGGCACGCGCGGCGAAGAACTGCCAGACGTTCTGCGACAGACCCATGAAGGCGGTGAAGACCGCGATCGCGCAGCTCGAGCGGATCAGCATCGGTTTGCGCCCATAGCGGTCGGCGAGTCGTCCCCAAAGTGGCGAGGTGAAGGCGGCGACGAACGAGGTGGAGCCGTTCAGGATGCCGGACCACAGATCGATACCCGCCTCGGTGGTGACGCCGAGCTTCGGCAGGAAAAGCGGCATGATCGGGCTGAGGAAGCTGAACGACATTGTCATGATGAACTGGATGCCCACCATGGCCCAAAGTGTGACCTGCCAGCTGGAGGCGCTGGAGGTCGCGTCATGCGTCCTGTCCGTGGCTGGCGTCTTGCGTGCGGCTTCCGTCATTCGCGCAACAGTGACACGTGGGCGCAGTATCGTCGAACATCGCCGCGTCGCCAGCCGGAATGACCGGCGATAGGCTGGGGCAATCGCAGCGAGGAGGCGAGCATGCCGGCCCACATCTGCACCACCTGCGGGACACAATACCCCGAGGCGGACAAAGCCCCTGCCGGATGCGCGATCTGTCAGGAGCAACGGCAATATGTGAATCCGCTCGGCCAGGCGTGGACCTCGTTGCCGGCGATGCGACGGACGCATTTCAACGGCTTTCGTCGGTATGAACCCGGGTTGCTCGGCATAGGGACTGTGCCTGGGTTCGCTATCGGTCAGCGCGCTCTGCTGCTGCGGACTGCGGCGGGGAATATTCTCTGGGACTGCATCAGCTTCATCGATGATGCCACGGTGGAGATCGTGCGATCACTGGGCGGTATCAGCGCAATCGCGATTTCTCACCCGCACTTCTATGCGTCGATGGTCGAGTGGAGTCGCGCCTTCGGTGGTGTACCGATCTATCTGCACGCCGCGGACAGAAGGTGGGTGATGCGTCCAGGTCCGACCGTGACGTACTGGGATGGCGAAATGCGGGAGCTTGCGTCTGGCGTGACGCTGCTGCGCTGTGGCGGACACTTCGCCGGAGGAACCATGCTGCACTGGGCGGATGGCGCCGGCGGCAAGGGCGCATTGTTGTCCGGCGACATCGCGACCGTGACGCCCGACAGAAAACTCAGCTTCATGCGAAGCTATCCGAACCTGATCCCGCTGGATGCGACTTCGGTGCGACATATTGCCGCTGTGCTGGAGGCATGGCCCTTCGATCCCGTCTATGGCAGCTGGTGGGACCGGATCATTCCTTCAGGCGGCAAAGCGGCGCTTGCCCTGTCAGTGAACCGCTACCTCGCGGCAATCGGCGGGCCACCTATTGACTAAATGCCACTATCGTTGGGACGCGAGTCGCGGTAGTCTGACTTTGTCATACGACCAGCGCAAACGTTTCGCCGCTCTATGATGCTGGGCAACAGCTGTTCCTGGTCAGTATGCCTCGGGCCGCATCGCCAGCAGTACCAGGTGTTGATCTGGATCAACGCCTGTACGTCGAATGTATGGTTACGGTAGCATTCCTCCTGGAGGTATGCCGATGGAAGACCAGCCCTTGGACAATGAGCTGCTCGATCTGCACGCCGAGACTCAGTGCCTTGCCTTGACCCTGGCCGACCCAGCACTGAGCGCGCGCCTTGTGGAGATCGCTGGCGAACTGCTGGAACTTGCGTGCGGGGATGCACGCAGCTGGCAGGCTCGGAGGTCCGGTCTCCGTCAGCAAGAGATGGTGTGATCCTGTTGACGATCGGGGCTTGGTGGTCACCGCGAGAAAGCACGCCATAGCGTGGTGGCGGCGGCCGATCTTGCCCGAGCTGGGTCGAGCAAATTCCAATCGTTCATATGTTGCGCATGCAAGAGTGCACATGCAGCGTCCGAATTCTCAGTAGCGCAATAAATCGCGCAATCTCAGTTTGATCTGGATCAAGACACTCGGTAACCATTTCTTAGAGCAGGCAGCGGTAGGGTTTTACAGAGCAGCGGAACGGCTGCGGCATTCAGAGTTTTAATTACAGGATGCACAAAAATGGTGTGCACTAATGCCAGAACGGTTCATGTCCCGTTGTCGCAATGCACTGTCGCGGAACTTCACGCCCGGGCCGCGGAGTTTCGCGGCATGGCGGCCACCGCCAGGACCGCCGCCGACGCGCAAGGACTGACGGCACTTGGGGCACGCTATGACGCGCTGGCGAGCCGACGTGATCACGAGGTGGACCGAGCGACTGTGGTTTCGCACCCAAGTGAAAAGACACACGCACCCGGACGGCCAATGGGCGCGCCCTCGGCCGAGGCCTTGGTGATGGCAGGCGAAGCGATCGCCCGGCATTTCGTGCTGCCAGAGACCAGGGCGCATCCGGTGATTCAGTCTGCGACCAGGAGGCTTGCCTATACGCTGATGGCATACGGCCTGGTTCCGACGAAAGCGGAATCTGTGGCGGCGCAGCCCGATATGGCGGTGCGGCAGCACAGCATGTCAAGCGCCGATCAACAGCGCGACATCGCCCGGCATCTCCTGGTCGTGGACGACGTCGCCGATGTGCTGGTGACCGTCGGGGCTTTCCTCGCCAACGAGGGCTTCACAGTCCACCGGGCCGCCACCGGTGACGAGGCGTTGCGGCTGATCGCAAGCGATCCGCGAATTGATGTCCTGGTGACCGACTACGCGATGCCTGGGTTGTCCGGAGCCGAACTGATCGGTCAGGCCACGCAGATCCGGCCATTCCTCAAGGCGCTGGTGATCACCGGGTACCCAAATGCTGACGGGCTGGCGGAACTGCCTCCGCAGACCTCGATACTGGTGAAACCTTTCCGCCGCGATACCCTCGTCGCAGGGGTGAGATCTCTACTCGGCGACCCGCGGCCGGTACCGACCGAAACGTCCGAACTGATCGAGCACGAGCTCGTCGACCAAAGGCGAGATGGATAGCCGAGCGGCCGGTGAGGGTTAGTCCTACTGAGTTGCAAAGGGGCCTGCTGCGAAGGGCCCCCTGAGGACTGCTCAGGCCGGCCATCCACGACTTCCGCATCAGACAAAGGCGTGGATGGCCGAGCCAAGCTCGGCCAGGACGAAAGTGGGACCAGCGCGCCTGTCGATCCCTATGCACTCGCGCTGAGGCGTGCGGCCATCTGGCTCTTGAACTGTTCGATCGGCATGAAGCCCGGATCCTGCCGGCACGTCTCCTCCGTCTCGCGCAGAATCTGCTCGTCCGATTTGGCGAGATCGAGCGGCTTGCCATGCGGTTGCGGTACGTGGAACGGCGTGTCGAGGTACGCCTCCACCGTGTTGCCCTCCGGGTCCTTGAAGTAGACCGACCAGGCGTTGCCGTGGGTCACCGGGCGCATCTCGGTGGCGCCGAGTGAGAGCGCGCGGTTGTGCACCTCACGCAGATCAGCGAGCGAGTCCACCATGAACGAGATCTGCTGGATCGGGTTGAAGCCGGAGGTATCCGGGCGCCCGGTGACCAGCACGACCTGATGGTGGTTCTGCGGATTGGCGCTCATGAATGTGAGGTGCATCCCCGAGCGTCCTTCGCCCCGGTCGGTGACCATCAGGCCGAGGACTTCACTGTAGAACTGCTCCATCCTGTCCCGGTCCTGAACGTAGATACCCATATGGGCCAGCCGCGCGCGAATGTTTGCCATGGTCCATTCCTCCTGCTGCGCGAGCGTCCTCCAGCAGCCAGGTTTCCGCAAGCCGCCCGTTGGGGCATGCTGCCGCGGGTGAACCTGGAGGGAAACGGCAATGAAGGTCGGCTTCATCGGCGTCGGAAACATGGGCGGCCCAATGTGCCGCAACATCATCCGCAACACCAACCACGACGTGGTCGTGTTCGACCTCAATCCAGCGGCCATCAAGGCCTGTACCGACCTCGGCGCGACCGCGGGCACATCCGTGGCTCAGATCGCATCCACCTGCGACGTGGTGCTCACCTCGTTGCCGATGCCGCGCAATGTCGAGGACGTGGCACTTGGCCACGACGGCATCAGCGAAACCGCCAAGCCGGGCACGGTCTATATCGATCTCTCCACCAATTCACCGGCGACCGCGCGGCGGGTGAACGATGGGATGCGCGCCAAGGGCATCCAGATGCTGGAGGCCCCGGTCTCGGGCGGTGTGCCGCGTGCGACCGATGGCACGATCGTCATCATGGTCGGCGGCGATGCGGCAGTGTTCGACGCTCAGCTTCCGCTGCTGAAGTCGTTCAGCGGCGAGGTGGTGCATGTCGGTGAAATCGGCATGGGCTCGGTCGCCAAGCTGGTGAACAACATGCTGGCCTTCTGCAATGCCGCGGCGGCGGCAGAGGCGCTGATGATCGGCGCGATGGCCGGCATCGATCTGCAAAAGCTGCAGCAGGTGATCAGCAATGCCAGCGGCAACTCCTCAGCGTTCCGTAATATCTCCGAGAAGGCATTCAAGCGCGAATTCGAGGCGACCTTCGCGCTCAACCTCGCGCACAAGGACCTGCGGCTTGCGCTCGAACTTGCCGATGAACTGGGTGTGCCTGGCATGATAGCGCCGCAGGTGATGAACCTGATGCGCATTGCCCGCGCCAAGGGCATGGGCGGCGACGACAGCAGTTCGGTGATCCGGGTCTATGAGCAGGCGCTTGGGCGGGAAGTGCGGCCATAAGTAATTCTGCATCGAGAACAGCCGGGTGGCGTAAATAAAACGCGATCCAGAAGTTTGGGGACCTTACCAACTTTTCGCGCGCTCACAGGCATCGTATCGTGCACACTCCTGCTTGTGACGCCGCTGAGCTGAAGAGTCGAGGTTATGATGGGGACCCATCGGCAAAAGCGCATTCTCGTCGTCGAGGATGATCCACTCGTCTCCGAGGTGGTGGTCGATGCGCTCGACGGCGTGTACGACACCAGCTGCGCAGAGACGGCCGCCGCCGCGATCGAATTCCTGCGGGCGGGCGGGATCGACGGGATCCTGCTGGATTGCACGCTGCCCGGCGGGCTTGACCCGCGTCTGGTGCCGCTTGCGGATGATGTCGGTGTGCCGGTGATCCTGATGTCGGGCCATCCCGACATGCTGGATCGGGTGCCCGGGGTGGTACGGCCGTGCATCCAGAAGCCATTCAGCCTGACGGCTCTGCTGGCGACCATTGAGAGCGTCGTTCCAGCCGAGGAAGTCGTTCCGGCCGACGAGGTCGGGAACCCGCGATAGGGCTAATGTACGTTCATCAGCTGGTTCAGCGCCGAGACCAGCGCGAGGGCGCGGAAGGGCTTTGCGAGAAACTCCTCGCTGCCAGGCGGTCGCTGCATCCCGCTGACGAACAGGACCTTGAGTTCAGGGTGCAACCGGCGTGCCTTCGACGCGAACGCGATGCCGTCGAGCCGCGGCATAGCGATGTCGGTCACGATGACCGAGATGTCGGGATGCTGAGCCAGTATCTCGAGCCCCTCCTGACCGTCCGCGGCCTGATAGACCTGATCGCAAAGGTCCTCGAGCACCTGGGCCACCGTTTCGCGGACCAGTGCGTCGTCGTCCACCACCATGCCAACTGCGTGATGATCAGGAAAATCGGTGTGAGCTGAAAGTTCTCTTGTCATCATGTTTTGCAGCCATCTTGTGTTTGAGGTCGTCGCTGCGCAGCACCATCGAACCGAACATGCAGGACGAACGTTCCTGCCGGATGCGTTAACGACCAATGAAAATATCTGCGAGGGGCTGTGAGCGAGATGTTGTCGCAAAGTGGCGATCCGATGCCAATGTCCGACTATTGTGCTGCGCCACGTGCCGTATGGCGGCTGGACCGCTCCGGGAGCGACCCCGCTTGGCAACTCGCTCCTGTAAGTCGGGTTTACGGCGAAGCCGGGCCGCGCATCGTGCGCCATCACGATTTCGCGCGCCGCTGCGGATTGCCCTGGCTGTCATACCGGCTGGGCCAGATGTCCCGCGGTGCCACGCCGATCGCTTCGGCCAACAGACGCTCGATCGCAGGCCAAGAGTGCTTCAGCGCCTTGCCGGCGGCAGTCGGATGATATCCGTTCGCGACAGACAGGCCCGCGAGACTGTGACCGCGCTTCTTGAGCGCAGCGAGTATGTCGGCCGGGTGCCAGTCCGCGGTGTCAGGGCTGTTGCTCTCGACCCCGTTCCTTGCATTCATGCCAATTCTCTCTACAGAACCTGAAATACAAAGTGTTTTGTCAGGCGCCTGAACGAGCCGAACGAGTTGGGACTCTGTCCCGAAAGTGTCGAGACTTTGGGTAGTAGCAGCCAAATGTCACGCCGAAGCGAGCCCGAGAAGACCAGTTCAACTGTCCTTTCGCCCACGGCCGAACGAGCCGCATTCATCTCTCGGCTGCAGGCTATTCTGCGTCAGTGGCCGAGTGCGGATAGGCTGGCGCGAGCGACCGGCGTTTCCCCCTCCGCCTTCCGCAAGTGGTTGCGAGGCGAGGCAGAACCGAGCCGCGAGCGGCTCGTCGCACTGGCTCAGGCCGCCGGTGTCGGGGTCGGCTGGCTGGCCGGCGGCGAAGGCCCCGAACCGCGGCTGCACGGCCTGGCAGAAACCCAGGCGGCGCTTTCGATGGCGGGTGGCTTCGGCGAGGGGGACTATCTCCTGCTGCCCAAGCGCCCCGAGGCAGCCGCGGCCGGCGTGGAATTGCCGCCGCCACCGAATTCCGTCGAATTCCTCGCATTTCGTCGTGACTGGGTCCGCGAGGTGTTCGGCATCGATCCGGACCGCCTGCTGGTTGACACGGCGGTGGGGGAGTCGATGGTGCCCAGCATTCAGGCCGGCGACCTCCTGCTGGTCGATGCCTCTGAAAGCCGCTTCCGCAGCTTCGGCATTTATGTGTTTGAAATCGCCGGCGAGCGTCTGGTGAAACGTGTTCAGCCAAAGTTGGACGGCAGTCTCACCCTCATAAGCGACAACGCCTCATATGAGGTGGAACACGTCCCGCCGGCCCAGGCCGCTGACGTCCACGTCGTGGGCCGGGTCATCTGGACCTGCGGGCCGCCGCGCGGACCGCGTTGATCGCGGCGGCGGCCCTACATGGTCGAGGTCAACGCTCACTATAGATAATCACGGCGCCGTGACCGCGCCCCCGACCGCACCGACGCCGCCACCGACCAGCGCGCCGGTCGCCGGCTTGCCGTGGGACAATGCGGCCACGCCGGCACCGGCGCCCGCGCCCATCAGACCGCCGGTCACAGCCCGTGTCCCGGGATCATATCCGCAGGCCGTCAGCATGGTGAGCAGGCCGCTCAATGCCAGTCCGAATGCGATGTTGCGTGCCATTGGTAAATCCTCCCTTGGCGAGGGGTTGAGATGTCGGGGGTGGCGGAGGAAATCCGGTGGCCGGAATGGGGCGTTCCCGGGGCGCGGGGTTCAACCTCTTGTTAACGAAGGGAAGCGGGGCTAAGCCCAACGGCTTCCGCTCATTTCACCTAAAGGCACCAATTTGATGTTCTCCCGGGCGCTCGGCTTCATGTCAGCCGACATGGCCATCGACCTCGGCACCGCCAACACGCTTGTCTATGTCAAAGGCCGTGGAATTGTACTGGCCGAACCGTCCGTCGTGGCCATCGCCGATGTGCGCGGCAAAAAGCAGGTGGTGGCAGTCGGCGAGGAAGCCAAGCTGATGCTAGGCCGTACACCCGGTTACATCACCGCGAGCCGGCCACTGCGTGACGGGGTCATCGCCGATTTCGAAGTCGCCGAGGAGATGATCAAGCACTTCATCCGCAAGGTGCACAATCGTCGCCGCTTCGCCTCGCCGCTGATCATCGTGTGTGTGCCTTCCGGCTCAACTGCGGTGGAACGCCGCGCGATCCAGGAAAGTGCCGAGAGTGCCGGCGCGCGCAGGGTCGCGCTGATCGAGGAACCAATGGCCGCGGCCATCGGGGCTGGGCTGCCGGTCACCGAGCCAACCGGTTCGATGGTGGTGGACATCGGCGGCGGCACAACCGAGGTGGCGGTGATCTCGCTTGGCGGCATCGTCTATTCGCGCAGCGTACGCGTCGGCGGTGACAAGATGGACGAAGCGATCATCAGCTACATGCGCCGCACGCACAATCTGCTGATCGGCGAGCCGTCGGCGGAGCGGATCAAGATGGACGTCGGCGCCGCCGGGCAGTCCGAGGACGGCGACCCAGGCCCGCAACGCGAGGTGCGTGGGCGCGACCTGATCAACGGGGTGCCGCGTGAGGTGCTAGTCAGTCAGCGGCAGATCGCCGAGAGCCTCGCCGAGCCGGTCAACGCCATTGTCGATGCGGTGAAGATGGCCTTGGAGAACACGCCGCCGGAGCTCGCCGCCGACATTGTGGATCGGGGAATTGTGCTGACCGGTGGCGGCGCGCTGCTGTATCGGCTGGATCAGGTGCTGCGCGATGCGACCGGCCTCGCTGTCGCGGTGGCGGAGAACCCGCTGCATTGTGTCGCGTTGGGGACCGGGCGCGCGCTCGAAGAGCGCAAGCGGCTGTCGAATGTGCTGACGTCGATGTACTAGCCTCCCCCAGCCCTCTCCCGCAAGGAGGGGCAGATTCTTGCAACGTGATCACAATTGCCTGGCGATCTTGTACGCGTTCGCAGCTCACGCGATCAGGCGTCCGGTCCGGGGATGAAGCACAGGATATCCGGCGAGAAGTCCGCCGGCGGAGGCCCGAAGCCGTAATTCCATTGCGTCTGCAAGCAGGCGACCGCAGTGCCGGCTCTATTTTCACGATGCAAAACAACACTGTTCGGCACAGCTAACCATCTGTGGTTGAGCAGGATTTCATAGTGATCAGCGACAAGACGAGAGTCATAGGGTCTGCAATCGGCGACCGCGCAACAACCGGCGCCGGTACCGGGCTGCTTCAGACTTTGATACCAATTGCTCATGGCCGGATCGACTGGCTGGCCGACGGGGCGCGCGGCATCCGCCATGATGGACACACCAAGCACCATCGCGGCGGCGAGAAAAATATCTTGCACCCTGTTTGCGAGCATTGCGCTTCTCATGTGGTCTCACTTGCGCATAGGCGCGTCGCTTCATTGCTAGCGCGTTAATTCGGTATGATCAAAATATAAATTCTATCTCGAAATATATTAGACAACTCGTTTCGCCGGCCGCAGCAACTCAGCGCTTCATACGCCGCCACCGATCGCGTATTAGTTGTGGGTCGCAATAGACCTGCGTTTGCATGATCCGTATTTCCATTCAGGCACGCCAGGCACTGGCGAAGCTGACCTTGCCAGTGCTGATCGTGGCCACCTTTGGTCTGATGCTGCTCGGCAAGGCCGATGCGGTGCTGGCCGAGCGTGCGCGCATGGTGCTGGCCGATGCACTGGCGCCGATCTATGCAGCGATCGCCGGACCGCTTGGTATTGTCCGCGGCACCGTCGCCACCGCGGCTGGGCTGTGGGACGTCAGCACCGAGAACGCCCGATTGCGCGAGGAAAACGAACAACTGCGCCGCTGGCAGTCGATTGCGCTGGCGCTCGATGCCGAGAACGCGCGGCTCAAGGCTGATCTGCACTGGGTTCCGGATCCCGCGCCGTCCTACGTCACCGCGCGCGTGGTGGCGGACGCCGGCGGCATCTATGCCAAGGCGGTGCTGCTGTCGGTCGGACCGAACCACGGCATCCGCAAGGGCGAGATCGCGCTGGACGAACGCGGCCTGGTCGGACGTGTCACTGAGGTCGGCGCACGCACCGCGCGGGTGCTGCTGATCACCGACATGAACAGCCGGGTACCGGTGGTGCTGGAGAATTCGGGTGCCCATGCCATCGTGATCGGCACCAATGGGCCGCGGCCGCGGGTGGTTTACTGGCCGGAAGGCAGCATGCCGCAGGAGGGCGAGCGGGTCGTCACCAGCACCGAGGCCAGCGCCTTCCCGGCTAACCTGCCGGTTGGCGCGGTGCATTATTCCGCGGCCAAGGTGCCCGAGGTGGTGCCCGCGGCGATGCTCGATCGCCTGGAGGTGGTTCGTATCTTTGACTATGGCCTGACCGACATCGCAGCGCCGGAGGCGCCCGGTCGGCTGCCCGAACGGCGGGGACGCTGATGGCGCGCGCCGACCAGGCGCCCGGCATCCGGCCGCGGGTCACGCTGGGGCGGCGGCTCGATATCGCGGCGCGATATGCGTTCCCGGCAGGCTGCACCTTGCTGCTGATGCTGCTTGCCGTCGCACCGTACGGCATCGCCGATCAGGCGGCGATGCTGCCGGCGGTCACGTTCGCCTGCGTGTATTTCTGGTCACTGCTGCGGCCCGGGGCGATGCCACCGCCGGTGGTGTTCGTGGTTGGGCTGCTGCTCGATCTGCTCGGCTATCTGCCGCTGGGCGTGGGAGCGCTGACGCTGCTGATAGTGCATGGGCTGGTGGTGCACTGGCGGCCGATCCTGGTGCGACAGGGGTTTGTCGCGGCCTGGCTGACATTCGCGGGCTTCGCTGCCGGCGCTGCCGCGCTTGGTTGGGTGACGACGGCACTGCTGATGTTTCGTTTGCTGCCGGTCGGTCCCGTACTGTTCGAGGTGATGCTGGCGGCCGCTCTGTATCCTGCGCTGGCTATTCTGTTCGTCCGCGTCGATCGCACGGCCGCGGATCCGGACCGTGCCTAAGATGCGACGCGACATCCGCCGCAGTGGTGTGTTCACACGGCGCGCCTTGCTGATGATGGGCGGTCAGGTCGCGTTGCTCGGCGGGTTGGCCGCACGGCTCTACCAGGTTCAGGTGGTCGACGGCACGCGCTATGCCACGCTGGCGGAGGAGAACCGCGTCAGTACCCGACTGATCGCGCCGCCGCGTGGGCGAATGCTGGACCGGTTCGGCATCGTGGTGGCCGGCAATCGGCTGAACTGGCGAGCCCTGCTGGTGGCCGAGCAGACCAGCGATACGACGACGACACTCGATAATTTTTCGCGCATCGTGCCGCTCGCGGACTATGAACGCGCCCGTATCGAGCGCGAGCTGCACCGGCATCGCAGCTTCATCCCGACCGTGGTGCGTGAGTTCCTGAGCTGGGAGGAGATGGCGGCGATCGAGGTCAGCGCGCCTGATCTGCCCGGCATTCTGGTCGATGTTGGCACGTCGCGGATATATCCTTTCGGCGACCAGCTCGCGCATGTCGCGGGGTATGTCGCGCCGCCGACCGAGGCGGACGTTGCCGATGATCCGGCGCTTGCGCTGCCAGGGATCAGGGTGGGACGCACCGGTCTGGAGAAGCAGCATGATCTCGATCTGCGTGGCAGTGCTGGCGCGGTGCAGCTCGAGGTCAATGCGCTCGGACGCGTGATCCGTGAACTCGATCGTCAGGAGGGCGTGGCGGGCGAGGACGTCGGCCTTACCATCGATGTAGCGCTGCAACAGACGGTACTGGGCAGGCTTGGCGATGAGTGCGCGAGCTGCGTGGTGCTCGACTGCCGCAATGGCGAGGTGCTGGCGATGGGCACCAATCCGTCGTTCGATCCGGCGCTGTTCAATGCCGGCGTGGCGCAGGCGCAGTGGACCGAGTGGGCTCAGGACAAGCGTACTCCGCTGCTCAATCGCGCCGCGGCCGGCGTGTACGCGCCGGGCTCGACATTCAAGATGGCAGTGGCGATGGCCGGTCTGGAGTCGGGGACCGTCTCGCCTGGCGATACCGTCCATTGTCCGGGGTATTTCGATCTCGGCAATGCGCGGTTTCATTGCTGGCGGCAGGGTGGTCACGGTACGCTCGATCTACGCGGCGGATTGAAGAACAGCTGCGATGTTTATTTCTATGAGACCGCAAGGCGGGTCGGGATCGATCGCATCGCGGCAATGGCACACCGCTTCGGATTGGGCACCGAACTGGCGATCGACCTTCCCGGCGCGCGCTCCGGCTTCATTCCGACGCGCGAGTGGCGCATCAGCCAGGGCCATGCGTGGAACGCCGGCGACACGGTCGTGTCCGGCATCGGTCAGGGGTACATTCAGGTCACGCCATTGCAGCTCGCGACGTATGCTGCACGCGTCGCCACCGGCCGGGAGGTGCAACCGCATCTGACGCGCAAGCTGGGCGGTGTGCTGCAATCCGGATCGCAGGCTGCTGACTGGCCTAGCCTCAATCTGTCGGACCGCTCGCTGCACGTCGTGCGCGAAGGGATGTGGGCGGTGGTGAACGAGCCGGGAGGGACGGCGCCCTCGGCGAAGCTGACGGACCAACGCTGGCAGATGGCTGGCAAGACCGGCTCGTCGCAGGTGCGGCGTGTGTCACGTGAGCAGCGGGAGGGTGGACACTTCGATAGTTCCAAGCTGCCCTGGGAGTTCCGTCCTCACGCGCTGTTCGTGGCTTACGCGCCTTACGATGATCCGCACTACGCGCTTTCCGTGGTGGTGGAGCATGGCAACGCCGGTGCTGCGGCTGCCGCACCGATTGCACGCGACATCATGACCGCTGCGCTGCAGCGCGATCCGGCGGGCCGCGACGCACTGCCTGGTGCGCAAGTCGCCGAGCGTGAGGCGACGCGATGAGGGAAGGGCGGATCTGGCGCGATACGTCGCTCGGCATTGGCGCCAAGGTCTGGCAGGTCAACTGGCTGTATGTGGTGCTGCTGTGCGCGCTGGCCGGCGTCGGCTATGCCGCGCTGTACAGTGCCGCCGGGGGTGCAGCCGAGCCTTATGCGTCGCGGCACGTGCTGCGGTTTGCCACAGGACTGGTGCTGATGATCGGCATCGCGTTGGTCGATATCCGCTTCATCGCGCGGCTGGCATGGCCGAGTTATTGCGTCGCTCTGGTACTGCTGGTTCTGGTGATGCGGTATGGCATCGTCGGCAAGGGCGCACAGCGCTGGATCGAGCTGGGCGGGCTGCAGATCCAGCCGTCGGAACTGATGAAGATCACGCTTGTTCTGGCGCTGGCGTCCTGGTTCCATCGCGCTTCGTGGGAGCGGATCGGCAATCCACTGTTTCTGATCCCGCCGCTGGTCGCCGTGCTGGTGCCGGTGGGCCTGATCGTGAAAGAGCCCAATCTCGGCACGGCGGTGATCACCGCGACATTGGGTGCCGCCATGTTCTTCGCCGCCGGCGTGCGCTGGTGGAAGTTCCTGTTGGTGGCCCTGCCGGTGCCGTTCGCCGCGCAAATCGTCTATGGCCATCTGCACGACTACCAGCGCGCCAGGATCGATACGTTCCTGCAGCCCGAGAGCGATCCGCTCGGTGCCGGCTACAACATCATCCAGTCGAAGATCGCGCTTGGTTCCGGCGGGATGTGGGGAAAGGGCTTTTTGCAGGGCACGCAGGGGCATCTGGATTTCCTGCCGGAGAGGCAGACCGACTTCATATTCACCATGATCGGCGAGGAGTTCGGCTTTGTCGGATGTGTCGCGGTCATGGCGCTCCTGGGTCTGATCGTGCTGGGAGGCATGGCGATTGCGCTGCGCTGCCGGCACCAGTTCGGACGATTGGTCGCATTCGGTATCGCCAGCAATTTCTTCCTTTACGTGTTTGCCAACATCGCCATGGTGATGGGCGTAATTCCTGTAGGTGGCGTGCCGTTGCCGCTGCTGTCGCATGGCGGATCGGCGATGATTACGGCGATGATTGGATTTGGTCTGCTGATGTCGGTGTACGTGCATCGTGATGTCGAATTCAGCGAGGTGCGCGACGCAGGCTGATCCGATCTCGCCACGTCTGCTGCGTGCCTATCGTCTGACGCGGTACCGTGCCGCGGGATGCGATATCGTCATAGGCCGTCGTGTGCCGGATGCACTGTTGCGACGCCTCGGCGCGCGAAGTGCGACACTTGTCACCGCATGGAATCCGCGATCGCGCCGCATGCCGGATGGCTGGAACCGGCGGATGCAGCAGCAGCTTCGGCAGCGGCTGCGGCGCGCAACGGTGGTGGATGCGGTGGGATCGCTGAAGGGTTGGCACGAGAAGATGTTGCTGGCGGCTGGGGATTTTCGGCCCTGCATCGGACTGGCAGTCCGCTTCCAGCAGCGAGCTGTCGTGATCCTGCATCAGGGGCAGAAGGCTCGGCTTCGATTTCTGTGAGTTGGCGATGTGAATCAACGGCCGCTGCGCGCCACCATGAACAGCCGTTGGAACGGCAGCAGCGTGGTGCCGTCAGCGCCGCGTGGATAATGCGGCTGCGCGGCGTCGCTGTACGCCTGACGGAACGCTTCCTTCCGCTCCTCTGGCAGCCGATCCAGGAACGGCCGCAGGCTGCTGCCCGCCGCCCATTCCGCTACGGCGTTCTCGCCGCTGGGCGCGTGCATATACGTCGTCTGCACGAACCTGTACCCACCCGTACCGGCTTTGTAAGTGGGGCAAAACCGCGGGCGAGTAGGTTAAACGGGTTGTCCGCGGCAACGGATGAGGTCTGGGAGGTAAGGAACGACCGGTGAGTGGCTGGTCCGCAACCGTGCACCGAGATAATCCCAGAAAGCGATGCCGAGTTTGGTGGCTGTGTGCATCAGGCCGAGGAAGGCGTCGCGACAGTCGCGCCCGGCATCGCTGTGGGTACCGCCGCTGATCTTGCGCTTGATGACGTGACAGCGGATGTCCCGCTCGGAGCCGTTGGTATGCAGCGGGATTTCCGGCCTCTCGAGGACGGCGAGCAGTTCGGCCTTATTGGCGTGCAGCCGCAACAGCAGGCGATCGAGTGTGGCAAAACCAGTGCGGCGACAGAAGATGCGATCGAAGCGGGCGCGCATCTCGGCGCGGCGTCGGACTGTCGGCGCCGCGCAATAGGTCTTCAGATCGGCATAGAACCACCAGATGAGCCCGCGGACGCGCTGCTGTGCGTTGCGGTGCAGCTCGGTGAAGGTGTCGAGCTTATGCACCAATCGCTCTGCGTGGATCCAACACAGCGCATGTCGGCCAACGTCAAATTGACCGGCATCATCGCTGACGACGACGGTGTTGCGCAGGAAGCCGTGGGCATGAATGCTGCCCCATAGTGCGCCCTCGGTCGCGATCTGCACTGGGTCTGGAGTGACGTGCAGAGCACTGATGCCGAGGCGGTCGAGATGCGCCTGCCAGGCGAGCTGGTTGGCGAAGTGTGCCCGGGGCTGCGCCGCCAACTGGCTGATCACGGGACCGGCAAGCGAACGGCCACGCATGTAGCTCAAGGCCGCGTCATTGATCACGTAATCGGTGTGTCCGGCGCGCAGGAGATCGAGAAAGTTCAATCGGCTCTTGCTGGCCCGCGTGGCGAACCAGGTGAAGCGGTCGTTGCCAATCTGGGTGCAGAAGCCATTCTGTCTGGCGTGGCGCGCGCCGGTATCGTCCACCGTGATCCAGGCCGCCGTACGCAGGCCGGCCCGCAACACGTCGCGGTTTTCGGCAAGAAAGTCGTCCTGACCATCAATCAGCAGACGCATCACTTGGCGCTTCGAGATGCTGATCCCGACGGCGCGCAATTGCGCGGTTAGCCCGTCTTCGCGGATTCGCGGGTTTTTCGGTTCGGCACCCGTTGCCGATCAATGAGTTGGCCGGAAAGGTCTGCACTACAGCAGGTGGCGAGTGACGGAGCCGGTGGCGATGCGGGGTGATGGCTGTGGTGGCAATTGGAGCCTGAGCTGCTGGATCAGGAGCCTGAGTTCCGGCTCCGGCTGGGTGTAACGGGTCAGCAGCAGCTCCCGCCCGTCGGTCGTCGGCAGATGAACATCGATCATCTGGACGGCGGCAAACTTTTCGAGAGCGCTCCGCGCAGTCAGTCCTGGCGCCAACGCATGCAGGCGACGCTGCAGCGTGATCTGCAGACAGTAGGCCAGGAACGCTATGAAAATATGAGCTTCGATTCTGCGCTCTTCCTGATGGAAGACCGGGCGAATCGCCAGATCGCCTTTCAGATTCTTGAATGCCTCTTCGACGGCAACGAGCTGGGTATAGTATTGCCACAGCAGCGCGGGATCGTTCTCGGTGAGGTTGGTCCGCAGCAGATAGCGTCCTTCGCGCCGCCGGATCCGCCGCAGCTTCTGGCGGTTGAGGGTGTAGACGAACATGGAGCTTTCCTTGTCCATCTCGATATCGACCAGGCGCCATGCGGTGGGAGCGCGGGACCGTGCCGCGCCCAGCTTCATCAGCATCTCCTCGCGCGGGATTTCCATTGCGGCCAACTCCCGCAGCCGCTTCCACAGCCACTTCAGTTGGCGACTGCGCATCGCGCGTTCCTTGCTGGCGCGATCGACGCTCTCTGCGTACACATAAAGTTCGTCGTCCTCGGCCAGTAGTTTGACCCGGACACCCGCGCTGGCCTTCTGCCAAGGCTTGGTCAGGAGTTGCTTCTCCAAACGCGACAGACGCCCTTTCGGCGTTCCCACCAGATACTGCACCGGCGGATCGCTGCCGCGCATCTCCGCCAGCACCGCTTCGGTCGGAATGCCGCGATCCATCACCCAGACGCGCCGCGCGCGGCCGTACTGCCGCTCGATCCTGGCCAGGAACATCCGCAGCGTCGTGCAATCCGCCGTGTTGCCGGGCAGCACCTCGTAGGCCAAGGGCAGACCGTCCGTGGTGACCACCAGTGCGATCACCACCTGCGGGCAGTCCGGCCGCTTGTCGCGGCTGTAACCATGGCGACGCTTGTCGCCTTCCGCCACCTCCGAAGCGTTGATCTCGAAGTACGTGCTGGTCAGATCGTAGAGCAGCACATCGAAATTCGCACCGAACAGGTCGCGCCAACGCGCCATGAGATGTGAAAACAAATCCGCTTTGTGCCGCAACAGAAGGTCATGGCAGGCGTAAAGCTTGTGCGCCTCTGCCAATCCGAAGTCGGCCTCCAGCAGGTCGGCCATGGCACTCTTGCCGAACCAATCGCGATGCAGCTTCCACTCGCTGCCCGGCGCGATCAGCCGGTACGAGACCAGCACCTGCAGGACCTGATCCCATTGCGTGCCTTTGCGGCTCGGGGGAAGCCGGTCGGCCCAGAACCGGTCGAGTTCCAACTCCCGCCACTGTAGCGCGACAATCTGGATGGAAGCGCGCGTCAATCAGGATGAAGACTGCAACCACGCTTGGTAAGCATGATTGCCGCGGTTGATTGTCGCTGGCAAGAGCTTTGTTTGTCGTTTGAGAATTCTTGATTGTCGTGTTTGATTGTCGCTGGCAGCGTGGATCAGCATGAGGCTGAGCCCTTGGTTTTCTTGGAAGCTGCGGGGGCTGTCTGGCTCTTTCGATCGAGAGCACCACGTCGTCGGTAGCTTTCGACGTTCATCTCGAAGATAATCGCATGGTGCACCAGGCGGTCGATAGCAGCGATCATCATAGCGTGGTCGGGAAAAACCTTGTCCCAGTCTGCGAAGGGCTGATTGGCGGTGATCAGCATTGATCGTCGTTCATAGCGAGCGCCGATCAACTCGAACAGCACGGAGGTCTCAGCATGATCCTTGTGAACGTAGCAGAGATCATCGAGGATCAGCAGGTCATATCTGTCGAGCCGGTTGATCGCCGCCTCGAGCTGCAGGGCCTGCCGTGCAGCCTGCAGCTTCTGGACAATGTCGGTGGTGCGGGTGAACAGAACACGATAGCCGTTCTCGACAAGAGCTCCACCGATTGCTGACGCAAGATGGCTCTTACCGGCGCCGGGCGGCCCAAAACACAACAGGTTGGATGCCTTGTCGAGCCAGGCATCACCGGCGGCAAGTGCAATGACACGCGCCTTGCTGAGCATCGGAACCACGGAGAAGTCGAAATTGTCGAGCGTTTTACCGGGCGACAGACGGGCTTCGGCGAGATGTCGCACGATGCGTCGGCGGCCGCGCTCGGCAATTTCCAGTTCGGCGAGCGCGGCGAGGAAGCGCGCGGCCGGCCATCCCTCCTTGTCAGTACGGTCGGCAAACTCCGACCAGAGCCGAGCAATGGCCGGCAGCCGCAGTTCGTGCAGCAGCAATGGCAGACGGGTGGTGTCGACCTCGATCGCGCTCATGGCCGCAGCCACTCCTGCGGGGAACCAAGCAGGGCGTCGTAGGTGATGGCCGCCGGCAATGTGACGGTGACGGTCGGCACCACCGTGCCAGGCGGCGCGAATTGCTGCCGCAACAGGGCCAGGTCGGGCAGCTCGCCGGTGCCGAGGATTGCCTCCAGCTCGATCGCCAGTTCGCCTTCGCAGGTGCGATCGTGCGCCAGGGCGAGCAAGCCGACCATGGTTCGACAGGCTGTGCGCGGCGGCAGCGCGGCGAGCAGCGCCTCCCAGCTGTGGCGATACGCCTCGCGCGGGAACAACTGGTCGCGATAGACCAGGTTGAGCAGCGCCATCGGCTTGCGGCGCAATGCGTGGATGACGTGGTGATAGTCCACCACATGGCCGCGACGGCCACTGTCCTTGCCGGCGCGTCCGCGTCGCAGGACCAACACCTGTGTGCCACCGAGGAAGCATTCCAGCCGATCGTCATACAATCTGACCCGAAGGCGATGGCCGATCAGGCGAGAGGGAACGGTGTAAAAGATGCGCCGGAGAAAGAACCCACCGCTGCGTGTCACCGTGACGAGTTCTTCCTCGAAATCGTCAGTGCGCCGCACTGGCAGGGCATTGAGCCGCACCCGCTCGATCTCGAGCGCCTTGCGCCGGCCAGCGTTGGCGCGTCCGACCACCTCATCGACGAAGCGGCGATACGCATCGAGGTCAGCAAAGTTGCCGCTGCCACGCAGCAGCAGCGCCTGCTGCAGGGCCACCTTGAGATGTGCGTGCGACCCCTCGATCGAGCCGTTCTCATGTGCCACGCCGGGATTGTTGCGTGTCGGCGTCATGCCGTAGTGCGCGCACAATGCCTCGTAACGGCGTGTCAGATCCTCCACGGCGTCCCGTTCCAGATTGCGGAACGCCGCCGAGAGACTGTCGCTGCGATGCTCCGCGGGTGCGCCACCCAAGGCCCAGAGCGCGTTCTGCAACCCCTCGGCCAACGCAACGAAACTCTCGCCGCCCAGCACCACGCGCGCGTGCTCCCAACCGGAGAACGCCAGGCGGAAATGGTACAGCCGGTGCTCGAGCCGCACGTCAGCAATCGACACGCCGAGTTCCGCAGTGTCGGTGAAGTCCGACAGACCTTGCTGACCGGGCGGGTGTTCCTGCCGGAAGATGACGTCCCTCTCCGGACCATGTAGTGCCTGCCATAGCCGGACTCGGCGCTCCAAGGTGCGGCGCAGATCGTCGGAAAACCCGGCGTGACGGCGCTGCATCTCGCGCAGCACAGTGATCGGCCGCAACCCCGGTATGGCCCGCAACATTGGCAGGATCTCGCTCTCCCAGAACGCCGCCAACGGGTCGGGCCGGCGACGAGTGCGCGGCGGCTGTGTCTGCGAGGGCATCCGGAGAGCCGCATCGAGCCGGGCTCCGGTGCTGGTGCTGAAGCCTGCTCTGGCCGCGGCCGTCCGCCGGGCGTGGGTTCTGTGGAGGTTCATGTACAATCTCGCCTGCTGGTCGGTGATGTGTGTGCCGGGCACGGGAGGCTCTCTTCCGGGAAGTTGAGAACCGCCATTCCGGCACGCCGTCACGGAGTCGCAGGCTCGTCCCCCTGGGGAACCGAGCCGACGCGCAGGTCGGCTGGAGGGCGGGCGAAGCCCGACCGTAGGCTGACCTGCGCGTCACTCATCCTGATTGTCGCGCACTGTCATCCTGATTGTCGCTGCGCACGCCACAACTGCCCGGCGAGCCAACAGGCGCCCCATTGGCGCGGCCGGCATAGCCGTATGTCCGACAGGCGAAGTTGGACGACCGACCTGTCGGGCGCGATGCCGGCGCAGCGATCTTCGGGGAACAGCGCGAGTGTCCGCGGATGTCCCGCGTCGTCATCGAGTACCTCGATGGCCTTGCGCCACACCGCAGCCTGCGAGGAATTGATCTCCCCCAAGTACAGAACGTGACGCTGCACGACTCGGCCACCTGCAACTCGCTTGTTCTCGACCACACTCCAATAGTCGTGCGTCTTGCCGTCTTTCTTGCGTGGGGTCTTTCGCAGAAACATGACCCAACGAATTTAGCGGTGGGAATCTGCGCCTGGGAATAGGGTAGGTCTTCACTACAGCCGATTTCCGCCATTCTCAAACAATACTCTCCACAGATATCAAATACTTATCAAAGGCTGCGAGGCTGAAATCGGTGCATCAGAGAGGCGAATCCGCGAAGACGGGCTAGGGCGGCCGTTGGGCCGCGCAGCCTGATCTCCGTAATAGGACCCGATATCGCCCCGCGTGTCGCGATCACCGACAAGGGCATGATTCAGCAGCCAATCGTGCGGCCTGCCGGCCGTCGTGGCATTATTCCGGTCCTTCCGTATCGTGAGAACGCCAAGAGCCGCCCCCGTTTCTTCCGAAGACTACTCTACAAGCCCGTGCCAGGATCGAGCAGACGATCGGCAAGCTGAAGCGCTTCAAGCGAATTGCCATGCGCTGCGACAAAACCGGACAGCTATGGCGCATTCGTCGCTTTCGCTTGCACCCTCATCTTGGTCAAATCCGTCCACAGGACCTGGTCTGTCAGCACTCACGGGCAGAACAAATTGGTCATTGATCTGGATCAATGAAGGAGAGACGGCCGACCCAAAAGCTTGTGAATCGAGAGCGCTGGATCGGATTAGGGTAATCGGGGCATAACTCCGGGACCCTTGATCTTCTCGCCTGCCCCGACGCGGGCGGGTACGGTTGGGTGTGGCATGCCGCCGCCCCCCAATCTTTCCGACCTGTCGCGTGCCGCGCTGGAAGCCCGGTATGCGGAGCTGCTGGGCGAGATATCGGAACTGAAGCAGATTGTGGCGGCGCGGCCTAATGAGATCGCCTGGCTGAAGTGTCTCAAGGGCCGGCCGCCCGTCGCGGTGCGGCAGTCGAGAATGTCCCCGCCGTAGCAAGCCGGTGATCTCGGGCTTCTGGCAGTGGATCCTTTCGGCGTGTCATTGATGCAAGTCAATGCGCCGACCTCTGCTTCAGTATTAGACACCCCCTGCACGGAGCCCGAACGGGAGATTTGGCGACGCGCCGATAAGAATTCTGGGGGGTTGGTTATGGACGCGGTGTCGGTCATTAGATGGTGGGAAAGTGCGAGGGGCTTCTTCGGCGAGCACGCTCCCTCGACGTTGACACAGCTCGACAACGAGGCGATCCGGCTGAAGCGCCTGCTCGAGCACGAAGAGGAGACCGTCGTTTGCATGCTTGGCCAAGCGGCTGTCGGCAAGAGCACTCTGCTCAACGCGATCGTTGCCGGTAGCTCTATCGTGCTTCCGGCCGGGGGTATCGGGCCGCTCACAGCCATCGCCACCCGAGTTTGCTACAGCGAGGAGCCCTATTTCCGCGTACGCTACCAGGACAGGAGGCAGTTGCAGGGTGTTCGCCTCGCCTTGGAAGCCGAACTGCGGAGACAGGGGCGTAATCGCTGGCCTGCTCCAGGCGGAGAATGATCCCGAACTCGCCGGGGTCCAGAGCGTCCTGGCGGTTTTGGAGACCGAGGAGCCGGACGTGCTTTGCGCGGAGACCAGTGCGCCTGTTTCTCCAGATCCAGAAGGGCCTGAGCACAACCGGGTGGTAGACTCCGAGCGGAGGAAAAGGATCGAGGAGCTGCTCACGCAGGTGCGGCAGGTGGTGAAGGGGGATCAGTTCGCGAACGCCGATATTGCGGAGCTCGTGGCGGGCTTCCGCCTCGTCCTGGGCTATTCGACGCCGAGCCTTCCGGCACTGTCGCCCGAAGACGGGGAGCGCGTCACGCGTGCTGCCGCCAGGCTCGCATCAGGCAGGGGGGCGCGATGGGTTCGTCACTCCAAGTCAGATCTAGGCGGGGATTTCATCCGTATTCTGCGCGAGCACGCGGCGGGAGCGCTCGCCCCGCTCATTGCGGAAATCGAGGTTGGCTGGCCGTCCGAGGTATTGAAGGGCGGGTTGATCTTGGTCGACCTACCTGGCGTGGGTGTCGCCAGTGATCGACACCGCGCCGTGACGTCCGATTACATGCGACGCCGCGCCCGCGCTGTGATTTTGGTGGTGGATCGCGCAGGCCCCACCGATGCCTCCGTCACCCTCATCCGAGAAAGCGGGTATGGGATCGGTTGCTCCTCTCCTCTGAAGACCCGGAGAGCGATAGATGTGCCCTGCTTATCGCCGTGTCCAAGATCGACGACCTCACGATAGAGGAGCATTGCCAAACCGACCACCTACCGCGGGATGAAAGGCCGAAACTGAGAGATATCTTCCTGAGGCTCCGAACCGAGGTTGAGGAGCGGATCGGGCGGCAGGCCGCGTTATCCTTTGCCAAACTGTCGCATGAGCCGACACAGGACGAGGCGGTCCGCACTGCACGTGCCGAAGCAGGGCAAAACTTGGTTTCGTCGCTAAAGGTGTTTCCCGTATCGGCGATCCAGTATCGGGACCTCGTTGCTGAGGAGCAGGACATACCGGTTTTTCTCCGACATCCGGAGGACAGTGGTGTTCCGCAGCTGCAAGACTATCTCCGCGAGCTAGCAGCGGGTCAACGTATCGCGCTCCTAAGCGCACGCGAGGAGGTAGCATCCCGCCTGCTGCGCACGGCATCGACCACGTTGGACCAGACCCATGCGCAATGGTCTGCAAACCTGCGGGCTGCAGAGGAGGCGGCTCGGCTCCGGGAAGATCTCGACCGATTTCTCGAACCCAGGGTCAAGGAAATCGCCAACCGGGAGGGCGCCTTTCGCGAGTTCCTCGAAGCCTCCGCCGCCACCCGCATCCACGAACTGGTGGCAAAGGCTCAGCTCGCTGCTCAGCAGGAGGTCAGCCGATATCTCAACGGTCTAGGAATTCTGCATTGGGCGACCTTGCGGGCGACGGTCACGCGTGGTGGGGCCTTTGTGTCGAGCACTGGCCGGCGCGTCGATCTAGCTGCCGATATAGCGCAGCGGTTCCAGGAGCCTATGGCCGCGGTTTGGGGCCAGACCTTACTCAAGGAAGTGCGTAACCGGACCCGTCAGCACGGCGAAACACTCGAGAAGATCGTCAAGGAGGTCTGCGACTGGGCGGACACTCGCTCGGACACCCTGGTGCAGCGGCAGGTTCTCAGCGCTCAGCAGGAGCTTATTAGCGATCGTGTTCGCCAGCTCGGCCAAGTAGGCAAGGAGGCCGTCAAGCGCGAGATGGTTGAACAGATCACTGGCCCGGTGCGCGTGGCCTGCGAGAAGTTCGCTAGGAGCGGCGATGCGCACGGGGCGAGGGTGAAATACCGCATGCTCAAACTGTTCAGTGATCTTTCGAGTGACGCGGTGACCGCCGCGGCGCGTCCCGCATCTAAGTTACTGAAGGCCCGCTTCGCCGAGGTGCGGGACGAAATCGTCAGCGCGCTGGCGGACTGGGGAGATCCGATCCAACAAGCAGCGGATGCCGTGGCGGAGCGCGAGGAAACGCGCGTGCGCCGCTCCGACGCGCAGCGCCGCGCAGCCGTGCTCGGTGAGTGCCAGACACTGCGCGATGGTATGCCTCGGTACGATTTCGCATCCGTAGCTTGACGGCCATGAATTCCCCGGTAGTCCTTTATCAGGGTGAGCCCCGCGCCATCATCGCCGAGCTCGCCTATCTGGGCCTGAACGTTCAGACACTCGCCGGTTTTCCGCGCCGGGCCTACTCCGTTGAGGAGGTCCAGCTGGCACCGCCGCTGCTCGACCACTTCGTCGATGCCCGTACAACCGAGTACCTCCCCACCCCTGCGGCAGCGGCCGCTGCGCGGGCAACCTCCGGCGAGAGCTGGCTTGCGTCCACCAGGCGTGCACAACACGCCCTACTCGCATGGTTCCTGCTCGCCGAGGACCGGCAGCGTCGGCTCCTGGTGCGCGATGTCGCCCCACTGATGCACCAGCTCTCCCTTGTCGAACATGTGCTGGACAGCCCCGACCTGCAACGCGTGCTGATCGGCGACGAGGTTGGGCTCGGCAAGACAGTCGAAGCGGGGTTGATCGCGCAACGACTTCTCCTCGCGCGGCCCGATCTACGTGTGCTCTATCTCGCACCTGCCCGGTTGGTCAGGAACGTCGTTACGGAGTTCAGGAGGCTCGGCGTCGATGCCCGGAGGTGGGTCGCCGGCGGTGATAGTGACGCCCGCGTCGAAGGCGACCGGGTGGTGGTCGCCAGCATTCAGAAAGCTGTACGCGAGACGAACGCCGCGACGCTCGCCGCCGCAGGCCCGTGGGACCTGCTGATCGTCGACGAGTGCCATCATTTATCGGATTGGGAGCCGGGCGGCGGGAGTCCGAACGCCGGTTACCGCCTGACTCGCGACCTACTGCAATGCCAGCGCCCCGAGGCCGGACACCTCCTGCTGTTGAGCGGTACGCCGCACCAGGGGCATCAGGCTCGCTTCGAGAATATCCTTGGCCTGCTCCGACAGGGTGATGAGGGGATGGACGAAGTTGCCGGCCGGGTAATCTTCCGGACCAAGGAATTGGTCCGCGATTGGAACGGCCGGCCACTGTTCCCAAGCCGCGACGTTCGGGTGCCGACCGTGGTACACCTCGGCGGGCCCTGGTCCGAGTGGTACGAGCAGGTCGGCGCCCTATATGACGGCGCGGCGTCCGCCGGTCAGCCAGGCACGCGGGGGCGGGCCGGTAGCTGGGCCAAGGGCCAGGCGCTGCAGTGGGTCGCTTCCAGTATCGATGCGGGGCTCGGCTACCTTGCGCGATTGGCCATCAGGCGGCTCCGCTGGGACCCGACAAACCCGGCCTTGGCGGAGGCGCTGGACGTGCTGCGGCCGTACCGGGGCGGGGGCGTGGATGAACCGCTCGCCAGTCTGCATGCGCGTATGGTCAAGCAGATGGGTGGACTCGAGGACGAGGAGGACGCAGAGGAAATCGATGATGGCGGAGGCCCGCTGGAGGCCAGACCCAAGCCTACTCGGCGAAGTTCTCCGCCGCGGCGCAGGGCTCAAGCGCGCACGCGGCGACGCCGCAAAGTGGCGGGCGATGGCGGAACTGCTCCGAGCGGCCGGCAGCGAAAAAGTCGTGCTGTTCTGCCAACCCGTTGAAACCGTCGCCGTTGTCGCGCGCGAGATCGAGGTGGAATTCGGCGAGCGCCCCGCCATCATCATCGGTGGGCAGACCGATCCCGAGCGCGACGAGCAGGTCGCGCGGTTCCGCGACCGGCGTGGCGCGCGATTCCTCGTGTCCTCCCGCGCCGGCGGTGAGGGCATTAATCTGCAAGTGGCCCGCCGCTTGCTCCATCTGGACGTGCCCTGGAACCCAATGGATCTCGAGCAGCGGGTCGGGCGCGTTCACCGCTTCGGTGCGCGCCGGACCATTGTGGTCGACACGCTTGTGGTCGCCGGCACGCGGGAGACAGATGCATATCGCATCGCCCGCGAGAAGCTTCGCTTGATCGCCGGGCAACTCGACCCGGGGCAATTCGAGCCCCTCTTCAGCCGGGTGATGAGTTTGGTGCCGCCCGAGGAGCTTGCCGACGTTCTCGGCGCCAGCACGGAATGGCCCGTTGGAGGCGAGGCAGAGAGTCGGCTCGCTTCCATCGTGCGCGCGGGCTACGACCGGTGGAGCGATTTCAGCCGGCGCTACGCCGGCGCAGCCGCGGGGATCACCGCGCTTGATCCTGGCTCAGCCGATTGGCCCGACCTGCGCGATTTCCTGCGTAGGGCCTGTGGTGGGATCGACGGCAATGCCGGGTCGAGGCCGGTCTTCTCCGTTGAGGGCGACAGCGTGGTCGCGCGAGATGCGGAGGTGCAGACCGTCCGTGTCTTCGAGGACCTCTTCGTCTGCGACGAGACTGACGCTCTACCCACAACGGATCAGGAGGGCGGTGCACTGCCCAGGCTTGGGACCGGCGACAGAAGGGTCGTGAGCGAAATACGCAATCGTCTGAGCGAACGGGCGGAGAAGCCAGATCGCCTCGATCAAGCTACGGCGAGTTGATCTGCCCAGTCTCGGCGCGGCAGAGGGGGGAACCGTAGCGGTGATGGTCTTCGCTGTTCAACGTCTCGAGATCAAGGCGGGCATGGCAGAAGAACGCGAACTCAGGCTGCGAGCCTACATCATCAGTGAGCACGGCGGCGAAGCCGAAGTCGATCCTGGCGCGATCGGGGACCTGGTACGCCGTATCAGCAGCGCTGATCGCCAGGCCTCACCCTCTCAGCCCGACATCGCGGCAGGGCTGCCCGCGATCGAGGCGACGCTCATCGAGCGGCTACGGCGAGAGCCCGCGGCGGGTCCCACCAGTCCACCACTCGCCGCGATCTGGCCCGTTGCGCGCGCCCTGGTGTCCTTGGGCGGCTGAACGGGCGTGCGTCCAAGCGTCTCGTGCGCCATGCGCTGCGGGGTACGGGGGTTGAGAGGTATAACATGACTGGTTCCCGTATCCTGTCGTCCGCACACCTCAGCGCGCGAGTTCCCTGGCACGACCGCGCCTGGAACGGCACCGTATGCGCCGTCCCCGCGGCGAACACACACTGTATTGTCCTCAAGCGCATCGGCACGTCACGAGACGACACTGCCGAGACGATCCATGCGGGCGAGGCCTGGGACCCGGAGGGTCGTTGGCTACCTCCCTGCGCAGCGGAACGGGGTGGATTCATGGCCGCGTCCCCCCATAGCCGCTTCGTTGAGCACCCGTATGCCGAGCGCCACAAGCTGTTCGCGCATTTCGGCGGCACACAACTGCATCACCCTGCCTACTGCGTTTCCGCAGTCCCTTTCGCGTGGATGATGAAAGACGGGAAGCCCTGGGACGGTCTGCCTACGCGTGCCGAACGTCTGTTGCTGGACTACCAGCCAGAGATCGAGCCACGCATCCGCGACGATCGCCCCGACACGTGGATTCAGCACGGTCATAACCAGAAGCTCATGCTGGACACGTTCTTCTCCGCCATCCGGCCGAAGGAATCGCTCGTGTTCCTGTACGCGAAGCGGACCCCCCTGACTGACAATCCCAACAGGGTTATCGTGGCCATAGGGCGAGTCACCGGAGTAGGCGGGGCCGTTGCCCACAGCCACCGGGACGGCACGCCGAAAGGTGCGATGCCGAACTGGCTCTGGGAGCGGAATGTCCTCCACAGCATCCGTCCGGATATAGGTGACGGCTTCTTGTTGCCGTATCACCGTCTGCTGGAGCGAAGCGGCGCCGACCCTCCTTTCGACTTGGCGTCTTGCGTGCTCCATCCCCCCGCGAGTTTGTGGAACTCCTTCTCGATGGGGGCGGAGCATGTCTCCCATGACGGCGCCGTCGCGACGCTCGTTGCGTGCGCGTCCATCATCACCCGTATCGAGGCGGCGCTGGACGATTGGAATGGCGCGGCAGCCCGGGCATGGGTGGATCGCGAACTCAATCGTCTATGGCGGTTGCGGGGTGCATTTCCCGGCCTGGGATCTGCGCTGACGGCGCTCGGCGTACCGAACGGCACCCTAGTGGCGCACACGATCTCCGCCCATCTCGCGCCCAGCGGCGGTCTGGGCGATCCCTGGCCCGTCTTCGACCAAATCACCCGCGATCCGGCTAGCTTGCTTCCGCCGGAGCTGGCCAAA
This sequence comes from uncultured Alphaproteobacteria bacterium, assembly GCA_963818775.1. Taxonomy (GTDB): domain Bacteria; phylum Pseudomonadota; class Alphaproteobacteria; order Acetobacterales; family Acetobacteraceae; genus JAMXLO01. Next base: position 41,581 of record CAWFUF010000027.1, on the reverse strand, counting down.
CGGATCGGCGAAACCACGCGCAAGGTCTGGGCCTCGCTGCCAGCGCACCGGCGCGCACTCCTGACCCTAATGTCGCGCTTTGAGATTACCGAGGACCAAGCCAGGCGATGGTATGATGAGAGCACGCGCCGCAAGGCAGGTATCGCCGTGTCAGACCAGGACATACTGGCAAACCCGTATGTCATATTCGAGTTGGATCGGAAACAGCCTGACGCGATTGCGGCCGACGTGATTGACCGCGGTCTCTTTACTGCCGAGGCGGTTGCGGCGGCCCATCCTGTGCCCACCCCATCCGCTTGCACAGAACCAAGCGATGCGCGGCGCCTGCGTGCGCTTGCCGTTAGGGTTCTGGACTGGGCCGCTGCCGAGATCGGCCATACGCTCTTACCACAGCAGGACCTCGTCAGCGGCCTCAATGAGCTCGAGGTCCGCCCGTCCGTCACGGTGACGGATGACATGCTGGGCGCAGTGGCCACTGAGCTCAAACCACTTGTCTTGCGCGTCGACCTCCATGGCGTGGGCTATGGTTGGCAGCTCCAGGATTACCAGCGCACCGCTGGCATCATCGCCGAGCGCATCCGACGTCGGATGGCCGGCACGCCGCTGCCCGGCACTGAAGACTGGCGCAACTTGGTCGACGCAGCGATCGGTTTTCCTGTTAATGCAACCAGCCAGACCGACACCGACGAGCCCAACCGCGACGAATTGGCGCGACAAGAGAAAGCGGCCGCCCTGCAGGCGATCAACGGCGCTCGGCTCTCTGTCGTGATCGGTCCGGCTGGCACGGGCAAGACCACGCTCTTGCGGGCCTTCCTCTTAGCCAGCGATGTGCGGGACGGAGGCGTGCTGCTGCTGGCCCCAACCGGCAAGGCGCGCGTCCAGCTGCAGCGCCGAGCCGCGCGGGACGGCGATTTAGTTGTCGCGGAGACTAAGACGATTGCCCAGTTTTTGCTGCCCACGGGGCGCTACCAAGGGGAAACGAGGCAGTATCGCATCACCAATGTGTCCGGCGATCGGGAACGCGGCTTCCGGACGGTGGTAATCGACGAGGCATCTATGCTTACCGAGCCGCAGCTGGCAGCGACCCTGGATGGATTAGACATGTCTCAGGTGCGGCGGCTCGTGCTAGTGGGCGATCCACGCCAGCTGCCGCCGATCGGCGCTGGCCGGCCCTTCGTCGACATCATCCGGCATCTGCGGGGCAGCGAACTCGAGGGCACGGGGGCCGCCCTGGCCGAACTGCGCACCGTCATGCGACAGGAGGCCGGCGACGATCTCCTGCTGGCCAGTTGGTTCTCCGACGAGCCGCCGCCGCATGATGCGGAGCAGGTCTGGGGACGGCTCCGCGCCGGAACCGCCAAACGAATCCACGCGGTCCGATGGCGAACGGACGGCGAACTTCTGGCAGCGCTCGACTCTCACTTAAAGACGGTGTTGCGCGCCTGCGCGGGGCGCCGCCTGAAGGCTCTTGAAGCAATTGGCACCGAGTTCAGGACGCCCGAGACCGACGAGGACTGCTTCGAGACCAGCCTCGGCGGCATCCCGCACGCAAATGGAGCAGTGTACTTCCGCCCGGGCAAGGACGAAAACGACGTTCGCGGAGCGGCCGCTTTCGCCGAGGCCTGGCAGATCCTATCCCCGCTGCGCAGCGGGGAGGCGGGTGTCGACGGCCTCAATCGGCGCATCCAGGGCGCACTAAAACGGCGCGCCAGGGACTGGGCGTCTCCGCCGCAGAACAAGGGGTGGACACGCAAGACCGCGCGGCCGCTCGGGCCGCAGGGCATCCTCTACGGCGACAAGGTTATAAACGTGACAAACAACTGGCGCCGCGATGTCTGGCCGAAAGACGATGACAGCCGTTATCTTGCCAACGGGGAAATCGGCATCGTTGTCGGGCAGCAGAAGGGGCCGATGTGGAAGGGCAATGGCCTGCCTTGGAAGGTCGAGGTTGAATTTCACGACCAGCGAACCTTCAAGTTTGGCTTCTCCGAGCGTGAATTCAGCGACGACGGGTCATCGCCACTCGAGTTGGCGTATGCCCTGACCATCCACAAATCACAGGGGAGCGAATTTGGGATAACGTTCGTGGTTGTCCCGGCCAACACGCGGCTTCTCTCCCGCGAGCTGCTCTACACGGCGCTCACGCGGCACACGGACGAGGTCGTTCTACTGCACCAGGGCGAAATCGCCGATCTCGACCGCCTCTCGCGAGAGGTGGCGTCAGAGACGGGACGGCGGATCACGAACCTGCTGGAGGCGCCGCGGCTGGCCTATGATCCGAGCCCGAAAAGCCAGGGATTCTATGAGGAAGGTTTGATCCACCGGTCGCGCAACGGGGAGCGCGTGCGTTCGAAGGGCGAACTCATCATCGCGAATATCTTGTCCGATCTTGGCGTCAGCTATGCCTATAAAGCGGCCGATGTGGGCGGTCTTCAGCCGACGCTCCAGGCTGCGGCAGGCGCGCTGGTTCTCCTCCCAATCGAGCAGCGGGGCGACCCAGGCTTCGGTCGCGACTTCGGGCCAGTGCGACACCAGGCCGTGCAGATGAAGCGCCTCGGCGCGGGCGCGCATTGTGTCGAGCTCAGTCATCGGGCTGCTCCTTCAGTTGGTCATAGGTTTCGAGTGCATGCGGCTGCACCGGCGCATCACGCGCCTGCACATGCGCGGGCAGCACGACGGCGACATGCGGTGCTTCACCACGCTGTTCTCGCCGACGTTCGAGGGCGAGGCGCACGGCGTTCGGATGCGGCACATCGCGCTCCAGCGCGTCGAGGATGGCGAGCTGCAGATCGGCGGCGCCGGTACGATCGAGCAGCCGCATCAGAGCGACGGTGATGGCACCGAGATTGGCGCCGCGTTCGGCGGCGCGGATCAGCAGGATCTGGCTGGCGGGAGCCGCCTGCGCGAGGCGGTCCGTGGCGCGATGCTGGTGAGCTGCGCGTTTCTGCTCGACCAGCCTCTGGACGTGGGCGACATCCTCGATCTGCGCGCCCTTGTCGTAGCTGCGCCGGTGGCAGGCGAGCACCTCGGCGCCGTCGACGATGCGCACCTCGTGTGGATCGGCGAGAACGGTCAGAGCGCGCCGGACGTAGTTGTGGGGAACCGAGTAATCGTTCAGGTCGAAGCGGACATAGGGCGTCTTGCCGACAGTGACCGCGACATGTTCGAGCAGCGGCGCCGGATTGTCGGGCAGCGGCAGCAGGCGAGCCACTTCCTCAGCGAACACCTCGCGGACCGTGCGGTCAGGTTCATCGGGGCAGCGTCGGTCGGCGGCAGGGCCGTTGCACCAGACCTCGGCCTGGGCATTGAGGTCATCGAGATCTTTGAAGCGTCGGGCAGCAAAAAACGCATCGCGGGCGTATCGGATGGCGCGCTCGACGCGACCTTTTCGTTACCGCGCGCGACCGCCACGGGGCGCGGTTCATAGCGATATTGCCCGGCAAAGCCCAGCAGGGTCGGATGGAAACGGATCGCGTCGCCGCGCCGTTCCAGCACCACGCTTTTGAGATTGTCGTACAGGTACGACACGGGGAACACCGTGCCATGCGGTAAACGCGGCGACGTGGCCGCGCAGGAAGTTCTCCATCCTGGCGTCCGGGAAGAAGCGCAGGAAGATCTGGCGCGCATGGCTCAACACCATGACGAACGCCATCAATGGGCGGCGTGCGCGGCCGATCTCAAGATGGCCGAAATGTCCCCAGTCGACCTGCGCCTGTTCGCCGGGGAGACAACGCAATCGCAGATACGCCTCAGCCTTCGGACGCGGCCGATGGCAGGCGATCACGTGGCGGAAGTGATCCGGGCTGCCGCGATAGCCGCGCTCGCGCACCATCACATACAGCCGACTGGCGGTCAGCGTCGGAAACGTATCCAGCGTCTGGCGGATGAACGGCAGATACGCGTCGATCTGCGACGGCCGGGCTGGCGGGCCGATCCTGGGCAACCCCGCCTGAGCCAGCACGCGCGTCACCACGCTATGATGCACGTGCAGCTGACCGGCGATGGTGCCGACGCGCCACTTCTCGGCGTGGTAGTAGCGCAGGATCTGCGCCTCGATGTCAGGCGGCGTGACCATGGTTTGGTCCTGTCCGGTCGTGTCGCACCAGGCCGCGACGATCGAGGCGGCGGCGCAGGAACTCCCGACGGACGAATTCCGGGCAGCGACGCCCGCACCAATGGCAGTGCGATGTCGCGTGCCGGGGCCGCTCCGCCGGGATCGCTGCGTCGCTCGCGATCGCCGGCGAGCTGGGCGGCAACAGATCATCCAGCGGCGGCGCGGGTGAACCGTGATGCGTCACATTTTTGCAGCGCGCCCGATAGCGACGCGTCCGCTCGGCATGCGCGAGCCGCCCCCGACGGCTGGTCTGATAGCGCCGCCCGGCAGCACGCTGCGCGCGATGCCGGGCTCGCGCGGCGCAGTCTCCGGCACAGTAGATTTGCCCGCGATCGCAACAGCTGCAGATCAAGCTCTGGGCGCGGCAACCGGCACACACAAACAGCCGGGCTGACGCAGCATCGCCATGTGCGGAGCTGTAGGCGCCACGTAGACGAAAGCCTTGATTGCCGGGATTATTGTCCCTGCATGCGTGCCCAGCACGGTGTGGGGCACGGCGTCGATGCGGAACCGCCAAGTTGTGCTCGGCGCCGTGCTTGCCCCTCGCTACCGGAACGCTACCCTGCCACCCCCCTCCGCGTCAGGCCGCGCACGCCACGCACCGCGGCATCACCCCTGACGACATGCCGGCACCTATCCAGCAATTGCGGGCAAGCCCGTCCTTGCGCGGGGTATCACGTCACACGTTCGGGCAGTTCGCGCCAGAAAAGCGCGGGTCCGGACAGCCGGCGACGCGAGATCGGGGTGCAGCCGCCCACCATCAACGGCTCGGTCTCAGCGCTGCGCTTCTTCTTCAACGTAACGCTCGACCGGCCGGATCTGTCGCGGCGCCTGGTCCTGGCGCGCTTTCCACGCAAATTGCCAGCGGTGCTGAGTGTCGAGGAAGTTGGCCGGCTGCTCGAGGCGGCGCCTGGGCCAAAGTACAGGGCTGCTCTCGGCACTGCCTATGGTGCCGGGTTGCGGGTATCAGAAGTGGCGGCCCTCAAGATCGGCGACATCGACAGCACGCGCATGCTGATCCGGGTCGAGCAGGGCAAGGGACGCAAGGACCGCAATGCCATGCTGTCGCCGCAGCTGCTGGAACTGCTGCGGCTCTGGTGGCGCGAGGGCAAGCGGCGCGGCGTTATGCTGCCCCAGGGCTGGTTGTTTCCTGGGCGGAACTCGGCGGCCACGTCGATGCCTGCGAGGACTGCGGGCATTGGCGCATTGTCTACAACAGCTGCCGCAATCGGCATTGCCCCAAATGCCAGAGCGCCGCTGCGCGCACCTGGCTGGCCGAGCGTAAAGCCGACCTGCTGCCGGTCGGCTACTTCCATGTCGTCTTCACGCTTCCCACCGAGGTCGCAGACATCGCCCCGCAGAACAAGGCGATCGTCTACGATCTGCTGTTCCGCGCAGCGTCGGAGACGATGATGACGATCGCGGCTGACCCGAAGCACCTCGGCGCCCGCATCGGCATCACCGCCGTCCTCCACACATGGGGATCAGCGATGACACACCATCCGCACATCCACATGATCGTGCCGGGCGGCGGCATCTCGCTCGACGGGCGGCGCTGGATATCTTCGCGTCCGGCCTTCCTCCTGCCAGTGCGGGTGCTGGGCGCGCTCTTCCGCCGCCTGTTCCTCACCCAGCCGATCGAACTTTATGAGGCTGGGCGACTTGCCTTCTTCGGCACCCAGGCAGGTCTCGCCGACCGCCGCCTGTTCCTGCGTCGCCTCACCGCAGTCAGGAAGAAGCGGTTCGTGGTCTATGCCAAGCCGCCGTTCGTCGGCCCCGAGGCCGTGCTCGCTTATCTCGCGCGCTATACCCACCGGGTCGCCATCTCGAACCGGCGTCTGATTGCGTTCGACGAGACCGGCGTCACCTTCCGCTACAAAGACTACCGCCGCGATGATGCCGAGCGGCAGCGCGTCATGACACTCGCGCCGCACGAGTTCATCCGCCGCTTCCTGCTCCATGTCCTGCCACGCGGCTTTCACCGCATCCGGCATTACGGCTTGCTCGCCAGTTCAGCTCGCAAGGTCAGTGTTGCGCGTGCCCGCGAGTTGCTTGGTGTCGCGCCATCGCCGGAGCCTGTGGAATCGCCAGACCCACTCGATCACCTCCCGCCCTGTCCCTGCTGCGGCGGGCGCATGTTCATCATCGAGACCTTCGAGCGATGGAGGCAATCCCGCGCGCCACCTCACGCAACTCCACCAACCGGGAGCGTTCCCTCGTGACCCGACACGCCTTGCGCTCATCTCACGCCGCAACACCGCCGTTGCCGCGAATGCGCCAATACACACCCTTCGCCACGATCAGCGCGACAGGACTGAATATGAGCCGTGGCCAGCTTCCGATCCACGCGCCGCCCGGCGAACAATCTCACTCAACAAGTCCCCGCCAGCGCCGAGCCGGTTTCGCCGTCGCCACAGCAGAGCAAAACTTCAAATCCCCATAGACCATCGCCGCAGCCCCGCGGGTTCGTGCATGGGCGGTTTCCGTACGCCGGCCCCATGCCCTGACGCCAGACCTGTGATGGCCGGCATCCGAAAACCTTCACCAAGCCGGAGATCGCCTTGCAGCAGCTGCGCGAGGCGCTGGCGGATGGTGTGCCGCCGGGCGTAGCACTGATGGATCCGGCCTATGGCAACGACAGCAAATTGCGAGCTGGGATCAGCGGACTTGGGCTGACCTACGTGGCCGGCATCATGTCCACGACAATGGTTCGGCGGCCCAGCGAAGCACCGTTGCCAGCTGCGTCCCGATCGGGCCGGGGGCGGCCCGGCACACGGTTGCGACGCGACGCGACGCACCAGCCGGTCGCGGCCAAGACACTGGCTCTCGAGCTTCCCACCGATGCCTGGCAGACAATCACCTGGCGAGACGGCAGCAACACGCCGCTAACCTCGCGGTTTGCCCGATGGCGGGTCCGCCCGGCCCATGACGACGCCAGGCGGAGCGAGCCTGCGGCTGAAGAATGGCTGCTGATCGAGTGGCCGGAGGGTGAAGCCGAACCGGATCACTACTGGCTTTCCACACTGCCCGCCGACATCTCGCTCGCATGTATGGTCGATCAGGCCAAACTTCGCTGGCGGATCGAGCGAGTTTGTCTCGAACTCAAGCAAGAACTTGGTCTCGGTCACTATGAAGGCCGCGGTTGGCGTGGCTTTCACCATCATGCGACACTCTGTGTCGCGCGCGGCACGCAACCTGCCTTTCCCGTTGGTTATCGACCCAGAAGCTCTGCCGCTGCGTTCGCAACGCCACATGCCGAACTCAATCGCCACGATGCGTATCCGCCTCGCGCGCGCTTTGCTGCACGCTCTGCCGCAATGTCCTTGTTGCGGGCAGATGCGTCGGTAGAATGAGTGACGCAGTAGGACTAGCCAAACATATTCGAAATTTCCCGCCTGAGCGATGTTGATGCGCTGCCGCGCTATCGAGCAGCCATGCATCGCCGGTTTCGGTCGAGAACAGGACCAGCCGACCAATCGTGATGATGCGTCCGTCGTGGTGGGCCGCTCGGTGCTGGATATGCGCACCTCATCGGCCAGCCGAATGCTGCCGCCTTCCACGATCCGCTTGCGCGGGCCACGCTTGACAGATTTTCGAACCCTACCGGGTCTCGCGGGGTTTGCCATGGACCTGTTCACCCAGCTGTTCGGCAGCTTGCTTGCCTTCGTCTACCACTGCTTCGACCGCATCGTCATATACGGCTACCTCAGCGGGCTGTCGCGGCCCGAGCGGGTGGTGAACTTCTTCCATCAAGTCGCTGGCGTTCCCGTGGTCAGCAGGGAGATCCTGAGCCAGCGCACCGCTGACTACCAGAACTGGGTGGAAGCCTTCGCACGCAATCATCGCTTCCCGATCGAATGGGCAGAAAAGGGCGTGCGCAAGGAAGACCATGTCCTGCCGTGGCAACGTCGCATGGTGCGGGCGGATAGCTACGGCGTCTATTACATCCTCAAGAGCATGGAGCAGGGGCCGACCTTTCGCGTCACCGTGCCAAAGTACCCCACCAAGGACGTCAATTATCGCATCCTGGCGCGTCAGCGCAGCCGCTTCACCCACTACTATTTCTACATCCGCGACGAAACCCTCGGCCCGATGGTGATGCGGGTCGCCTCGTTCCTGCCGTTCCAGACCACGTATTACCTCAATGGCCACAGCTTCATCGAGCAGGAACTGAACCGAGCGAGGATCGGCTTTCGCAAGATCGACAACGCCTTTCTCGCGGTGGATGACGTAGCCGCGCTGCAGGCCGCCGCCGATCGCCTGAGCCCGGAGATCATCCGCCAGCGGCTCGACTATTGGACGCTGATCCTGGGCCCCAAGTTCTCCGCCAAGGAGCGCACTCGGCTCAACCTGTCGCGCTTCTACGCGATCGCCCAGATCGAATACTGCCGCAACTTCATCTTCAAGCGGCACTTTCCCATCCACAAATTGTTCGAGCGCAGCTGCGAGCTCGGTCTGTGGCGGCTGACCGGCGACAAGATCGCCGCAATCTTCGGCACCCGTGTGAATCGCAGGATGCGTGGCAAGCTCGCCACCATCATCGACCGCGCCGAGCACGGTCACCATGTCTTTCGTGCCTATTTCAAGCACGCCTTCCTCAAACAATACGAAAAGTTCGCCACCTACCTGCGCAACGAGCTGGTCTCAAACAACCTCGCCGATTTCCATCTCAGGAAGAGACTGGATCATCTCCATGCCGTGCGCGAGCGGTTCCAGACCATCACAGTGCGCAGCGACAATCAGGATGACAGTGCGCGACAATCAGGATGAGTGACGCGCAGGTCAGCCTACGGTCGGGCTTCGCCCGCCCTCCAGCCGACCTGCGCGTCGGCTCGGTTCCCCAGGGGGACGAGCCTGCGACTCCGTGACGGCGTGCCGGAATGGCGGTTCTCAACTTCCCGGAAGAGAGCCTCCCGTGCCCGGCACACACATCACCGACCAGCAGGCGAGATTGTACATGAACCTCCACAGAACCCACGCCCGGCGGACGGCCGCGGCCAGAGCAGGCTTCAGCACCAGCACCGGAGCCCGGCTCGATGCGGCTCTCCGGATGCCCTCGCAGACACAGCCGCCGCGCACTCGTCGCCGGCCCGACCCGTTGGCGGCGTTCTGGGAGAGCGAGATCCTGCCAATGTTGCGGGCCATACCGGGGTTGCGGCCGATCACTGTGCTGCGCGAGATGCAGCGCCGTCACGCCGGGTTTTCCGACGATCTGCGCCGCACCTTGGAGCGCCGAGTCCGGCTATGGCAGGCACTACATGGTCCGGAGAGGGACGTCATCTTCCGGCAGGAACACCCGCCCGGTCAGCAAGGTCTGTCGGACTTCACCGACACTGCGGAACTCGGCGTGTCGATTGCTGACGTGCGGCTCGAGCACCGGCTGTACCATTTCCGCCTGGCGTTCTCCGGTTGGGAGCACGCGCGCGTGGTGCTGGGCGGCGAGAGTTTCGTTGCGTTGGCCGAGGGGTTGCAGAACGCGCTCTGGGCCTTGGGTGGCGCACCCGCGGAGCATCGCAGCGACAGTCTCTCGGCGGCGTTCCGCAATCTGGAACGGGACGCCGTGGAGGATCTGACACGCCGTTACGAGGCATTGTGCGCGCACTACGGCATGACGCCGACACGCAACAATCCCGGCGTGGCACATGAGACATGCCCTTGGGCCCTCGTCCCGAGGGACGGCTCGATCGAGGGGTCGCACGCACATCTCAAGGTGGCCCTGCAGCAGGCGCTGCTGCTGCGTGGCAGCGGCAACTTTGCTGACCTCGATGCGTATTTCGAGGAAGAACTCGTCACGGTGACACGCAGCGGTGGGTTCTTTCTCCGGCGCATCTTTTACACCGTTCCCTCTCGCCTGATCGGCCATCGCCTTCGGGTCAGATTGTATGACGATCGGCTGGAATGCTTCCTCGGTGGCACTCAGGTGTTGGTCCTGCGACGCGGACGCGCCGGCAAGGACAGTGGCCGTCGCGGCCATGTGGTGGACTATCACCACGTCATCCACGCATTGCGCCGCAAGCCGATGGCGCTGCTCAACCTGGTCTATCGCGACCAGTTGTTCCCGCGCGAGGCGTATCGCCACAGCTGGGAGGCGCTGCTCGCCGCGCTGCCGCCGCGCACAGCCTGTCGAACCATGGTCGGCTTGCTCGCCCTGGCGCACGATCGCACCTGCGAAGGCGAACTGGCGATCGAGCTGGAGGCAATCCTCGGCACCGGCGAGCTGCCCGACCTGGCCCTGTTGCGGCAGCAATTCGCGCCGCCTGGCACGGTGGTGCCGACCGTCACCGTCACATTGCCGGCGGCCATCACCTACGACGCCCTGCTTGGTTCCCCGCAGGAGTGGCTGCGGCCATGAGCGCGATCGAGGTCGACACCACCCGTCTGCCATTGCTGCTGCACGAACTGCGGCTGCCGGCCATTGCTCGGCTCTGGTCGGAGTTTGCCGACCGTACTGACAAGGAGGGATGGCCGGCCGCGCGCTTCCTCGCCGCGCTCGCCGAACCGGAAATTGCCGAGCGCGGCCGCCGACGCATCGTGCGACATCTCGCCGAAGCCGATCTGCCGCCCGGTAAAACGCTCGACAATTTCGACTTCTCCGTGGTTCCGATGCTCAGCAAGGCGCGTGTCATTGCACTTGCTGCCGGTGATGCCTGGCTCGACAAGGCATCCAACCTGTTGTGTTTTGGGCCGCCCGGCGCCGGTAAGAGCCATCTTGCGTCAGCAATCGGTGGAGCTCTTGTCGAGAACGGCTATCGTGTTCTGTTCACCCGCACCACCGACATTGTTCAGAAGCTGCAGGCTGCACGGCAGGCCCTGCAGCTCGAGGCGGCGATCAACCGGCTCGACAGATATGACCTGCTGATCCTCGATGATCTCTGCTACGTTCACAAGGATCATGCTGAGACCTCCGTGCTGTTCGAGTTGATCGGCGCTCGCTATGAACGACGATCAATGCTGATCACCGCCAATCAGCCCTTCGCAGACTGGGACAAGGTTTTTCCCGACCACGCTATGATGATCGCTGCTATCGACCGCCTGGTGCACCATGCGATCATCTTCGAGATGAACGTCGAAAGCTACCGACGACGTGGTGCTCTCGATCGAAAGAGCCAGACAGCCCCCGCAGCTTCCAAGAAAACCAAGGGCTCAGCCTCATGCTGATCCACGCTGCCAGCGACAATCAAACACGACAATCAAGAATTCTCAAACGACAAACAAAGCTCTTGCCAGCGACAATCAACCGCGGCAATCATGCTTACCAAGCGTGGTTGCAGTCTTCATCCTGATTGACGCGCGCTTCCATCCAGATTGTCGCGCTACAATCACAGATCGCTTCGCCGGCTTCCAGGCGCAATGGCTCAACGTCCATGTCGACTTCCCGCTGCTGCAACGTCTCGCCCTCCCCATCACCATCGGCGCAGTCCGCTATCCCGGCATCAAGCTGCACGATCCGCGCGTCATCCGCCTCTTCGAGGTCCTCCTGCACGGCGGCAGCCACGTCGGCGGCTGGACCGCCAAGCAAATCCATCAGGCTGTCCTCGGCACCTTCCAGCTCTCCGACACACGCTACGCCATCAACCAACTGCGCTACGACCTGCGCAAACTCAAAGGCCACGGCCTGCTGCAGCGGGATGGATCCCGCTACGCCTACCGCCTCTCCCCAAAAGGCGTCCAGGTTGCGCTGCTGTTCCTCTTCTTCCACAAAAGACTCTGCGGTCCGCTCGCACACAGCCGTTTCCACCACCGCCCCGTCGCCCGTCATCAGCCGCCCAGTAAATCGGAAACCGCTTATCACCGCGCCGACAAAGCCATCCAACAGATCGTCGATCTGCTTGCCGCGTGACCTTCGCAGCAACAACACGATTGTTGAACGCTTTTGGTCAAGGATTCGCTCAGGTAGAATCTAGACGGCGCAGATGCGATGTCCGCTCCGGCGCGCCGATTGTCCAAAGCGGACCGTCTCTTTCCGGCCACCACCTGCCTTTCGATCGCCTGGTCTGAAAGTCTGAGCAGGAATTGAACTTCAACTTCTGATAGTGACACCGCGAATGGCCGTCTCGGCGCAAAGCCGCCGTCTGTGGGTCCGATCGCGAATGGCCGGGTTGTGAGAGGTGCGCCGCAAATGTCGACGTAGAGGCGCTTTGCTGCGGCAGCCTTGCAGCGGCTTCCCATGCGGCCAACCATTCCACGCTAAGGTCGTTGTCCCTTGCTTTGTCGTTAGCTCATAAGGCCGCGGGGGCGTGGGTAGCTGTGCTTCCGGGATCTACCGCGACCGACCTGAACGGTTACCGGAGTTATCCGACCAATCCAGGGGGAGCTGCCGCCGTGATCCACCTCGCGTTACTGCGGGATAGCGGACCCACGCGGGTTTTTCAGCGCGATGACGAGGAACCCTGGTAGCGCAATGCTCTCACTCCCCTTCCGCGGGGTCGGATGTGTCCGCGATGGGAAACCCGCCCGGCCCGGAGAGGGCGGCACCAAGCCAAAGCTAGCTTTGGAAGATTAAAGTTGACTTTACTATCATAAAGCGCTTTTGTGGCCCGCATAGAGGGTTGCGATGAGCAAGAGTGAGCTGTGGACGGTGTCGGAACTGGCTGGGGAGTTCGATCTCACTACCCAGGCACTGCGCTTCTACGAGGAAAAGGGACTGCTCAGCCCCCGAAGGGTCGGCAATGCGCGGGTTTATGGCCGCCGTGACCGGGCGCGCCTGACCCTGGTGCGCAAGTTCCAGCGGCTCGGCTTCTCGCTCGAGGACATTCGCGAGTACCTATCGCTCTATCGCTCCGGCCGTCCGAACGTCGAACAGTACCCGTGACGGGCTGGCGAAGATCCGCCGCCGGCTATCCGAGCTGGAAGCCATGAAGCGCGATCTCGAAGAGGCGGTCACCGAGCTCCTGGCCATGGAGCAGGACGCGCTCGACCGGATCGCCAAACTGGCCGGTGACGCACCGACAACGCGCCGTTGAACACTGGAAGGAAGCACAGATGGTCCCTTATGCGCCGCCCGTCAGTGACATGCGCTTCGTGCTCGAAGAGGTCGCTGGCCTTGCCTCGATTGCATCCCTGCCCGGCTATGAGGTTGCCACACCCGACACCGTGGCGGCGGTGCTCGATCAGGCCGCCGACCTCGCGCGCGACGTGCTCGCGCCGCTCAACGACAGCGGCGATCGCGAGGGGGCACGGCTGGAGAATGGCGTCGTGCGCGCGCCGGCAGGGTTTCGCGACGCCTATCAGACCTTCGTCGCCGGCGGCTGGGGCGGCCTGCCGTGTCTCGAGGAATATGGCGGACAAGGCTTGCCGCTCGCCGTTGCCGCCGCGGTGTCCGAGATGTGGAGTGCGGCGAACCTGGGTTTCGCGCTGTGCCCCATGCTGACCATGGGCGCCGTCGAGGCGCTGGAGCATCACGGCACCGAAGAACTGAAGACGCTCTACCTGCCGCGTCTGGTCTCCGGCGAATGGACCGGCACGATGAACCTGACGGAACCGCAGGCGGGCTCGGATGTCGGAGCGCTGAAGACCCGTGCGGTCAAGCATGGCGATCACTACCGCATCACCGGGCAGAAGATATTCATCACCTACGGCGACCACGATCTGGCGGAGAACATCATCCACCTGGTACTGGCGCGCACGCCGGATTCGCCTCCGGGAACGCACGGCATTTCGCTGTTTCTGGTGCCGAAGTTCCTGCCCGATGCGGATGGCGCACCTGGCCGGCGCAACGACGTACGCTGCGTCAGCCTGGAGCACAAACTCGGTATTCATGCCAGCCCGACCGCCGTGCTCGCCTTCGGCGACGAGGAGGGCGCAATCGGCTTCCTCGTGGGCGAGGAGCATCGCGGCATGGAGTGCATGTTCACCATGATGAACAACGCGCGCCTCAATGTCGGGCTGCAGGGCGTCGCGATCTCCGAGCGCGCCTATCAGCAGGCGCTGGAATACGCACGGACACGGGTGCAGGGCGTGCCAGTGGGACGCGACGGCGCTGCGCCGATTGTCTGGCATCCGGATGTGCGCCGCATGCTTCTGCTGATGCGCGCGCGCACCGAGGCCGCCCGCGCGCTCGCCTATCTCACCGCCGCATCGCTCGACCGGGTGAGGCGTTCGCCCGATGCCGGCGACCGCAAACGCATGCGGGCGCGTGCCGAGCTGCTGGTGCCGATGGTGAAAGCATGGTCAACCGACCTCGGCGTCGAGAACGCCTCGCTCGCGGTGCAGGTGCATGGCGGCATGGGTTTCATCGAAGAGACGGGCGTGGCGCAGCACTATCGCGACGCCCGCATCGCGCCGATCTACGAGGGGACCAACGGCATTCAGGCGCTCGATCTGCTCGGCCGCAAGCTGGTGCGTGATCAAGGCGCCGCTGCCTACGCGCTGATCACCGAAATGCGTGACCTGCCGGCGATGCCGCCCGCGTTGTCGAACGGCATTGATGCGGCCGAGATGGCCACCACGCATTTGCTCAAATCGTGGGGCAGCGATCCGGCATGCGCAATGGCCGGTGCAACGCCGTACCTTACTCTGTTCGCGACCGTGGCGGGCGGATGGCTCATGGTGAGGGCCGCCCTCGCCGCATCGGAAAAGCTAGACCGCGGCGAAGGCGATCCGCGGTTCCTCAAAGGCAAGTTGCTGTCGGCGCAGTTCTACACCGATCACGTGCTGCCACAGGCAACGGGCCTGCTGGCGTCAACGGTGAACAGCACATCCATCACGACGTTCGACCCCGACCTTCTCTGAAGGCCGGAAGAAGCAAGAAAACAGGAGGCACACATGTCATACAGCCTGATCGAGGCGACGCCGTCCGCATATACCTATCCATTGCTGATCAAATCACTGCTGCAAACGTCGCTGACCAGCGCCACAGACCAGGAAATCGTCTATGCCGACCGTGTGCGCTACGACTACCGGACCCTACGGCAGCGCGTTTGCCGACTGGCCAGTGCGCTGACCGATCTTGGCATCAGGCCAGGCAATACAGTCGGCGTGCTGGACTGGGACAGCCACCGCTATCTCGAATGTTACTTCGCTGTTCCCAGCATGGGCGCCGTGTTGCACATGGTGAATGTGCGGCTGTCACCGGAGCAGATCCTTTACACGATCAATCACGCCGATGACGACATCCTGCTGGTGCACGCCGACTTCCTGCCGTTGCTGGAAAGCATCAGGGATCGCATCGAGCGTGTCCGCACCATCGTCCTGCTGTCGGATGACGGACGCTGGCCGGCGACGACACTGGAGCTGTCGGGCGAATACGAGGAACTGCTTGCGGCCAGCTCACCGGACTTCGCATTTCCCGACTTCGACGAGAACACCCGCGCGACGACGTTCTACACCACGGGCACAACGGGACTGCCCAAGGGAGTCAATTTCTCGCACCGGCAACTCGTGCTGCACACGCTGGCGGTGGCCGCCACATTCGGTGCCAATCCCGTGCAAGGACGCTTCCATCGTAGCGACGTCTACATGCCGATCACTCCAATGTTCCACGTCCACGCATGGGGATTCCCCTACATCGCCACGATGCTCGGCGTGAAGCAGGTGTATCCCGGTCGCTATACGCCTGAGTTGCTGGTGCGGCTGTTCGTGCGGGAGAAGGTTACCTTCTCGCACTGCGTGCCGACGCTGCTGCACATGATGCTGACCTGCCCGGAGGGAAAGGACATGGACATGCGCGGCTGGAAGGTCGTCATCGGCGGATCAGCGCTGTCGCAAGGTCTGGCACTGGCGGCGCTCGAGCGCGGTATCGATGTATTCGCGGGCTACGGCATGTCGGAGACCTGCCCGGTCCTGTCGCTGGCACATCTCCCTCCCGACTGGCAGTCAGGCGATGTTGCCGAGAACGCAACCATGCGCGGCAAGGCTGGCCGGGCGATCCCACTGGTCGAGCTGCAGATCGTCGGCCCGGATGGGGAGCGGATGCCGCACGATGGCCAATCCGCCGGAGAAATCGTCGCCCGCGCGCCCTGGCTAACGCAGTCGTACTTCAAGAACCCGACCGCCTCGGCCGAGCTCTGGTCGGGTGGTTATCTGCACACCGGCGATATCGGCACGATTGACGAACGCGGCTGGGTGCAGATCACCGATCGCGCCAAGGACGTGATCAAGACCGGCGGCGAATGGGTGTCGTCGCTGGAGATCGAAGACATGCTCTCGCAGCATCCGGCGGTGAGCGAGTTGGCAGTCATTGCTATTCCCGATCAGCGATGGGGCGAACGTCCTCTCGCGCTTGTCGTGCTCAAGCCGGCTTTGACGGATAGTGTGACGCCACAGCAGCTTCGGGAGCATGTCGCCCGCTACGCGGAGAAGGGCCTGATCTCGAAATACGCAGTGCCCGACACGATCCGGCTGATCGATGCCATTCCGCGCACCAGCGTCGGCAAGGTGGACAAGAAAGCACTCCGGCAGATACACGCGACGGCCTAAGACTGGTTCGACTTCGTCGTGGCTGTGGCACAGTGGGACGAGTCCATGAGCACACAAATTGACCTCACCGAGCGCGCGGCGGAGGATGCCGGGGCGGTCGATGCAGGATTTGGCCTGAACCCGTTGGTCGGGCTCGGCGCCGCCGACCTAATCGCGGCGTTCCAGCAGATCGCCCAGCACATGTTGCAGCATCCTTGGGTCACGCTGGAATACCAGTTCGATCTAGCCGGTCAGCTACTCCGTGCCTTCAACGGCAGTTCGGCAATTGAACCGGCGCGCGGGGACCGGCGTTTTGCCGATCCAGTATGGACCAGCAATCCGCTTTATCGCGCGATCCAGCAGGCCTATCTGGCCTGGCGCGATTCACTCGATCGCTGGGTTGCCAATGCCGGCTTCGACCGAGTGAACGAGCAGCGGGCACGCATCGCTCTGTCGCAGATCGGCGACGCCGCTGCTCCCACCAACTCATGGCTGGGGAATCCCGCTGCGGTCCGCAAGTGCTTCGAGACCAGTGGGATGAGCGTGGTGCACGGTCTGCGGCACATGCTGGATGACTGGTCGCAGAATGGTGGATTGCCGGCGCAGGTGGACAAGCGCGGCTTCCGCGTCGGCGATAACCTCGGCGCCACGCGTGGTACCGTGGTGTTCCGCAGCGACCAGGCAGAGTTGATTCGGTATGCGCCCAAGCGTGAGCAGGTGCTGGCGCGCCCGCTGTTGATCGTGCCGCCGCAGATCAACAAGTTCTATCTGTTCGACCTCGCCCCCGGCCGCAGTGTGATCGAATATCTGCTGGACAGCGGCATTCAGGTCTTCGTTGTAAGCTGGCGCAATCCGACAGCCGAACAGCGCGATTGGGGTCTCGATACCTACGTGAACGCCTTGGTCGAGGTCAGCGATGCCGTACGTGCGATTACCGGCAGCGAGAACCTGAACGTCGCGGCTGCCTGCTCCGGCGGTATCACGGCATCTGTGCTGCTCGGACATCTCGCGGCAAAGCAGGATCGGCGCATCAATGCCGCGACTCTATTGGTGACGGTGCTCGATACCTCGATCGAATCACAACTCGGCCACCTTATAACGCGCGAAGGGATCGAGGCTGCGCGTGCGGCGTCACGCCACAAGGGTGTCCTCGAAGGCGATGACCTGGGCAGGGTCTTTGCGTGGATGCGGCCAAATGATCTGATCTGGAACTACTGGGTCAACAACTACCTGCTCGGCAATGATCCGCCGGCCTTTGACTTGCTCTACTGGAACGCCGACACGACGCGGCTGCCGGCACGGCTGCACAGTGACTTCCTCGATCTGATCTTACACAACCCGTTGCCCTGTCCTGGTAGCATGACCGTCGCGGGAACGCCGATCGATCTGTCACAGGTTGCATGCGACAGCTTCATCGTCGCTGGCACCACGGACCATATCACGCCGTGGCAGGCGTGCTATGCGACGACGCAGATGCTGGGCGGGCGGAAGGAGTTCGTCCTCAGTTCGAGCGGCCATATCCAGAGTGTGATCAATCCCCCCGGCAATGCCAAAGCGAAGTATTTCCTGAATCCGCAGCTTCCGGCCGGTCCGGACGCGTGGCTGGCGGCGGCGCGGCAGCACGATGGCTCCTGGTGGGGCCACTGGCGCGATTGGCTGGTGGCGCGCTCCGGTCAGCCACGACCGGCGCCGATCCTACTCGGCAATCCATACTATCCGCCACAAGCCGATGCGCCCGGCACCTACGTGCTCAGCGACTGATCGATACGCAATGACCGCTCTATTCAACCTTGACGTGGACGGCCAGTTACTGCGCGTGGCTCGCCGCACGGGTCGAAGCGACATGGTGCCACTGCTGCTGATCAATGGTCTGGGCGCCAGCCTGGAACTTCTCGAACCATTTGCTCAGGCTTTGGGCGACATCGAGACGATCCGCATCGACCTTCCCGGCACCGGTGGTTCACCTGCTTCCAGCATTCCCTATCGGCCAAGTGGTCTGGCGACGCTACTGAATCGGGCGCTGGACTTGCTTGGTTGCCAGACGGTCGATGTGCTGGGCATCTCGCTTGGTGGTGCGATTACCCAGCAGCTCGCCTGGCAGCACGCGGATCGCATTCGCCGCGTCGTTCTGGTCAGCACCGGCACGGGTGCCATCATGGTGCCGGGAGCACCATCCGCGCTGCTGTCCATGCTGACGCCGCGACGTTTCACCAACCCGGACTACATGGCCGACATCGCGCCTGCGCTTTATGGCGGGCGTCTGAGAACCAACCCGGAACTCGCTGCGGGGCTCCATCGTGTCCTGAAGTCTGGCGGCACACGTGGCTATTACTGGCAGTTGTTCGGGCTCATAGGCTGGACGAGCATTCATTGGTTGTCACAGATCAGGCAACCGACGCTGGTGATGTCTGGCGCCGACGATCCGATCGTGCCGCCGGTGAACGCGCGGATCATCGCACGGCTCATCCCCAATGCGCGGCTGCATATCTTCGACGACGGACACTTGGGCCTGATGACGTCGGTGGATGAACTGGCGCCAATTGTGCACGATTTCCTCTCTGCACCTGCAGCGTAGACGCGGCCGCACATGCGACTGCGACATTCGCGCTCAAGTGATTGCGTAGTCGCGTCAGGTACCGCACGACACCGAAACCGACCAGGTAGCCAGAGGGAGGTAAAGCTGCGCGGGCACGCAAGCGTGCGTGAGAGTCACGGAGGCAGCGCCGGAGGCGCAGTACGGCGGCAGCGTTCGGTGAATATATGGACGTTATGTTTAGCCGATCGGCGTGAACTGACTTCAATGCGTTGAACGCGCCGACTCAGCCTGAGTTCTCGGATTTGTCGCAAGGGCCTGCTCAGAATCGATCCCATGATGTGTCGTCGGATTGGCCTGTGCCAGTTGCTTCGACGGCCGGCCGACATTCCGTCTGGCGGAGCGCTGGACGTCATCTACCCAATAGTAGATGATCGCACCGAAGAGTATAACGCTCTCCGGGCCATAGTGATGCTCCGGCGACCCCGACACCCAGGAGAATGGGACAGGATGAGCGACGTGGCGGATTTCCGAACTGGCCAAGCTGACCGGACAACCGAACTCGACGCGCTGGTCATTGGCGCGGGTTTCGCGGGGCTCTACCAGTTGCTTTGCCTGCGCGATCGTCTCGGTCTGTCAGTGAAGGTACTGGAAGCAGGTGGCGGGGTGGGCGGCACGTGGTACTGGAATCGCTATCCCGGCGCGCGCTGCGATTCGGAAAGCCACGTCTACTGGTACACGTTTTCCCAAGAGCTGATGCACGAGTGGGAATGGTCCGAGCGCTATCCCGGCCACGCTGAAATTTTTCGATATCTGAATTTCGTCGCAGACAAGTTCGGCCTGAAGCGCGACATTCAGTTCAACAGCCGCGTGACCTCCGCGCAGTACGACGAGGCAGCCAATCGCTGGTGCGTGCGCACTGAGCAGGGCGAGCTATTTGTCGTGAAGTTTCTCGTCACAGCGGTCGGTTGTCTGTCCACCGCCAACGTGCCGAAATTTCCTGGCCTACAGGATTTCAAGGGTGACTGGTACCACACCGGCCACTGGCCGCACCAAGGCGTCGATTTCAACGGCAAGCGCGTCGGCATGATCGGCACTGGATCGACCGGCATTCAAGCGGCCCCGGTGATCGCAGCGCAGGCGACACATCTGACGGTGTTTCAGCGCACCGCAAACTATTCGGTGCCCGCTCGCAATGCGCCGTTGACGCAGGAATTCAAGCAATATGTCAGGGAGAATGCCCAGGAAATACGCGCGACGACGCACCAGACCTACAACGGGATGGGCTTCAAACTCGAGGAACGCAAGGCAGTCGAAACCTCGCCTAACGAACGCGAACAAATCTACGAGGCAGCGTGGGAGCGCGGCGGGTTGCAGTTCCGTGCGACGTTCGAAGACATGCTCGTCAGCAAGGAAGCGAACGACACAGCCGCCGATTTCATCAAGCGCAAGATCCGCTCCATCGTGAAGGATCCAAAGACCGCGGCGATCCTGTCGGACATCGACCACCCCTACGCGGCCAAGCGGCCGCCAATCGATACCGATTACTTCGAAACCTACAACCAACCCAACGTCTCGCTGGTTGACGTGAAGGCGACACCCATCCTGCGGATCTCGGAGGCGGGGATTTCAACGACCGAGGCCGAATATCCCGTGGACATCATCGTCTTCGCCACCGGCTTCGATGCAATGACTGGTCCGCTGCTGCGTATGGACATTCGGGGACGCGATGGCATTGCTCTGAGGGATGTGTGGGCGGCTGGGCCACGCAACTACCTTGGCCTCCAGGTCGCCGGGTTCCCGAACCTGTTCACAATCACCGGTCCTGGCAGCCCGTCGGTGTTGTGCAACATGCCGGTGGCCATCGAGCAGCACGCCGATTGGATCACCGATTGCATCGAGCACATGCGTTCGAACGGGCTCGAACGCATTGAGGCGCGGCCCGAGGCAGTCGAGAAATGGGTGAGCGAGGTCAATGAAGTTGCCAATCGGACGCTGCTGCCGATGGCGAAGCATTCCTGGTATCTCGGCGCCAATATCCCGGGTAAGCCGCGCGTCTTCATGCCTTACGCTGGTGGCATGATCCGTTACCGCGAGATCTGCCAGAACGTGGCTGCACGCAACTACGAAGGCTTTGCCTTGTCATAACACGGGCCGTCGGATGCTCGATCCCTTCGCCTCGTTCCGCCTGACCGGCCGCACTGCCCTGGTGACCGGCGCCCGCCGCGAAATCGGTCGCGCGATCGCCCTAGGGCTTGCCGGAGCCGGGGCGCGTCTCGCCATCCATCACGCCGACACGGCCGAGGAAAGCAGCGATGCCGCCGCCGTCGTCCAGGAAATCCAAAGGATGGGAGGAGCAGCTGCCGCCTTTGGCCAGGATTTCGTCCGGGACGACGCCGGTCGGCATCTTGCTGCCGCCGTCACCGCCTGGGCGCCGGTCGATATCCTGGTGTTGAACGCCTCCATCGAACTGCCCGAAGATTTCCAGACGATTTCCCGCGAACGGTTCGATCGCCAGATCGTCGTCAACCTCCGCACCACGATGGAATTGTTGCAGGCCCTGGTGCCGCCCATGGCCGAACGCGGTTGGGGTCGCGTCGTGACCATCGGCAGCGTGCAGCAGGAACGGCCCCACCCTGCGATGTTCGTCTATGCGGGGACCAAGGCCGCACAACTCAACTGGGCCTTGAACCTTGCCCGCCAGTTCGGCGGTCAGGGCGTGACGGTGAACAATCTGGCACCCGGTGCGATCCTGACCGCGCGCAACCGCGACCAGATGGCAGTCGAGGGTGAGACGTTGGTGCAACGTATCCCCGCGGGGCGGCTTGGTCGACCGGACGACCTGGTGGGCGCGGCGATGCTGCTGTGTTCGGACGCCGGCAGTTACATCAACGGGGTCAATCTGTTCGTTGATGGCGGACGCACCGCAGTCTGATAAGCATCGATCTGTGTTGTCCCGAAGACCTTCAAGGCAAGAAAGTCGCCGAGATTATCGCCACATCATCACGCCAACCAAACCTGCCGCGGAGCGGGTTCATTCTCCGGCCAAATCGCGAGCTGCAGCGTCCGCTGATTACAGAAAGCCGATCGACACCCAAGGTATGGCCGCCACCACGACCAGGCCAAGCAGCATGGCGAACAGGTAGGCCTGGATCGGCCGGATACCAAGGTTGGGATCGATGCGGCCAATGGCACCTGCAGCATAAAAACCGACACCGAAGGGGGGGGCGAACAGCCCGATGCCCATCGCCAACACTGTGACCATCGCATAGTGGACCTCGTGGATGCCCAGCTTCTCCGCGATCGGGAACAGCAATGGCCCAAACAGCACGATCACCGGGATTCCCTCCAGCACGCTCCCGAGGACCACGAACGCCACGATCGACACCGCCAGGAACGTATACTTGCCGCCCGGCAGTACAGCGATCGCAGATGCGAGCTGCTGCGAGAAGCCCGACTGCGTCAGCGCCCATGCCATGGCGGTCGCCGCGCCGAGGATCAGCAGGATGACGCCAGAGAGCGACGCGGTCTCCACCAGCATCGGCACGATCCGCGACCAGTTGAACTGACGGTAGATCAGTAGGCCGACGATGATGGTGTAGGCGATGCCGATGGTGGACACCTCGGTCGCGGTCGCGACACCCTCGACCACGGTGAAGCGAATGACGAACGGCAGAGCCAGCGCCGGTATCGCGATGACGAACGCGCGCCCCACCTGGGCCATGCTCGCGCGGCGAATCCCCGACATGTCCTGATGGCGATAGCGCCGCCGGATCACCAGGCAAAGGCCAACAGCCAGCACCAGACTTGGCAGCAATCCGCCGGTGAACAGTGCGCCGATCGACACGCCGGTGACCGAGCCAATCGTGATCAGCACCAGGCTGGGCGGCACGGTTTCGGTCTGCGCACCGGTGGCTGACAGCAGCGCCACCAGATCGCCGGGTTCCGATCCGCGCTTGATCATCTCGGGAAACAGCGCCGGTGCCACGGCCGCCATATCGGCAGCCTTCGAGCCCGAAATGCCCGACACGAGATACATCGCACCGACCAGGACGTACGACAGGCCCCCACGGACATGGCCCAGCAGTGAGGCGAGGAAATCGACCATCGCGCGCGCCATGCCGGTCATCTCGATCAGCAGTCCGAGGAAGACAAACAACGGTATCGCCAGCAGGATCAGGTGCGACATGCCCTCATAGAACCGGCCGACAAACAGCAGCATAGGCACGTCGGTGGTGAACACCATGTAGGCGAAGGTGCCGACGGCAAAGGCGATGGCTATCGGCACACCGGCAAGTACCGTCGCGCCGACGAGCGAGATGAAGAACAGGATCAGGTTCAGATTGCCCAGGCTCTCCAGCCACGGCGCTGCCATCGGAATGAACAATGCCGTCGCCGCTGCCAGGCCGATCAGCAGGAACGCAATGCCGATCGGGAAGGCGCGGAACAGCCTGATGACGCCGACGATGATCATCAGGGCATATCCGCAAGGCAGTGGCATCGTTAGCCACGCCTTGGAGATTCCCAGACCTGGGATTTCGATCCGGGCTACTTCCTGCACGTATTCGATGGCGGGCTGGATGACCGCGGCCAGGAACAGCAAGCCCGCCGCCGCCGCGAACGCTTCCAGGCCCTGTCGCGGTCCCGGCGGTGCCCTGACGATAAGCGCCGTCATGCGCATGTGCTCGCCTCGGTTCAGCGCCACGGTCGCGCCGATCATGCCGAGCCAGAGAAACACGGCCTGCGCCAGATCGTCGGTCCAGATCAGCGGTGATCGGAATGCGTAGCGGGCGATGACGCCGATCAGCAGGATGAGGATATCCGCCGCCACCAGTGCCGCGGCAAGCCACTCAAGACAGCGCATGAGCGGCCGTTCAATTGCCCGCGCCGTCGCCGCGACCGCACTATGTGCTGCCGGCGGGCGCGGACTGGTCATGGAGTCCAAGGACACGACCTTCAGGATCGCTGCTGCGGGCCGGTCAGGCCAGCGGGCCGCTGACCTCCTGCAGCAGGGCCCAGCCTTCGGGTCCCATCTTTTCCTTCCACTCCTTGTAGAGACCGGCTTCCTTCAGCTTCTGGCGGAATGGCACCAGGTCGGGCGGCGTGCTGACGATCATGCCCTTCTCTGCCAGGAAGACCTTGGTCTTGTCGATCAGGCCGGCGATGTCGTTTCGCTCATCGACGCCTGCCTGATTGAAGCTGTCCATGACCAGATCCTGCATGTCCTTCGGAAGGCGGCCGAAGGCGCGCGGATTGATGAGCGTGTACCAACCATCCCAGATATGGCTGGTCAGCGACAGATACTTCTGCACTTCGAACAGCCGGTTGGTCCGAATATAGACGAGCGGCCCTTCCTGACCCTCGACCACACCGGTCTGCAGCGCGGTATAGAGTTCGGAGAAATTCATTGTCGTAGGCGCGGCGCCTATGGCGCGCCAGGTCGAGACGATCAGCGGGCTCGGCGGGGCGCGCAATTTGAAGCCCTGCATGTCCGCCACCGTATTGATCGGCTTCGACGAGGACGTCATCTGGTGAAAGCCGCTGTCCAGGATCTTGTCGGTGGTTAGATAACCCGCCTTTTCCAGATCGGCGCGCAGCAGCTTGCCAAGCTTGCCGTCCATCGCCTGCCAGACCGCATTGTAGTCCTGCAGGCCGAACGGCATGCTCGGCAGCGATCCGAGCGGTGCCGCGGTGGCGGTCAGCAGGTTCGACAGCACCATCATCTGCACGCCGCCGATGCGCACCTGGGTGAAGGTGTCGAGGTCGGTGCCGAGTTGGCCGGAGTGGAAGACGGTGATCTCGAACCGGCCGTTGGATTTCTGCTTTACCCGCTCGGCGGCTTCGATGTAGCGGATCGTGGACGGATGCGCGGCGGCCTGCGAGCTGGTGAACTTCCAGTTGATCTCGGCGGCCTTGGCGAAGCGGGGAAGCAGAATCGTGGCGCCAGCGATGGCCCCGGCCCGCCGCCTGGTCAATTTTAGCATTGGCTGCGTTTCCTCCAGATTTTGATGGAGGCTAACATTGCCGCCGTAGGTTGCAAGCGTGGCCGGACCAACTCCGCGCAATGCTGCCGTCTCAGCTGTGGTGATGCGGGTAGGGAAACCGCCCTGTCTTCGGGAAGGAAGGCCCCCGTGCGTAGGACGATGCAGGCGTTGGCGCGAAAATGAAGCGGTCATGTCCCGGCGCCGTAGCGGATTCTAGACGTTACTTCAGATCGGCCCGAGTTTCCCGAGTTCCATCGCCTTGATCTGCAGGGCCAAATACTTTGAATAGATGCGGCATTGGGCCAGGCCACCGGCAATGAACCATAGGCCTTCTTGCGCCGTACGCTTGAACATGTTGTTGAGTTCACCGTCCGCGCCGATGGTTCCTCAATGGCCATTCCGACGGGGTCGGCGGGGTGGTCGTCGCGGCGAACCGACCAGGTCCGCGCCTTCCTGCCAATGGTGGCGCTTTAGATTAGCAGTTCACTCGGCAACAGCGGCAGATGTATTGCGGGACCACGCATAGAAATTCCTGGAAGGACCGGCGGATTGCCGGTGTAGTCTGATTTCCAGGAGCGCGAGAGATATTTGCAGAGCGCACGGTAGCCCGTCTTCGCGGATTCGCCTCTCTGATGCACCGATTTCAGCCTCGCAGCCTTTGATAAGTATTTGATATCTGTGGAGAGTATTGTTTGAGAATGGCGGAAATCGGCTGTAGTGAAGACCTACCCTATTCCCAGGCGCAGATTGCCACCGCTAAATTCGTTGGGTCATGTTTCTGCGAAAGACCCCACGCAAGAAAGACGGCAAGACGCACGACTATTGGAGTGTGGTCGAGAACAAGCGAGTTGCAGGTGGCCGAGTCGTGCAGCGTCACGTTCTGTACTTGGGGGAGATCAATTCCTCGCAGGCTGCGGTGTGGCGCAAGGCCATCGAGGTACTCGATGACGACGCGGGACATCCGCGGACACTCGCGCTGTTCCCCGAAGATCGCTGCGCCGGCATCGCGCCCGACACGTCGGTCGTCCAACTTCGCCTGTCGGACATGCGGCTATGCCGGCCGCGCCAATGGGGCGCCTGTTGGCTCGCCGGGCAGTTGTGGCGGGAGTTGGAACTCGACCGGTTCTGGGCCGACCGGCTTCCCCCGAGCCGCAAAGGCACGCAATGGGATCAGGTCCTGCAGGTGCTGGTCTCGTACCGGCTGATCGCGCCGGGCAGCGAGTGGAAGCTGCATCGCGATTGGTTCGGCAAGAGTGCCATGGCCGACCTGCTGGAGGCCGACTTCGGATTGGCAGAGGCGCACAAGCTTTACGCCTGCCATGACCTTCTGTTGCGGCACAAAGCGGATTTGTTTTCACATCTCATGGCGCGTTGGCGCGACCTGTTCGGTGCGAATTTCGATGTGCTGCTCTACGATCTGACCAGCACGTACTTCGAGATCAACGCTTCGGAGGTGGCGGAAGGCGACAAGCGTCGCCATGGTTACAGCCGCGACAAGCGGCCGGACTGCCCGCAGGTGGTGATCGCACTGGTGGTCACCACGGACGGTCTGCCCTTGGCCTACGAGGTGCTGCCCGGCAACACGGCGGATTGCACGACGCTGCGGATGTTCCTGGCCAGGATCGAGCGGCAGTACGGCCGCGCGCGGCGCGTCTGGGTGATGGATCGCGGCATTCCGACCGAAGCGGTGCTGGCGGAGATGCGCGGCAGCGATCCGCCGGTGCAGTATCTGGTGGGAACGCCGAAAGGGCGTCTGTCGCGTTTGGAGAAGCAACTCCTGACCAAGCCTTGGCAGAAGGCCAGCGCGGGTGTCCAGGTCAAACTACTGGCCGAGGACGACGAACTTTATGTGTACGCAGAGAGCGTCGATCGCGCCAGCAAGGAACGCGCGATGCGCAGTCGCCAACTGAAGTGGCTGTGGAAGCGGCTGCGGGAGTTGGCCGCAATGGAAATCCCGCGCGAGGAGATGCTGATGAAGCTGGGCGCGGCACGGTCCCGCGCTCCCACCGCATGGCGCCTGGTCGATATCGAGATGGACAAGGAAAGCTCCATGTTCGTCTACACCCTCAACCGCCAGAAGCTGCGGCGGATCCGGCGGCGCGAAGGACGCTATCTGCTGCGGACCAACCTCACCGAGAACGATCCCGCGCTGCTGTGGCAATACTATACCCAGCTCGTTGCCGTCGAAGAGGCATTCAAGAATTTGAAAGGCGATCTGGCGATTCGCCCGGTCTTCCATCAGGAAGAGCGCAGAATTGAAGCTCATATTTTCATAGCGTTCCTGGCCTACTGTCTGCAGATCACGCTGCAGCGTCGCCTGCATGCGTTGGCGCCAGGACTGACTGCGCGGAGCGCTCTCGAAAAGTTTGCCGCCGTCCAGATGATCGATGTTCATCTGCCGACGACCGACGGGCGGGAGCTGCTGCTGACCCGTTACACCCAGCCGGAGCCGGAACTCAGGCTCCTGATCCAGCAGCTCAGGCTCCAATTGCCACCACAGCCATCACCCCGCATCGCCACCGGCTCCGTCACTCGCCACCTGCTGTAGTGCAGACCTTTCCGGCCAACTCATTGATCGGCAACGGGTGCCGAACCGAAAAACCCGCGAATCCGCGAAGACGGGCTAACCGCGCAATTGCGCGCCGTCGGGATCAGCATCTCGAAGCGCCAAGTGATGCGTCTGCTGATTGATGGTCAGGACGACTTTCTTGCCGAAAACCGCGACGTGTTGCGGGCCGGCCTGCGTACGGCGGCCTGGATCACGGTGGACGATACCGGCGCGCGCCACGCCAGACAGAATGGCTTCTGCACCCAGATTGGCAACGACCGCTTCACCTGGTTCGCCACGCGGGCCAGCAAGAGCCGATTGAACTTTCTCGATCTCCTGCGCGCCGGACACACCGATTACGTGATCAATGACGCGGCCTTGAGCTACATGCGTGGCCGTTCGCTTGCCGGTCCCGTGATCAGCCAGTTGGCGGCGCAGCCCCGGGCACACTTCGCCAACCAGCTCGCCTGGCAGGCGCATCTCGACCGCCTCGGCATCAGTGCTCTGCACGTCACTCCAGACCCAGTGCAGATCGCGACCGAGGGCGCACTATGGGGCAGCATTCATGCCCACGGCTTCCTGCGCAACACCGTCGTCGTCAGCGATGATGCCGGTCAATTTGACGTTGGCCGACATGCGCTGTGTTGGATCCACGCAGAGCGATTGGTGCATAAGCTCGACACCTTCACCGAGCTGCACCGCAACGCACAGCAGCGCGTCCGCGGGCTCATCTGGTGGTTCTATGCCGATCTGAAGACCTATTGCGCGGCGCCGACAGTCCGACGCCGCGCCGAGATGCGCGCCCGCTTCGATCGCATCTTCTGTCGCCGCACTGGTTTTGCCACACTCGATCGCCTGCTGTTGCGGCTGCACGCCAATAAGGCCGAACTGCTCGCCGTCCTCGAGAGGCCGGAAATCCCGCTGCATACCAACGGCTCCGAGCGGGACATCCGCTGTCACGTCATCAAGCGCAAGATCAGCGGCGGTACCCACAGCGATGCCGGGCGCGACTGTCGCGACGCCTTCCTCGGCCTGATGCACACAGCCACCAAACTCGGCATCGCTTTCTGGGATTATCTCGGTGCACGGTTGCGGACCAGCCACTCACCGGTCGTTCCTTACCTCCCAGACCTCATCCGTTGCCGCGGACAACCCGTTTAACCTACTCGCCCGCGGTTTTGCCCCACTTACGCGACGGAGGGGGTCACCATTCGAAGCCGAATCACAGAAAATCGGCCCTGGATGCCGTGGGTGCCCGGCCAGGCGGCCGGTGCGCGCGCGTGCTCGTCGCCGTGTTTTCGATCACGTGACACGAAGGCGACGGCGGGGTCGGTCAGGGCTGTGTCATCCAGCTCTGCGAACCCAAGGCCCTCCGGGACCCCCGGCGTGCGGCAGCGAGTATTTGGGGTCGAAATAATTCGGGACTCCAGATTTCGCATGAGCTGGGCGAATGCATGAGTCTCAACATCTATCCGACCATGATGGCTCCGGCCGCAACAAGGCAAACAGCTTCGTCGGAGGAAACCGGCCTCAGGTCCGCCGCTAGCCAAACTTGTAGCGGTCTTCTCGTCTGTCATAGTCGGGCGCCGGATCATTTGGCCCTAGGGAAGGGAGTTGTGCCGTGCCCGCAACGCGAACCTACGGTATGGATCAGGATTTTTATCCCTGGTCCCCCATTGTCGCACGCCCTGTCCTCAGATGGCCGGACAATGCCCGCGTCGCCCTCGCGATTATTGTAAACCTTGAGCACTGGGACTGGGAGGTTCCGCCCGGCACGCCGCTGCCCGTGAGCCCCATGGGTGGCCCAGAAGGCCTGTGGACCGGCAACCAGCCGGCCTTTCCGGATATCGGCGGCTACGGCAATCACGAGTATGGTAACCGGGTCGGGATTTTCCGGATTCTGGCCGCGCTGGACAAGTACGACATCAAACCTATTTTGGCTCTCGATAAGGCCATCGCCGACAACTATCCGTTCCTGATCAAGGAGGGCCGGAAGCGCGACGCTGAGTTCATCGCGCACGGCCTTACCCGCCGCCAGATCATCCACACCGGCATGTCGGAGGAAGATGAACGCCAGTACATCCGCGCCTCGATCGAGGCCGTCGAGAAGGCGACGGGCAAGCGCCCGATCGGTTGGTCCGGGCCCGACTTCCAAGAAACCCCGAACACACCCAACCTCCTCGCCGCCGAGGGCATCCGCTACGTCTGCGACTGGGGCAACGACGAGCAGCCCTACAAGATGACGTCCAGGACTGGGGAACTATACTCGCTCGGGGTGAACCAGTATCTCGACGATAACTACATTCACATCCATGGCCGCCGGACCATCAACGAGGTTAACCTGCTGTGGCGAGACTGGTTCGATGGTCTTTACGCCGACGGCGAGACCACGGGCCGCCTGATGGTGCTCCATCTGCATCCGTGGATTATGGGCCAGCCGTGGCGCATCCGGCACCTGGATGAAGTGCTTGGCCACATCTGCGCCCACCGGGGCGTCTGGAAGGCGACGGGTGGCGAGATCATCGACTGGTTCAAGGCACGGTCAGGATAGCGTCCGCACCCCTTTCGTTGACGAATGGATATGCATCGCAGGCGAACGGAGAACACGACATGACTCTCGCACCTGGCCGATTCGATTACGCGCCAATCACCGAACGCCCCGTCATCAGATGGCCCGGCAGCGCGCGGGTCGCGTTCTGGGTCGCGCCGAACATGGAGTTCTTCGAGTACATGCCGGAGAGTAGGCCGACTCAACCAGACATTCCGCTTTACGCACGCATGGACTACGGCAATCGCGTTGGCTTCTGGCGCATGCTCGACGTGTTGAACAGGCATAAGGTCCGCGCGTGTTGCTGTCTTAATCTGGAAATTCTTGATCACTTCCCCGAAATCAGAGATGCCATGGTCGCCGCAAACTGGGATTACATGGCGCATGGCCTGTATAACAGCCGGCCGATATACGATTATACTGAAGAGCAGGAGCGGACGTACTGGCAGGACTTCATCACGCATCTGAAGCAGATGACCGGCAAACGCCTGAAAGGACGGCTTGGCGGAGGTGCGGGCTACACTGTCAGAACTGATGATCTGATGGCGGAGGCGGGATGCCTCTATCACACGTCCTGGATCATCGATGACCAGCCGTGGCCGATCAACGTGCGAGGCGGCCAGAAGTTCATCTATGTTCCCTATACTGGCCAGACAAATGACGCGGGCATGTTGGCCTGGAACCGTGAAGCGGATTACTTCTTGCAAATGATCAAAGACCAGTTTGACACGCTCTACCGCGAAGGCGCGGAAAGCGGGCGTGTGATGTGTCTCTCGCTGCATCCGCACAACATCGGGCGCCCGAATGCGGCGAAATACCTCGATGAGGCACTGCGGTATATCCTGGGCCACGACGGCGTCTGGAACACTACCGCGGACGACATCGCCGAGTATTACATCGCCAACCACTACGGCGACGTGACGACCTGGATCACCGCGCAGAAAGCCCAGACTTAGAAACGGCCCTTCTACCACATGCTGCCTTCCGGCTGTATTCGATCGGGCCTCCGAACACGCGATGAAAAGCCTGATCGATCCACGGGAACCGCACTGACGAGGACCTTGCTAAGCTGCGCCTCCTCGGACTTTACCACCGCGTCCGGCGCCGACGCTATGGCGGTATTGGCCGTGTTGTTCCTCGATCGCTACGATGAGGCCATCCCCTGGTTCCAGAGGTCACTCGCTGCCAATCCAAGCAACGGCGTTGGGGCGAGCCTGCGTTCCGACATACTCGCTGCGCGAACTGCCGCGCTAGCGCTCGGCGACCACACTGAGGAGGCTCGCGCAGACGCCGGCGAAGTTATTCGGCTCTGGCCGACGCTTACCGCGCGCTCATATTACCAGGCTAAGCTAACAAGCCCCGTTGCTGTCGCACAGGTCGCCGTATGCGCGATGGATTGCGGCAAGCCGGCATACGCGATCACGCCGACGAGGACGCCGATTTCAATGTGCCATCGGATAAGGTGCTGCATACCCATTACAAAGCTCACACGCCGACGACTGTGCCGGGTGCTCGCACCATTGGGGCGCATGACTTGGCCATCATGCTGGAAGAGCGCAAACCATTGATTATAGACGCGAGCATACCCTGGGGTGAGTTGGTGCCTGGCGCAATCGGACTTTTGGGTGTCGGCGTTGGCGGCAGCGTCACCGACGAGTACCAGGGCCGGCTTGAAAGCAAGATGCAGGAACTGACCCATGGTGACCAGTTGCCCGTGGTGGTCATGGGTTGGAACGCAGAGCGCTACCAAGGCCGCAACCTTCCATTGCGTCTGGTCGCGCTCGGTCACACGAACGTTTACTGGTACCGCGGGGGTCGTGAGGCGTGTGAAGTAGCGGGCCTGCCGGAAACTCCAATCGCCATCCAAGATTGGTAGATCCGCTGAGTCCGCGGCTGCCCGTTCGGTTGTCGCCTCACGGCACCGCCGCACCCTTGCCACGCTCGACCCGGATCAGCATGCGCTCGCTGTCGATATCGGCAACCTTGAGTACCGCGACCTCAGCCACGCGCAGGCCAGCGCCATAGGCTGATGATGCTGCCGGGGGACGCCGCCTTACGCATGTGGCGGAACTCAGCGGCGATCGCGTCACGACCTGCCCCCCGGCGGCAGACTACACGACGCCGCTGTTCACCGTACCTTGCGGGCAGCAGACTACCGGGATCGCGCCCGCCATACCGCTGTCTCGCTCACTTTGCCGCTTGCCTCGCCCTGCAGGCCCTGGATCGGAGTCGCTCCCAAAACGCAGCCTCGATCCGCTCAGCCTCTTCGGTCGTCAGCGGTTCCGCTTCGGATAGTCCAGAGGGCTGCACGACACCGAAACCATCAATATGGATGTATGCTGCGTGCCCACCTCCGGGTTGCGGCGGGACTGCGCACAGGTCTCGACGGCGTCAATAGATTCAGCGCTGACAGCCGGTGATCGGCGGCAAGGCGGTGGGCCGGTACCGCTTTTTGGAATGAGACGTGTCTGCCCTTCAAGGGTTGCCAACGCGGCAGCTACGTGCACTCAATTCAGCGGCAGCCCGACAACTGGATTTTCTCGTTCCAAGCGACAATTGCGCAATGCACGACAACGTGCGATCTGTGTAACCGCTAAAGCTTGATGAACGGGCAGCCGCCCTCGGTCAAGGGGCGGAACGATTGCTCCGCGGCGATCGTGTCGGTAACAAACTGATAATCCCACGGCCACCTGCTGTCCGCCGGCTTCTTCGCCTCGAATAGATAGGTCGTGTGGATCTTCCGCCCGTCCGGCCGCACCACGCCCTTGCCCAACACATCGTCGTCGGTCGGAAGCTGCTTCATCATGTCCACCACGGCCTTGCCGGACGCTTTCGCCTTGTCCGACCCGCCCATCACCTCGGCGGCTTTTAGATAGTGGAGCAGACACGAATAGGCCCCGGCGTGCGTCACGCTGGGATAGGCGGGCTGCGTCTTCGGCAAGACCCGCTGGGTGAAGGCCCGCGTACGCTCGTTAAGATCCCAGTAGAACGGCAAGCACATCAGCAGCCCTTGACCGACCTCCAACCCCATGCCGTGTAGGTCCGTCGTTTGCGCCGCCAGCGCCACCATTTTGATCCCGCTCTGCGGCAGCCCGAATTCGCGCGCCTGCTTCATGCAATTGACGATGTCTGCGCCGCCGTTGGCAAACGCGATGACCTGTGCCCCGCTCGCCTTCGCGGTCAGCAGGAAGCCGGAGAAATCTGTCACCCCCGGGAATGGATGCTTTGCCACGCCAAGCACCTTGCCGCCCATTGCCTCCACGGCGGCCGATGAATCCCGGGTCAGAGAGGCGCCGAATGCATAGTCGGGCGCGACATAAAACCAGGTCTTGAACCCCGCTTTGGTCAACGTCGTGGACGGACCGTGCGACAGCATCCAACTGTCGTAGGTCCAATGCACCATGTTCGGCGAGCACGATTTGCCGGTCAGGTCTGCTGTCACCGCGCCGGAGTTCAGGTGCACCTTGTCCTTCTGGGTGCAGAGATTGTTCAGCGCCAGCGCAATGGCGCTGTTGTTGACCTCCAGCACCGCGTCCACGTCACTGCGATCGAACCATTCGCGTACGATATTGAGCGCGATGTCTGTACTGTTCTGGTGATCGCCCACCAGATATTCCACCACCATGCCCTTGCTCGTCGGATTGAAATCCTCGATCGCTTGGCGCGCACACGCAATCGACACCGCGCCCGAGTTCGCGCTGTACGGTCCGGACACATCAGTCAGATGTCCGATTTTGAGCGCCGTTGCCGCCCGAGCTGAGCCCATCACCGAGGGCGCCGCCAGCGCCGTGCACGCTCCGGTGGCCCCCACCAACAGTTCGCGTCGCGACAGGCTATTTGGCCTTATCATTCAACAGTCCTCCCAGCGCGTTTGTTGCCGCGCAACATCTGCCTTTCGTCGATCCAGTGCAAACTCTGCCGCTTGCTTCGCAAGCTCGGCCAACGGCTACCACGCCCTGCGCTCAATCGCGGGCAGGACCACATCCACCAGGCGTCCTATCCGGTTAGTACTTTGCCCCTGATTCCTTCAGTTCGCGCATCCGCCGGATCGCCGCCTGTTGCTCAGACGTCGGCACCAACTCGCCCAACTCGCCGATGCGCCATCCGAATGGCGGCGTGCCGCCCAGGTCGCGCTTCACCTCGGTGATCCGCTTGCACGTGCGGTCGCACTCGTCTTTCGGCCACTGCGGACAAAGTGGTGAACACCAGCTTGGAGATGCCATTGCCGGTCGTGTCGCCGCCGAGGTCGATCATGCTGCACGTTGCCGGCGGCTGCCGATGAAACTGGGCGACGCGCTCAATCTTGCGGCTGAGTGCGAGACCATGGCAGCACGCTTGCGGCGGCACAACGAGAGCGCGGCCGTTGACGTGGATCACAATGCTCCGATTGCTGGACATGATTACGGAAGTAAATGTCCGATATACGCTCCGGAACTTGATCATTCGCGCACCCTGCAGGGCTTCCGTCCGGCGCATCAGGGCCCTCCAAAGAGCCCCAACCACCGGACAGATCTGTGCTACCGGCAGAGCACGGTCGCCGGGTTGATGCTCTTCCTCATTCGACCGCTATGAGGCCAGTGAACTCAACCAGATCGACGCGGCAGCGCTGCTCGGCGTTAGCCAGCGGACATTCCGCCGTTGGTCCATGCGCTTCGACGACAGCGGGGAGGCTGGCCTGTTGGACCTCCGAGGCCCTGGTCAGTTCTCCGCGGTGAAACGGCTGATCCACAGTCCCCACAAGGCGCGTAACCGATACTCAGTGTCGCCCAATTGCTCCGCAAGGGCGAATGCGTGCGCCCAGGCAGAATTGGCGCTCTGACCAGATCCTTGGCCGTAGGTCAGCACTGCGCCAAGCGCAGCGGAGAGCTGCATCTCCTGCCGCGTGTAATGACCGTTGGCCAACACCTCGCTCGCCAGGGCGCGCTCGACATGGTTGCGGCACTCCGCGTACAGCGACGAACGGATCCACAGCGGCGCAGTTGCCGCCATAAGCGCGACTCTGATCGCGACATCACCGTCCGGCGAGGAGGCCCAGGCGACAGCAGCACGGACATCGTCAATAAGGGCGGTGAAATCGGCGAACTGACCAGGAGCTGGCGTTGGGAATATGCCAGCTTCTGCGGTAGCAAACCTATGCACGAGATGCTCTGCGTGCCGGCACGCAATTTCCTCACGCTGGAGGTCTGCCGCAGCTCTGCGTGTGCGTACGCAAGTGTCGTCTCGAGCAGCCGATACGTCCGGACAGATGTGTTGGCATCTGCATTCAGCAGTGACTTGGCCACCAGGCCGGCGAGTGCCTCGACGGCATCGGATTCTGATGTGCCGATATCGCTGGCAATGGTACAGGCCATGTCACGGCTCAAACCAAAGACAAAGATCGACAGACGGCGCAGCACGAGCGGTCCTGCTCCGGCAGATATTCGTAAACTCCAATCGAGCGTGCCACCGAGTGTTCGGTGCCGCGGAAGAGCCGTACGCCGGCCGTGCATCAGTAGGTGGAACCGATCATCCAGCAGCGCCGCGACACCTCGTGTGCCGAATGCGTCAACGCGGCCGCCCGCCAGCTCGATCGCCAAGGGCATCCTGTCAAGGTTGTGGCATATCTCAGCGACGACTGGTGCGTCTGCATCGCTGAGTTTGAAGCAGCGATGCCGGCGGCCGCGCGGTCGACAAACAATCGCACGGCCGGGAAGGTCAGCGCCTGCGCTGCGGTCAGCGCGGGCGATGGGGCAGGCGCCTCGAGTGCCGGCAGGCGATACACGCCTTCGCCTTCATTCGCGGCTGATCGCCGGTATGTCGATCCGGGCCGCTTCCCGAAGGATTTGCTCGACCAGAACGGCGGTCGAGTTGATGGCGTGTTCGCAACAGTCGAGCACGATCAGCATGCACTGGTTGGCCAGGAATGCCGCGATGCTGGGCGCGGCGGCGCAGCTTTCGCCAAACAGAAACCCCGTCAGCCCCTCGCCAGATTGGCGATGTCGCTGGCGGTGCTTCGGCTGATGTCCGGACAGCACGAGATGAAAATCTCTGTGCCATGGACCGTGCCCATCACCTGGCGACAGCGGGCGTGCACCCCGTTCTGCATCAGGAATTGGTAGAAGTTGATACCCTCGTCGCGCAGTGGATCGCACTCGTTGACGCTGATCACCACCGTCGGCAGGCCCTTGACGTCTTCGGCCTTGGCGAAGCTTGGCCAGGCCAGCGGGTCGCGCGCACGGAAGGCCTCGATGCCATAGCCCACGGCGCCGCGATTGTGGTGCACGCTAATGAGGATGCCCTCATTCTCGGTCGAGGAAGGGTTCTGCGGCAGTGGCCACTCGCCGGCGATGTAGGGGCAAAGGGCATAGAGGCCCTGGACAAGTCTGATGTCGCCGTCCTTGAGCAGCTTCATCCCAGTCGCCAGCGTCAGGTTGCCGCCGCCGCTTTCGCCTCCGACGATAACCCGGTTAGTGTCGATGCCCAGTTTCGCCGCGTTGGCGTGGACCCACTTCAGGCCCGAGACACAGTCGTTGAGGCCGGCCGGATAGGGCGCGACTTCCGGTGCCGTCGAAGCGCGAACAGCGTTGCGGAAATCGACCATGGCCACCGCGACGCCTTGGGCTGCAATCATCCGGCCCCAGGCACGGTAATTGCCGTAGTAGCAGGACATCGTCGCCATCCCGCCGCCGTGAATGTAGTAGACGCAGGGTAGTATCCTGTCATCCGCCGGCCGGATGAACTGGATGTTGACCGAATTGCCGTCGGGCCCAGAAGTGAACCGCTCCGTGTGGACACTCAGCCCTGTCGACGGCGCGATCAATTCCGTATCCATGGCATCCAGGAACGTCTTCATGCCCGCGGCCTTGGCGGTCGTCGACTCGGTGGCCTCATCCGCGAGAATCTCCTCGCGGCTCGCTACGCTCGTCGGCGTCGGAAGCTCGAACGTGGCGAACACTGCCTTGATACGGGGATCGACCCGCGGATCTAGTGCAAGCTTTGATGCCATTACTTCCTCCCATATTTTGGTGGCACGTTCATGGGCTCTCTTGCAACTGAACAGGCCGCACCAAATCGTTGGTTGGCTGCCTCATGTGCACCGTATCGATACACGCCAAGCCGAACCTCAATCGACGACGCGGCGTTAGCGTTCGGGCCTTGGCGAACTTAAGCTGCGGCTGCCAGCCTCCTATCACGTGTTGTGGTCGTCGGTTTTGATTTCGTTTTCTCCCTTAGATGCCTCTATGTCGTCGTGAGGCATGGTCCCATTATCGTCGTCAGGGTCCGGCGGCCCCATAGGGTGCGCGAACTGCAAGGGCCACGAATTGCTCTGCGCTGGCGCCGAAACACACCGACTGCGATATCGAACGACACCGTACGGGTCGCGGGCTTCCCCTGCTGCTTTTGGCGCAGATCGTGGTGCTCGCTATCGTGCCGCTTTGCCATTGCCCGGCATCAGTCGGATGATGCACGGCAATGCCCTGCACCGCCGCCCAGCTGACCTACTGACTCTCGGCCCATGCGGCGGATCCGAGCGGGGCAACACGGGGAGCGCCCATGGATACATTGGTGACAGCCAGGTCTGCTGGTCCGGTATCGACCTGGCATGCCATGACAGCCGACGAGGTGGTGAATCAGCTTGCCACCAACACGGAATCGGGCCTCGATCTGGGAGAAGCCGCGAACCGCGCGAAGAAATACGGACCAAATCAGTTGCCTGAAGGCAAAAAACGAGGGCCCTTCACCCGCCTATTGCTGCAGTTCAACAACATACTGGTTTATGTGTTGCTCGGTGCGGGCTTCACCAAGCTGATGCTCAGCCTGTGGATAGACGCAGCGATCATTCTCGGCGTCGTCATGCTGAACGGGTTGCTCGGCTTCATCCAGGAGGGAAGGGCGGAGAAGGCGCTGGACTCGATCCGCAACATGCTGTCCGCGGAAGCGCGGACCATACGTGGCGGAGAAGCGCGAATGATCCCAGCGGATCAGCTTGTGCCTGGGGACTTGGTGCTGCTGGAATCAGGAGACAAAGTGCCAGCAGATCTCCGGCTGACAGACGTCAATAATTTTCGCACCGAAGAGGCCGCGCTGACCGGCGAGTCCGTCCCGGCCGGAAAGACGACTGACCCGGTCCCTGCAAACGCGACCGTCGGGGATCGCGAAAGCCTGGCGTTCTCCGGAACGATGGTTGTGTCTGGTCGCGCCAAAGGTGTGGTGGTCGCAACAGGCAGCGACACCGAACTCGGCCGTATCAACCAATTGCTCGTCGGCGTAGGCTCCCTCGAGACGCCGCTGCTGCGTCAGATCAAGAAATTCGGCTATGCGATTACAGCCGTCCTCGGGGTGGTGAGCGTGCTGGTCTTCGCTTACGGCAGATGGGGGCTGGGCATGCCATTTGTCGATATCTTTCAGGCGGTCGTTGGCATCGCCGTATCGGTCATACCGGAGGGCTTGCCGGCAATCATCACGATCACGCTGGCGATCGGTGTCCAGCGAATGGCTCAACGCAATGCCATCATCCGCCGACTTCCGGCGGTTGAAACCCTCGGCTCGGTATCGCGGATCTGCTCGGACAAGACGGGTACGCTGACGCTGATGGAGATGATGGTCGTATCGGCCGTGACTGCGGAGGGGGCATATCAGGTAACAGGGGACGGCTACGCGCCCGAAGGCGACATCAGGAAAGATGGAAAGCCGGCAGGTCCTGACGCCGTTCTCGAGTTGATGGGGCACGTCTCGCTGCTCTGCAACGATGCGGAGCTGTTTCAACAAGAGGGTACCTGGAAGGTGGAGGGAGATCCAACCGAAGGGGCGCTCTACCCGTTTGCGAACAAGCTGGGGATGACGCGGCAGGTCGAGCAGGCGAAGTATCGTCGGATCGACGCTATTCCGTTCGAATCGGAACACCGGTTCATGGCGACGCTCAACCAGGCTAGCGATGGCGAGCCGCGGCTGCTCGTGAAAGGGGCGCCGGAAGTCATCCTTGAACACTGCGACCGGCACCAGACTGCGGGCGGACTGCAGGCGCCGCTTGATCGCGAACACTTCGCGCGGGCGTCGGACAAACTCGCCGGCCAGGGCGAGCGCGTCCTGGGGCTGGCATGGCTCGACAACCCTGAAGTCGGGCACGGTGGTCTCACACCAGCGGATTTACCGAGAAACCTTGTTCTGCTCGGGTTGATCGGGCTGCTAGACCCGCCGCGTCGAGAGGCTGTCGAGGCGGTCAAGGAGTGCCACCGCGGTGGCGTTCGCGTCACGATGATCACCGGCGACCATAGGATCACTGCCGCGGCGATCGCCAGAATGCTCGACATCGGCGATGGGTCGACGGCGATCACGGGTGCCGAGATCGAGGAGATGGACACAGCCACACTGCAGGATAGGGTTCGCGACGTCGACGTTTTCGCCCGCGCGAGCCCTGAGCACAAGCTCCGCCTGGTGAAGGCGATCCAGGCAAACCGGCAGATCGTGGCGATGACAGGCGACGGCGTTAACGATGCGCCTGCTTTGAAGAAGGCCGATATCGGCGTCGCGATGGGGATCAAGGGCACCGAGGTCACCAAGGAGGCGGCAGAAATGATCCTCGCGGACGACAACTTCGCCTCGATCACGGCCGCCGTAAAAGAGGGGCGGACAGTTTACAACAACATCGAGAAGGCAATTCTGTTCATGCTGCCGACGAACGTCGCGCAGGCACTGGTTATCGCAGTGGCAATCTTCTTCGGCTTCACCATGCCGATCACCGCGCCGCAGGTCCTATGGGTCAACATGGTCACGTCTGTGGCGTTGGGGTTGGTGATCTCCTTCGAACCGCATGAACTGGACGTGATGGACCGGCTCCCACGGGCCGTCGACCGTCCGATCCTGACCGGCTTCGGGATCTGGCGTGTCGCCTTTGTTGGCCTGGCGCTGCTCGCGTATACGCTGCTGACATTCTTCTGGCTGAAGTCACAAGGCGCCTCGGACCACCTCGCCCGGACGGCCGCAGTCAATGCGATCACCATTGGGCAGGTCTTCTACCTGCTGAACAGCCGTTACTTGCTCGATTCGTCGATCTCATTCGTGGCGCATCTCGGCAACAGATATCTATTCTACGGCATCGGCGCCGTTGTGGTGCTGCAGCTTCTGTTCACCTACGCGCCACCGCTGCAGGTGATGTTCGGCACCGAGGGGATCCCGCTCAGGGTCTGGCCCTGGCTCCTATTCGGTGGCCTCCTGTTCTTCTTCATCGTGGAAGCGGAGAAATTCATTATCCGTTCCGCTGGCCCGCTGCGCGGCACTGTTACCGCGGTAGAAGCGGGGGCTTGAAGCCATCAAAGCCCGCCGCGCAGTCTTGGTGATAATGCATTGCTCCATCACCCTCTCGATGCGGCCAGGCGCCCGCCTCAGAAAGCTTCAGCATGTGCCCGGAGGGACAGTCAGGTCGACTATCGGTAATTCTCTGCCGTCCAGTCATATTCTGGAACGTGCTTGAGAGGAGGATGATCTGGTTCACTGTAGTCTTCTGGAGGCTGTCGCTTGGGCAGCATAACGTCCCCTGTTGCCAAGGTTTCGTAGGGAACATGGTCCAACAGGTGCCGGATGACATTCAGTCTAGCGCGTCTTTTGTCGTCCGATCGAACTATAAACCACGGTGCCCAGGCCGTATCGCTCGCCTTGAACATATCGTCGCGGGCACGCGAGTAATCGATCCAGCGGTGATAGGACTCGAGATCCATGGGGGATAGCTTCCAGGTTTTTCGCCCATCGTTAATGCGCGCCTGTAGTCGTCGGGTCTGTTCTTCGTGACTCACCTCGAGCCAGTACTTCAGCAGGATCGTACCCGACTCGACAACCACATGCTCAAATTCTGGGACGATCTGGAGAAAGCGTTGCGCCTGTTCCTCCGTACAGAACCCCATTACCCGCTCGACACCAGCACGGTTGTACCAACTACGGTCGAAGATCACGATCTCTCCAGCGGCGGGAAGGTGCGCAATGTAGCGTTGAGCGTACATTTGTGACTTCTCGCGCTCGGTCGGGGCTGGTAATGCTACCAGATGGAATACCCTTGGGCTTACACGCTCAGTAATTGCCTTGATTGTCCCACCCTTGCCGGCGCCGTCGCGCCCCTCGAACACCACGCAGACCTTGATCCCTTTGTGGACCACCCACCGCTGCAACTTGACCAACTCAACATGCAACTTGGCAAGCTGGCGCTCATAGATCACACGCTTCAACTTCCCGGCGTCGCTTGTTCGACCGACCGCCTTGGCGTCTCTGGTTCGCTTCCCCTTCTTCGCGTCAGTCATAGGGCATCTCCCGCAGCCGATTGCGAAACCACCACCACTAGGTACTCGGGAAAGAACGAACCCGAAAGTACCGATCCGTGGGCTTCATCGGCCCTACGAGGTGGTTTCAGGATTCAGTATTGCACGATGGCGCCTGCTAAATGTGCGGATGCTCGCCACGCGTGATGCGCAAGCCGGTCGAGGAAGCGAAC